>NZ_UESZ01000001.1:632371-1264742 GCF_900108585.1 Branchiibius hedensis
TGTGCCCGGTGGCCAACTGGACCTCACGTGCGTCGGCAACGGCCTGGGCACCGTGGGCACCAATCTGCCGGCGATCCTGGCCACGCTGCGCCAGCACGCGCCCACCTCCCGGATCGTGGTGCTGAACTACTACAACCCGTTCCTGGCGGCGTACCTGCAGCCGTCCACGAAGACGGTCGCCATCTTGTCGATGCCGCTGGCCAGCGTGCTGAACACCATCATCGGTGTCTCATCGGCCAGCGTCGGCGGTCGCACCGCCAACGTCGCCGGGGCGTTCGACAGCAACAACATCTGGACCCGCACGACCGTGCCCGGCATCGGCAGCGTGCCGACCAACGTCGCCCGGATCTGCTCCTGGACCTGGATGTGCGTGCGCGGGGACATTCACGCCAACGACACCGGCTACGCCACGTTGGCCCAGGCGGTGCAACAGCAACTGGGTTGAGCCTCGCCGTCCGGCCGGTGTGCACCGGCCGGACTGCGTGGTCCGGGTCGGGGCCTCGTACCCTGCTGATATGCGAATTGCGCGGTACACCGATGGCGGCGACCCGACGTACGGCTTGGTCGATGGTGCAGGGCAGAAGATCGCCCAGATCAGCGGTGACCCGCTCTACACCAAGATCGAACTCACCGGGGTCACCACGACCGTTGACGAGGTTCGGCTGCTGGCACCGGTCATCCCGCGCTCCAAAGTGATCGGGATCGGTAAGAACTACGCCGAGCACGCCCGGGAGATGGGCGGTGAGGCACCGGCCCAACCGCTGATGTTCCTGATCCCGAACACCGCCGTGATCGGCCCGGATGACCCGGTCGTCATGCCCCCGGCCAGCGAACGGGTCGACTACGAGGGCGAGCTCGCCGTGGTGATCGGCCGGCTGTGCAAGGACATCGAGCCCGACGAGGCCGCGAAGGTCATCTACGGCTACACCTGCAGCAACGACGTCACCGCGCGCGATCTGCAGAAGTCCGACGGTCAATGGTCCCGCGCCAAGGGGTTCGACACGTTCTGCCCACTCGGGCCGTGGATCGAGACCGACCTCGACGCCAGCGATCTGCGCTTGGTCACCCGTCTGGACGGTGCGGTGGTCCAGGACGGCACCACCGCCGACATGATCCACGACATCCCCGCCCTGATCTCGTACGCGTCCAAGGCGTTCACGCTGCTGCCGGGCGATGTGATCCTCACCGGTACCCCGTCCGGAATCGGCCCGGTTCAGCCCGGCCAGCGGGTGGAGGTCGAGATCGAGGGCATCGGCACCCTGGGCAACCCGTTTGTCCAGCACGACTGAGCCGATGGAGCAGGAGCAGGAGCTGGCAACTGCACCCATCGGCATTTTCGACAGCGGGTACGGCGGGTTGACCGTCGCGCGCGGTGTCCTTGACCAGATGCCGCACGAGTCGATCGTCTACCTCGGCGACACCGCTCACGCGCCGTACGGTCCTCGACCGATCGCGCAGACCCGGGAGTTGGCCCTTGGCTGTCTCGACCGATTGGTCGACCACGGCGTCAAAGCCCTGGTGATCGCCTGCAACACCGCATCGGCGGCGATGTTGCACGATGCCCGCGAGCGCTATGACGTACCGGTCGTCGAGGTGATCCGGCCCGCCGTACGCCGAGCCGTCCGGGCCACCCGCAACGGCTCGATCGGTGTGATTTCCACCACGGGAACCCACCAGTCGGGCGCCTACCTGGATGCGTTCGCGGCGGCCCCACACCTGGACGTGCAATCGCGGCCCTGCCCGCGATTCGTGGAGTTCGTGGAGGCCGGTGTCACCAGCGGTCCGGACCTCTTGGAGCATGCCCACACCTATCTGGAGCCGTTGCGGGAATCGGGCATCGACACCCTGATCCTGGGCTGTACGCATTACCCTCTGCTCACCGGCGTGATCTCTTATGTGATGGGGGACGGTGTCACGTTGGTCTCATCTGCCGACGAAACAGCCAAGGAGTTGTACCGAGTGCTGGCCGACGCCCACATGTTGCGACCCGATGCTCTTCCGGCGCCGAGTCATTCGTTCACCACCACGGGCGACCCGGAGGTGTTCCGCCGGTTGTCCACACGGTTCCTGGGCTTCGGTGGCGCTCCCGACGAGGTCTACCGGGGCGCCTTCCACCAGGTGGTTGTTTCCTGATGCGCCTGACTGTCGTGGGCTGTGCCGGCTCGTTCGCCGGACCCGACTCACCCGCTTCCTGTTACCTGGTGCAGGCCCAGCACAAGGGCCGCACGTGGAACCTCGTGCTCGACCTCGGAAACGGTGCGCTCGGACCGTTGCAGGCGCTGATCGACCTGCACGACATCGACGCGCTCGTTCTCTCACATCTGCATCCGGACCACTGCATGGACGTGACCGGCCTGTTCGTCGTGCAGAAGTACCACCCGTCCCGCGCGCCGGAGGACACGCGCCGGTTGCCGGTCTACGGTCCCCAGGACACCGCAGCGCGCCTGGTGCGAGCCAACGCGGTCACCCTGTCGGAATCCAAGGACCCGCACGGGATGGATCCGGAGTTCGATTTCCGGGTGCTCACGCACAAGGAGCCGTTCACCGTCGGACCCTTCCGTGTCACGCCGTTCCGGGTGAACCACCCGGTGGAGGCGTACGGCGTGCGCGTCGAAGCCGACGACACGGTGCTGGTCTACACCGGGGACACCGACGACACCCCGGTGCTCGATGAGCTGTTGACCGGTGCCGACCTCGCGCTCACCGATTCGGCCTACCAGGAAGAGCGCGACGCCATCTCCGGGATCCACTTGTCGGGGCGGCGGGCGGCGACGGCCGCCGTACGCGCTGGTGACGTGAAACGGCTGATGCTGACGCACATTCCGGTGTGGAACGACCCCGCCGAGTGCGTCGCCGAGGCCACCGAGGTGTGGCCCGGTGACGTCGAACTCGCCCGCGCGGGTCAGACCTACGAAATCTGAGCGATCCGGCCGACCTACGCTGGGAGCCATGACGGTTACCCCACGACATGACGGTCGCGCTGCTGATCAGCTGCGCGACATCCGCATCACCCGCAACTGGCTGGACCACGCCGAAGGCAGCGCCCTGATCGAGTTCGGCCGCACCCGGGTGCTGGTCGCCGCCAGCTTCACCGAAGGCGTGCCGCGGTGGCTGAAGGGGCAGGGCACCGGCTGGGTGACCAGCGAGTACGAGATGCTGCCGCGATCGACCAACACCCGCAGCGACCGTGAGTCCCGCAAGGGCAAAGTGGGTGGCCGCACGCACGAGATCTCCCGACTCATCGGGCGCAGCCTGCGCGCCATCATCGACACCAGCGCATTGGGCGAGAACACCATCGTGGTCGACTGCGACGTCCTGCAGGCTGATGGCGGGACGCGTACGGCGTCCATCACCGGTGCGTACGTCGCGCTGGCCGACGCCGTGGCGGACGCCCGTTCCCGTGGCCTGATCGCCAAGAACGCGAACCCGCTGACGGACTCCGTCGCGGCCATCAGCGTCGGCATCGTGGGCGGAGTCCCGGTCCTGGACCTGGACTACCCCGAGGACTCCACCGCCGAGACCGACATGAACGTGGTGATGACCGGTTCGGGTGGTTTCGTGGAGGTGCAGGGCACCGCCGAGGGTGCCCCGTTCGACCGGGACGAGCTCAATGCCCTCCTCGATCTGGCCGCCGGCGGGATCAAGACCCTGACCGCATTGCAGCAGGAGGCGCTTGCCGGCGAGGCGCGAGCGCGCCGGGTATGACCCAGCTGGTACTCGCCACGCGCAACGTCGGCAAGGTGCGCGAGCTACGGCAACTGGTGTCCCAGGTGCCGCAGTTGGCCGATCTGGAGATCCTCAGCGTGGGGGAGGACTTCCCGCAGGTGGAGGAGACCGTCGAGAGCGGCGTGACCTTCGAACAGAACGCGTCGCTGAAGGCTCACGCTGTCGCCAGGGCGACGAATCTACCTGCCATTGCTGATGATTCGGGATTGTGTGTCGACATTCTCGGCGACTGCCCGGGGGTGTTCTCGGCGTTGTGGTCCGGCACGCACGGTGCCGACCAGGCCAACATCGACCTGCTGCTCGCACAGACGATCGACGTACCCATCGAGCAACTCACCGCACGATTCGTCAGCTGTGTGGTGCTGGCGCTTCCCGACGGCACGCAACGGGTGCACTTCGGTGAGGTGCGCGGGCACCTGACCCGCGATCAGCGGGGCACCAACGGGTTCGGCTATGACCCGATCTTCGAACTGCCCGACGGTCGGACGTTGGCGCAGGTCACCGATGCGGAGAAGAACGCCATCTCCCATCGAGGCAACGCCTTCCGCGCGGTGCTGCCCGATCTGGTGACACTGCTGTCATGACCACCCACGCCGACCCACAACCCAGCGCGCAGACCCGCCGCGACCGCGGCTGGCTGGGTTGGGCGTTGGTCGGCGTGGCGTCAGGCGCGCTCACCCTCGGCGTCGCCGAACTCGTCGCCGGGGTCATGATCCGCTTCGGTTGGATCGGCGGGACTGGTTCGCCGGTGCTCGCAGTGGGTGAGACGTTCATCGACCACACGCCGGCGTGGTTGAAGACGTTCGCGGTCAACGTGTTCGGCACCGGGGACAAAGCGGCGCTGCTGACGGGCATGGCGGTCGTGCTCACGGCGCTCGCCGCCGCAATCGGAATCCTGCTGGCCCGGCGGGCGACGGTGGCCTACCTCGCCTTCGTGCTGCTCCTGGCGATTGCGCTGGCGGCGGTCCTGACCCGACCGGGCGCCTCCGCGACCGATGCCGTGCCGACGGTGCTGGGCGGTGGGCTCGGGCTGGCGCTGCTGAACGCAGGCCGCTCGCGGTTGCAACCGGCGGCGCAGTGGGCGGCACCGGACCGACGAGCGGTGTTGCAACTCAGTGCCTTGTCGCTGGTGGGGGCGGGGATCGCGGCTCTGGCCGGGCAAGCGGTCAGTGGGACCACTCGTGCCGTGGCTGCCGCGCGGTCGGCCTTCCGCGTGCCGACACCGGCGTCAAAGGTGCGGATCCCGAGCGACGCCTCGGTGCGGGTCGCCGGGGTGGTGCCGTTCGTCGTACCTGCGGATCAGTTCTACCGGATCGACACGGCCCTCAGCCCACCCGAGATCGACCCGGCGACCTGGTCGCTGAAGGTGACCGGGATGGTGGAGCGGGAGGTCACGCTCAGCTGGGCGGAATTGATCGCCAAACCGTTGCAGGAAGCGGTCGTGACGTTGATGTGCGTCTCCAACGAGGTCGGTGGTGACCTGACAGGGAACGCGGTGTGGACCGGTTGGCCGGTGCGCGAGTTGCTCGAGCTCGCGGGACCCAAGGCGGGCGCCGACATGGTGCTGTCCACCAGCGCCGACGGCTGGACCGCGGGCACGCCGCTGACGGCGCTGACTGACTCGCGCAACGCGCTGCTCGCGCTCGGGATGAACGGTGAGCCGTTGCCGGTCGAACACGGCTTCCCGGTGCGACTGGTGGTGCCCGGGTTGTACGGCTACGTGAGCGCCACGAAGTGGGTCACGGAACTGAAGGTGACGACGTACGCCGATGACCAGGGTTACTGGACGCCTCGCGGTTGGTCGGCAAAGGGTCCGGTCAAGACGGGCTCGCGGATCGACGTACCCGCTGATGGGGCAACGGTTTCCGCTGGCAAGGTCGCGGTCGCCGGGATCGCCTGGCGCCAGCACGTCGGCATCAACGGCGTTCAGGTGCGCATCGACGAAGGGCCGTGGGAGGACGCCAGGCTGGGTGCCGACGTGACCGTGGATGCGTGGCGGCAGTGGGTGTACGAATGGCAGGCCCCAGCGGGTTCGCACTCGATTGCGGTCCGGGCGATCGATCACACCGGCGCAGTGCAGACCAGTGCCCTGGTCGCACCGGCGCCGGACGGTGCGACCGGCTGGCACACGATCAACGTCACGGTGACGTGAAAACGCCCTGCCACCGTCGGGTGGCAGGGCGTTCTCGCGCGATGAGGGTCAGTCGCCGACCTTCTCGGCGGTCGCGGCAGCGGCCTTGCGAGCGCTGGCCGCGGTCTTGCGAGCACTGGTGGTCGCGCCCTTGGTGGCGGTCGCGGTCCGCTTCGTGGCGCGCTTGGTCGTGGTCGCGGTGCGCTTGGCAGCGGTGCGGGTCTTCTTGACCGCGGTCTCGGCCTCGGCCTTGATGACCTCAGCCTCCTCCTCGTTCACGGAGCGAACGACGTCGACCAGCTTCTCGGCCTGGTGGCGACCGGTGGTCACCGTGGCCTTCGCGGAGCGCTCGATCTGCTCTGCGGCGGTCTTGGCGGTGGTCACCGCGCCCTTGGCCTGCGACAGCGTGGTGCCGGCCTGGTCGATGAGCTCCTGGGTCGCACGCTGGGTGCGCACACGCTCGATCAGCTTCTCGCCGCGGGCGGTGAGGTCCTCGTAGCCCTCGGCCACAGCACCGGTGACGGTCGCGGCCTGGTCGGCAACACCTGCCGGCAGGGCCTTGACGAAACCGAGCAGCTTGACCGGCAGGTCGCTGGCCTGGTCGGCAAACTCTTCGACCTTGGTCTGCAGCTTGGCCGGCGCGAGGTCGGCACGGGCCTTGTCAGCGCGGGCGGTCAGGTCGTCAGCGACCTCGCGGACCTTGGCGGCGGCCAGGTCACCGGCACCGACAACGGCGTACAGCGGGCTGGGGTCAACGGAAATCTTCAGGGTGTCCAGAACGGGCATGGTGTTCTCCTTTGGGTGGTTTGTCAGACGGAGTCGTCGAGGAACGACTCGTACACATCAATCAAGGTCTTGCGCTGTTTGGCGGTCAGCGCCGGGTCGGCGGCGATCGCAGCTCGTACGTCCATCTCGTGCGCGGTCGTGATGGATCGCTCCTCGTCGAGGATCCCGGCGTGCACATAAAGGGTCTCCGCCGAAACCTGGAGGGCTTTGGCGATCTGTTGCAGGATTTCGGCACTCGGCTTCTTGACCCCGCGTTCTATCTGCGACAGATAGGGATTGGAGACGCCCGCCAGCTCGGACAGTTGCCGCAGCGACATCTGAGCGGACTGGCGCTGCTCTTTCAGGAACTCACCGAGAGTCCCTGGTAGCTGCAGCGGGTTGGGGGCCATGACTTCATTATGCTTGCTCTAGTTAGCAAATGCAAACTGAAGCAAGCGCAGGCGTCGGATCAGCCCTGGTGGTACCGGATGAGGTAGGGCGCTGCGAGTGCGGGGATCATCAACAGGGTGACCGGCAGGACACTGCCGGTGGTGAGCCAGCTGATGGCGGCGATGGTGAAGGCGAATGCCCAGAAGCCACTGGAGTGTCGGACCAATTCAACCGGACCCACCCGCTCACCCACCTTGGGGGTCACGGTGAAGAACGAGCCGCCGACCATGGATTTGATCGACGCTTTCAAGCTGATCAGGTACATCGACCCGAACAGCAGGGTGCTCATGCCCAGATACTTCGCCAGGCGTCGTTTGCGCATGTGCGGCCAGTGCCAGATGACGTCGTTCATCAGCGGAGCGAGCAGGAACAGCACGGTCGGCACCAGCATCCACACCGGGAACCGGATGGAACTGTCGCTCACCGGCAGGAACACCACGTTGATCAGGATGTAGACGGAGAAGACCGAGGTCAGGGGGAGGGCATAGGTGAACAGGACGATGTCGAGTTTCTCGAACCAGCGCATGTTGGACCGCAGGATGATGCGCGTGTAGTTCTTGATGAACTCCATGTTGCCCTCGGTCCACTTGCCGTGCCGCTTCTTGAACGCGAGATAGTCCGGCGGGAACTCCTCCTCGCAGACGATGTCCTGGGCGAACTCGGTATAGAAGCCGGCATCGCGGGCTGCGATCGAGAAGCAGATGTCCTCGGCGACGACGTGCGGGAAGCCGCCAGCTGCCTCGTAGCACTCCCGGCTGACCATGGCGCCGTGGCCCAGCAGCGACATGAAGCCGAACCGGCGCTTGATGCTCTGATAGACCGGCCAGTGACTATCGACACCGTGGGCGAACAACGCCATGAACTTGTTTCGATTGCGTGTGGCCACGTGGTTCGCCTGGACGATGCCCGCGCCCGGAGCAGCGACAAAGTAGTCGAGGGCTCGGTTGATGAAGTTACGCGGGATGATCTCGTCGCTGTCGAGGATGACGAAATAGTCCCAATCAGCCTGCGCAGCAAGGAAGTTGTTCAGGTTGCCGGCCTTGAAGCCGGCGCGATCCGCGCGTCGCACCACGCGGATCTGTTGGTCGCCTCGGTAGGTGGCTGCGAAGTCATCGATCTGGCGTTGGAACGTCGGATCGTTGCTGTCATCCAGGATGGCCACGCCGAAATTGAGGTAGTCCTGGTCGATCGACCTGGCGAGGCTGTCGGCGTTGAAGTCGTTGCACGTGCAGTACAGCAGCATGACTCGCGGCAGGTTCAGCTGGCGCGACGGCGGCGGGTTGAACAACCGATCCTTGAGGTACGCGTGATACGCGATCGGGTAGATCAGGTCCTTGCTCCCGTTGAGCCAGAAGTAGGCGATGAAGAGCAGGACCGCGCAGGTGAGAAGGCCGAACAGCACGCCGTGGTGGAACTGTGCGGCGATGACGGGTGCGCAGGTCCAGAGCATGGCAGCGGTCAGGACCATGGCGAGGGCGATGATGAGTCCGTAGAGAACGGTGCTCTTGGGTCCGCGGTCGCGGGTCTGCGGCCTGGCGGTCGAGAGGGTGGGGGGAGCGACGGATTCGACAGCAGTCATGGGCGTTGGCCTCGAAGTGGGGTCAAGGCGAGGGATTCGTAGAACCCAGCTCGCTACGTCCAGTGCCGCCTCGTCGAAGCACTGCAGCGCCCAAAACGCTACGGTGGCTGAGCACGGCTAGCCCGGGAATGGGGATTATCGACGTGTGATCTGCCCCACTCTTTTCGACCGCGTCGCGCGGGTTCGACCAAGGAGATCTTGGTGCGGAAGGCGGGACTCGAACCCGCACGGGTGGGTTTGGTGAGGCTTGTTGTGGCGCGGTTTGTGGCGTTATTCCGGGGTTTATGCCTTGCGTGCGTGGGCGTTGATATTGCGCGGGTGCGGCGGGTCACTTCTTCTTGCCGAGCCAGCGGCGGATCGTCATCCGGTCCACCCCGGCCCACGCGGCGAGGTCCACTTCGGTCGCGCCGTCGGCGTAGGCGTTGCGGACCGTGGCCGCCAGGTGTTCTTTGCGTTCGGTGTGGTGGGCGCGGGCGTGGTGGAACGTGGCGGCGACGGCGCGCACGTCGGCTTCGGTGGTGCTCATGTGGTGTGCTTCACCATCTTCTGAACCATGTGAACCCCGGTGCCGTCCAGGACATCGACGAAGTTGATGTCGGGGTAGGAGTTGGTGGCCAGGTTCACCCCGCCGCGCAGGATCTGTTCAGCGGTGGCCTTGTCGTCGGGGGAGATTTGGGCAGTGATGAATGCGACGCCGTTGCGGATGCTGATGTCGGTGACGGTTTGCCCCCAGGAGGTTTCGCCGAAGTTGAGTTTGAAGCTGGTGGCGTAGTCCTCCTTGGGTGCCGTGCTCGTGGTGGTGGACGTCGGGTTCGAGCTCGAGCTCGTGGCGCTGCTGGTGGTAGTCGGTGCCAGTGTGCTGGTAGCGGTGGCGCTCGGGGTGTTGGTTGCCGTGGGGGCGCTGGTCGTGGTCGCGGGGCTGCTGGCGCTGATGGTCGCAGGCGCTGATGGTCGCAGGCGCTGGGGTGGATGTTTCCTTGCCGTCGTCGCGTGCGGCGCCGATTCCGCCGGCGACGACGATGAACGCGAGGAGCCATGCCCACCACCATTTCCAGATCGGCTTAATAGCGGTCGTGGTGGTGCTGCTGGTGCTGTCATGGGCGTCGGGGCTAGACGCATTGCCCCTGGTTAAAATGTGTTTAGCGACTTGACGCTAGACTGTTTAACGGCTAAACTATATGGTATGAGGTACCAGGAAGTGATCGCCAGGATCGAAGCCCTCGGCGGCATCGAGACGCGGCAGGTCGGCTCCCACCGCCGATTCAAAGCCTCGTACGTCGACGACGACGGCACGAGCCGTAGTGCGTTCACCACGGTGCAGATACACAAGGGCAAAGACATCCCGCCAGGGACGCTCCGCTCAATACAGAAACAGATGGAACCCGCGTTCGGAAAGGGCTGGTTGCTATGACCACCTACACCGCCAACGTCACCCGCGAAGGCGACGACTGGCTCGGAGACATCCCCGAGTTGGAAGGGGCATCCACCTACGCGGCGACGCTGCCCCGGCTAGTTGAGTACCTGCACGAAGTCGCGATCCTCGCCGCGGACCTTCCCGACGACGCCGACGTCGTCATCGACCTACGGTTCGACGACGCGCTCCCCGACCTCGCCGCCGCCGCCGCCGTTGGCCAAGCCCGCCGCCAACACGCACGGGAAGCGGATGAGCTCGCTGAGCGCACCAGCGGAGTCGTGCACCGGTTGGTCGGTGACGGATACTCCGTGCGGGACGTTGCCGCGATCGTCGGAATCACACCCGGTCGCGTTTCGCAGATCACCCAGGCAACAGCGACCACTACCCGAACACCCCGCAAGAGCGCCAGGGCCGGCAAGGTCCCGAAGCGTGCCGCGCCCAGGGCGATCCGGGTGCAGGCGGGCAGGGTGACCCCGTCGGCTGCTTCCAGGGCGCAGGACAAGGTCTGACACGACACCGGATCGCCCACTCGGGCCCGGTCACGATTCCAGGGCCGCCGGTGGCCCGTCGTCGACCATGGGTAGACCACCTGCGATCTCGGCGGAGAGGAAGACCCGGATCGTGTTAAGCGTGTTCGCTGGCGAGGTATTGGTGGCCGAGGCGGTACGGCGGGAGAAGGTGTCCGAGCAGTCGATCGGACGGTGGAACAGAGTTCCTCGAAGCGGGCAAGACGGCTTTGGCGGCGGGTAAGACCGGCCCGTCCTCGCGGGAGGAGCAAGTCGAAGCGGAGGTCACGGAGCTGGCCCAGGCGTTGGGTGAGGCCGCATGATGACCCCCGTGGAGTTCGAGCAGCCCACTACGAGACCCTCCACCGACAGCTGCAACCCGCATAGGAGCGGCGAAGAACATGGGGTGGTTCCTGCCGTAGTGGATTCCCGTAACGTCGGGTTGGTTGTGGGTGACTTCCCAGGGTGTCGTAGGGGCTTGGTGCGGAAGGCGGGACTCGAACCCGCACGCCGGAGCACTGGTACCTAAAACCAGCGTGTCTGCCAATTCCACCACTTCCGCGTCGCGGCCCATCCTAAGGGCCGCGAGGCGTGCATCAGACCTCGAGCAGCTTGCGCAACGACGCGACGTGGCCGGTGGCCTTGACGTTGTACCGCGCGATCTCGACCGTGCCGTGCTCATCGATCACGAAGGTCGAGCGGATGACCCCGGTGACGACCTTGCCGTACAGCTTCTTCTCGCCGTACGCGCCGTAGGCGGTCAGCACCGCTTTGTCGGTGTCGGACAGCAGGGGATAGGTCAGCGACTCCTTCTCGGCGAATTTCGCCAGCTTGGCCACCGGGTCGGGCGACAGGCCCACCACGGCGTATCCGGCGGCCTGCAGCGGAGCGATCGAGTCACGGAAGTCGCAGGCCTCCTTGGTGCAGCCGGGGGTCATGGCGGCCGGGTAGCAGAACACGATCAGCTTGCGACCACGGAAGTCCGACAGCGAAACCGGTGCGTCGTTCTGGTCCGACAACTGGAAATCGGGTGCTTTGTCGCCAACTTCGAGACGGGTCATCGCTGTCCTTCCGGATGCAGGGGTGAGGTCCTGCGTTATCGTCTCAGGCGAGCCCGACAGCAGGTAGGCCCGTCCCCGGGATGCCGTCCTCAAAGGAGAACTGATGGCCAGCAAGGCAGCCCCGCGCCGCAGCGCGCCGACCCAGGCCGACCTCGAGGCGGAGATCGCCGCGTCGCGTGCTCGGTTGGCGGGCAACGTCGATCAGCTCACCAACCGCCTGCAGCCCAAGGCGCTCCTGGCCAGTACGACGGACGCGGCCAAGGCGCGCGCCTTCGCCACCGTGAGTGATGACAGTGGCAGCCTCGACCTGGAGAAGGTCGGCAAGATCGTCGGTGGCGTCTCCGCCGGCGTGTTGGCGCTCGGCGTCCTGCGCCGCATCTTCCGCTGATCGCGGCCCCTGTCGTGTCGGCTGGAGCCAGCACCGGCCTGCCGATCCGGATGCTGCACGACCGGCTGCTGATCAGCACCGAGAACGAACCGGGGGAGCGCACCTCCGGTGGCGGCATCCTGATCCCGGCCACCGCGAGTGTCGGCAAGCGCCTAGCGTGGGGCAGTGTCGTGGCGATCGGCAGCCATGTCCGACAGGTCGCGCTCGGTGACCGGGTGCTGTTCGATCCCGAGGATCGCGCCGAGGTGGAGATGGGCTCGCGCACCTACTTGCTGCTGCGCGAGCGCGATCTGCATGCCGTGGCCAGCGAGCCGGAGGGTTCCGACCCGACCGGCCTCTACCTCTGAGTGCCGAGCACTTCGTCACGCGCAGCGACAAAGGCTGCGACGCAGGTGCGGATGTCTTCCTCGGAGTGTGCCGCCGACAACTGCACCCGGATCCGCGCTTTGCCCTGCGGCACAACGGGATACGAGAACGCGATCACGTAGACACCGTGCGCGAGCATCGCGTCGGCAATCTGCGCCGCCTGCCGCGCGCCGTCCGGGCCGGGGAACATCACCGGCGTGATCGGGTGGCTGCCAGGCAGTAGGTCGAACCCCGCCTCCGTCATCAACTCGCGGAACAGCTGAGTGTTGTTCGCCAGCTTCGCGCGCTGCTGGGGAGCCCGCGTCGCGGTCAGCAGCGCGGTCAGCGATCCGGCGACCACGCTGGGTGCCACCGCGTTGGAGAACAGGTAGGGCCTGGCCCGCTGCCGCAGGAGGTCGACGATCTCCTGGTGCGCCGCGACGTACCCGCCGGAAGCTCCACCCAGCGCCTTGCCGAGCGTGCCGGTGACGATGTCGACGCGGTCGATGACGTCGAAGAGTTCCGGCGTGCCCCGTCCGTTCTCGCCGACGAAGCCCACGGCGTGCGAGTCGTCGACCAGGACCATGGCGCCGAACTCATCGGCCAGGTCGCAGATCTCGCCCAGCGGTGCGTAGTAGCCGTCCATCGAGAAGACCCCGTCGGTGACGACGACCGTGCGGTGCGCGCCAGCCTCTTTCGCGGCCACCAGTTGGGCGCGGAGGTCGGCCATGTCGGCGTTCTTGTAGCGGTAGCGCGCCGCTTTGCTCAGCCGGATGCCGTCGATCAGCGAGGCGTGGTTCAACTCATCGGAGATGATCGCGTCGCCGGCACCGAAGAGGACCTCGAAGACACCGCCGTTCGCATCGAAGCAGGACGAGAAGAGGATGGCGTCCTGCGTGCCGACCAGCGCCGCGATCGCGCGCTCGAGGTCGCGATGCTGTTCCTGGGTGCCGCAGATGAACCGCACACTGGCCATTCCGAAGCCCCACTGGTCCAGCGCGGCGCGGGCCGATGCGACGACGTCGGGGTGGTCGGCCAGGCCGAGATAGTTGTTCGCGCAGAAGTTCAAGGCCGGCCCGGATCGCGTTGCAATGTGGGCGGATTGAGGTGTGGACAACTCGCGCTCGTGCTTGGTGAGACCGGCGTCGTCGATCTCGCGCAGGGTGGCGGCGAGTTCATCCTTGATCAGGTACATGGCTCCTCCTTCAGGACCAGTCCATGAGCACCTTGCCGCACCGACCAGAGCGGGCGGTGTCGAACGCCGCCTGCCAGTCCTGCGCGGGGAAGGTGTGGGTGATGACCGAACGTACGGCGTCCAGCAGCGTGCTGGAGGACTGCAGCAGGGCGCTCATCGCGTACCAGGTGTCGTACATCTCGCGGCCGTAGATGCCGCGGATGGTCAGCATGCGGGTGATGACCGGGCCCCAGTCGATCGCGTACTCGCCGCTGGGTAGGCCGAGCATGGCGATGCGGCCGCCGTGGTTCATGTTGGCGATCATCTCCCGCACCGCACTGGGGTTGCCGGACATCTCCAGGCCGATGTCGAAGCCCTCGCGCATCCCGAGTTCGCGTTGGATGTCGGCCACCCGGCGGGTGGACACGTTGAGCACAGCGTCGGCGCCGGCCCGGCGGGCCAGCTCCAGCCGGTAGTCGCTGACGTCGGTCACCACGACGTACCGCGCACCGATGTGTTGGGCGATCGCAGCCGACATGACACCGATGGGCCCTGCTCCAGTGATCAGGACGTCCTCGCCCGGCATCGGGAAGGCCAGCGTCGTGTGAGTGGCGTTGCCCAGCGGATCGAAGACGGCGCACACCGACAGGTCCAGATCGTCCGGCTGCACCCAGATGTTCGTCGCCGGGAGCACCACGTAGTCCGCGAAGGCCCCGTTGCGATTGACCCCGAGGCTGCTGGTGCGGATGCACAACTGTCGCCGCCCCGCCCGACAGTTGCGGCATTCGCCGCAGATCACGTGCCCCTCGCCCGAAACACGTTGCCCCACAGCGACATTGCTCACGTTGGCGCCCACCTCGACGACTTCGCCACTGAACTCGTGGCCGATGATCAGCGGTGGATGCACGGTCGCAGCGGCCCAGTCGTCCCACTGCTCCAGATGCAGATCAGTGCCACACAGACCGGCCCGCAGGACCCGGACCTTGACGTCGTCGGGGCCAGGCACCGGCTCGGCAACCTCTTGTAGCTCCAGCCCCGGTCCCGATGTCGACTTCACCAACGCCCGCACACGGCTCAGTCTGCCTGATGCGGATCGACAACGAGTGGTTGAGTGTTGCCATGACCGCTTCGGAGACGCAAGCAGACCAGCGCACCGAGCGCACCGCCTACGGCAAGAGCTACCGACGGGAGGTTCCGCTGGAATCGCACGCCGCGGTGCCTGCGCCCGCAGAACGGGCCGATCCGGTCGACCTGCTCGAACAACAAGCCACGGAGCGGGTGCCCTCACTGGTGCCGATCCGATACGGGCGGATGCTGGTGTCGCCGTTCACGTTCTACCGCGGGGCGGCGCTCATCATGGCCACCGACCTGGGCGCCGTACGTCGAACGGAGCTGACCGCGCAACTGTGCGGCGACGCCCACGTCTCCAACTTCGGGCTGTTCGCCTCGACCGAGCGGCGACTCGTTTTCGACCTCAACGATTTCGACGAGACGTTGCCCGGTCCGTTCGAGTGGGACGTCAAGCGACTGGCGGCCAGTGTCGAACTCGCCGGTCGCGACAACGGGGTGAGCGACAAGCGCCGTGCCGAGATCGTCCGCGCATGCGTGAAGAACTACCGCGAGACGATGCGGGCGTTCGCCAAGGACAGCACCCTGAACGTCTGGTACGCCCGCCTCGACGTCGACGAGATACTTGCGTCCGGCGACGGACTGAAGACCAAGCGGGCGCGCCGCACCGCCACGGAACAGGCCAACAAGGCGCGAGGGCGTGACCGCACCCAGGCGTTGCGGAAGTTCACGACCGAGCAGGACGGCGAGGTGCGCATCGTGCACGACCCGCCGCTCGTCGTACCCATTTCGGAACTGCCCGAGGTGGCTGACCCGCAGGCGGTTCTCGAGCAGATCAACAGTCAACTGAAGTCCTACCTGGCGACGCTGACGCCCGAGCGGCGCCAGGTGCTGGGCCAATTCCATGCCATCGACGCGGCGCACAAGGTGGTCGGGGTCGGCAGCGTCGGCACCCGAGCGTGGATCGTCCTGATGGAAGGTGCCGCCCGCGACGATGCGTTCCTGTTGCAGGTCAAGCAGGCTCAGTCCTCGGTGCTGGAGACGGTCCTCGGGCCGGCGACGCAGGACGAGCATGGCGAGCGGGTGGTGCTCGGTCAGCGGCTCATGCAGGTCGCCGGTGACCCGTTCCTGGGTTGGAAGCGGATGCCGGCCATCCTCGGGAACGAGACGAGCGTCGACTACTACCTGCGGCAGTTGCGGGATTGGAAGGGTTCGCTGCCGATCGACGAGATGACGCCTACGGGTCTGGGCATCTACGCCAAGGCGTGCGCGTGGACGCTGGCCCGTGCCCACGCGCGCACCGGGGACCGCTTCGCGATCGCCGGTTACCTCGGCAAGAGTGAGGCCTTTGATCACGCGATCACCGACTTTGCGACGGCGTACGCCGACCTGAACGACAGCGACTACCACGCGTTGGAGGAGGCCGTGAGCAGCGGTCGGGTGCGGGCGCAGACCGGAGTCTGACCCGCGGGCCCGCCGATTTCGGGTCTGGGGGTTTGCTTTGCTAGAGTCCTCAGACGTTGCGCCGTTAGCTCAATTGGCAGAGCAGCTGACTCTTAATCAGCGGGTTCGGGGTTCGAGTCCCTGACGGCGCACTTTTTCTTTGCCTCGGGACGGCCTGCCGACCCGGCCGTTCGGGTGGTCGCCCACTCTAGGGTGGGCCCAAGCCCCAGCGAGCGGAGAGTTGCGATGAGTTCAGAATCGCCGACGACGTACGTCGGTCCCTCCTCCACGTCGATCCTGGCGACCGCCAAGCGGGCGTTCGCGAAATTCACCAAGGACGCCGGCACCGATGTCGCGGCCGGACTGACCTACTACGCCGTGCTCGCGATCTTCCCCGCCCTGATCGCGCTGCTGTCGTTGATCGGCTTGTTCGCCAATCGCGAGTCGACGGTGAACTCGCTGATCAACATCGTCGCCGGAGTGGCCGGAAAGTCCAGCAACGATCCGTCGCTGGATGGCGTGCGGTCCTTCCTGAACAACATCAACACCACCGGCGGCGCGGGGATCGCGCTGATCATCGGCATCGTGCTGGCCCTGTGGTCAGCCAGTGGGTACGTCAACGCGTTCTCCCGGTCGATGAACCGGGTGTGGGGTGTGCAGGAAGGCCGCCCAGTCTGGGTGCTGCGCCCGGTGATGTTGCTCATCACGATCGCGATCACCGTCATGCTGTTGCTGATCGTGGTCGCGTTGGTCACCTCGGGCAGCATCGCGCGATCGATCGGGGAGGAACTCGGGATCTCCGAGGCGACGGTGACCGTGTGGAACATCGCCAAGTGGCCGGTCGTGCTGATCCTGATCATCGTGGTGATCGGCCTGCTGTACTGGGGTACGCCCAACGTCGTGCAGCCTGCGCGGCGGGTCATCTCCTGGGGCGCCGGTTGCGCGCTGTTGATCTGCCTGATCGCCACTGGCGCACTGCTCATCTACCTGGCCCTGACCGCGGGCGCGAGCTACTACAAGACGTACGGCGCATTCGCGACGTCGATCATCTTCCTGTTGTGGCTGTGGCTGATGAACGTTGGCCTGCTGCTCGGCGCGGAGATCGATGCCGAGATCGCACGGGACCGGCAGTTGCGGGCCGGGGTCGCGGCGGAGTCGGAGTTGCCGGTGACGCTGCGTTCCGACAAGCAACTGAAGAAGGCTGAGGAAAAGCAGTCGAAGCTCGATGCCGAGGCGGCGCGGATCCGTGACGAGGCGCGGGCCGAGGCCTCGTCGATCAGTCAGGACGACACCTGATCGAATACCCCTAGGGGGTATAGGGTGAACGGCATGGACACGGACGAGCACTCGCACGCCGGTCACCACGCCGACGACATGGCGTCGATGAACCAGATGGATCACATGGGCCACGCCGGTCACGGTGGACATGGCGATCACGTGGCGATGTTCCGCCGACTCTTCTGGATCATGCTGCTGCTGGCCGTCCCAACGGTCTTGTGCAGCAACATGTTTGCCGATCTGCTCGGTTACTCGTTGCCCGACGCCGGGTGGGTTCGCTGGGTGTCACCCGTGCTGGGCACGGTGATGTATTTCTGGGGTGGCAGACCCTTCCTGACCGGTGCGCTGGAGGAGATCCGCTCTCGCAAACCGGGCATGATGCTGCTCATCGCGCTCGCCCTGACGATGGCACTGGTCTCGTCCTGGGGCTCGACGCTGCATCTGCTCAACCATGAGCTCGACTTCTGGTGGGAGCTGGCGCTCCTGGTCGTGATCATGCTGCTGGGACACTGGATCGAGATGCGTTCCCTGGCGCAGACCAGTTCCGCGCTGGACTCCCTGGCCGCGTTGCTGCCCGATGAAGCCGAGAAGGTGGACGGCGACCGCATCGTCACCGTCCCGCCCGCCGACCTGCGGGTCGGCGACGTCGTGGTCGTGCGACCCGGCGCGTCGATACCCGCCGATGGTGAAGTCGTCGATGGCTCGGCCCACGTGGACGAGTCGATGGTGACGGGAGAGTCGGCCGCCGTACGTCGATCGGCAGGTGACCGGGTCGTGGCCGGGACCGTGGCAACCGACTCGGGACTTCGGGTGCGCGTCACCGCCACCGGAAGCGACACCGCGCTGGCCGGCATCCAGCAACTGGTCGCCGACGCGCAGGCATCCTCCTCGCGTGCCCAGCGGCTCGCGGACCGGGCCGCGGGCTGGTTGTTCTGGTACGCCGTGGGAGCCGGGGTCATCACAGCGGTGGTGTGGACGCTGCTCGGTCACCCGGATGAGGCGGTCGTGCGCACGATCACGGTGCTGGTCATCGCCTGCCCGCACGCGCTGGGCCTTGCGATCCCGCTCGTGGTCTCGATCGCTACCGAACGTGCCGCCCGCGCAGGGGTTTTGATCAAAGACCGCCTCGCATTGGAGACCATGCGGACGGTCGACACGGTGCTCTTCGACAAGACCGGCACACTGACCCGCGGCGAGCCGGCGGTCACAGCAGTCGAACCGATCGCGGGCTGGTCGGCCGACGATGCCGTGGCGCTCGCGGCGGCAGCAGAGACCGACAGCGAGCATCCGCTGGCCACGGCGATTGTGCGTGCCGCCCACAGTCGACAGCTGTCGATCCCGCACGCCACCGACTTCCGCTCGCAGCCGGCGACCGGGGTCCGCGCGCAGGTGGGGGAGCGGGTCGTCGAAGTCGGTGGACCGGCACTGTTGGACGCGCGTGGCGCGAGCGAGCTGCCGATCGTGCAGCAGTGGCAGGCCGACGGAGCAATCGTTCTGCACGTGCTGGTCGACGGTGGTGTCATCGCCGCGCTGCGGCTGGCCGATGAGATCCGACCCGAGTCTCGCCAAGCGGTGGATGCTCTGCACGCCAGGGGAATCGAGGTCGTCATGATCACCGGTGATGCGGCTGCCGTCGCCAACTCGGTCGGTGATGCGTTGGGTGTCGACCGGGTCTACGCGCAGGTGCGTCCGCAGGACAAGGCCCACCGGGTTGCCGAGTTGCAGCAGGAGGGTCGCAGGGTTGCGATGGTCGGTGACGGGGTCAACGACGCGCCCGCGCTGGCGCAGGCCGACGTCGGTATCGCGATCGGTGCCGGGACCGATGTCGCGATCGCGTCCGCGGGGGTGATCCTCGCCTCGTCCGATCCGCGCTCGGTGCTGTCGGTCATCGAACTGTCGCACGCGACGTACCGCAAGATGCAGCAGAACCTCTGGTGGGCGGCGGGATACAACCTGATCGCGGTGCCGCTGGCCGCCGGAGTCCTGGCACCGATCGGTTTCGTCCTGCCGATGAGCGTCGGGGCGATCCTGATGTCGGCCTCGACGGTGATCGTCGCGCTGAACGCCCAACTGCTACGCCGGACAGATCTGGATCCGGCCCGGTTGGCCGTCAGATGACGAAGCGCCGCCCTCTGCCGAGGGCGGCGCCGGTGGGGTGAGTGACGGGGCTCGAACCCGCGACATCCGCGACCACAACGCGACGCTCTACCAGCTGAGCTACACCCACCATGTGCCTGGTCGTGAACCAGGCAGCGCGGACTATCGTACCTGCCCGCCGGAGTGCTTCTGACCACCGTCCCGCTCTGTGGCAGCCGGTACGCCGAACTGCTGGGCCAGCGCGCGCGCCTGGTTGGTGTCGGGGCCGGGCGGCGCCACGAAGACGGCCTCGCGGTAGTAGCGCAGCTCGGCGATCGATTCGGTGATGTCTGCAAGAGCGCGGTGCCCACCGTGTTTGGCCGGAGCCGCGAAGTAACTGCGCGGGTACCATCGGCGCGACAGTTCCTTGATCGAGGAGACGTCGATCACGCGGTAGTGCAGCTGCCGGATCACCTGTGGCATGTCACGGGCGAGGAAGGCGCGATCGGTGCCGATGGTGTTGCCGGCCAACGGCCATTTGCCCGGCTCGGGCGCGTACTGCCGCAGATGCTCCATGACCTGCTCCTCGGCCTCGGCGAGGGCGACACCCTCGTCGAGCTCATCCAGCAGGCCGCTATCGGTGTGCATGGCGCGCACGAACTCGCCCATCTGCGCCAGCGCGTCCGCCGAGGGTCGGATGACGATGTCGATACCCGGGCCGACCGGCTCCAGATAGAAGTCGGTGACCTGGACGGCGATCTCGATCAACGCATCCGCCACCAGGTCCAGGCCGGTCATCTCGCAGTCGATCCAGACGATCCGGTCGGTCGCAGCGCGGTCATTGGGCACATCTCCACGATAGGGCCCCTAAGGTGGCGGCCGTGGATCATCACCTCTCGAACGTCCTGCCCGTGCCCGCATCGGTGCGCCGCAACACGCTCGTGCGCCGGATCCTGCTGTGGTCGGTCGTCGCGATCCTCATCGGTGCCTGCGGCGTCACCATCCTGTCGCTGATCAACGCCCAATCAGGCGCTACGGCAACCGGTTTGGGCATTCTGCTGTCGGCGGTCGTGGTCGGTATCGTGGTGCCGGCCTTCCTGTGGGTCGACCGTCTCGAGCGGGAGCCGACCCACTTGCTGCTGTTCGCCTTCGGCTGGGGTGCCTGCGTCGCGACCCTGGGAGCGGCCTTCCTCAACGACGCCGGCGGGTACCTGCTGGGGGCCACGAGTGACAACAACAGTGTCGTTGCGGTCTTCGTCGCGCCGGTGGTCGAGGAGACTCTCAAAGGCCTTCCGGTGTTGCTGATCTGGTTGGTGGCCCGCCGCGAGTTGGATGGCATCGTCGACGGCATCGTCTATGCGGGCCTGTCCGCGGCCGGGTTTGCGATGATCGAGGACGTCATCTACCTGTCCAACGGGTACGCCGAGCAGGGCGACGCCGGACTCTTCCACACCTTCTTCGTGCGGGTGACCATGAGCCCGTTCGTGCATCCGATGTTCACCATCTGCACCGGTGTCGGCATCGGTATCGCCGCGACCGCGCGTAGCTGGGGACCGCGGATCTTCGCCCCGCTGCTCGGCTGGCTGTGCGCCATCGGACTGCATGCGCTCTGGAACGCCGGAGCCGTCCTGGCCGAGAGCGGCTGGCTGGCGTTCTACATCTTCCTGCAGGTGCCGCTCTTCGCCGGCTTCATCGGGATTCTGATCGCCGCGCGGCACTCAGAGGGCCATGCCATCCGGGTCAACCTCACGCCGTACGTCGATCAGGGCTGGCTGTCCACCCCGGAGGTGCGCATGCTCAGCTCGGTGCGTGAGCGGCAGTACGCCCGTGCGTGGGCCAAGTCACACGGTGCGGAGCGGGAGATGCGCGAATTCCAGGACGCCGCAAGCGAACTGGCGATGCACCGCGCTCGGATCGAGCGCGGTGCCGCCGATACTCGGACGGTCCGTGAGGAGCGCGCCCTGCTGGACCTGGTCACCCAGCGCCGCCAGCAGTTCCTGGGTACGGCGCTCTACCGCTGGCCGGATCTGGTCGCCTGAGCCGTCACTGGACGACGCTCGTGGCGGCGGGGATAGGGCTCTCCTTGCGGATCTCCTGGCGGGCGATCGTCTCGCGGTGCACAGCGTCCGGGCCGTCGGCGATCTGCAAAACACGGGCCCACGAGTAGAAGTAGGCCAGCGGTGTCACGTCGCTGACGCCGGCGCCGCCGAAGATCTCGATGGCCCGGTCGGTGACGGCCTTGGCGACGGCGGGTGCGGCGACCTTGATCTGGGCGACCTCACTGCGGGCGTTGCGGGCGCCGCCCTGGTCGATCAGCCACGCGCATTTGTAGACCAGCAGACGAGCGGAGTCGATCTCGATCCGCGAGTTGGCGATGTGCTCGCGCACGACGCCCTGCTCGATCAGCGGCTTGCCGAACGCGACCCGGTTCTTGGCGCGCTCCACCATCAGCGCAAGGGCCCGCTCGGCCATTCCGATGGCGCGCATGGCGTGGTGGATCCGGCCCGGGCCGAGGCGCGCCTGGGCGATGGCGAAGCCCTCGCCCTCGCCGGCGATGATGTTGCTGACCGGGACGCGGACGTCGTTGAACTCCATCAGCGAATGCCCGTGCTGATCCTGGAATCCGAAAACGGGCAGATGCCGCACGATCTTCAGGCCCGGAGCGTCACGGGGGACCAGCACCATCGACTGCTGACGATGTGCTGCAGCACTCGGGTCGGTCTTGCCCATCGTGATGAAGATCTGGCAGCGTTCGTCCGCGGCACCGGAGATCCACCACTTGCGGCCGTTGATGACGTACTCGTCGCCATCGCGCACGATCGACGTCTCGATGTTGGTGGCATCCGAGCTGGCGACGTCGGGCTCGGTCATCGCGAAGGCCGAGCGGATCGTGCCGTCGAGCAACGGCTCCAGCCACTGCTTCTTCTGCTCATCGGTGCCGAAGAGCTCCAGCACCTCCATGTTGCCGGTGTCCGGTGCCTGGCAGTTGATGGCCTCGGGTGCGATGACCGGCGACCAGCCGGAAATCTCTGCGATTGAGGCGTATTCGAGGTTGGTGATACCAGACACGCTGGGCAGGAAGAGGTTCCACAAACCACGTTCCCGGGCCTTCTTCTTCAACTCCTCCACGACCGGCGGGTGGGCGTGCGGGCCGTGCTCGACCCGGTACTGGTCGTAGACCGGCTCGGCCGGGATGACGTCCTCGCGCATGAACTCCCACATCGAATCGCACAGTTCCTGTGCCTTCGGGGATAACGCGAAATCCATTGCTACTCCTAGTGTTTCATTGGCTGTTGCGCAAACGGTCCAGGCCGCGTTCGGCGACCATGAGCACCGTCTCGGAGAGATCCCCGAAGTCCTGGCCACCCATCACGCCGGCTTTGACCCGGACGTCGATCCCTTGCGCGATCGCGGCCGATTTGAAGTGGGCGAACGCCTCGTAGAACGGCAGGTGACTGATGTCGCGGCCGCTCACCTCGGCGTACCGCTCGCGTAGTTCGGCGCGAGTGGGGAAGCCGGGCAGGTCGACCACGGTGGGGGTCAGATCCGACTGGCCCTCGCCCGGCTCGACCCAGTAGAAGAGCAGCAAGCCAAGGTCGCTCAGCGGGTCGCCGATGGTGGACATCTCCCAGTCCAGCACCGCAGCCACCCGACCCGGATCGCCCGCGTCCATCACGCAGTTGTCCAGGCGGAAGTCGCCATGCACGATCGTCGTATCGCTCTGCGGGGGAAGGGATTCGGCCAGCCGGGCGCGTAGTTCCTCGACGGGGTGGTCAGCGCTGGAGCGGGTGGCCTCCCACTGCTTGCCCCACCGCGCCAACTGACGCTGCATGTAGCCGTCCGGTCGCCCGTGCTTGTCCAGACCCACCGCTTGGTAGTCCACCGCATGCAACGCCGCAAGCGTGTCGACCAGCGCGATCCCCATCCGGTGCCGCTCGGCCTCGGTCGAAGCGTAACCGTCCGGCAACTGGTCGCGGATCACTTGTCCCGCAACGCGATTCATCACATAGAACGGGTAGCCGAGCAGGTCGCCCGCGTCGTCGAGCACGATCGTCGGCACCGGGATCGGCGTGTCGGCCAGTGCCCGCTGCACCCGGACCTCACGGCCCATGTCGTGCGCGGTCGCCAGCACATTTCCCGATGGCGGCCGACGGAAGACGAGCTCACCCGCCGGGCTGGTCAACAGGTAGGTCAGATTCGACTTGCCGCCGGAGATCAGCGAGGGCGACGGCTGGGCCCAACGCTCGTCACCGGTGGCAGTGACCAGCGCCGGACCCAGCGTGTCGACATCAACAAGTTGGTCAACCATTGGTGTCGCGCAACTCCCGTCGCAGGATCTTGCCGGTCACGGTCTTCGGGAGTTCCTCCAGGATGCGCACCTCGCGGGGGTACTTGTAGGCCGCCATCTGCTCCTTGGCGAACTGCACGAGTTCCTCCGGCGTGACCGTCTGCCCGTCGGTAAGGGAGACGAACGCACGCACGGTCTCGCCGCGGTACTCGTCCGGCACCCCCACCACGGCCGCCTCGCGGACCGCCGGGTGGGTGTAGAGCACGTCCTCGACCTCGCGTGGCCACACCTTGTAACCCGAGGCGTTGATCATGTCCTTCTTGCGGTCGACGACGAAGTACCAGCCGTCCTCGTTCATGAAACCCACGTCACCCGTGCGCAATTCACCGTTCGGCAGCGAGGACGCCGTGGCTTCCGGCTTCTGCCAGTAGCCAGCGACGACCTGTGGGCCGCTGGTCGCGAACTCGCCGACCTCACCCGGCGGTACGTCGTTGCCCTCGTCGTCGATGACCCGCACCACCGTGTTGTAGACGGGTACGCCGACGGACAGGGCGCCGGACACCGGGTCCACCGGTGCTCGAACTCCTAGCGGGACCGCGTGCGAGGGTGAGGTCGTCTCGGTCAACCCGTAGACGTTGTGGATGTAGGCACCGAAGATTTTCTCCAGCCGGTCGGCCATTGCCGGCGCGATCGGGGCACCCCCGGAGTACAGCGTCCGCAAGGAGGCGAAGTCCTCGGGTGTGGCGCCCGGCGCGTTGGACAACGCCAGGAAGGCGGTGATGGCAGCCACCGTGAAGACCGGCTGATGCTCCCGGATCGCATCCAGCGCAACCCCCGGCTCGAAGCGATGGAACAGCACCAGGGGAGCAGGCAACAGCAAGGCGGTCATGACACCGGCGACCAGGCCCGTGATGTGGAACAACGGGGCGATGGCGATGACGGGGTCACCAGCCTTCAGGTGGATCCAGTCACGGTAGGTCTGGGCGTTGAAGGCCAGATTCGCATGCGTGTTGATCGCGCCCTTGGGCTGGCCGGTGGTGCCTGAGGTGTAGGTCAGCACCGCCAGGTCGTCGGGGGTGAGCCCGGGATCGGCGACGCTGCGGTCGGCGAACTGCGCGACCAGTGTGTCCAGGTCGAGGGTGCCTTCCGGCGTGTGTTTGACCGTGCCGCCCAGAACCCGCTCGTCACTCCGGCTCTGGTGATCCAGTGCGGAGCAGGTGACCACCAGACGCACCGCGCTGTCCGGTGCGCTGATCACCTCCTTGGCCACCTGGTCGTACAGGTCGTCCAGGCACACCAGGGCGACGGCTCCGGAGTCGCCCAGCAGGTAGGACAGTTCCCGTTGTTTGTTCATCGGGTTGATGGCGACTGCGGCGCAGCCGGCCTTCCAGGTCCCGATCAGCGCGATGAGGAAGGCCGGGTCGTTCTGTAGGTACAGGCCGACCCGGTCGCCACGCTGGAGGTCATGCTCGAGCAGCGCGGCCGCGAACGACGTACTGGCAGCGTCGAGTTCGGTGAACGAGATGGACTGGTCGAAGTAGCGGATGGCGTCCATCTGCGGCTGGGCCGCCACGGCGGCCCGGAAGATGTCCAGGCCGGTGGCGTAATCGGGGGTGATGTCCCCCGGCTGGCCCGCTTCGTAGCGGGCCAGCCAGGGACGATCGGCGTAACTGGTCATCGGTCGGGGACCTACTTGATGGCCAGCGGGTTGACCGGCGATCCGGCGGCCTTGGCGACGTTGAGCGGCGCCGCGGCGTACAGGAAGGTGTAGCGCTTGTCGTCGGCGCAGTCGTCGGCCAAGCCCTCGAGGTCGGCGATCTCGGTCAGGGTCACGCCCAGGTTGCGCATCAGCGCGCTGTGCAGCACCAGCGCCACACCGTTGTTGGGGTCGGTGGTGACTTCGTTGGCAATGGTGTCGGTGACCAGGTTGGGGATCTCCATGTCCTGGAACCACTGCACCAACTCGGGGGAGTAGACCAGGCCCGGCTCGTTGAAGCCCTCGTAGAAGGACTCGCCCTCGTCGAAGAACAACTGCAGGAAGTTGGTCCGGATGATCAGGATGTCGCGCGGCTTGATCTCGGTGCCCTGCGCGGTGGCACAGGCGATGAGGTCCTCGTGGGTGAAGGTCTCACCCTTGTCCAGGGTCTTCTTGCCCCGGAACCGGGCCATGTCCAGCAGGATGCCGCGGCCGACGACGCCACGCTCGGCGATCGGTTGCACACTGGCCTTGTCCAGGCCGCCGACCGTGGTGCGAGCGTCGTAGCCGTTCCAGATCTTGCCGTCGTACCAGAGGTGGCCGAGGGCGTCGTACTGCGTGGAGCCTTGCAGGAAGGCGTTGATCTTGTCGTCGGCGTAGTGCAGGCCACCGGGGTAGTCCGGTGCGCCGTCGCCGTCCCAGCTCGACTCGTCCAGGATCTGGGTGCGCTCGGCCGGGGTGCGCCCCGGCCAGACCGGGTCACCCTTCGGGTCACCGATGATCCGCTGCAGGGTGAAGACCTTGCCGTCCTTGACCTCCGCGACACCGCGCAGGACCTCGGCGGCGGTCAAGTAGTTCAGCGCTCCGACCTCGTCGTCCGCGCCCCACTTCCCCCAGTTGGTCGGTGCGTTGGCGAGAAGTTCGGTGAGCTCGGGGACTGTCTGGGGTGCCTGCGTCATTGCGTGCCTCCGATGGCAAGTCGTGAACGTCTCACTCGACCAGTCAACCACGGCCGGATGAACAAGGTGAGTGATCGTTCGGTTTGTTCAGGTGTGATCAGTGTCACGAGATGGTCCGTCAGTTGTCAACGGGGGTGGCGAATGATCTCAGAATGGCCATAGATTGTTCATCATGGCTGAACACAACGGATCTCTCGCCGAGGCCCCGACGGGCCCGTCCGGCGTGGGCCCGGCTATTCGTCGTGCGCGGCGCAGCGCGGGCCTTTCGTTGCGCTCGCTAGCGGCGCAACTGGGGGTCAGCCCGGCCACCATGAGCGCGTTGGAGAACGACCTGACTCCGGTGACCGTCCAGCGGCTCATCGCCATCGCCGACGCGCTGGGGGTCGACCCCGCGGGGATCGTCGCCGATGCCGGACCGGACACGATCGAGACTGCGGATCCCACCTTCTCCGTGGTCGCGCCGGGTCGCGGGTTCGCTGACTGGCGACATTTCGGACCGCTGGCGGTGGATCCGGTGCTGGCTGCAGCCATCCGGGTATTCGTGCGCACCGGGTACCACGGAGCGACGATGCGGATGATTGCGTTGGAAGCCGGGATGAGTGTGGCGGGGGTCTATCACCACTACGACAGCAAGTACGCGCTCCTGGTGACCGGGCTCGATCGCACGATGGGCGAACTGCGGCCCCGGGTCGAGGCGGCGCGCGACAGCGGTGCTGACCCGGTGGAGAAGTTCAGCAACATCGTCGAAGCGCTGGCGCTGTTCCACACCTACTACGGCGACCTGGCGTTGATCGGGGCCAGTGAGATGCGTAGCCTCGACCCGGTGCAGCGGACGCGGATCGCCACGCTGCGCAACGAGATTCAGTACCTGATGGACGAACAGGTCCAGCAGGCAAGGAAACTGGGCCTGTTGAAGGCCCAGGATTGGCACGACGCCGGCCGGGCGATCTCCACGATGTGTACCTCGTTGCCGCAGTGGTTCAAGCTCGGGGGAGCCTCGAGCCCCGAGCAGATCGCCCAGGAGTACACCCGGTTCGCCCTCGGGATGATGCAGTACGACGCGGCGGCGCACTCGGCGTACCGCGCGAAAGCCGTTCAGAAACAGGGAGATTGACGTGCAGATCGATGGATCGGTGGCCATTGTCACCGGAGCCGGCGGCGGTATTGGTGCTGCCCTGGTCAAGGAGCTGGTGGCTCACGGCGCCCGGGTGGTTGCGACCGACCTCGATGGTGACGCTCTCGCCACCGCCGTCCCCACCTCGGACACGGTTCGCACGCTGCCGGGTGATGCCGCCAGCACCAACGACATTCGCGCATCGATCGACATCGCCGAACGCGAGTTCGGGCCGGTCGATCTGTACGCCGCGAACGCCGGGGTGCTGCGCGGATTCGAGCCCGATGTGACGTCGACCGACTGGGACCTGTCCTGGCGGGTCAACGTGATGGCGCACGTCAAGGCCGCGGAACTGCTCCTGCCGGGTTGGCTCGAGCGGGGCAGTGGGCACTTCCTGTCGACCGCCTCCGCGGCGGGGTTGCTCACCCAACTGGGCAGCCCGACGTACTCAGTGACCAAACACGCAGCGGTGGGGTACGCCGAGTGGCTGGCCGCGACGTACGGCGATCGGGGCGTCGGGGTCACCTGCCTGTGCCCGATGGGGGTGGACACCGCGATGGTGCGCGACGGTCTGGCATCCGACGACCCGGTCGTGCAGGCTGGAACGGCGTCGGTGACGTCCGCGGGAGAGGTTCTGAGCCCGGAAGTCGTTGCGCGAGAAGCGATCCGGGGTGTCATCGAAGGAGGGTTCCTGGTGTTGCCGCATCCGGAGGTTGCGACGTATCGCGAGCGCAAGGCGGCCGACATCGACCGTTGGATTGCCGGCATGCAGCGCTTCCGACGCGGTCTGGAAGCCGGGTCGTGACGAATATTCTGCGGATGAGCGCCTTTGCCGATGGCGACGGCGGCGGTAACCCGGCAGGCGTCGTCCTCGACGCTGCTAACTTGAGCGACGACCAAATGCTGCGGATCGCCCAAGAGGTCGGCTACTCAGAGACCGCATTCGTCGGGTCCGAGACCGATGCGACCGGGCGTCGTTACCAGGTGCGGTACTGGTCGCCCGCGGCCGAGGTGCCCTTCTGCGGGCACGCGTCGGTTGCGACCGCGGTCGCTCTGGCCGAGCGCGACGGGGTCGGTGGCCTGACGCTGGCCACTCGAGCGGGGGACGTGGCGATCGACACCGAGCGGAACGACCACGGCGCCATCCAGGTTGCGATGACCAGCGTGGCGCCCGAAGTCCGGGACCTCGACCCGGTGATCCTGGACTCGTTGCTGGACCTGTTGGGGCTGGTCCCCACCGACCTTGATCCGCGGTTTCCGCCGCGAGAGTCCTTCGCCGGCAACTGGCACCCGGTGCTGGTCCTGGCTGATCGCGAGATCTTCAACCAGTTCCGCTTCGCCCCGAAAGCAGTGGCCGAGTTGATGAAGCGGCAGGGCTGGACCGGCACCGTCACCGTCTTGCGCGAAGTTGGTCGCGACGACTTCGCGGCGCGAAACCTATTCCCGGTTGGTCGTATCACCGAGGACCCCGCAACGGGGTCGGCAGCGGCGTCCGTCGGCGCGTATCTACGTAGCATCGGCTACGCATCGCCAGCGTCGGCCATCACCATTCACCAAGGCAGCCATGTCGGTCGACCGAGTCTGCTCACGATCTGCGTACCGGAGGAAGGCGGCATCATCGTGACAGGTAGCGCCTCGTTGTTATAGATCAGCCGCCACAACTCTCATGTGGTGCGTTTCGAAGGCGCCCCCGGCAGGACTCGAACCTGCGACCTAGGGATTAGAAGGCCCTTGCTCTATCCAGCTGAGCTACGGGGCTGGGCGGGTTCAGTGTAGAAGGCGCGGTCAGGCGAACAGGGCCTCGCCCACGTAGTGCCCGGTTGCGGGCGCTGGGGGTACGGCGAACAGACCGGACCCGATGTGTGAGATGTACTCGTTCAACCGGTCGGAGGAGCCCAACTTCTTCTGCAGGGTGATGAAGTGGGCTGGGTCGTTCAGGTAGGCGATGAACAGCAGTCCGGCGTCCAACTGGCCGTACTGGTTGATCCCGTCGGTGTAGTTGTACCCCCGGCGCAGGATCTTCACGCCGCCGTTGTTCTCGGGTGCGGCAAGCGCGACGTGCGAGGTCGCCGGGATGGCCAAGCCGTTGACCGCGCCGGCCTTGTGGAAGTCCGGGGTGTCGAACTCCTTGGTGCCTGACAGCGGTGCACCTTCATCTTTGGTGCGACCGAAGACGTGTTGTTGGTCGCTGACCGGATCGGCGTCCCAGATCTCGATGTCCATCTCGATCTTGCGCACGACTTGGTAGGTGCCGCCCTCCAGCCACTTCTGGTCGGCGTCCGCGATCGTCACGAATTTCGTGCGGTCGGCTTCCTCGGTGATGTTGCGGGTGCCGTCCTTGAAACCCATCAGGTTGCGCGGCGTGTACTGACCCGCTCCGGCAGAAGCGCGACCGAATCCCATGACGGTCCAATGGGTGTCGGCGGTTCCCCGGACCATGCGGGCCAGGTTGCGGATCGCGTGGTAGGCGACCTGGGGGTCGTCGGCGCACGCCTGCAACGACAGGTCACCGCCGGTGAGGCCCGGTTGCAGGGAGTCCGAGGGCAGATCCGGTAGGTCGGTCAGGAGGGCCGGCCGCTTGTCTTTCAGGCCGAACCGGTCGTCGAACAGCGACGGCCCGAGGCCGATGGTCACGGTCAGGCTGGCCGGATCGAGGTTGAACGCTTCACCGGTGTCCGGTGCCACTGCTCCCGCGCGGGTGGGCTCGACCGCCCCGATCGATTTGCCCTGCGTCAGTTGCGCGATCGCCGCCGACCACCGGGCCAGGAGTGACTGCAGGTCACTGGCCGTGGTCCCCGCGACCATCGTGAACGTCATGAAGAGCGCGTGCCGCTGCGGCGGTGTGAACACCCCGGCCTGGGCGCCAGAGCCGTAGAACGGATGCGACTGCGACAGGTCGACGGTGTCGCGGTCGGCTTCCTGGTCGGACTGCCCGGCGGTGCTGCCCCGGTCGGTCATGGCCCAGGCGCTGCCGCCGACGGCGAGGGCACCGACAGCCGCACCACCGGCGGCACCTTGCACCAGCCGGCGGCGCGACAGACCGCGGTCCTCACCCGAGGTTGGGTGCGGGTCGGGGGCGCTACTGCTCATGACTCCATTGTCCTACTGCGCGACCACTGCTGCGAACGCATCTACTGCGCGGTGGCGACCTTCTCGGCGATCCGGGACAGCGGGTCCTGCAGCGCCTGCACGGCCTTGCTCAGGGCCGCGGCGTCGGTTGCCCGCAGCTGCGGCGTCCAGGCCTTGTAACCACCCAGCGCACTGTCGTCGCGGTACTTCTCCAGTGCAGCCAGAACGTTCTTGAACTGGGTGGCCACCTGCGTCGAGAGGGTCGGGTCGATCTTGTCCAGACCCGGCTTGAGGTAGGCGAACGCCTGCTGTGCACCCTCGACGTTGGCCGCGAAGTCGACCAGGTCGAGGTGGCTGAACGACTCTTCCTCACCCTTGATCTTGTTGCTCTGCACCTCTTCCAGCAGGCTGGCGGCACCGTTGGCCAGGTCCTCGGGTTTGTAGGTCAGCGACTTCGCCAACTGCGCGAGGGTGCCGACGTTCTTCTGCAGGTCCGCGGCGTAGGTCTTGGTCTGGTCGGTGATCTTGCCGTTCTGCCACAGGTCGCGTTCGATCGCGTGGAAGCCGGACCAGCCGACCGCGGGGTCGAGGTTGGAGGCCCGCATGTCGATCAGGTAGTCGAGGTTGAACTTGTTGTCGGTGGCGTCCTTGCCCGGCAGGACGAAACCTTCGACGTCGGACTCGATCTTCTCGTAGAACGGCCGGGCCTTGGCGTAGGCCTCTTTGGCCTTCGCGACGTCGCCCGAATCGACAGCGGTCTTGAGGTTGCCGACGGCAACGACCATGTCCGCGAGGGTGTTGGCGACGTAGGTTCCGTACCCCTTGGTGCCGTCGGCCAGGAGCTGCTGAGTGCTGCTCGCGCCAGTGCTGGCGGCAGTTCCGGTCACCGTGAAGGTGCGGTTCTCGGTCGTGGCCCCGGGGCAGTAGATCTGGTACTGCCCACCGGTGAGGGTCACCGTGAACGTGGTCGCCGGCAGGCCGGGAGCCAGGTTCTCCTTCTCGCCGAGGATCCGCTCCTGGCTCAGCAACTCGACCTCGCTGATGCCCGGGGCACTCTCGTTCTTGACCGTGAAGGTGATCGGTCCGGCGGCAGCGGTCGCGTGGTCGACCGAGCAGTCGTTGTCCGTCAGGGTGATGGCGACCTGGGCCGCGCCGTTCTTGACGGGGGCACCGGTTGCAGCGCCGCCGGAGGTCGCCGCCGAGTTGGTCGCGCTGGAGCCACTCCCGGTGGAACTGCCGGAACCGCAGGCAGCCAGCGCGGTGCACAGCGCGGCCCCGACTACGGCAGTAGTCGTTGAACGGGGGAACGAGGACATGGGTTTGCTCCTTGGTGATGGTGACAGGGTGCCGTCGGGTGTGCGTCAGGGTGTGCTGATCGGCACGCCTACGGGGGACTGCGAGGGAACGACGGCTTCGGCCCGGCGCGACCGCCAGGCGGCGGCGAGCAGCGCTGCTGCCGCGAGGAGGAGAACGCCGGGAACGACCCAGCGCCAGAACCGATGCTCGGCCTGGGCCGACGTGTAGTCGCCCAGAGTGCTGGCGGTGGACGCGACGTACGCCGGGTCCACCGTCCAGGTGTTGCCCGGCAGGGTGAACGTCCGAACGGTGTCCAGTCCACCCCCGGAAATCGTGTCGACGACGCGACGATCGTCGGTGGCATCGATCAGCCGACCGTCGACGGCGTAGGCGGTCACCTGCCCGCGCAGCGATTCAGTCAGCGCGAACGGCCCGGGGTTGCGTTCGGCCACGACACCGACGGGCAGGCGCCCACCGTTCAGCAGGGCCAGTTCGCTGAGACTGGCGGTGCGTTTGATGTCCGAAGGCGTGGCGTCACTGCGCAGGACCTTCGCGGTGACGCCGTTGTGCACGGTGGTGCCCGCGTCCATGACCGTGACCTCGGACGGGTGGCCGTCGATCACCATGCGCACGGTGGTTCCGAGCAGTTCGGCGGTACCCAGCCGGCTCCCGGACGAGCCAACGATCGGTGCCGATGCAGGCAGGCTGACGCTCGGCGTACGCACCCCGATCATCAGCGCGGCGGCGACCAGGGCACAGCCGGCAGCGGCCGCCGCCTTGATCCGGCGGCTCGCAGCGGCACCCGGGCGGTAGGCCTGCGGCCAGAAGATGATCAGCAGCATGGGTACGACGTACGCCAGCCATGCGAGCAACTCCACCAACCGCGGGTCGGCCGGGATCCCGAGCACCCCGGTGAGTACGGCGCCCCGCACCGACCCGGTCGGTGCCAGCCAGGCGAGGTCGAGAGTGCGCTGTTGTCCGGCGTTCAGCCACCCGGCCTCGTGGGCGGTGCGTAGTGCCGACACGAGCAGGCCGGCCGCGACGAGTACCAGGAACACGCTGGTGTACTTGAAGAACTTGGCCAGGTTCAGCTTCACGCCGCCGGTGTAGAGCCCGTAGCCCAGGACGACGGCCGCCGCGATCCCGAGCACGGCACCGGCGGCGGCGAACCAGGTGCTGCTCGCGGCGGAGAACGTCGCCAGCAGGAAAACGGAGGTTTCGAACCCCTCCTTGAGGACCGCGAGGAAGGCCATCAACACCAGCGCCCGAGAGGTCCCCGAGGCCAGGGCGGTGCTGGCGGCGGTTTCCAACTCCCGTTTCATCCCGCGAGCGTGTTTGGCCATCCACAGGATCATCGTGGTGACCAGGACCACGGCGATCGCGTTGATGATCGACTCCATGCCCTCCTGCGCGGCTTGGGGAAGGCTGCTTTCGATCACACTGAGGACGACGCCGACCAGGATGCTGAGGGCGACCGCGGCGCCGACCCCGATCCACATGGGCCGCAACGGCTGGCCGTTGCGCTTGAGGAAGGTGGCCACGATGCTGACGATGAGCGCCGCCTCGAGCCCCTCGCGGAGCCCGATGATGAACGTTGCCAGCACGACGACCCGACTCCTACCCGTTCTTCTTCTGAGGGTTACCTAACCGATCTGAGGTTAGCCGTACCTGACTACGACGTCCAATAGGGGTCGCGAGCGCGGCGGAGTTGGTCCGAAGGCATCGGACGAGGGATGCTGGGGCCGTGAATGACGCGGCCCCCTCCACGTTGCTGGAGTCGTTGGTCGGCCTGCGTCGCACCATCGCAGAGGCCCGCCTGCCGTTGCAGATCGACGGGGTCCAGGAGGCGCGTCGCGAGACCGAGGAACTCACCGCTCAACTCGACGATTACTTGATTCCCCGCGCGAGTGCGCTGGATGCGCCGCTGCTGGCCGTCGTCGGCGGCTCCACCGGTGCCGGTAAGTCGACGCTGGTCAACTCGATCCTTGGGCACCAGGTCGCCGCGGCCGGGGTGCTTCGGCCCACGACCAGGGCGTCGACGCTGATCCATCACCCCGGTGACGTCGAGTGGTTTGCCGGGACCCGGGTGCTCCCGGGCCTGGCGCGCATGACCGGGGGATCGCCCGAATCGGCCGATCCGCGGACCGTGCGCCTGGTTGCTGACGATTCGCTGCCGCAAGGACTGGCGATCCTGGACGCGCCGGACATCGACTCGGTGGTCGAGGCCAACCGTGATCTGGCTCGGCAATTGCTGGGTGCAGCGGATTTGTGGATCTTCGTGACCACCGCTGCCCGCTACGCCGACGCAGTGCCGTGGCAGTTGCTGCATCAGGCCGTCGCACGTGGCACGTCGGTTGCGGTCGTGCTCAACCGGGTCCCGCACGGAGCGATGGCAGAGGTGCGCGCCGATCTGGCCGGAATGTTGCGTGACAACGGGCTGGGTCAGTCGCCGATCTTCGCGGTCGGAGAAGTGCCGTTGGTCGATGGCCTGCTGCCCGTCACCGAGATCTCCCGGATCCAGAGTTGGCTGCAGTCGCTGGCAGCGGACGCCTTCGCCCGCAACGTGGTGATCCGACGAACCCTGGACGGCGCACTGGACTCACTCAGCGGCCGGGTCGACCGGCTGGATGCAGCCCTCGGCGCCCAGGAGGCAGCCACGGCGAGTTTGCGCGGGGCGGTCGACACGGCGTACGACGCGGCCTTGACGCAGGTCGGTGAGGGGATGCGGGACGGCACGCTGCTGCGTGGCGAGGTGCTCGCGCGCTGGCAGGAGTTCGTCGGCACCGGTGAGTTGCTGCGGCAACTCGATGCTGGAGTCGGTCGGATGCGTGACCGGATCGGTGGATTCCTGCGGGGGGAGTCGACTCCAGCTACCACCGAGCAGTTGGGCGAGGCATTGCAGGACGGGGTGGCTGCCTTGATCCTTGCGGGCGGAAGCACCGCTCCCGCCACCGCCGTCCGTGCGTGGCGGCTGATCCCTGGCGGCTCGGCCCTGGCTGACGCCAACCCTGCCCTGGCACGACCTTCCGAGCAGTTCAGCCCTGCGGCGCAGCGGTTGGTGCGCGACTGGCAGCACGGCCTGCTGGAACTGGTGCGATCGCAGGCCGGCAACAAGCGCATGACCGCCCGGTTCCTGGCCTTCGGTGTCAACGGCATCGCTGTCCTGTTGATGTTGGTCACGTTCTCGGCCACCGCCGGGCTGACCGGCGCCGAGGTGGGAATCGCCGGTGGTTCCGCCGTGGTCGCCCAGCGGTTGTTGGAAGCGGTCTTCGGCGACCAAGCGGTCCGCAACCTGTCGGAGATGGCGCGACGGGATCTGCTGGAGCGCGTGGAGGCTCTTTACGACAGCGAGGCGGCCCGGCTCAACGCCGTCGTCCAGGACGAGGACATCACGACCGTGCGACACGACCTCACCGCAGCGACCAAGGCGGTGCAAGCAAGCCGATGAGTACCACTACACAACTGAACCGGTCCGGTGTTGCCGCGATCGACGACAGCGAGCTTCGCGGACGGGGTGACGCGCTGCGCACGGCAGTCACCGCGAGCGCGGGCATTCTGCCCGACGCCGATCTCGAGGCCGCGCGCAAAGCGCTCGACAAAGTCGGACAACGTACGGCGATCGGCGGCTCCCACACCGTCGTCGCGCTCGCCGGAGCGACCGGGAGCGGCAAGTCGTCGCTGTTCAACGCCCTTGCGGCAGAGCCGGTTTCGCGGATCGGTGCCCGACGCCCGACAACGTCCCGGCCCACCGCCGCCGTGTGGGGCCAAGATCCTGCCGGGCCGTTGCTGGACTGGCTGGGCGTCGCTGCGCGCCATCAGGTGCCGGCTGACGACCGCTTCGCAGAACTGCTCGACGGCCTCGTGCTGCTGGACCTACCGGACTTCGACTCGCGGGTGCCGGCCCACCGCCGCGAAGCCGACAGGGTGCTCGAGCGGGCGGACGTCTTCGTGTGGGTGACCGACCCGCAGAAGTACGCCGATGCGCTGTTGCACGACGAATACGTGCGCACGCTGGCGGCGCGACGGGCGCGCACGTTGGCCGTGCTGAACCAGGTTGACCGCCTCGACATCGATAACGCCGCCGCGTGCGCCGAAGACCTCAGCCGGTTGTTGGCCGCGGACGGTATCGGCTCCGTCGAGGTTGTGCAGACCTCGGCCGTCGACGGCCGGGGTGTCGATGACCTGGCTGCCCGGATCGGGGCGGTGGTCCAAGAGCACAATGCGGCCGAGCGCCGGTTGGTCGGGGATCTGGCCAGTGCGGCGACGCGGCTGCAGCCGTTGGTCGGATCGGCAGAACCCGAACTGTCCCGGGGCAGTTCGGAGTTGGTGGCGGCCTTGTCCAAAGCGGCGGGCGTACCCGCGGTGGTGGACGCGGTTCGTCGAGACTACCGACGTGAGGCCAGCAAGTCCGGCGGTTGGCCGCTGACCCGCTGGGCTGCGCGGGTGCGGCGCTCGCCGTTGGACCGGCTGCACCTGCAGGATGTCGTCTCCGAACGGATCGGTCGCTCCGAAGCCAAGCGTCTGTTGGGGCGTACCTCCCTGCCGGAACCGACCGCGGCCGCCAAAGCCGAGGTCGATCTGGCGGCCCGTCACCTGGTCGATGAGGCGAGTGCGGGTCTGCCTGCGGTGTGGGCGGAGCGAATCGCCGACGTCGCAGATCCCCGTTCCGCCGATCTGCGTGACGCACTGGACCAAGCGGTACTGGCGACCGACATCAGCGCACGGCGGCCGCGCTGGTGGAGTGTGGTGTCGGCGATTCAGTGGGTGGCCTTCGCGGCTCTGGTCGCCGGTGCGCTGTGGCTGCTCGCGGCGGGAGTCCTTGGCCTGCTCAACCTGAGCATCGGCGTACCTCGATGGTTCGGGGTGCCGGCGCCGTTCTGGTTGGCCGGTGGGGGAGCGCTCGTCGGGGTTCTCACGGCTGCGCTGTCGCGCTGGTTGGCCGGTCTCGGAGCCCGGCGCCGGGCCGCGACGATCAACCGTCGCCTCGGTGCGGCGATCGACCAGGTCGCGCAGGAGCAGGTCCTGGCCCCGGTACGCGAGGTCCTCGATACCCATCGCACGGTGCGCGAGAACCTGGCCCGGGCCGCGCACGAATAGCCCCGCCGCGGGCTTTTCCACAGGCTGCCGCGCGTTATCCACACAACGCGGCATCGCTCTGGTTCGGCGAAGCGCGCACCCGCAGGCTGGTTCCCATCGCGCGCACCGGCGCGCATCAGAGGGGAGTCTGCAATGTATGAGACAACAGTGACGCTGTGTGGCCGCCTGGTCGCCGACCCGGAACTGCGCCAAACCAGCAAGGGCAACCTCGCGACCATGCGGGTTGCCGTCAACGAGCGCAAGCGGGAGTCCGGTGGAGGTTACTCGGACGGGAAGTCCAGCTTCTACTCGGTGTCCGCCTGGGGTGAACTGGGCGGTGAGGTCATGGACTGCCTGAGCAAGGGCAATCGCGTGGTGGTTCACGGCATTTTGCGGGTGAACGGTTATCAGTCCGACGGCCGCAATCTCGAGCGGGTCGAAGTGACCGCGGAGAACATCGGGCCGGACCTGCGGTTCGGTACGGCGTACTACCGGCCCCGTCCGCGGGGTAGCCGTGGCACCGACCACGCTGCGCCGTCGTCGGTCGAGGCCGGTCCGGGGTCCTGGACCGGTCGGCAGCCCAGCGCGCCGCCGACCCAAGAGGAGGAATACACCGGCCCGTACGACGTGGTCGACGACTCCGCGGAGCGGACGGAGACGCTGGAACCGGAGAGCATCGGCGCCTGAAGAGGGGGCCTCCGGGCGGCCGTGCGCCGCCCGGGGGATCCCGATACGCGATCTGGGGTCGCGGCCGATTCTCGATTGGGAGTCCGGTTGGGCGCCCGATAACCTTTGCGGCATGGCCGAGTTCATCTACACCATGACCAAGGCGCGTAAGGCCGTTGGCGACAAGCTGATCCTTGACGACGTCAGCATGTCGTTCTACCCGGGCGCCAAGATCGGCGTCGTGGGGCCGAACGGTGCCGGTAAGTCCACGATCCTGAAGATCATGGCGGGTCTGGACCAGCCGTCCAACGGAGAAGCGCGACTCAGCCCCGGATACTCGGTGGGCATCCTGCTGCAGGAGCCGCCGTTGAACGAGGAGAAGGACGTTCGCGGCAACGTGGAGGAGGGCCTGGGTCAGATCAAGGACGACCTGGACCGCTTCAACGAGATCTCCACTCTGATGGAAGATCCGAACGCCGACTTCGATGCGTTGCTGGCCGAGATGGGCACCCTGCAGGAGAAGATCGACGCCGCCGACGCGTGGGAGTTGGACTCGCAGATCGAGCAAGCGATGGACGCTTTGCAGTGCCCGCCGGGGGATGCCGATGTGACGGTGCTGTCCGGTGGTGAGCGCCGCCGCGTGGCCCTGGCCAAGTTGCTGCTGTCGAAGCCGGACCTGTTGCTGTTGGACGAACCGACCAACCACCTCGACGCAGAGTCGGTGAACTGGCTCGAGCAGCACCTGGCTGCCTACCCGGGCACCGTCCTGGCGGTGACCCACGACCGGTACTTCCTGGACAACGTGGCGCAGTGGATCGCGGAAGTCGACCGCGGGCGCCTTTACCCCTACGAAGGCAACTACTCGACGTACCTGCAGAAGAAGGAAGAACGCCTTCAGGTGCAGGGCAAGAAGGACGCCAAACTGGCCAAGCGGCTGCGCGATGAGTTGGAGTGGGTGCGCTCCAACGCCAAGGCCCGCCAGACCAAGAGCAAGGCCCGGCTGGCCCGGTATGAGGAGATGGCCGCTGAAGCCGACCGGACCCGCAAGTTGGACTTCGAGGAGATCCAGATCCCGCCGGGCCCGCGGCTGGGTGCCCAGGTCATCGAGGTTTCCGACCTGAGCAAGGGCTTCGGTGAACGGGAACTGATCGAGGGGTTGTCCTTCACCCTGCCCCGTAACGGCATCGTGGGAGTGATCGGTCCGAACGGTGTCGGTAAGACGACGCTGTTCAAGACGATTGTCGGCCTGGAACAGCCGGATTCCGGCTCCGTCAAGGTCGGTGAGACGGTTCAGATCAGCTACGTCGACCAGAACCGCTCCGGTATCGACCCGGACAAGTCGCTGTGGGAGGTCGTGTCCGACGGCCTCGACCACATCGTTGTCGGAAAGGTCGAGATCCCCTCTCGCGCCTACGTTTCGCAGTTCGGGTTCAAAGGCCCGGACCAGCAGAAGAAGGCGGGTGTGCTGTCCGGTGGCGAGCGCAACCGGCTCAATCTGGCGCTCACGTTGAAGCAGGGCGGCAACCTGTTGCTGCTGGACGAGCCGACCAACGACCTGGACGTCGAGACCCTCGGATCGCTGGAGAACGCGCTGCTGGCGTTTCCGGGGTGTGCGGTCGTGATCAGCCACGACCGGTGGTTCCTGGACCGCGTGGCCACGCACATCCTGGCCTACGAAGGTACCGACGAGGACCCCTCGAAGTGGTACTGGTTCGAGGGCAACTTCGCGGCGTACGAGGAGAACAAGATCGAGCGGTTGGGTCCTGATGCGGCCCGTCCGCATCGGGTGACCCACCGCAGGTTGACCCGCGACTAGCGCGGCGACGCCCCGTGAAGGGGAGGTTGTCGACGGAGCGTTAGCGGCTGTGGCTCAGGTGTCGTAACGGCTCTTGGTCGTGTCCTGCTTGACCCGGACCATGCCTTCTTGAGCGACGGTGCACGCCAGGGTGCCGTCCTGGGCGAAGATCTTGCCGATCCCGAGGCCCCGGCCACCGGAGGCGGACGGCGACTCCTGGGTGTACAGCACCCACTCATCGATCCGCGCGGGCCGATGGAACCACATCGAGTGGTCAAGGCTCGCCGGACGCAGTCGTTTGTCCGCCCACACCAGGCCGTGTCGACGCAGCACCGGCTCGAGCAGCGTGTAGTCGCTGGCGTACGCCAGAACAGCGGCATGGATCAGCGGGTCGTCGGGTAGCGGGGCGACCGCCTTCATCCACACGTTCTGACCGGCGTAGTGCTGGCGGCCGGGTTTGAAGTACAGCGCGCCCTCGACGGTGCGCACATCCACGGCCCGGTTGATCCAGTGGTCGACCGCCGGATGCATACCGGCCAGACCCTCGAGCTCCTCCTTGGCGGTCCACACCCGTTCCGGGTCAGGCACCGCCGGCATCGCTGCCTGGTGGTCCAGACCCTCCGCCGGTTCTTGGAACGACAACGTGCCGGACAGGATGGTCTGACCGCCTTGAAGGGCGTGGACCCGCCGCTGGGAGAAGGAGTTTCCGTCCCGCAGGTTCTCCACGGCGAAGTTGATCGGCGCCGCCGAGTCGCCCGGTCGGATGAAGTAGGCGTGCAGGCTGTGGATCCGACGCTCCGGGAGTCCGGCACCGCGCACACTCAACCCACCAGCCATCACGGTCTGGGCCAGCACCTGACCGCCGAAGGCACGCCGCTGCGGCGTGGGCTGGCTGGTGCCGACGAAGAGTTCCATGTCACGTTGTGACTGATCACTGAACGCGCCGGTGGTATCACTGACCTCCAGCGACCAACTGCCGGCCGGTTGGAGGTCGAGCACCTCGAGCAACTGTCCGAAGGTGTCCGCCGCGCCCGGGGCGGCGTCGTCGGAGGGCGGTAACGAACTCACAGTCGCTGACTCTATCCAGGTCGCGGATGCCGCTTTGCAAGGATGGGGGCATGCCCGACTCGCCGACCGTCGTGACCGTTGACCTGCGCTGGTCGGATCTGGATGCGTTGCGGCACGTCAACAACGTCCAGTTCCTCAGATTGCTCGAGGAAGCGCGGATCAAGGGATTCCATGAGTGGTTCGGTCCGGTACGCCGCTCCAACGGTCTGCTGGTCGCCCATGCCTCGATCGACTATCTGGACCAACTGCACTTCCGTGGTCAGGCGGTGGCGGTGCACCTGTGGGTCTCCCGGGTGGCGGGTGCGTCCTTCGACACCAGTTATGAGCTGTACGACTCGCCAGAGCCGGACGCCCGCTTGTGTGCCCGCGCGCTGACGACCCAGGTCGCCTTCGACATGACCGATCAGAAACCGGTGCGCATCCCGGATGACCTGCGGGCCGTGCTGAGCGCGCACAGTGCCCCGCCGGTGACGATGAAACGGCGCGGCTCGTGAGCAGTCTGCGCCTGGCCGACCAGGAGACCTGGGCGGACCTGAGCACGTACGTCGCCCGCGCCCGTCGCCTGGAGGAGGACGGCGCGATCCGCCTTCTGGCCTCCGGTACGGCGCTCGCAGCCTGGGTGGGAGTCGTCAAGGGGCGTGGTCTGCTGGGTGAGGGGACGACCGTGGGTCTGCGTGTCCTCGAACTGGCCGAACCGGCGAATCTCGATGTGGTGGTGAGCCTTTCGGCAGTCGCGGACCGGTTGGCCAGGCACAGCGACGATCACCGATTGCCGATCCCGCCGATGACGGTGCAGACGACATGGGCGGCCGTTTCGCCGCCGCGCAGCGGATGGCGCCCGGTGACCCAGGTCCCCATCGAGACGCTGCGTCGCACGGCCACCGACGGTCTTGAGGCGTTGGCGGTCTCAGCCCGGGAGCCGCTGAGCGCCGTACGCCAGGAGACGGAACGCCAGCGCGTGTGGTCCGCGAGCATCCCTCTACCCGCAGCCGCCGACGGCTTGAGCGCCAGTGTCGCACTCGGTGCGCACGCGCTGGGCTTCCTCGTCGGCGACGAGGCGACGGTCTACACGGCCGGCCGGTGGTACCGACTGACCACCCCGGCCGGCCACGTCCTGGTGCGTTGACGGAGTCGACCGGCTCGGCCTCCCGGCCGATCACAGCCGGAATTGTCTGTGCCCTGGTGGGATTCACCAGTTCCTTCGTGGTGATCCTGACCGGTTTGACCGCGGTGGGTGCCAGCCCGCGTGAGGCTGCCAGCGGTCTGCTCTCCGTGAGCGTCACGATGGGTGCTGGGTCGATCCTGCTGGCGTCGTGGACACGCATCCCCATCACGGTCGCCTGGTCGACGCCGGGCGCGGCGCTGCTGGCCGCGACGGGTGTCGTCGCCGGTGGGTGGCCGGCAGCCGTCGGTGCGTTCCTGCTCACCGGCGCGCTGATCGTGCTGACCGGTTTGGTGTCGCGGCTGGGTGCGCTGATCGCCGCGATACCGACCGCCATCGCCCAGGCGATGCTGGCCGGGATTCTCTTCCAGCTGTGCCTTGGTCCGGTGACCGGGATGGCCAAGGATCCGCTGGCCGTCGCGCCGGTCGTCGTCGTGTGGTTGCTCGCCCTGCGATTCTCGCCGCGCTGGGCCTCCCCGCTGGCGTTCTGCGCCGCAGCGGTGGTGATCGCGGTGCACCTGGCCCGGAGCAGCACCTCGATCCGCACCGACCAGTTGCTGCCCCACGTCGTCGTGACCACGCCGACGCTGACCTTCGGGGCAGTGATCGGGATCGCCTTGCCGCTGTACGTGGTGACGATGGCATCCCAGAACGTCCCTGGCGTTGCGGTGATGAAAGGGCTTGGCTACCAAGTGCCCTGGCGGCGCTCGATGCTCGTCACCGGCGCCGGGACGGTGCTGGGTGCACCCGCCGGCGGCCATGCGATCAACCTCGCCGCGATCAGCGCCGCACTCGCCGCCGGACCGGAGGCCGGACCCGATCGATTCCGTCGCTGGATCGCCAGCGTGACCTCCGGGGTGGTCGTGATCGGTCTGGGCCTGGCCGCCGGTGCGTTCGGTCAACTGGTGGTGCTGGCGCCGGCGGGAGTGATCGCCGCGGTTGCCGGCCTGGCGTTGATGTCGACCCTGGCCAGCAGTCTCACCGCCGCGATGGCGACGCCGGAGAACCACCTACCTGCGGTGCTCACCTTCGTCACCGCGGCATCCGGCATCGCTGTCGCCGGTGTGAGTGCCGCGTTCTGGGCGTTGATCGTCGGCCTGATCGCCCGGGCAGTCCTGCAACGGCCGAGCAGCGCCGCCTGATTCAGGACGTACGCCGCAGCCAGACGGCCGTGTCCGGTGCGACCTGGGTGCCGTCCCCATCGGGGTCGGAGTCCACCAGCACCTCGTGCCCTGGCGGGATCGTCACCGATGCGGCGGACAGGTTCGCCAGCATCGTGGTCTGCTCACCCGTCGTGCCGCGGATCGTGAAGCTCAGCACGTCCGGGTCGACGTCCGCCCAGGTCAACGAGCCGCCACCGATCCCGCGATCGCGACGCTCGGTCAGCAGCCTGCGGTAGAGCTCGAGCGAGGAGGCCGCGACGCCGACCTGCTGATCGACGGCAAGGTCGGCGAACTCGGTCGGCTGCGGGAGCCAGGTGCGGCCGGTGTCGTTGAATCCGTAGGCAGGAGAGTCCTTTTCCCAGGTCATCGGGATCCGGCAGCCATCTCGGCCCAACTCCGCACCCGCCGTACGAGCGAAGGTGGGATCCTGCCGGACCTCGTCCGGCAGGGCAGTGTGCTCGGGCAGCCCGAGTTCCTCGCCCTGGTAGATGTAGGCGCCGCCGGGCAACGCGAGCATGATCGTCGAGGCGGCACGCGCCCGCCGTGCCCCGAGCTCTTGATCGGGTTGGGTGTCGTCCGCGCCGATCCCGTTCGGACGGGCGGTGCCGACCGGCAGACCCAGTCTGCTGGCGTGCCGGACGACGTCGTGGTTCGACAGCACCCACGTCGTGGGCGCGCCCACGGCGTCGTCAGCCGCCAGGGACGCGGCGATGGTCGCGCGCAGTGAGTCGGCCTGCCACGGCGCGTTCAGATAGTCGAAGTTGAACGCCTGATGGAACTCATCGGGGCGAACATAACGCGCCAGCCGCTCCGGCGGATCGACCCACGCCTCGGCGCACATCACCCGGTCCCGTGCCGAGTCGTAGCCTTCGGCATCCCGCGGGTTGTACCCGTCCAGGACCGCCCGCCACGACCGGTAGATCTCGTGCACGCCGTCCTGGTCCCACATCGGTGGTCGCTGGGTGGGGTCGGGCAGGTCGAGCATGTTCATCGGGCCCGACCAGTCCGGCAGTCCCTTCGCCTTGACGAGCCCGTGCGCAACGTCGACGCGGAAACCGTCCACTCCGCGGTCCAGCCAGAACCGCAGGATGTCTTCGAATTCGCTTCGTACCTGGGGATTTTCCCAGTTCAGGTCCGGTTGTTTGACGTCGAACAGGTGCAGGTACCACTGACCGGGGCGGCCATCGGCTTCGCGGATCCGGGTCCAGGCGCCGCCGCCGAAGACGCTGCTCCAATCGTTCGGCGGCAGGGCCCCGTCGGCGCCGTCACCATCGCGGAAGATGTACCGGTCACGCTCGAGTGACCCCGGCCCGGCTGCGAGAGCCGCCTGGAACCACGCGTGCTCATCGGAGGTGTGGTTGGGCACCAGGTCGACGATCACCCGCAGACCCAACTGGTGGGCCCGTGCGATGAGCGCATCGGCGTCGGACAGCGAACCGAAGACCGGATCGATATCGCGGTAGTCGGCGACGTCGTACCCGGCATCCGCCTGTGGTGAGACATAGAACGGCGAGAGCCACACCGCGTCGACGCCCAACTCCGCAAGGTAGGGCAGGCGGGCCGTGATACCCGGCAGGTCGCCGACTCCGTCACCGTTGCCGTCCGCCCAGGAGCGGGGATAGATCTGGTAGATGACTGCGTCGCGCCACCACGGCGTCGGGTTGGTCAAGGCTGGGTCTCCTGCTTGTCGTCGAGGGTGTTCACCAAGGAGTACGCCGCGCGGGTGAGATAGTCGCGCAGGATCAGGTCGTGCGTGGGGTCCAGTTCGAGACTGTCGACCGCGCTCATCATGTGCACCAGCCACCGATCGCGCATGTCCGGTGTGACGGCGAACGGCATGTGCCGCATGCGCAGACGGGGATGCCCGCGTTCCTGGGAGTAGGTCGTCGGACCGCCCCAGTACTGCTCAAGGAACATTCGCAGCCGACGCTCCGCCGGTTCGAGATCCTCCTCGGGATACAACGCACGCAGCGGTTCGTCGGAGCGCACACCCTGGTAGAAGGCGGCGACCAACTTCCGGAAGGTCTCAGCGCCGCCGACCTGGTCATAGAACGTGTCCGTCACAGCTCCAGTCTCCTTGGGCATCCGGGTCACGTCCCGGCCGGGGGTGGGACTGCACCGGTCGCTGGCGGCGTGGCCGCCATCACGATCCCGGCGTTGTCCATGGCGACCTTGACCCGGGCGCGGAACTCGCGGGCCGCAGGCAGTTGCTGGCCCGGCAGGCAGGACAGGATCGTGGTGAGCGTGACCGCCCCACCGGCGACCGAGTCGACGCCGACGACGTCCGGTTCGTCGACCAGGACTGCGTTCCATTTGTCGTCAGCGGCGAAGTCCGTCGCAACCGTTCGCAGGACACCCAGGGCTTTCTCGACGTCCTGGTCGTATCGGATCGGGACATCGACCCGGGTGCTGGCCCAGCCCTGGGACTTGTTCCCCAACCGCAGGATCTCCCCGTTGCGGACGTACCACACGACCCCCTGGGCGTCACGGATCCGGGTGATCCGCAGCGTGACCTCCTCGACGGTGCCGATCGCCTGCCCGGTGTCGATGACGTCACCCACGCCGTACTGGTCCTCGATGATCATGCTGATGCCGGACAGGTAGTCCTTGACCAGGCTCTGGGCGCCGAAACCGAGGGCTACGCCGCCGACGCCGGCGGTCGTGACCAGGGGCGCCAACGGCACCCCGAGCATCGCCATGATGGTCAGCGCGATCACCACGGCCGTGACGACGGTGGTGATCGACTTGAGCAAGGCGCCGACGGTCAGCGCTCGCTGTTTGCGTCGTTCGGTCTCCAACTCATCGGCAGGACGGATGATCCGCTGGCCGGTGGGGCTGCCGCGGCGCTCCTGGTTGCGCTGCATCACCCGCACCCCGCGATTGATCGCCCGGAAGATCAGCCAGCGGACGGCGAGCCCGAAGACGATGACGATGGCAATGAGCAGTGGGGTGCCAAGCAGCCACTCGCGAACCGACTGCGTACCGTTCTCATCGCCGTCGAGGTGCCAGAGCCAGTCCAAGACGTGCATGGCATCCATCTTGGGCCCTGGGCTCTGACAAACTTGCATCATGCCGGCCGATTCCACCGCCACTGACCCGCGACCTTCTGCGACGCTGCTGGAACTGGCCGGTGTTTTCGGGGTTGCGACCGAGTATCACGATTGGACCGGCAACCATGTGCAGGTCAGCGCCGACACCATCCGGGCCGTGCTGACGGCACTCGGCGTCGTCGTGGACGACGATGACTCCGCCCGAGCGGCACTGGAGGATCACGCGACCGCCGCGTGGCGTCGTACGTTGCCGCCAGTGGTCGTCGCCCGCGAGGGGTGGACGCCGACTGTCCTGATCCATCTGCCGCACGGGCAGGAGTTCACCGCTGCGGTGCGACTCGAGGACGGCACCACGGTCTCGGCACCCGCGGTGGAGCACCTCGTGCAGCCGCGCCCGATCGATGGAGTTCTCACCGGGGAGGCCGCGGTGGCTCTGCCCGGCGATCTGCCCATCGGCTATCACCTGCTGGAGGTGAGCATCGCTGGGGGGCGCCCCCAGACCGCCGAAGTGATCGTGGCGCCGAACACCCTCGAGCTGCCCGATTCCCTGGCCCAGCAACGAGCCTGGGGTCTGGCCGCTCAGGTGTATTCGGTGCGTTCGGAGCGTTCGTGGGGTCTCGGCGACGCAGCGGACCTGGCGGAGTTGGGCACGTGGGCGGCCGGTAACGGTGCTGATTTCGTGCTGGTGAATCCTGTGCACGCTGCGGAACCGATTGCCCCGATGGAGCCGTCGCCCTATCTGCCGACGTCACGCCGGTTCGTCAACCCGATCTACATCCGGGTCGAGGAAGTGGCCGACATCGGCTACCTCGGTGCCGCTGAGCGCCAGCTGATCGAATGGCATGCGGATGACGCGCGCCGGCTCAACGAGTTCGACTTCCTGGACCGTGACGCAGCCTGGGGAGCCAAACGTGCTGCCCTGCGCGCACTGCATCGCGGCCAGCGCAGCGGGCGGCACTCCCGGGACTTCGCGGCGTTCTGCGCGCGCGAGGGCCAACCGCTGACCGACTTCGCGACGTGGTGCGCGCTCGCCGAGAAGTACGGTCTACCGGCCGACCAGTGGCCCACGCAGATGCAGGACCCCCGCAGCGACGCTGTCGCTGACGCTCGCACGCAGTTGGCCGAAGAGGTCGACTTCCACTGCTGGTTGCAGTGGGTGGTGCAGGACCAGCTGGCCAGTGCGCACCGTGAGGCCAAGGCGGCGGGGATGCGGGTCGGGGTCGTCCACGACATCGCGGTGGGCGTGCATCCCAACGGCGCGGAGGTGTGGGCCGGTCCGGAGCTCTTCGCCGCCGGTGTATCCGTGGGCGCCCCACCGGACGACTACAACCAACTCGGCCAGGACTGGAGTCAACCGCCGTGGCGCCCAGATCGTCTCGAGCAGGAGGCCTACCGGCCGCTGCGTGACATGTTGCGCACCACCCTCGCCATGGCCGGTGGCTTGCGTATCGACCACATCCTCGGTCTGTTCCGACTGTGGTGGATTCCGCGGGGGATGAAGCCGACCGAGGGCACCTACGTGCGCTACGACCACGAGGCGATGATCAGCGTCCTGGTCCTCGAAGCGCACCGGGCGGGGGCCGTTGTGGTGGGGGAGGATCTGGGCACCGTCGCACCCAACGTGCGCGACTACCTCACCGACAGAGGCTTGTTGGGTACGTCGGTGCTTTGGTTCGAGCGGCAACAAGACGGCCGCACCCCGCGGCCGCCGTCTTCGTACCGACGGCTGGCGCTCGCCACGGTGACCGTGCACGATCTGCCACCGACGGCCGGCTACCTGCAAGGTGAGCACCTGCAGGTGCGCCGCCGGCTGGGTCTGTTGACCCGCGACTGGTCGCAGGAGGTCGCCGAGGACAGTGCGCAGCGGGACGCCATGGTCACGGCGCTGCGTGAAGCAGGGCTGCTCGGCCAGGACGCCTCGATCAAGGACATCGTCGAGGCGCTCTACGTCTTCCTGGCCGCGGCCCCGAGCCGGTTGCTGGGCGTATCGGTCAACGACCTGGTCGGCGACGTGCGCACGATCAACCAACCCGGCACCAACGATGAGTACCCGAACTGGCGGCTGCCGATCAGCGGTCCGGATCGCACGCCGTTGCTGCTCGGCGACATCATGCGATCACGACGCGGTAAGAAACTGCTGCAGAAGGTCAACGGCGCCGTGCGCGCCGGCGAACCGGACTGAGCGGGCTCACGAGGTCCGTGTGGGCGGTCAGTGCGCTGACGCGTCGTACCGCTGCGCGGTCAGCGCGCGCTCCAGACCGTCACGGTGGTCGGCGACCGCCCGGCGAGCTCCGGCAGACGCCTGAGGATGCGCACTGAGCCAAGCGTTCGTCGCGTCCAACAACTCCTGATCGGCCAGCGAGGCTGGGAAGGACAACGAGGTGATCGCTTGAGCGATCGCGAACGTCCTTGCCTTCCAAATGTTTTCGAGCTCGTCGAAGTACGGCTCGACAAACGGTCGCAGAAGCTGCGGGTCGTGCGGCGTGCTGAACCCGAGGGCGATGGCGTTGATGGTCTGGTTGGGAACACTGGAGTCGTTGATCAGCGTGTCCCAGGCGGCGCGCTTTGCCTCGGAGGTGGGGATGGACGCCCGGGCCCGGGCCGCTCGCTCGTGCCCGGTCGAGGACGGGTCCCGGTCGAGCTCGGCGACGATCTGCTCCTCGCCGGCGGCTCCGGTCGAGCACAAACCGGTGAGCAGGGTCCACCGCATCTCGGTGTCGACCGCCAGGCCCGGCAGCTGCGCGGTCCCGTCCAGCAGCGCGCGGAGCCAGGAAACGTCATCCGGGTCGGTTGCCGCGGCCGCAAACGCGCTGACCAGTTGCAGTTGCGCATCGCTACCGGGGGGTGCCTGCTGGGCAGCGGCGCGCAGGTCGCGGGCGATCTGGGCGTCGACCTGCGCGCGATGATCGGGCGCGACGAAGAACCGGGCGGTGTGGGTCATCTGCCGCAACACGGTGCGCAGCATCATCGAACTCATTGGATCGGTGATGCTCGCCAGCACCATGGTGACGAAATCGCGACCGGACATGGCGGCATCCCGGGTCATGTCCCAGCAGGCGCCCAGCACGACCGCTTGGGCCAGAGAGTCCTTCAGCGACAACGGATTTGCGACCACAGTCTTCAGCGACCGCTCATCCAGCCGTGTCTTGGTGTAACCCAGGTCCTCGTCGTTGACCAGCAACAGGTCGGCTTGCGGTTGGCCGACCAGGTCGGTGACGACGCTCCGCGGGCCGTCCACATCAAGGCGCACCTGGAATCGCTGGTGCAGGGTGCCGTCGATCAGATCGAAGAGGCCCACCGCGATCGCCTGCGGGCGCAAGGTCGGGTGCTCCGGCGGCGCGGTCTGCTCCAGGACGACCTCCTGGTAGCGGCCCTCCGCGTCGAGCGTGACGATCGGGGTGAGCGTATTGACGCCGGCGGTCTGCAGCCACAGTGCACTCCAGGCCCGCAGATCACGGCCCGAGGTGGCCTCGAGCTCGGTGAGCAGATCGTCCAGTCGCGTGTTGCCGAAGGCATGCTTGCGGAAGTAATTGCGCAGTCCCGCAACGAAATTGTCCCGCCCGACGTAGGCCACCAGTTGTTTGAGCACCGAGGCGCCCTTGGCGTAGGTGATGCCGTCGAAGTTGCTCTCCACCGCTTCCAGATCGGGGATCTCCGCCACGATCGGATGGGTCGAGGCCAACTGATCCTGGTTGTAGGCCCACGCCTTGTCGGCGACCGCGAACGAAGTCCAGACCGCCGACCACTGGGTGGCCTCCGCGGCGCAGGTCGTCGCAGACCACTCGGCGAAAGACTCGTTCAACCACAGGTCGTCCCACCAGCGCATGGTCACCAGGTCGCCGAACCACATGTGTGCCATCTCGTGCAGGATCGTCTGCGCCCTGGCCTCGACGATGGCCTCGGTGACTGCTCCGCGGAAGACGTAGGCCTCTGCAAAAGTGACGCAACCGGCGTTCTCCATCGCCCCCGCGTTGAACTCCGGAACCAGGATCTGGTCGTACTTCGCGAACGGGTAGGGATAGTCGAACATGTCCTCGTAGTAAGCGAATCCGCGGCGAGTGACATCGAAGATGTTGTCGGCGTCGAGGTACTGGGCCAGGGACTTGCGACAGCCAACGGCCAACGGCAGCTCGCCGTTGCGGGTCTGCGCCGTCGAGCGCACCAGGTGGTAAGGGCCGGCCACCAGAGCGGTGACGTACGACGACAGGCGCGGTGTCGGCTCGAACCGCCAGACCGCGACGGGTTCGGTCTCCCCGGCCGGGTTCAGATAGCTGCCCTCGGCGGGCTCGGGCTTCGGGGTCGGCTGATTGGACAGCACCTCCCAGCGGGCGGGCGCAGTGACGGTGAAGGCGAACGTCGCCTTCAGATCCGGTTGCTCGAAGACGGCGAACATCCGGCGAGCGTCGGCGACCTCGAACTGGGTGTAGAGGTAAACCTCCTGGTCGGCGGGATCCACGAACCGATGCAGTCCCTCGCCGGTGTTCATGAAGCGACCAGTGGCGCGGACCTCCACCACGTTGTCGACACCCAGCTGCGGAAGCTCGATCCGCGATCCGTCGTAAACCGCTGCAGGGGATAGGGATTCACCGTTGAGTAGCACGGATTCGACCGACTGCCCGATGAAGTCCAGGAAGGTTGTCGCCCCGGGCTGCGAGCAGCGGAACGCGATCGTCGACTGCGTCGAGAAGACCTCGGCGCTCTGGGTGACGTCAACGTGGATGTCGTAGTTCACGACGTCCAGGAGCAGTGATCGAGCGTTGGCCTCGGCATGGGTCAGGTTGGTCCCCGGCATGCTGATCATCTTTACACGCAGTGCGGCTGCCTGGACCTTCCGCTCCGGTGGTGCGGTCAACCGAGGTGGTGGGGCACGATGGGGCGGTGACTACCGAGACCGTGGAAATGTGGTTCGACCCGTTGTGCCCATGGGCGTGGATGACTTCGCGCTGGCTGATGGAAGTGGAGAAGGTCCGCGATATCGAGGTCACCTGGTCGGTGATGAGTCTGTCGGTACTCAACGAGGGCCGGGACCTGCCGCCGGACTACCGGGAGATGCTGGATCGCGGATGGGGTCCGGTGCGGGTGGTCACGGCGGCCGCGCTCGCCAACGGCGATGAGGTCAAGAAGCCGTTGTACGACGCCGTCGGCACCCGTCTGCACCCGGGCGGCCGGGGCAAGGACGCTCAGGATCTGCACGCCGTCGTCGTCGAATCACTGGCCGGAGCCGGTCTGCCGGCGGACCTCATCGACGCCTACGACAACGTTCCCGGCGATGCGGTGGACACCGCCCTGCGCGCCTCCCACGACCGCGCGATCTCGCTGGTCGGCGAGGACGTCGGCACCCCTGTCATCACCGTCGCGGGTACGTCGTTCTTCGGCCCCGTGGTCACCCCGGCGCCCAAGGGTGAAGCGGCTGGCAAGCTCTGGGACGGTTGCGTCCTGGTGGCCAGCACCCCCGGCTTCTACGAGCTCAAGCGCACCCGGACCCAGGGCCCGGACTTTTCCTGAGACAGATCTGACGAGGAGCGGACATGCGAGTTCATCTGGGTGGCGACCACGCGGCGTACGAACTGCAACGGGCGCTGGTGGCCTGGCTGCCGGGGGAGGGCTACGAGGTGATTGATCACGGCCCGGTGGAGTACGACGCGGAGGATGACTATCCCGTGTGCGTACTCCGCGCGGCAGAGGCGGTGGCCGCCGACCCTGGGTCGCTCGGCATCGTGCTCGGTGGTTCCGGCAACGGTGAGCAGATGGCGGCGAACAAGGTCAAGGGCATCCGAGCGGCGCTGTGCTACACGACCGAACTGGCGCAACTCGCCCGCGAGCACAACGACGCGCAGATCATCTCCTTCGGCGGTCGGTTCACCACGCTGGACCAGGCCAAGGCCATGGCGAAGATCTTTCTCGACACCCCGTTCTCCGGGGTCGAGCGACATGCACGACGGCTCGCCGAGGTCGCGACCTACGAAGAGACGGGCGCGCTGCCTCCGCAAGGGTGAATGCTTGACCTGGTCAGTTCCAGATTGTGTCTCTCGAAGTTAAGAACACAGTAAAGAAACTATTTCCACCAGCCTCGCGCAACGTAGTTTCCGATCATGGTTATCGACGCGGCGCTCGCGCCACGCCGCCTGCTCGGCCGGGACACCACCACGCCACGCCCGACGCGGGACTGGGCGATGGTGGCAATCATCGTGGTCCTCACGGCATCGATCACTGCGCTCGTGCTGCGTTTCCCGCATTCGGTGTCCTACGCGGCGTTCGTCTTCGTCGCGGTGGCGGCCGCAGCAGTGCTGCACGGCACGCAGTTGTTGGCCAGCTACGTGGCCCTCGGTGTGGCGGGCGTTTCCAGCAGTCTGCTGCCGCAGACGCCCAAGCACACGATGGGCAGCTTCCTGGTGGTCCTGGCGGGCACGATGGGTGTCTTGCTGGTCGCGGATCGGCGCCGCACTGAGGTCGGGATCCCGGCCGCCGTGGGTACCTCGATGCTGGTCGACCTGCGCGAACGACTGCGCGCTCAGGGTCGCCTGCCGGTGTTGCCTGCCGGATGGAACCTGGACTCGTGTATCGCGCCGGCGCACGGCGACAGCTTTTCGGGTGACTTCGTGGTCGCGGACTGTCCGACGGCGGGCACTTTGGAGATCGCTGTCGTGGATGTGTCCGGCAAGGGTTGCACCGCGGGCAGCCGCTCGCTGCTGCTGGGTGGTGCGCTGTCCGGGCTGCTCGGCGCGGTCGAGCCGGATCGGTTCCTGCCTTCGGCCAATCAGCACCTGGTGCGACAGGGCTGGTCGGAGGGCTTCGCGACCGCGATCCACGCCGCGATCGATCTGGACACCGGTCGGTTCAGTGTGGGGTCGGCCGGTCACCCGGCGGCCGTGCACTTCCAGGCCGGTCGTGGTCGGTGGCAGCCGGTGTCCGGCGCGAGCGGCGTACTGCTGGGTGTCCTGGATCGCCAAGGTCCAGCGGACTACCCGCGCGCGCACGGTGTGATGGAGCGCGGTGACGCGTTGTTGCTGTTCACCGACGGCGTCATCGAAGCCCCCGGTTTCGACTTGTTACAGGGCCTGGACCGGTTGCTCGGCCAGGCTGACCGCGCGGCCGCCACTGGTTTCAGTGGTGCCGCGGGACGATTGTGCGCCGCGGCCCGATCGGGGGAGACCGACGACCGCGCAATCGTGCTGCTCTGGCGGACCTGAGCGGACTGCGGGTAACGCGAAAGGAGGGCCGGGTTGTCCCGGCCCTCCTTTGCGTTGGTCAGCGGCTCAGTTCGGGCCGTCGAGCTTGTCCACCTGCTCCTTGGCGAACGACTGCGCCTGGTCGACCTTGTCGGCGTACTTGCCGCCGGTCTTGTCGTCGACGAAGTCCCCCGCCTTGTCAACGGCGCCCTCGGCGTCGTCCTTGTGCTCGTGGATGAACTCTTCGACCTTGTCCTTGGCCTCTTCGAGCTTTTCCTTGGCGTCGTCAAGCAATCCCATGATGTTCTCCTTCGTCGCTCCCGCCCCGAAACGGCGGTCCTGATGCCTCCTTCTGGAGTTGGCACCAGTCAACCCCAGGACGTGCGTCTACGGAAGGGTATTGCCCAAATTGTGGCGTCGAATTACGCTCTGCGACCCTGCTGGAGCGGGTGACGAGAATCGAACTCGCGTAGCCAGTTTGGAAGACTGGGGCTCTACCATTGAGCTACACCCGCGTGGCGGTCCGACCGTGCCCTTGGAGGCCATGACCGGAGGCCGGTCACTGGCTGGATCCGCCGAGCGGTTAGCCTACTGCCCGCAGGTCGCACCGCCCAAAACGGGTGACCAGCCGCGGGTATGGCGCAGCTTGGTAGCGCGTCCGCTTTGGGAGCGGAAGGCCGCCGGTTCGAATCCGGCTACCCCGACCGTTAGCATGGTCATTCGATGTGGCGACCAATCCTCGGTCGCCCGGAACGACGTCAGAACAACCTCTGATGTCATCTCGAACTCACTTTGGAGATCGCAGCAGTGAAGAGTGCCGTAGAACATGTCGGCCCGACCCGGGTCAAGCTCACCGTCGACGTTCCGTTCGAGGAACTGAAGCCCAGCCTCGACGCGGCGTACGCGACGATCGCCAGCCAGGTGCAGGTGCCCGGCTTCCGGCAGGGCAAGGTTCCCGCGCGCATCATCGATCAGCGCGTCGGCCGTGGTGCGGTCGTGCAGGAAGCAGTCAACGAGGCGCTGCCGCAGTTCTACAGTGACGCGGTCGACCAGCAGGAGTTGCAGCCGATCGGTCAGCCCGAGGTCGACGTCACCGCGGTGCCGGCAGCCGACGGTGATGACCTGAGCTTCACCGTCGAGGTCGACGTTGTTCCCGACTTCGAACTGCCCGCCTTCGAAGACGTCACGGTCGAGGTCGACCCGGTCTCCATCAGCGACGAGGACGTCGACACCGAGTTGGACGCCTTGCGTGAGCGCTTCGGCACCGTTGCCGCCGTGGATCGCGCCGCCCAGGACGGCGACACGGTCAACATCGGTCTGCGCGCTGAGATCAACGGCGAGGAGATCGACGACGTCGCCGCGGTCGACTACCTGATCGGCGCCGGCAACATGCTCGAGGGTCTGGACGAGGCCGTCATCGGGCTCTCGGCCGGCGACACCAAGAACTTCACCTCCCCGCTCATCGGCGGCGAGCACGAGGGTGAGGACGCGGACATCACCGTGACCGTCAACTCCGTCTCCGAGCGCACCCTGCCTGAGCTGGACGATGACTTCGCGACCACCGTCTCCGGTGACTACGAGAACCTGGCCGAGTTGCGCTCCGCGATCAGCGAGCAGGTCGAGCGCGGCAAGAAGATGGAGCAGGGCATCCAGGCTCGCGACAAGGTCCTCGACCAGCTGTTGGAGACCCTGGATCTGCCGGTGCCGGAGGCGCTGGTCGAGTCCGAGGTGCACTCCCACCTGGAGGGTGAGGAGCGACTCGAGGATGACGAACACCGTGCCGAGGTCACCGAATCCACCCGCAAGCAGTTGCAGACCCAGTTCGTCCTGGACCGGATCGCCCGGGACGAGAAGGTCGAGGTCGGGCAGCAGGATCTGATCGAGTTCATCATCGCCAGCGCCGGCCAGTACGGCCTTGACCCCAACCAGTTCGCGCAAATGCTGGACCAGCAGGGCCAGATCCCGGCGATCATGGGTGAGGTCGGCCGCCGCAAGGCGCTGGCCGCGGTCCTGGAGAAGGTCACCATCAAGGACACCACCGGTGCGGTCGTCGACCTGAACGCGCTGGACACCGAGTTCGAGGACGAGGTGGACGGTGCGGTCGAGGATCTCGACCTGGACGAGGCAGAGCTGGACGACGCGGGCGACATCGTCGCTGAAGAAGTTGTCGCCGAAGAAGTCGTCGCCGGGGCCGATGACGAGGACGAGTCGACGCCGACTGCCTGAGCACCCGCCGTACCCGCCGAGCCCGCCGCCTGCCCGTCAGGCGGCGGGCTCGGGTGTTGCCGGGGGGGTGCTCTTGCGCTGCTGGCGAACACCACCCGCAACCGGGACGAACGCGTCGGTGGCGGGCGTTAGGGTCCAATGAAAGTGCACCTAGAGCACCCGAGAAGGTGCCTTGATCGAAGAGGGATGACGTGAGCAACGCCGTGAACCAGGCACACCTGCCGCAGCCCACTGCGGCCACCGAGCGCGCCGGAGGTCTGGATGACCAGATCTACAACCGGTTGCTGAAGGAACGAATCATTTTTCTGGGCTCCGACGTCCGCGACGACAACGCGAACGCGATCTGCGCGCAGCTGCTGCTGCTGGCCGCGGAAGACCCGGACAAGGACATTTGGCTGTACATCAACTCCCCGGGTGGTTCGATCTCCGCCGGGATGGCCATCTTCGACACGATGAACTGGATCCCGAACGACGTCGCAACCGTCGCCATGGGTATGGCCGCCAGCATGGGCCAGTTCCTGCTGTCCGCGGGCACGCCCGGCAAGCGGTACGCGACGCCGCACGCGCGGGTCATGATGCACCAGCCGTCCGGTGGCATCGGCGGTACCGCCTCGGACATCAAGATCCAGGCTGAGCAGTTGGTGTTCATCAAGCGCCAGATGGCCGAGCTCATCGCCGAGCACACGGGCCAGAGCGTCGAGCAGATCACCTCCGACTCCGAGCGGGACCGCTGGTTCTCCGCCGAGGAGGCCAAGGAGTACGGCTTCGTGGACCATGTCTTCGAACGCTCCACCGATGCACCGGACGGCAACGCGGGCGGGGTGGCGGAATGACCGGCCGGTTGCCTGACGCTTACGGTTCTGCCGCCCACCTGTCTGGAGTAGCCCCTATGAACAACCTCAACACCCCGACCTCGCGGTACATCCTGCCCCAGTTCGAGGAGCGCACGTCCTACGGGATGAAGCGGTCCGACCCCTACAACAAGCTCTTCGAGGACCGCATCATCTTCCTCGGGGTGCAGGTCGACGACGCGTCCGCGGACGACATCATCGCCCAGTTGATCGTGCTGGAGAGCCAGGATCCCGACCGGGACATCCTGATGTACATCAACTCCCCGGGTGGCTCGTTCACCGCGTTGACCGCGATCTACGACACGATGCAGTACATCCAGCCCGATGTGCAGACCTTCGTGATCGGTCAGGCCGCGTCCGCCGCCGCGATCCTGTTGGGCGCCGGCGCCAAGGGCAAGCGGTTCGCGCTGCCCAACGCCCGGATCCTGATCCACCAGCCGGCCATGGAAGGCACCGGCGGTACCGCCACGGACCTGGAGATCACCGCCAACGAGATCTTCCGGATGCGTGAGTGGCTGGAGAAGACCCTGGCCCATCACACCGGTCGCAGCGAAGAGGACGTCCGCAACGACATCGAGCGCGACAAGATCCTGACCGCCGAGCAGGCCGTGGAGTACGGCCTGATCGACCAGGTGTTGTCCAGCCGCAAGGCGTCGTTGCAACCCTGATCCTGCCTCCACCCGGATGGTCGGCCGGTTGCGCCCTGAGCAAACACGCTCGACGCGCTGGCCGGCCACCCGGTCACAATGGGGTGGGGATAGTTCAATAGGACAAACGACCGCAGCACGACAATGACAGCAGGGGAAGGAGCCCGCCCGTGGCACGCATAGGTGAAGGTGGCGACCTGCTGAAGTGCAACTTCTGCGGCAAGAGCCAGAAGCAGGTCAAGAAGCTCATCGCGGGCCCGGGGGTCTACATCTGCGACGAGTGCATCGAGTTGTGCAACGAGATCATCGAGGAGGAGTTGTCCGAGACCTCCGAGTTGGGCCTGGAGTACCTGCCCAAACCCAAGGAGATCTTCGACTTCCTCGAGCAGTACGTCGTGGGGCAGGAGACCGCCAAGCGGGCGTTGGCGGTCGCGGTCTACAACCACTACAAGCGGATCCGGGTCGCCGAGGAGATCGGCAAACACGGCGACGCCGTCGAGGTGGCCAAGTCCAACATCCTGCTGATCGGACCGACCGGCTGCGGTAAGACCTACTTGGCGCAGACGCTCGCGCGGATGCTGAACGTGCCGTTCGCGATCGCCGACGCCACGGCGCTGACGGAGGCCGGCTACGTCGGTGAGGACGTCGAGAACATCCTGCTGAAGCTGATCCAGGCCGCGGACTTCGATGTGAAGAAGGCCGAGACCGGCATCATCTACATCGACGAGATCGACAAGGTCGCGCGCAAGAGTGAGAACCCCTCGATCACCCGCGACGTGTCCGGTGAGGGAGTGCAGCAGGCGTTGCTGAAGATCCTGGAAGGCACCTCCGCCTCGGTGCCGCCGCAGGGTGGCCGCAAGCACCCGCACCAGGAGTTCATCCAGATCGACACGACGAACGTGCTGTTCATCGTGGGCGGTGCGTTCGCCGGACTCGAGACCATCATCAAGGACCGGATCGGTCGCCAGGGTCTGGGCTTCGGGGCGCAGTTGCGCAGCAAGAAGAACGAGTTGGAGAGCTTCACCGATGTCCTGCCCGAGGATCTGGTGAAGTTCGGCCTGATCCCCGAATTCATCGGCCGGTTGCCGATGATCACCACCGTCGAGCCGTTGGACCGCGAGGCACTGGTTTCCATCCTCACCGAGCCGCGCAACGCCCTGGTCAAGCAGTACCAGCGGATGTTCGAGATCGACGGCGTGGAGTTGGAGTTCACCGACGACGCGGTCGACGCGATCGCTGACCAGGCGATGTTGCGCGGGACTGGGGCACGCGGCGTACGCGCAATCATGGAGGAAGTCCTCCTGCCGGTCATGTTCGATGTGCCCAGCGACGACGACATCGCCCGCGTGGTCGTGACCCGCGAGGTCGTCCTGGACAACGTGAACCCGACGATCGTGCGCAAGCAGCCGCAGATTCGCAAGCGCGCGCCACGTAAGGAATCCGCCTGACCGGTCCCGGCGCTCAGGTGCTCAGTCGGCGCCCCGCACCGAAACCACACTGTCGCAGCCGCGATCGCCAGGAGCGCGAGCGCGACCAGCACCGGGGATCCCACGCTGACCCGGCCGGTCAGAGCCAGCACCAGCCCGCCCAGTAGACAACCGCCGGCGGCGAGTAGGACGGTGCGAATCAACCACACACGCACCAGCGCTGCGGGTAGCGCAGCGGCGTGCGGGCCTGCTCCCGCCAGGACACACAGCGACCAGACGACGGTCAGGAGCGCCACGGCCGGCAGCACCCACCACGTCGTCGGTGCCGGCGCGCTGACGATCCAGTCCAGGACGATTGCCCCCACGAACAGCGCGAGACCAGCGGCCGACCCATCGACCAGCGCCCCGAGCCAGCCGATGACGACCAGAACGGCTGCCCAGAGCACGAACTGCCCTGCCGCACCAGCGCAGCCGGCGATGCCCAACGCCGCGACGACGGCCGCCAGGTAGGCGAAGAGCCGCGTGCGGTCCAGCACCGCCAGACGTGGCCACCACGTCATGAGTGCACCCGGATCGGTGGCCGGCGCGTCAATCGCCGCATCGGCAACTCCAGGCTGCCCGCGCCGTCCCAGGCTGTGACTTGTGCGCCGGCCTGGGTGAGCCGCTCGACCACCGGGCGTCGCTCGAGCAGCCTCAACCGCATCGCTAGTTGGTCCAGCGGGTCGGCCAGCTCACCGACGTCGGGGGCGGTGTCCAGCACGATCACCGGCAGCCCGCGCTGGGCCAGGCCGACCGCAACCGTGGGTGCGACGTCAGTCAGGATCGAGGACACCATCAGCACGGTGCAACCGGCCTGGACCGGTAGCCGCACCCGCCGCGGCGGCTCAGTCGCTGCCGGTTCCCGAGCGCCGCTGAGTACATCGGCGATGCGGTGATAGTGACGCTGACCGGCGCCGTAGGGCAGGTACGCCGGTCGGCCAGCCCCGAGGACCACCAGCGCGACGCGATCTGCGTGCCGGATGAAGAACTCGGCGACCGTGGCTGCTGCCTGCAGCCCACGCTGCCAACTGGCTCCGCCGCCGGAGCCGTCGACGACCACCAGCACGGCGGCGTCCTGCTCGGCGTAGTTGTCGCGGACGTGGAGTTGGCCGGTGCGAGCGGTCCGGGGCCAGTGAATGGCGCGCAAGCGATCGCCCGGGCGATACGTGCGCACGTCGGCGAACTCGGAGCCGGAGCCCCGCGACGTACTGCGATTGGCTCCGACCAGTCCGATCGGATGCGGTAACTGCAGCTGACGACCGTTGGGCGAGGGTCGGGGTCGCACCCGGACCTCGGTCGCCGGGATCCGAAGCGGCCCGAACCGGTAGGCGGCCCAGGGCGAGATGAGTTCGGTGAGCGCTGCGCCAACTGTGGCGGTGCCGATCCGATCCGCGGTCCACCGAGCCTCCAATCGCGAGGCTGAGGTGTGCAGGTAACCGCCGAGAAGGTCCTGCTCCCAACGGATTCCGTCGGCAGGGGCACACTGGGCCCACCACTGCTCAGCGCCGTCGACGTGGCGTCCGTGTAGTGCCCAGACGCTCTGCTGGTCGGCGGAGGTGGTGGGGGAGACCCCGGCCGGATCGATGTCGGGGCTGACCTGCGGACGGGAGGCAAGGGACCACAGCACCACACCGGCAGGAGCGAAGGACAAGATGAGCAGATCGGCCCGACGCAGCAGGACCGCGAGCGCCAGCGCGGTGGCGGCCACGACGACCGCGCCGATCAGCCACGACGTGGGTTGCCAGTCTTTGCGCACGCGATCAGGCCTCGGGTCCGGGTTCGGCCCCATGCGTGGGCGGGGTCGGGACTTTGGCGATGAGTTCCCGGACAACGCTCTTGCCGTCCACCTGGGTCATCCACAACTCCGGGCGGACCGTGACCCGGTGAGCGAGGACCGGGATGGCGACATGTTTGACGTCCTCGGGCGTGACGTAGTTGCGTCCACGCAGGACCGCCAGCGCTCGGGCGAGCAGGAGCAACCCGAGGGAACCGCGTGGCGAGGATCCGATGGCCAGGCGCTCGTCGCTGCGGGTGGCCCCGACGAGGTCGACACAGTAGGTGATGACGGTGCGCTCCACCTGCACGCCCTCAACGACCTGCTGCATCGACAGCAGGCCACCGGCGTCGATGATCGGGTCCAGGGTCACCTGCTCGGCGCGACGGGCGACCCGGCGCGCGAGGACGTCGAACTCCTCGGCCGGGGTGGGGTAGCCGAAGCTGACCCGGGTCAGGAACCGGTCGAGCTGGGCTTCCGGGAGCGGGTAGGTGCCTTCGTACTCAACGGGATTCGCGGTCGCGATGACATGGAAGGGGCGGGCCAACGGGAACGTCTCACCTTCGATGGTGACCTGGCCCTCCTGCATCGCTTCCAGCAGCGCCGCCTGGGTCTTCGGCGGCGTCCGGTTGATCTCGTCGGCCAGCAGGAGGCCGGTGAAGATCGGTCCACGGCGGAACTCGAACTCACCGGTGCGCTGGTTGAACAGGAACGATCCGGTCAGGTCCGCGGGTAGCAGATCAGGGGTGAACTGGGCTCTGGTGAACTCCAGACCGAGCGACTGGGCCAGGCTGCGTGCAGCCAGCGTCTTGCCCAGCCCGGGGTTGTCCTCGATGAGAACGTGCCCGCCGGCCAGGATCGTGGCCAGGACCAACTCCAGCGCGGCCCTCTTGCCGACGACGACCTGTTCGACCTGGTCCAGCACCCGGCCCGCGAGGGCCGCCGTGGTGGGTACGTCGGGTGCGATGGGTGCGCTCATGTCTCCTCGATCAACGTGACTATTCGGGCTAGCGAGGCGGCGTCGATCCGCCGTACGTCGGGTATCGGGCGCCCGGGGGCCAAGGCCGCCAACGCCGCCGCGAGTTCCGCGGCCTCGGCGTCGGTGGCTGCGCCGGCCGTCACCTGGGCGCATAGCCGCCTCAGCCGCCGGGTGCGGGCATCGGTCGGAAGCGTTGCGGCAGCGGCTGATTGCTCATCGCCGTCCAGCGGCCAGCGGTCCGCGATCCAGGCGGTGCCGGCGTCACGGGTCATGGCGATAATCGCCATCGCCGCGAGCGCGAGGGCAAGGATCCCCGGTAGCCACGGGCCGAGGTAGAAGTACGACAGGACCAGCCACGCCGCGGTGCCGACGACAACGGCAATCAGCCCGCGGCGTACCCAACGTCGGGTCACGGTGCTCATCTGACGGGCACCTGGGTGTCCAGGTCGCTGCGAATCCGCTGCAGGTACCCGGCAGCCAACGCGCGCTGGTCCTCGCCGATCGGATCGGAACCGAACCGGGCACGCCGGTAGAGCAGCGAAAGCTGCTGCAGCGCTTCAGAATCCACCTCGAGCGAATCCAGGAGGCGCAGAGTGAACTCGGCGGAGGTGTCGCTGGCCAGCGGCGGCACACCACTGCGGGCAGCGGCCTCTTCCACGGCCATCCAACACCTGACGATGGCGTTGGCCGGGGGCCCGCCCAGGAGCCGTCGCTGGGCTTCGTCGACGCCAGCGAGCAGTTCGGGGACGGGCTCGGCGACCCGGGTGCGCACGTCGGGGCGACGGGGGCGGCGGTCCCACCAGGCCAGGAATACCCAGCCCAGTCCGAAGATCATCCCGAACAGCAGGATCAGCGCGATCACGATGATCACACCCGAGACGGCCTGGGACACCAGCTCACTGCCCGGCTGTGGCTTGGCCGAGACGGTGACGGTGGGGATGGAGTAGCTGGGTTGCGGATAGTGGAAGAGCGCGAAATCGCGGTCTTTGCTGGGCGAGTGAATCATCGCCGGCGACCCCACGACAACGGCCGCGATCGTGATCAGGCCGAGCGCCACCCCCGCGCCGAGGACCACGCCGCGACCGTCGGGTCGGGGGAGGTTGCGCGGCACAGGATGAGCGTAGTAGCGCAAGCCTCAAAAAACCTGGGCGCGCAGCGCCCTAGGAGCGTGCGGGAGGAACGGCGCGAAGGCCGTCGGGCGCCCCGTCGCGGGCGAGTTGCAGCAGGTCGTCGACCGGTAGGTACTTCTCGACCAGATCGGCCAGAAGGTCGAGTCTGCGTTCACGCGCATCGGCGAACGACACGTCGGACGGCCTCGCCCCGAGGACATCCCGAAGGAAGGCGGCCCGGAAGGCGTCGCTCTCGAAGAGGCCGTGCCACAACGTGCCGATGACCCGGCCCTGTCGGACGCCGCCCGGGAAGGGTTCGCCGTCACTGACATCGACTCGGCCGTGGTGGATCTCGTACCCCTCGACGGGTGCATCCAGCGCGGTGCCGTGGCACAGACTGAGCGTCTTGTCGGCGCCGAACTGCGTTCGTACGTCGAGCAATCCGAGTCCGGCCACCTGCTGCGTCGGGCTTTCGACGCCTGCGGGATCGCTGATCAGCGCGCCGAGCATCTGGTAGCCGCCACAGATCCCGAGCACGGCTCCACCGTCGTCGGCGTGCCTGACGATGGCCCGGTCGAGCCCGCGCTGGCGCAGCCACGCCAGGTCGGCGACGGTGGCCCGGGACCCGGGAATCACGACCAGGTCAGCATCGGCCAACCCCGCGGGTGAAGACGCGAAGTGCACGTCGAGGCCGGGCTCCAACCGCAGTGCGTCGACGTCGGTGAAGTTGCTGATCCGGGGCAGGCGGATCACGGCGACGCGCCGCGTGGCGGTCTCGGCGTCGGCGCTGGCTGCGGGTACGTCGAGGGTGTCCTCGGAGTCCAGCCACACCTGCGGATGCCAGGGCAGGACCCCGTAGACCCGCCGCCGGGTGAGTTGCTCCAGAGAGTCCAGACCCGGCGCGAGCAGCGATGCGTCGCCGCGGAACTTGTTGATGATGAAGCCAGTGACCAGGGCCTGGTCGGCGGCGTCCAACAGAGCCAGCGTGCCGTAGAGCGCAGCGAACACCCCGCCGCGGTCGATGTCGCCGACGACGACTGTGGGTAGCGATGCGTGCTGGGCCAGACCCATGTTCACGTAGTCGCTGTCCCGCAGGTTGATCTCGGTCGGACTGCCCGCACCTTCGGCGATGACCACGTCATACCGACCGCTGAGGTCGTCGAAGGCTTCGTGCGCGATGGCTGCCCACGGTGCCCGGTCAGCTCGCCAGTTCGCCGATGACACCGTCCCCGCGGGCTGGCCCATCACCACTGCGTGAGTGCCGATATCCGAACCTGGTTTCAGCAGAACGGGATTCATCGCCGGCTCGGGGATGGCCCGGGCAGCGCGGGCCTGGATCCACTGGGCCCGACCGATCTCCCCGAGCGTGCCATCCGCAGCGCGCACGACCATCGAGTTGTTCGACATGTTCTGCGCCTTGAACGGCGCCACACGCACCCCACGACGGGCGAACGCGCGGCACAGCCCCGCTGTGACCGTGCTCTTACCGGCATCCGAGGTGGTCCCGGCGATCAGCAGCCCTGCCACCGGATCGCTCAGTTACGCGGCGGCGGTGGCACCAGCTCGACGTCACGGACCTCGAGGACCTGCCCATCGGCGTACGTCAGATCGGTCACCTTGCCGGCGGCGCGAAGGTCCGCCTCGGCGGCCCGCACCAGGTCCTGCACCGCGGCGGGCGCGGCCAGAGTCATGGCGGTCACCTGGGCGCGCATCCCCAACTTGGCGTCCGACTTGGCCTTGCGGATCCCGGCCAGTGCAGCGCCGACCGCTTCCAGAGCCGCCGGGTCGCCACCCTGACCACACTCATCGGCCAGCGGCCACGGCGCGCGGTGCACCGAGCCCGGCTTCCACCAGGACCACACCTCTTCGGTGGCGTAGGGCAGGAACGGCGCGAACAGGCGCAACTGCACATCGAGCGCGATCCGGAGCGCGGCTTGGGCGCTCGCGGCCGCCTGCGGGCCCTGCGCACCGTAGGCGCGGTCCTTGACCAACTCGATGTAGTCATCGCAGAACGTCCAGAAGAACTGCTCGGTCAGCTCCAGCGAGCGCGTGTAGTCCCACGACTCGAAGCCACGCGTCGCGTCCTGCACCACGGTGCGCAGGTTCGCCAGCATCCCCAGGTCCAGCGGGTGGGTCACCTGAGCGGCCAGGTCACCCTCCGGAAGGCCCATCGTGAGGGCGAACTTGCTGGCGTTCAGCAGCTTCATCGCCAGGCGCCGCCCGACCTTCATCTGACCCGTGTCGTACGCCGCGTCGGTGCCCAACCGTCCGGAGGCGGCCCAGTAGCGCACCGCGTCCGCGCCGTGCTGCTGCACGACATCCTCGGGGGTCTCGGCGTTGCCCTTGGACTTGGACATCTTCTTGCGGTCCGGGTCCAGGATCCAACCGCTGATCGCGGCGTTGGTCCACGGCACGCTGTCGTGCTCGAAGTGGCTGCGCACGATCGTCGAGAACAACCAGGTCCGGATGATGTCGTGGCCCTGCGGGCGCATGTCGGCCGGGAACGCGGTGGCGAAGAACTCCGCGTCGTTGCGACCGCCGGCGTTGCTGCCGACCGGCCAGCCGAGCGCGATCTGCGGGGTCAGGGAAGATGTCGCCCAGGTGTCCATGATGTCCGGGTCGCCGATGAATCCGCCTGCGGCACCGCGCTGTTCGGCGGTGAAGCCCGGTGGTACGTCGGTCGCCGGGTCCACCGGCAAGGTGTCCTCCGCGGCCAGGATCGGGTGCTCGTAGTCGGTCTCACCATCGGCATCCACGGGGTACCAGACCGGGAACGGCACCCCGAAGAACCGCTGCCGGCTGATCAGCCAGTCACCGTTCAGCCCGGACACCCAGTTGGCGTAGCGGCTGCGCATGAACGCGGGGTGGAAGTCGATCTGTTCGCCGCGCTTGATCAGGGCGTCGCGCAGGTCGGCCTCCCGACCGCCGTTGCGGATGTACCACTGCCGGCTGGTCACGATCTCCAGCGGCTTGTCGCCCTTCTCGAAGAAGTTGGCCTTGCGCTGGGTCGCCTTCGGCTCGCCGTCGAGGTCACCGGAGTCGCGCAGTGCGTTCACCACGGCCTCGCGGGCGGAGAAGACCGTCTTGCCGGCGATCTGCTCGGCGTAGAGCGCCTCGCCGGGGCCGCCGGCGAGCCACTCCGGGGTCTCGGCCTGCAGACGACCGGTGCGGGTGATCAGCGACCGCGTCGGCAACTGCAACTCGCGCCACCACAGCACGTCGGTGAGGTCACCGAACGTGCAGCACATCGCGATGCCGGCACCCTTGTCCGGCTCAGCGGCACTGTGGGCGAGGATCGGCACCTGCACCCCGAACAGGGGTGAGGTCACAGTCGTACCGAACAGATCGGCGTACCGCTCATCGTCGGGGTGAGCGATCAGGGCGACCACGGACGGGATCAGCTCCGGACGAGTGGTCTCGATGTAGATCGGGCCAGCCTCGGGCTTGTCTGTCGCGCCTCTGGCCTCGCCTCCGGGCCTCGCTTCGCTCGTTTCCTCAGCTCGGTCGGCGCTCTGGGCGTGGAACGCCACCCGGTGGTAGGCGCCCGGGTAGTCCCGCGCCTCCAACTCGGCCTGGGCCACGGCGGTCTGGAAGGTGACATCCCACAGCCCCGGTGCCTCGGCCTGGTAGGCCTCACCGCGCTGCACGTTGTGCAGGAACGCCTGCTGGGCCACAGCCCGCGAGCGCTCATCGATGGTGCGGTAGCTCTGACTCCAGTCGAAGGAGATGCCCAGGCGGCGGAACAGCGACTCGAAGGTCTCCTCGTCCTTGACCGTCAACTCATCGCACAGCTCGATGAAGTTGGCCCGGCTGATCGGCTGCTGGTCGGCGGCCTTGACCGACTTGCCCTGCGCGCCCTGCAGCGGCGGGGTGTAGTCGGGGATGTAGTCCTTGGTGGAGTCGCCGCGCACGCCGTAGTAGTTCTGCACCCGGCGCTCGGTGGGCAGACCGTTGTCGTCCCAACCGATCGGGTAGAACACCTCCTTGCCGCGCATCCGCTGGTAGCGGGCCATGCAGTCGGTGTGCGTGTAGGAGAAGACGTGTCCCACGTGCAGACTTCCGCTCGCGGTGGGCGGGGGCGTGTCGATCACGAACAGCCCGTCGCGGGGTCCGGCCAGGGCGCGCGCCCGGTCGAAGACGTAGGTGTTCTGCTCCTGCCATACCGCGCCCCAGCGCTCCTCGAGGCCGTCGACGGTCGGCTTGTCGGGGATGCCCTGCGGTGCGGCGTTGGTGGGATCAGTCATGCCTCGTATCGTCCCATCCGCACCGCGACGCGGGCGAATCGGATTCCCGGCGTTGCGGCGGACCCCCGGCTAGATTGACGTCGTGACCCAGTTTGATCTGCCCGCTGAGCCGATCGCGCTCGAACCGTTCGTAACCGCCCTGCCGCCGGACCCCGACGTCCAGGTGCCCGATGAGGCCTTCCTGACGTACGCCGAGGGGCGAGTGCCGTCCGAGATCGTCCAGTTGTGGCGGACCCACGGGTTGGGTTTCTACGGACAGCAGCGGATCGCACTGGTCGATCCCGGGCAGTGGCTGCCGGCGTTGCAGGCGTGGTTCGGCACGGGTGTTGCCAGTGTGCCGATCGCGGTCAGTAGCTTCGGGCACCTCTACCACGTGACGCCGGACGGGGTCGTGGAGTGCCTCGACCCGCACTTCCAGGTCAACGCGGTTGTGGCCGATGACGTGGCGACGTTCTTCAACGACCACCTCCCCGGGCCCTCATCGCACCTGGCCGATCTCGCCGCCCCGCGGGATGGTGCGCGCGCGAAACTGGGTCCGCTGGCCGAGGGGGAGACCTACTACTTCACCCCGGCCCTGGTCGATGGTGGCCAGGTGTCCCCGGATTCACTGGACAAGGGAGACGGGGTGGCCCAGCTGATCGCCATCCACGATTCGGCGGTTCGCCTGCACAGCTGAGGTGGCCGTTCCAAACGCGCGGGTTGTCAACAGATGCGCGGGTTGTAATCCGCGCAGCTGTCGATAACCCGCGCATATCCGCAGGAACGCATTCGCGGGGGCCCGGCAGCGCGCCGTACACTGATCGGCAACAGCGTTCGAGCCGTCATCAGCGGCGAGCTTCCGGAAGAACAGCGGGTGACCGCCTACTAGACCCGGACGGGACGAGCCCGTGACAGCTCAGGAGCAAGTGGCCGTCGCGTCAGCGTCGGCAAGCGGGGTGGTACCGCGGAGGGTGAATCCTTCGTCCTCGCACCAGATGAGAGCGACGAGCTAGCGAAGGTGCCACCGCAATGTCCGCCCATGTGTATCCCAAGGTCGATCTGACTGCTTCCGACGACACTGCCCGCGCTGTTGCGGCCACGCCGAAGTTCCCGGCCATCGAGGCGGCCGTCCTGGACTACTGGCAGCGCGACGACACGTTCCGCGCGTCAGTCGAGGCGCGCGACCCGGGCACGGACGGCGACAACGAGTTCGTCTTCTACGACGGCCCGCCGTTCGCCAACGGGCTACCGCACTACGGCCACCTGCTGACCGGTTACGTCAAGGACCTCGTGCCCCGCTACCAGACGATGCGCGGCAAGCGGGTCGAGCGCCGCTTCGGCTGGGACACCCATGGCCTGCCCGCTGAGTTGGAGGCGATGCGCCAACTGGGTTTGAAGACCAAGGACGAGATCCTCGAGATGGGCGTCGACAAGTTCAACGACGCCGCCCGCGCTTCGGTGCTGCGCTACACGGGGGAGTGGGAGGAGTACGTCCACCGGATGGGCCGGTGGGTCGACTTCGAGAACGACTACAAGACGCTGAACCTGACCTTCATGGAGTCCGTGCTGTGGGTCTTCAAGAGCCTGTACGACAAGGGTCTGATCTACGAGGGCTTCCGGGTGCTGCCCTACTGCTGGAACGACGAGACGCCGCTGTCCAACCACGAGTTGCGGATGGACGAGGACGTCTACCAGATGCGCCAGGACCCGGCCGTGACCGTCGGCTACCGGTTGGAGACCGGCGAGCTGGCGTTGATCTGGACCACCACGCCCTGGACGCTGCCGAGCAACCTGGCGATGGCCGTGCACCCCGACATCGACTACGTGGTGGTCGAATCCGACTTCACCGGCACGACGGAACGCTACGTACTCGCCGAAGCCCGGCTCGCGGCGTACACCCGGGAACTCGGCGACGACGTTGCCGAGCGAATCGTGCAGCGGCTCAAAGGCTCTGAACTGGTCGGGCGTCGCTACACCCCGCCCTTCGACTACTACGTCGGCCACCCGAACAGCCACGTGGTGCTGGCCGCCGACTACGTCACCGTCGAGGACGGCACCGGCATCGTCCACCTCGCACCGGCGTTCGGTGAGGAGGACAAGGTGCTGGCCGACGCGCACGGCATCGAGTCCGTGGTACCCGTCGGCGCCGACGGCAAGTTCACCTTCCCGGTCCAGGAGTACGCCGGGATGCAGGTTTTCGACGCCAATCCGCACATCATCGACGACCTGAAATCCCGTACCAAGGGACTGGGCGGTGGTCGCACCACCGAGGGCACCGTGCTGCTGCGGCGGGAGACCTACGACCACTCCTACCCGCACTGCTGGCGCTGCCGGAACCCGTTGATCTACATGGCGGTCAGCTCGTGGTTCGTGGAGGTCACCAAGTTCAAGGACAAGATGCTGGCCAACAACCAGCAGATCAACTGGGTGCCGGGCAACGTGCGCGACGGTCAGTTCGGCAAGTGGCTGGAGAACGCCCGCGACTGGTCGATCACCCGGAATCGCTTCTGGGGCAGTCCTGTTCCGGTGTGGCGCTCGGATGACCCGGCGTACCCGCGGATCGACGTCTACGGGTCCCTCGCGGAGTTGCAACGTGACTTCGGCGTCGAGGTCACCGACCTGCACCGGCCCTACATCGACGAGTTGACCCGCCGCAACCCCGATGACCCGACCGGTCAGTCGGTGATGCGACGGGTGCCTGATGTGCTCGACGTGTGGTTCGACTCCGGTTCGATGCCCTACGGCCAGGTGCACTACCCGTTTGAGAACGCCGACTGGTTCGAGCACCACTACCCGGCCGACTTCATCGTCGAATACATCGGGCAGACCCGTGGCTGGTTTTACACGCTGCACATCCTGGCCTCGGCGCTGTTCGACAAGCCGGCCTTCGAGAACGTCATCTGCCACGGCATCGTGCTGGGCAGCGACGGGCAGAAGATGTCCAAGTCGCTGCGCAACTACCCCGACGTCAACGAGGTCTTCGAGCGCGACGGCGCCGACGCCATGCGCTGGTTCCTGATGGCCAGCCCGATCCTGCGCGGCGGCAACCTGTCGGTGACCGAGCAGGGCATCCGCGACGGTGTCCGGCAGGTGATGATCCCGCTGTGGAGCAGCTGGTACTTCTTCTCCCTCTACGCAAACTCCTTTGGGGAGAAGGGTTATGAGGCGACCTGGCGGACCGACAGCACGGACCTGCTCGATCGCTACCTGCTGGCCAAGACCCACGACCTGGTGGTGGAGCTGACCACCCGGATGGACGAGTACGACATCGCCGGTGCCTGCGAGGCGGTCACCGGCTTCGTCGACGTGTTGACCAACTGGTACATCCGCCGGTCCCGGGACCGCTTCTGGGCCACCGGTGCCGCGGCCGACACCGCCGCCTTCGACACGCTCTACACCGTGCTCGAGGTCGTGAACCGCGTTGCGGCACCGCTGCTTCCGTTCACCACCGAGCAGGTGTGGCGCGGGCTGACCGGCGGCCGCTCGGTCCACCTGGCCGACTGGCCGGTCGCGAGCGACCTTCCTGCCGACCCGGAGCTGGTTGCCGCGATGGACCAGGTGCGTCAGGTGTGCTCAACCACCTCCGCGCTGCGCAAAGCGCGTGGCTTGCGGGTGCGTCTGCCGCTGAACGAACTCACCGTGGTCACCGCAGATCCCACTGCGCTGCAGCCGTTCTCGGCTCTCATCGCCGATGAGGTCAACGTCAAGAAGGTCACCTTCGTCGACCTGGCCAGTGCCGGCGCCCAGGAGTACGGCGTGGCGCAGCGGCTCACGGTCAACGCCCGGGCCGCGGGTCCGCGGCTGGGCAAAGACGTCCAGCTCGCCATCAAGGGCAGCAAGTCCGGTGACTGGTACGTCGCGGCCAACGGCAACGTGACCAGTGGCGGTCTGACGCTTCAAGAGGGTGAATTCACCCTGGAGACAGTGGTTTCGCAGGATTCCGGGTCCGGCGCTCCCGCGATGTTGCCCGGGGGCGGCTTCGTGGTGCTCGACACCCAGATCACCGACGAGCTGCGTGGCGAGGGCCTCGCGCGGGACCTGGTGCGCGCCGTACAGCAAGCCCGGCGTGACGCCGGACTGGACGTCGGCGACCGGATCTCGTTGACGGTCGTGGGAGACACCGACGTGCTGGCCGCCCTTGCGGCGCATCAGGCGCTGGTGATGGGTGAGACGCTGGCTGTCAGTGTCGGTGCGGCCCCGACCGGCACACCGGTGGATGCCGAACCGGTGGACCTCGCGGATGGGAAGAAGGCGCAGATCGTGGTGCAGAAGGTGTCGAACTAATGGTCAGTGGAGCTCCGGACGCCGCGCGGCGCGAAGCCGAGCGCAAGCTGGAGTTGCGCAAGCGGCTCGATGAGATCGAGCGGGACCTGAACTCCCGGGCGCCGGAGAACATGCCGGAGCCGTCTTTGGAGCGGGTCCGGCAGGTCATGGAGTTGCTGGGTGACCCGCAGGACGCGTTCCCGGTGATCCACCTGACCGGGACCAACGGCAAGACCACGACGACGCGGGTGATCGAGCGGATCCTGCGCGAGATCGGGCTCAACACCGGGCGGATGACCTCCCCGCACCTGCACGACCTGCGGGAGCGGATCGCCTTCAACGGCCAGCCGATCGACCCCGAGAAGTTCGTGGCGACGTACGACGAGGTGTTGCCGTACGTGCAGATCGTCGACGAGCGGTCGGTGGCCGAGGGTGGCCCGCGCACCACCTATTTCGAGCTGCTGGTGATCATCGCCTACGCCGCGTTCGCCGACGCCCCCGTCGACGTCGCCATCGTCGAGGTCGGCCTGGGCGGCCTGTGGGACGCCACCAACGTCGCCGACGGCAAAGTCGCGGTGATCACCCCGATCTCGCTGGATCACACCCGGCTGCTCGGCGACACCGTGGAGGAGATCGCCACCGAGAAGCGGGCCATCATCAAACCCGGCGCGTTGGCGGTCATCGGCCGGCAACTGCCCGAGGTCGATGAGGTGATCCGCGAGCACGTGGTGGAAGTCGAGGCCACGATGCTGCGCGAGGACGAGGCGTTCCTGGTGACCGAGCGGGACCAGGCCGTCGGTGGTCAGCAGCTCACCGTGCAGGGCCTGGCCGCGGTCTATCCCGACCTGTTCGTCCCGCTCTTCGGTGAGTATCAAGCGCACAACGTCGCGACCGCCATCGCTGCCGTCGAGGCGTTCATCGGCGGAGGAGAGCAGCCGCTGGACTTAGAGCTCCTGCAGTCGGCCCTCGCCGCAGTTACCTCGCCCGGCCGGTTGGAGATCGTGCGACGCAGCCCCACCGTGCTGGTCGATGCCGCGCACAACGCCGGCGGTGCGATCGCCCTCGCCGAGGCGCTGACCGACTCCTTCGCGTTCACCCATCTGGTCGGCGTCCTCGCGGTGCTGGCCGACAAGGACGCCGAGTCGATGCTGCAGACCCTCGAGCCGGTGCTGGATGAGGTCGTCGTGACCCGCAACTCCTCGCCGCGGTCGTTGTCGGCGCATTCGCTGGGGGAGTTGGCCACCGAGATCTTCGGGGAGGACCGGGTGCACATCGAGCCGGTGCTCGTCGACGCCCTGGACCGCGCGGCCGCCCTGGCCGACGCTGCCGGCGTCGGCGCCGGAGTCGTCGCGACCGGGTCGATCATGACGGCGGCCGACGTGCGGGCGCTCCTCGGCAAGTCGGACGAAACGTGAGCGCCGACCGAGCCGAGGACACGAGCGCAGCGAGGCCCGGAGGCGAGGCAAGAGGCGCCACAGAGAGCAACGTGAGGTACCTCGGCTCGATGCTGGTCTACGGCGTCGGGGAGAAGATGACCCGACGCCTGGCGGGGGTCGTGATCGGTTGTCAGTCGTTGGTGGTGTTCTTCGGGACCCTCGTCGCCTTCCAACTGGGGCGCACCAACGGAGAAGCCAGCCACTCGGCGTACCTGATCGTTGGTCTGGTCCTGATGGCTGCCTGCCTCCTCGCGGCAGGAAGTTTGCGTCGGCCCTGGGGTGTCACGCTGGGCTGGGTGCTGCAACTGGCTACGCTCGCCTCGGCCCTGATCGTGCCGATGATGCTCGTGGTCGGGGTGATCTTTCTGGCGTTGTGGATGACAGCGCTGGTGCAGGGCCGCACGATGGATCGGCTGAGTGCCGATTGGGCGGCCGCCCACCCCACCGAATAGGAGCCCTCCCGCGTGAGCTGGTTGCAAGCGATCGTCCTGGGGATCGTGCAGGGTCTGACCGAATTCCTGCCGATCTCCTCCTCAGCCCACCAGCTGATCGTCTCCCGGCTGTTCTTCGGCAATGACGGCGGCGGCGCTGCGTTCACCGCGGTCACCCAGTTGGGCACCGAAGCGGCGGTCATCGTCTACTTCGCTCGGGATATCGGCACGATCCTCAAACACTGGTTCTTCTCGCTCACCGGCAAACTGCCCCGCGATGATCCCAAGGCCCGCGAGGGGTGGTACGTCATCCTGGGCACCATCCCGATCGGCATCCTCGGATTGGTCTTCAAGGACGCGATCGAAGGACCGGCCCGCAACCTGTGGCTGACCGCGAGCATGCTGCTGTTCTTCGCGCTGGTGATTGCGGTCGCCGACAGCACCGCGCGGCAGACCAAGACGCTGGACGACCTGAACGTCAAGGACGGTCTGTTCTTCGGTCTGTGGCAGGCGTTGTCCCTGATCCCGGGTGTTTCCCGCTCCGGCGGCACCATCTCCGGTGGTCTGTTCATGGGTTACGACCGGCCATCGGCGGCCCGCTATTCCTTCCTGCTGGCCATCCCGGCGGTGCTGACCAGCGGACTGTTCGAACTCAAGGGCGCGCACGCCGGGGACGACGGCGGTTGGGGGCCGATCATCGTGTCCACCGTGATCTCGTTCGTCATCGGGTACGCCGTGATCGCCTGGTTCCTGCGCTGGATCTCCACCCACGACTTCCGGCCGTTCGTGTACTACCGGATCCTGCTCGCGGTCCTGCTCTTCGTGCTGCTGGGCACCGGTGTGCTGGTGGCCGGCTAGCCGGTTAGGGTTTCGGGTGTGACATCGCTGGAACGCACCCTGGTCATCGTCAAACCCGACGGCTACCGCCGTGGCCTCACCGGAGAGGTGCTGCGCCGGATCGAAGCCAAGGGCTACACCCTGGCCGCGCTGGCCGTGCAGACCCCGGACCGCGCGCGCCTCGCCCAGCACTACGCCGAGCACGAGGGCAAACCCTTCTACGAGCCGCTGCTGGACTTCATGTCCTCCGGCCCGGCGACCTTCGCGATCGTCGAAGGACACCGCTGCATCGAGGGATTCCGTGCCCTTGCGGGGGCGACCGATCCGACGGCCGCTCTGCCCGGCACCATCCGGGGTGACCTCGGACGCGACTGGGGCGAGAAGGTGCAGGCCAACATCGTGCACGGCTCCGACGCGCCGGAGTCGGCCGAACGCGAAATCGCGATCTGGTTCTAAACGTTCTGAGGGTTCTGGGCGTTCTGCGCGGCGGCGTCAGCTGTCGAGCGCGTCGTCCAACCCGGCGATCGCCCGCTCCAACAGGTCGGCCAACGTCTCCCGTTCGCCCTCGCTGAGCTGAGCCAGTACGTCGGACTCGACGACGTCGCTGGCCTGGATGGCCTTGCGGAACATCTCCCAGCCGGCCGAGGTCAGCGTCACGATCATCCGGGTCCGGTTGGTGGTGTCCGGGGTGCGCAGGATCAGACCCCGTTCGGACATCTTGTCCAGGCGGTGGGTCATGGACGACGGTGCGATCGCCAGCGCCGCGGCCAGCGACGACGGTGTGCTGATGGCGTCCTTCGGTGTGGTGGCCAGCCGGGAGATGACGCCCCACTCGCCGGCGGAGACGTCGAGGTCGACCAGTTGGGCGTTGTAGAACTGCGACAACCGGCGGGTGAGTCCGTGCACAGCCGTGATGACGCGTTGGGTCTGCTCGTTGCCGCCGGCGGCGATATAGGCGGCGACCTCGGCTTCGTACACCGCGGTGGCGCTGGTGCGCCTCGGTCTGCGCGGGCTCATGGCGCACCATCTTGCCAGTCCGCTCACGAGGTCACGCCGGGCGGTTAGCATTCAGCAGTGGCGACGCGGTGGGGATTCGGTGCGGATCTGGCCATCGACCTCGGCACCGCAACCACCGTCATCTACCAACGCGGCGCGGGAGTGATGCTCGACGAACCGTCGTTGATCGCGACCGACCCGCGCACCGGTGCCTTGTTGGCCGTTGGCCAGGACGGGTACGAGATGCTCGGCCGAGCCCCCGGCCAGGTGCAACTGGTGCGTCCGTTGGTCGGCGGCGTCATTCGGGATCCGCTGGGCACCGAACGCATGGTGCGTCATCTGGTCACCTCGCTGCGCCCCTCACGGATCGTGCGACCGCGGATGGCCGTTGCCCTGCCCGGTCACGTCAGCCCGTTGGAACGGGCCGCCGTCGAGGATGCGGTGTTGCGCAGTGGAGCACGCTCGGTTTTCACCGTGGACGGCACGTTGGCTGCGGCCATCGGCGCCGAGCAACACGTCAGTGGGCCCGCCGCGTGCCTCATCGCCGACCTGGGCGCCGGTAAGACGGATCTGGCGTTGATCAGTCTGGGTGGGGCGGTGGTGGCGCGCACCCTGCCCGTCGGTGGCGACACCATGGACAGCGCGATCGTGGACTGGATGACCCGCCAGCACCGACTGTTGCTGGGCACCCGCACGGCCGAGGACATCAAGGTCCGGATCGGCTCGGCAGGTGCCCGAGGGCCGGCCGGCTCGATGCGGGTGCGGGGCCGGGACATCGACTCCGGCCTACCCCGCACCGTGGTCGTCAGCCCGGAGGACGTGCGCACCGCCCTCGGGCCCGTTGTCAGCCAACTGCGCGATGCCCTGGTCGCCCTGATCGGCCAGGCACCCCCGGAACTGGTCGGCGATCTGGTGAACGACGGCTTGACGCTGACCGGTGGTGGCGCCCTCCTGCACGGCCTGCCGGAGTATCTGTCCGAGGCGCTGCACGTGCCCGTGCGGGTGGCCGAGAACCCCCGGTGGAGTACGGCGCTCGGCGTCGGCCGCTGTGTCGAGGACTTCCGCGGGATGCGATCCATGCTCACCGAAAGCGTGCGCTGAGCAGTGCGACGACCATCGGCAAAGGCGTGGGTGGGCGTGGCCGCCGCGGCGACACTGGCCGTCGCCGTGGTGGACCAGGCCAGCCCGCACCTGCTGGCGCCGGTGCGCGAGGTTGCGGCCGACGTGTGGTCGCCGCTGCAACGAGCGGTCGGCTCCACCGACGAGCGGGTGCGAACTCTGACCGCCGAGCGGGATGCGGCGGATCGTCGGCTGGCAGACGCGCAGCAGCTCCAGAGTGACCGGGCCGCCGTGGAGAAGCTGCTGGGATCGTCGGCCGCCGCCGGACACACGCTGCGGGCGGCTCAGGTGATCGCCTTCGAAACCAATCCGAAAACGGCTGTGGTGCAACGGATCACGCTGGACGTCGGTAGTGATGACGGTATCCACAGTGACCGGGCCGTGATCAGTGCCGATGGTCTGGTCGGTCGGGTCTCCGCCGTCGCCAAGACCAGCTGCGAAGTCACGGTGGTGACCGACCCGTCAAGTGTGGTGGCCGCCCGGGTGGGAAGCGGCGTACTGGGGACAGTCACCGGGAAGTCGCCCACGGGGGTCGCTGCGCACGCTCCCGGCGACGTCAGTGTCGTCGTGGTCGCGGGGGGCGGGCTCGCGCGCGGGGACCGGGTGAGCACGCTGGGCAGTCTTGGTGGGACGCCTTATCCGCCCGGTCTGGTGATCGGCACCGTCGTCAACGTCGATCCGCACAGTGACACGCGGCCCGCGTCGGCGACGGTACGGCCCGCTATCGATCTGAGCCGTCTCGATGTCGTCGGGGTGCTCACCTCATGACGCTGTGGCCGCCCGGACTGGGGGTGTGGCGCGTGGCGTTCGCGCTGCTCGGCGTACTGCTGGCGGGCACGCTGCTGCCGCGGTTCCCGCTCGCCCCGGACCTCTTGGCGGTGCTGGTCGTATCCGTCGGGCTGAGTGCTGGACCGGTGGCCGGCGCCGCGGCGGGCTTGGCGGTCGGCTGGTTGCTGGACCTGGTCCCGCCGGGCGGTCAACCGCTGGGGGCGGGCGCGATCAGCTATCTGCTGGTGGGTCTGCTCGGCGGGGTCACCGCACGCTGGTGGCGGACCTCGGCGCTGGCGCCGGCACTCATCGCGGCCGCGGCGGCAGCAGTGGTGCAGGTCATCCGGCTCCTCGGGCGCGCCGCGCTCGGGGCCGCGCTGCCGGTCGGTGCGGCCGCCGGCATCGTTGCGTTGACTGCCCTGCTGGGTGCGTTGTTGCTGCCACCGTTGGTGGTGTGGCAACGGCGCCTGGCCACCCGGCGGTGGGCGTGAACACCCGCTCCGCGGCGCGCTTGGTCGTCGTACTCGCCGTCACCGTCGTGGTGTGCGCGGGGTTGATCCTGCGGCTGGGCCAGGTGCAACTGACCGACGCGACACCGGGCTCAGCGCTGCTGGGCCAGAACGCGACCCGGTCGATCTCCGTGACGGCGCCACGGGGGCAGATCCAGGCGGCCGACGGCACGGTCCTGGTCGGCAACTCGCTGCACCCCGTGTTGACGATCAGCCCGACCGTTCTGGCCGACCAGGCGGACGGCGGTCGGCAACTGCTCACCCGGGTGGCGCGCGAGCTGGCAGTACCCGCCGAGGATCTCATCGGGCGCAGCAAAGTGTGCGGCACCAAGGGGGCCGCGGTGGTGCCGCTGTGCTTCAGCGGCAGCCCGGTCGCACCGATCCCGATCATGGACAACCCACCGATGACCCAGGTCCTGGGAATGCTCGAGCGACCGGCGGACTTTCCCGGTCTGGCGTTGCAGCAGATTCCCGAGCGCAGTTATCCCCAGGACCACCCGGGCGGGATCAACCTGGCCCAGGTCCTGGGCTACCTGGGTTCGGTCAACCAGGCGGAACTGACCGCCGATCCCGCGTTGACGGCACAGGACGTCGTCGGTCGCGCAGGGCTGGAGCTCACCTACAACGCCGCGTTGCAAGGTACGCCGGGCACGGTCACGTACGCGGTCGACGACCGGGGCCTGCCGATCTCCGTTGCGGCGCAGACTCCCGCGGTGCAGGGCGACACCGTGCGCACCCACCTGATCACGGCGCTGCAGCACCGGTCGGAAGCCGCGCTCGCCGCTGGGCTGACCAAGGCCAAGGCCCCCGCCGGTGCTGTCGTCGTCCTCGATGCCAGCGACGGCGGCGTCGTCGCGATGACCAGCCAGCCGACGTACGACCCGGCCGTGTGGACCGGGGGTATCTCGCAGGCCGAGTACACCAAGATCAGCAATGCCCTCTCCAACCGGGCGGTCTCGGAGGTCCAGCCGCCGGGGTCGACGTTCAAGGCGGTCACGCTGCCGGGGGCGATCGCCGCAGGCGCCAGCCCCTCCGGCAGTTACTCGTGTCCGTCATCGGTGCGGATCGGTAATCGCGAGTTCACCAACTTCGAGTCGGAGTCGTATGGCTCGATCTCGATGACGACTGCGCTGGAGGTGTCCTGCGACACGGTGTTCTACCGGTGGGCCTATCAGCAGTGGCAGAAGGAGGGCGGTCTGGCTGCATCCCCTTCCACCACAAGCCCGTTCGCGGTGTCGGCCCGCGACTTCCACCTCGGGCAACGCACCGGTGTCGACCTTCCGGCGGAGGCCGCCGGTCTCATCCCGGACCGGGCCTGGAAGCTGGACCAATGGCAGCAGACGAAGACGCAGATCTGCGCGCGGGCCGCGAAGGGCTACCCGGAGATCACCGACAAGGCCCGCGCGGCCTACCTGACGGCCGTGGCCAAGGAGAACTGCGCGTCCGGGTATCAATGGCAGCCGGGGGACGCGGTGAACTTCGTGATCGGACAGGGCTCGGTGTCCGTGACGCCGCTGCAACTGGCCGTCGCCTACGGCGCGATCGCGAACGGCGGCACGTTGTGGCAGCCGCATGTGGCCGCCGCCACCATCTCGGCAGCCGGCAAGACCCAGCCGGTGGCAGCGGTGAGGACCGGTTCGGTCACCTTGAGCGCCGCCGCGCGGACGACGCTGGAAACCGGGCTGTGCGAGGTGACCGCAGGGAGCCGGGGTACGGCGTTCGCGGCCTTCCGGGGATTCGACCTGTCCACCTACCGGGTGTGTGGGAAAACCGGCACCGCAGAGGTTTTCGGCAAGCAGCCGACGTCGTGGTTCGTTTCGTACGGGCCGAAGACCGCCGGTGGGCACCAATACGTCGTAGCGGTCATGCTCGAACAGGCAGGGACCGGGGCCGATGCGGCAGCACCGGTGGCGCGACAGATCTGGGACCTGCTGCGCACCCTGGGTTGATTCCTCACCAACTGTTCACCCGGCGTACGTCAAGCCCTCTTTGGAAGGCGCACCCCGGCGGTCCGGTCGGGCTACGTTGGGATCAGTTCCATCGACGGGTTTCTTGCACGAGAGCCGGGAGGCGCAGATGACCGACACCAGCACCGCACCGTTGAGCGAGGAGCAGCTTTCGCTGATCGACGCCTACTGGCGGGCCGCCAACTATCTGTCGGTAGGGCAGATCTACCTGCTGGACAATCCGTTGTTGCGCGAGCCGCTGAAACCCGAACACGTCAAGCCGCGGCTGCTGGGGCACTGGGGCACGACCCCGGGCCTGAACCTGATCTACGCGCACATGAACAGGCTGATCAAGGAGCGCGACCTCAACGTCATCTACCTGGCCGGCCCGGGCCACGGCGGACCGGGCCTCGTGGCCAACACCTACCTCGAGGGCACCTACTCCGAGATCTACTCGGCGATCGGGCAGACCGAGGACGGCATCCGGAAACTGTTCCGGCAGTTCAGCTTTCCTGGTGGCATCCCCAGCCACGTCGCACCAGAAACCCCCGGCTCGATCCATGAGGGCGGTGAGTTGGGCTACTCGCTGGTGCACGCCTACGGCGCGGCGTTCGACAATCCCGACCTGATCGCGCTGTGCGTGATCGGCGACGGGGAGGCCGAGACCGGTCCGCTGGCGGCCAGTTGGCATTCGAACAAGTTCCTGGACCCCGCGCAGGACGGCGCGGTGCTGCCGATCCTGCATCTGAACGGCTACAAGATCGCCAACCCGACGGTGCTGGCGCGCATCCCGCAGGCCGAACTGGCCGAGCTGCTGGCGGGCTACGGCTACGAGCCGATCTTCGTCACCGGTGACGACCCGGCGTCCGTGCACCAGCAATTGGCTGCGGCCATGGAGAAGTCGGTGGACCAGATCCACGCCATTCAGAAGCACGCGCGCGAGGGCCACGAGGGGGAGCGTCCGGCCTGGCCGGCCATCGTCCTGCGCACGCCGAAGGGCTGGACCGGTCCCAAGGTCGTCGACGGGCTGCCCGTCGAGGGCACGTGGCGCGCCCACCAGGTCCCGCTGGCGGAGACGCGCACCAACGCCGAGCACCGTGCCCAACTCGAGGAGTGGATGCGGTCCTACAAACCCGAGGAACTATTCACCGAAGAGGGTGCGCTGATCTCCTCGTTGGCCGAGTTGGCGCCGGAGGGTGAGCGGCGGATGGGCGCCAACCCGCACGCCAACGGCGGGGCATTGCTGCGGGATCTGGTGCTGCCGGACTTCCGGGATTACGGCGTGGAGATCGAGCGCCCCGGCGTCACGGTCAGCGAAGCCACGAAGGTGCTGGGCACCTGGTTGCGTGATGTCATCCGGCTCAACCCGGACAACTTCCGGTTGATGGGTCCGGATGAGACTGCCTCCAACCGGTTGCAGGCAGTCTTCGAAGCCACGGACCGGGCGTGGGAGGGATCGCGGCTGGACACCGACGAGCACCTCGCACCGAACGGACGCGTCATGGAGGTGCTGTCCGAGCACCTGTGCCAGGGCTGGCTCGAGGGGTACCTGCTCACCGGGCGGCACGGCCTGTTCAATTGCTACGAAGCGTTCATCCACATCATCGACGCGATGTTCAACCAGCACGCGAAGTGGTTGAAGACCACCAATGACATCCCGTGGCGCCGCCCGATCTCGTCGTTGAACTACCTGCTCTCCTCGCACGTGTGGCGCCAGGACCACAACGGGTTCAGCCACCAGGACCCCGGTTTCATCGACCACGTGGTCAACAAGAAGGCCGAGGTCGTGCGGGTCTACCTGCCGCCGGACACCAACACGTTGCTGTCCGTGGCCGACCACTGCTTGCGGTCTCGTCAGTACGTCAACGTTGTCGTCGCGGGCAAGCAGCCGGCGTTGACCTACTTGACGATGGACGAAGCGGTCGCGCACTGCACCCGTGGTCTTGGTATCTGGGAGTGGGCCTCGAACACCCGCGGTGAGCCGGACGTCGTGATCGCCAGCGCCGGGGACATCCCGACCCTGGAGGCGCTCGCGGCCACCGACATCCTGCGCCAGAAGCTGCCGGATCTGAAGGTCCGCTTCGTCAACGTCGTGGATATGATGCGGCTGCAGGATGAGCGCGAGCACCCGCACGGGCTGTCCGACCGCGACTTCGACACGTTGTTCACGCGTGACAAGCCGGTGATCTTCGCCTACCACGGGTACCCCTGGCTGGTGCACCGGCTGACCTACCGGCGGACCAACCACGGCAACATCCACGTGCGCGGGTACAAGGAGGAAGGCACCACCACCACACCGTTCGACATGGTGATGCTCAACGACCTGGACCGCTTCCACCTGGTCATCGATGTGATCGACCGGGTGCCCGGCCTGGGCTCGACCCAGGCGGTGCTGCGCCAGGAGATGTCCGATGCCCGGTTGGCTGCTCGCGCCTACACCCGGGAGAACGGCGAGGACGATCCGGAGATCAGCGGCTGGTCCTGGCCGGGCTGAGTCTGCCTACCATCGTTTCGTACATCATTGTACGGTTGTGTACATGACAACGTCCGTGAGCGCCACCGTTGCTCGACAGACCTTGCCGGCGCAGTTGGATCGTGTCGAAGCAGGGGAGCAGGTCGAGATCACCCGCCATGGCAAGGTCGTGGCGGTCCTGGTCAGCCCCGATCAGGTGCGTATCCGGCGTACCTCAAAGGTCTGGGAGCGTGCCGATGAGATCGGCCGACAACTCGAGGAGGCCCGGAACCGACCGCTTGACGAAGTGGGCCTGCTAGGTGCTGAACGAGCGGAAGAACTAGTCCGCGAGGTATATGCGGGCCGCGCCGAGTGACTCGCATCGTCGCGTTCGATGCAGACGTTCTGATCTATGCCGCTTACCTCGACCATCCGTTGGGCGTCCGGGTCAAAGCGGCCCTCGCCGATCCGAGCCTTCGTGCGGTGGGGTCGGTCCTGTTGCTCACCGAAGTACTCGCGAAACCGATCCGGCAGTCCCCGGACTCTGAGGAGTCCCGCACGCTGAAAACGCTCCTCGGCGAAGTGGACCTGAAGGACGTCGACCGTGCGACGAGTCGTCTTGCACTCAGCTACGCGATCGAGTTCCGTCTGCGCGTGACGGATGCCACGCACCTGGCGACGGCGGTCGCGGCTGGTGCAGATGCCTTCCTGACCAACAATCGCAAGGACTTTCCGAAGACGATCGAGGAGATCGAGGTCCTCTACCCCGATGACTTGCCGGCCTGAGCGGGGTTTGCGCGGGTTGTCGACAGACGCGCGGGTTATAAGCCGCGCAAACGTCGATAACCCGCGCGAACGTGGGACTCGCGCCGATTCGGCAGGTGGGCCGCCCGCTGGTAGCCTGGGATCGCCGTACAACCGGCCGCGGATCAAGAGCGCCCTGGTGGATATGCCCAGGTGCACCGCGCAACCTAGACGAGAAGGAGTCGCCCGACCATGCCGTTGGACACCGCCACCAAGGCCAAGATCATTTCCGAATACGGGACCAAAGAGGGCGACACCGGTTCGCCCGAGGTGCAGATCGCGATGCTCACGCAGCGCATCACCGACCTGACCGAGCACTCCCGTCAGCACCCGCACGACCACCACAGCCGCCGGGGCCTGCTGCTCCTGGTCGGTCAGCGCAAGCGTCTGCTGCGTTACCTGGAGGACGTGGACGTCGAGCGTTACCGTTCGCTGATCAAGCGACTGGGTCTGCGTCGCTGAGTGCACAGAGTTACGACCGAGAGGCGGTCACCCACGGGGTGGCCGTCTCTTCGGCGTATGTAGGGAAGCCCGCACACAACGATGATGTGCGGTCTGACATGAGAAACAAGAAGAGGAGGGCCCATGGAGGGTCCAGAAATCACATTCGCTGAAGCCGTCATCGACAACGGCGACTTCGGTACCCGCACGGTCCGGTTCGAGACCGGCCGTCTGGCCAAGCAGGCCGCTGGTGCGGTGCTGTGCTACTTGGACGACGAGACGTCCTTGCTGTCGACGACGGCCGCGGGCAAGCAGCCCAAGGACCAGTTCGACTTCTTCCCCCTGACCGTTGACGTCGAGGAGCGGATGTACGCCGCGGGCAAGATCCCGGGCAGCTTCTTCCGCCGCGAGGGTCGCCCGTCCACGGACGCGATCCTGACCTGCCGGTTGATCGACCGGCCGCTGCGCCCGGCCTTCGTGAAGGGTCTGCGCAACGAGGTCCAGGTCGTCATCACGGTCCTGAGTCTGAACCCAGACCACCAGTACGACGTGCTGGCCATCAACGGCGCCTCGGCGTCCACGCAGATCTCGGGTCTGCCGTTCTCCGGTCCGATCGGTGCGACCCGCGTGTCGCTCATCGACGGCCAGTGGGTCGCCTTCCCGAACTTCTCCGACATCGAGCGCTCGACCTTCGACATGGTCGTTGCCGGTCGCATCGTCGGTGACGACGTCGCGATCATGATGGTCGAGGCCGAGTCGACCGAGTCCACCTGGGACCTGGTCAAGAACCAGGGCAAGCAGGCGCCGACCGAAGAGATCGTCGCCCAGGGTCTGGAAGCGGCCAAGAAGTTCATTCGCGTGCTGTGCGAGGCGCAGCAGCAGTTGGCTGCGCAGGCGGCCAAGCCGGTGCAGGAGTTCCCGCTGTTCCTGGACTACCAGGACGACGTGTACGCCGCGGTGGAGCGGGTCGGCAACGACCAGGTCGCCGCAGCGCTCACCATCGCCGGCAAGCAGGAGCGCGAAGAGAAGCTCGATGAGCTGAAGGATGCCCTGAAGGCCGAATTGGCCGGCGAGGGCAAGGAATTCGCTGGTCGTGAGAAGGAAGTCTCCGCGGCGTACCGCTCGCTGCAGAAGAAGCTCGTGCGCGAGCGCATCCTGCGTGACAAGGTCCGCATCGACGGCCGTGGGCTGGCGGACATCCGTGCGCTGTCGGCCGAGGTCGAGGTGCTCCCGCGGGTGCACGGTTCGGCGATCTTCGAGCGCGGCGAGACCCAGATCCTGGGTGTCACCACGCTGAACATGCTGCGCATGGAGCAGCAGTTGGACACGTTGTCGCCGGTGACGCGCAAGCGCTACATGCACAACTACAACTTCCCGCCGTACTCCACCGGTGAGACCGGTCGCGTGGGTTCGCCCAAGCGCCGCGAGATCGGCCACGGTGCGCTCGCCGAGCGCGCTCTGATGCCGGTGCTGCCGACGCGTGAGGAGTTCCCCTACGCGATCCGTCAGGTCTCCGAGGCGCTCAGCTCCAACGGGTCCACCTCGATGGGTTCGGTCTGCGCGTCCACTCTGTCGTTGCTGAACGCCGGTGTGCCGCTGCGCGCCCCGGTCGCTGGTATCGCGATGGGTCTGGTCTCGGCGCAGCTTGATGGTCAGACGCAGTACGCCGCGCTGACCGACATCCTCGGCGCCGAAGACGCCTTCGGTGACATGGACTTCAAGGTGGCCGGTACCCGTGAGTTCGTCACCGCGATCCAGCTGGACACCAAGCTCGACGGCATCCCCGCCGACGTGCTGGCCGGTGCCCTGACCCAGGCGCGCACTGCGCGTCTGCACATCCTGGACGTGATGAACGAGGCCATCGACGCACCGGATGAGATGTCGCCGTACGCCCCGCGCGTCATCAGCGTCACCGTGCCGGTCGACAAGATCGGTGAGGTCATCGGCCCGAAGGGCAAGATGATCAACCAGATCCAGGACGACACCGGCGCCGACATCTCCATCGAGGACGACGGCACCATCTACATCGGTGCGACCGACGGCCCCTCGGCCGAGGCGGCGCGGGCCGCGATCAACGCGATCGCCAACCCGCAGATGCCCGAGATCGGGGAGCGCTTCCTGGGCACCGTGGTCAAGACCACGACGTTCGGTGCGTTCGTGTCGTTGCTGCCGGGCAAGGACGGCCTGTTGCACATCTCCGAGGTGCGCAAGCTCGTCGGTGGCAAGCGGATCGACGCGGTCGAGGACGTCCTCAAGGTCGGCCAGAAGGTCCAGGTCGAGCTGAAGGAGATCGACCCGCGCGGCAAGCTGTCGCTGGGTGTCGTGGAGGAGAACGCTCCGGCCGACTCCGCCGCGGCTGCGCCGGCTGAGTCCGCTGCGGTCGAGGCTCCTGCAGCCGAGTCCTCTGAGGTGGATGACGTTGCGGCAGAAGACGCTTCGGACTCTTCGGATGAGCGTGGCGAGCGTCGCCCGCGCAACCGTCGTCGTCGTGGCGGTGGCAACCGCAACCGCGACGCGGGCGAGCAGTCCGGCGCCGAGCCGGTGAGCACCGACGCCGAGTAATACATCGACGTACGCCGATCGGCCCGGTTCCCTGCGAGGGGAGCCGGGCCGTTGCGCTACACAACCCCGCTCAATGCGGGTCTTGTTGCACGGGTCGCGCGTCGCGGACGCGGTGGCCGCCGATCCCGGGTAGGCCGCTGTGGTCCGCGCGCCACACCCACACCGCAGCCAGCGCCGCGAAGACGGCAGACACGAGCTGCCCGCCCGGAAGCAGTTGCAGCAGAAGGTATCCGCCGATGCCACCGAGGAAGCGGATCAGCCGTTGCCCGATACCGGAGCGACCGAATCTGACTTCCACGGCGTAGTCGCCCATGGTGCGACCGGTGACCAGGACCAGTAACGCGGTGAGCCCGAGCGTCCCCCAGACACCGACCTGTTTGGCCAGAGCGCCGGAGCGGACGGCCGGCTCATCATGCAGGACGTAGCGCAACACCAACTGGGTGCCCACCGACAGCAGGATGCTCACCACGGTCACCGTGAGCAGATCGCACAGCATGCCCACGAACCGGCGGCCACGCGTCACGGGTCGCGGCGCGTGCAGCACGGCAGGGTCGACACGACGACGATGCCACGGCAGCGCGAGTAATGAACCCACCAGGGCCCCAGTGGTATTGGTCAGCATGTCGTCGACGTCGAACACCCGGTACGCACACGGGTAGAGTCCCCACACCCCGGTCCGTTGGGTGAACTCGATGAAGACCGAGGTGCCCAGGCCCACCAGGAAGGCGACCACCACGCCGCGGCGGGCAACGAAGCGCACGAAGAACCCGAGCGGAACGAACAACGCGACGTTGAAGACCAGTTGCAGGACAGCGGGATCGGTCAGCGGGTGCCCGAGGGCGACCGCGCCGCGGATGTCCTCAACGAACTGGGTCAACCGCAGATTGCGGCCGGCGCATTGCAGGGTGTCCGGATCCGGCAACGGCAGCAGGGTGAAGACCCAGATCGCGAAGAAGTAGACCAGGACCCCGATGTAGGTCAGCAGCGTCCCTGCCGACAGCGTGCCGGCGCGGCGGTAACTGATCCAGACGAACGGCACGAACAGCCCCACGGCGACCACGACCCCCAGGGCGATGGCGATGGCGGCCAGCGCGGCTTGATCGTGCACGCCGGGGAGTCTACGGCGGGGGCTTAGGCTGGGCGGGTGCCTGATGCCACCCGTGTGCTGCTGTCGTGCGCGGTGGGGTTCGAGGATCTGGTGCGCGGCGACCTGATGGAGCAGTACGCCGTGCGGTCCCGTCAGGTGGGTCCGGGCCAGGTGTCCGCCGAACAACTACCGCCTGTGCTGAACACGATGATCGACACGGTCGCGCTGCCGTGGGACGGTAACCCCGCCGACCTACGGGCGCTGGTCACACCCCTGGTGCCAGATGTCCTCGGCTTCCGGGTGCAGGCCGGCGATCCGGTGCTGCGCGAGGAATTGGTCAAAACGGTTGTGGCGGCGACCGGCTGGGTCAACCGGCCGGGTGACTGGCAGGTCAACCTCGATCCAGAACGCGAGCTGGTCGAGATCGGCCCACTGGCCTGGGCGGCGCGCTTCGGTCGGATGCGCCGCCTCCCGGCGACGACACCGCCGGCGGTCGCGGCCGGGTTGGTACGACTGGCCAAACTGAAGCCCGGTATGACGCTGCTGGATCCGTGTGGGGGAGTGGCCACCATCCCGATCGTCGATGCCATCGAACGGCCCGATGGGCACGCCTGGTCGATTGATTCGGACAACGCCGCAGTCACCGACGCCACCGCCAACGTCGCCGACCGTGACCTGACCGACCGGATCGACGTACGCCGAGGGGACGCCACCGCGCTCGAGTTGCCTGATCTGTCGGTGGACCGGGTGATTTCCGACCTGCCGTTCGGGAAGAAGGTCGGCTCGAACCAGGAGAACCGCGTGTTGTATCCCGCGATCCTGCGCGAGGTCGAACGGGTCCTCAGCGTGGACGGCCGGGTCGTGCTGCTCACGGATGACAAACGGTTCTTCGAGCAAGCGGTGCAACGGGCCCGCGGGCTGAAGGTCGTCACGCAGCGAGTCGTGCGCTACAACAACGTCACGCCGACCGCCTATGTGCTGCGCCGCAGTCGGAAGCCGCGGCGATGAGCCGGCCGGTGCTGATCCTGTGCGCGCACGGGACCGCGAATCCGCAAGGCCAGCAGGTCGTTTCGACGCTGCATGTGCTGGTGCGCGATGCCCGCCCGGACCTGCAGGTCGAGCTGGCGTACGTCGACGTGCAGCGCCCTTCGGTCGTTGACGTGGTGGCAGAGTGGGCACCCGTTGCGCCCGAGGTTGTCGTCGTGCCGGTCTTGCTCGCGACGGGCTATCACGTCCAGGTCGACATCGCCGACGCAGTCGTACCATTCGAAAATGCCCGCAGCGCAGCGCCACTGGGCCCCGACCCGGTGTTGTCGGAGATACTCGCGGAGCGCATCGACGCAGGTGGTCTGAAGCCCGATGACGCGGTGGTGGTCGCCGCAGCCGGTTCGAGCCGACCCGATGCGCGATATGCGCCCGAACAGGCGGCCCGCGAGTTGGCCGAGCGGTTGGGTCGAGAGGTGACGGTCGGCTTCGGCGCCTCCGCCCGGCCGACCGTTCCCGAAGCGGTCGAAGCCGTCCGTCAGGGCCACCCGCGGGTCGTCATCGCGGCGTACCTGCTTGCTCCCGGGTACTTCCATGACCAACTGCACCAAGCGGGCGCCGATGTGGTGACGGCCCCGCTCGGCGCGGACCCGCGGTTGGCGGAGTTGATCGTCCGGCGGTTCGAGGAGTCCCGGTGAAGCCCTTCCTGTTACTCGGCGTACGCCCCGAACCGGTCGCTGCGGACGACGAGTACGCCGCCTTCGCCCGCTTCACCGGTCTCGGGACCGATCTGCAGCGGCACGCCGTCGACCGTGAACCCTTCACCGGGGATCCCCGCGATTACGCCGGGATCATCATCGGCGGCAGCCCGTTCAACGTGACTGACACCGCCAAGTCGTCTCAGCAGCAGCGTGCGGAGGAGGACCTGAACCGGGTCGTGGATGTTGCTCTGGCAGAACGCATTCCGCTGCTCGGCGCCTGCTATGGGCTGGGTCTGATCGCTCGACACAAGGGCGGAATCGTGGACCATGAGTACGGCGAGCAGATAGCTGCCGTGCCGGTGACCCTCACCGCGGCCGGGCGGACCGATCCCGTCTTCGGTGGCCTGCCGCAGGTGTTCAGCGCCATCGTCGGACACAAGGAGGCCGTGTCCACACCGCCCGCGGACGCGGTTGTCCTCGCCACCTCACCGGGTGCGCCGGTGCAGGCGCTGCGGATCGGCCCGGCGGCCTACGCGACACAGTTCCACCCGGAACTGGATGCCGATGGGCTGCTGATCCGGATGACCACCTACCGGGACGCCGGCTATTTCGACCCGCAGGAGGCGGACGCGATCATGGCGCTGGCCCGCGCGACCGATGTGACGCATCCGCCGGAGTCGTTGCGGGCTTTCGTCGCCTTCGCCGAAGGGTTCAATCCCGCTTGAAGCGGTGCGCGAAGCGTGGGTCGTCCAACCACCAGGGCCGGTCGGTCTCGGGCTCATCCGGGTCGTCGCTGACCGGCCGCGTCGCATCGAGCACCAGGTCAACCCGGGCCGCCTGCCGCTCGTCGTGGCGCATCCACTGCGCGAATAGCACTGCGATCATGGGCAAGCCGATCGATTCGGCGGTCACCAGCAACGCTCCACCGGCCCACTTCTGCTGCAGATGCGGATCAGCGCCGGCTCGCGCGAAACCGGGGAAGCGCGGCATCAACAACGTGGTCGTCGTCATCACCACGATGCCGGGGATGGCATCGACCAGCCCGTCGCCCAGCGCGATCAGCGTGCGCACCGGAGGTGTCGCCCAGCCGGGCAGCACACCCTCCTCGAGCAGCGGCAGCGAGAAGACCAACCCCACGATCAGCATGTGCAACACCAGCACGATGCCGATCGCACCGGAGTCCAGGGCGGCCTGTCCGTAACCGGTCAGGAAGACCGCGAGAATGCCTGCGGCATCGACGATCACCGCCAGCAGCGGGAAGGTGACGATCCGCGCGAACCGCCCGGTGAGAAGGTGCTGTACGTCGAGCAACCGCACCGGATCGCCGAGGGCCAGAGCAACCGGGGTGAGGGTCCCCAGCACCGCGACGTGCAACGCAAAGATCCACAGGTACTCGGGTCGCAGCGCCCCGATCGGACCACACGTGGCGTAGAGCAGACTGCCGACCCCGAGCAATAGAAAGGCGACCGAGCGCCAGGCCGGCCACGGTGTCCCGGCGCGGTGGGCACCCACCAGGCCCGCGGCGTACGTGATGGTCAGGAGCATGGCCAGCAGGACGCCGACGGCCCCCACCGCATCGAACGACCAGGAGGTCAGCCAAGCGGAGGGGGCCGGTGCGTTCACGGCGGTGATTATCACCCAGCCAGCTGGGATTCCTTCTCAGCCGAGGGCACCTGCGGCGCCGAGTCGTCGTGGACGTACTTCTTGCCGCGCATCAGACTGGCGCCGGCGGCGACCAGCATCATGATCGCGGCCGCGACGAACACGACCACCAGCCCGTCGTGGAACGGCTCGGACATCAGGTGGGGGAAGAACTCCTTGCCGGTGAGGGTGTCGACGTTTCCAGCGGGCAACTGGTGCAGCACGCCGGTGGGGCCGAGCAGCGACTCGATCGGGTTGTAGCCGAGGAAGGCGGCGAACAGCATCGCCACCGGGGGCAGGGCAGCGATGCCGGCGGCGATCGCTTCAGGCACTCCCTGACCGGTCAGGCCGGAGTGCATCGCATCGGGCAGCGAACCGGACAGGCCGACGATCATCAGCGAGAAGAAGATGCCGATCGACAGGGACGTGCCGGCGTTGAAGAACGTGGCCCGCATCCCGGAGGCCACACCGCGCTGGTTGGCCGGGACGCTGTTCATGATCGCGGTCGTGTTGGGCGCGGAGAACATCCCCGAGCCGATGCCGTTGAGGAACAGCAGCAGCGCGAACACCGGGTAGGAGAAGTTCACCGGGATCAGGATCAGGCCGATGAAGGTCACCGCGTTCAGCAGCAGACCGCCGCTGGCGAACGCCCGGGCGCCGAACCGGTCGGACAGGAAGCCCGAGGCCGGACCGGCGATCAGGAAGCCAACGGTCAATGGCAGCAGGTAGATTCCGGCCCACAGCGGCGTCGACTCGTAGTCGTAGCCATGCAGCGGCAGCCAGATGCCCTGCAGCCAGATGATCAACATGAACTGCATGCCGCCGCGGCCGATGGAGGCCAGCAGACCGGCGAGGTTGCCGGCGCTGAACGCCTTGATCTTGAACAGCGACATCGAGAACATCGGGTCGCTGCTCTTGGACTCGATGATGCAGAACGCCACCAGCAGCAGCGCGCCGCCGATCAGCCCGGTCAGCACCCACGGGTTGGTCCAGCCCATGAGGTGCCCGCCGTAGGGCTGGATGCCGTAGGTGATCGCGACCAGGATCGCGGTCAGGCCGATACCGAAGGTCAGGTTGCCGGGGATGTCCAGCTTGCCGCGGCGGGTGGTGCCCAACTCGTGCAGCGAGGTGTAGGCCCAGATGGTGCCGATGATGCCGATCGGCACGCTGACCAGGAAGATGGCGCGCCAGTGCCATTCGGACAGGACACCGCCGATGATCAGGCCGAGGAAGGATCCGGCGATCGCCGAGACCTGGTTGATGCCGAGAGCCATGCCGCGCTGGTGGGCGGGGAAGGCGTCGGTCAGGATCGCTGCGGAGTTGGCCATCAGCATGGCGCCGCCGATGCCCTGGATGATGCGCCCGAAGATCAGCCACAGCGCTCCGGCGCTGCCGTCGAAGGGACACAGGAACAGCGCCAGGGACGCGACGGTGAAGACGACGAAGCCGAGGTTGTAGATCTTCACCCGGCCGTACATGTCGCCGAGGCGTCCGAGGGTGACCACCAGGACTGCGGAGACGACCAGGAAGCCCATCAGCATCCACAGCAGATAGCTGACGTTGCCCTGGTCGAGGGGGTTGAGGTTGATGCCGCGGAAGATCGCCGGCAGCGAGATGATCACGATCGAGGAGTTGATCGTGGCCATCAGGATGCCCAGGGTCGTGTTTGACAGGGCGATCCACTTGTACCGCGGGTGGCCGGCCTCGTAGCGGCGCCGACGGACGCGCTGCTGCGCGTCGGTGGCGGTCTCGCCGGGCTCGGTGACGGATTCAGGGGGAACGGCGCTCACAGATGTCTCTTGTCGTTTGATTCGTCGGTTACGTGTCGTGCGCGGGACGCCGGTGTCCCTCCGCGAGAAAGTTAGCTTAGGTAATCAATATAGAACCTATGGTCCGCACGGGGCAACCCGCCCCCCGTAGGCTGGCGCCTGTGACGAAGACCAAAGTTGCCGTGATCGGCGCACAGGGCCGGATGGGTACCCAGGCCGTCGGGGCGGTGGGCTCGGCCGGTGATCTGGAACTGGCTGGTGCCCTCGACAAGGACGACAACCTGGGTGACCTCGGCGGAGCGCAGGTGGCCGTGATCCTTTCGGTGCCGGATGCGGCGCCCGATAACGTCGCGCACTGCATCGAGCGGGGCGTGCACTGTGTGGTCGGGACCACCGGGTGGACCGACGAGCGCCTGGCCGCCGTGCAAGCCCAGTTGGAGCAGCACCCGTCGGTCGGTGTGTTGATCGCCCCCAACTTCGCGATCGGTGCGCTGCTCGCGCTGGAGTTCGCGCGCAAGGCGGCCCCGTACTACGAGTCGGTCGAGGTCATCGAGCAGCACCACCCGGACAAGGTGGACGCACCATCGGGTACGGCGGTCCGCACCGCCCGCGTGCTGGCGGCGGCTCGCGCGGAGGCCGGGTTGGGCGACGTACCCGATGCCACGACCTCGGACCCACTGGGCGCCCGAGGTGCCCGCGTCGACGGCATCCCGGTGCACGCCGTACGACTGCGGGGCCGGGTCGCCCACGAGGAGATCCTCTTCGGCGGGCCGGGGGAGGCGTTGACCATCCGGCACGACTCCTTCGATCGCGAGTCGTTCATGCCCGGGATCCTGGCCGGCGTCCGCGCCGTCGCCGACCATCCGGGTCTGACCGTCGGACTCGAGCAGTACCTGGACATCTGAGTCATGGCCACCCTCGATGACGTACGCCGCGTGCTGGCTGACCTGCCCGGCGTCACCGAAATCGAGAACGGCTGGGGCGCTCTGTGCTGGCGGACCAAGGCGGGACAGATCGCCTGGGTGCGCGAGGCCAACCAGTCCGACCTGGACCAGTTGGCCGAACTCGGACAGGTGTGGCCCGACGGCACGGTGATCGCCGCACGGGTCGCCTCTCTGGACGAGCGGGCCGCACTGATCGACGAGGACCCGGAGGTCTTCTTCACGATCCCGCACTTCCGGTCCTGGCCCTCGGTCCTGCTCGTGCTGGACCGGATTGCCCCCGAGCGGCTGGAGGAAGTGTTGCTCGACGGGTGGATCCTGCGGGTGCCGAAGAAGGTCTCCACGGCGTGGCTGAGCGAGCACGGGTTCGACGCGTGAGACTGGCGCTGATCGAGAACGACCCGGATAGCGGACCTGGTCGGCTCACCGACTGGCTGCCCACGGCCACGGTCGTGCGGGCGCACGCCGGCGAAAACCTCCCGGCTGCAACGGATTTCGACGGTTTCGTGCTGCTTGGCGGCGGGTTCATGCCGGATGCCGACGAGCAGGCGCCGTGGCTACCGGCCGAACGGGCGTTGATCGCCGATGCGGTGGACTCGCAGACGCCGTTGCTCGGGATCTGCCTGGGCGCGCAGCTGCTGGCGCACACCTGCGGCGGCGAGGTCAGGTCGGCGTACGGGCTGCCGGAGAAGGGGGTCACGCAGCTTCGGGTCAGTCCCGCAGCCGCCAGCGACCCGGTCTTCGCCGGACTGCCGGGGCAGGTGCGGGCCGTGGAGAGTCACCAGGACCAGATCACGGCGCTGCCGCCGGATGCGGTGTGGCTGATGTCCTCGCAGCGGGTGCCGCACCAGGGCTTCCGCGTCGGCCCAGCGGCGTGGGGTGTGCAGTTCCACCCCGAGGCTTCAGGTGGGCGGGTGCAGACCTGGTCGGATGAGTCGATCCGGGCGCGTGGCTTCGACCCGGAACGCGTGCGCGCCGAAGCTGCTAGTGCAGCAACCGAACTCGAGCAGACGTGGTCTGCGTGGTTTGCCCGGTTCGCGGCCCTGCGCTCGTGACCCCGCCCCACCATTTTTGCAGCGCAACTCACCTGGAACCGCTGCGCGAGGGTGAGTTGCGCTGCAAAAGTCCGGGGGAATCCGTCAGTCGCCGAGGGTCGCGGTAAGACGCACCTCGCGCATCGTGCGCCCGTCGGCGTCGACCTCACGATCGCGCCACGCGCCATCCGGAGCCAGCCCCGCCGCGGTCAGGAACGCGCGCAACTGCTCGTCCGTCGCCGGGATCCACACCTGCACCGCGGTGGCATGACCTTCCTTCAACAGATCGGCCACGGCGTTCAACAGCCTTGAGCCGTGGCCCTGTTCACGGGATGCCGGTCGCACCCCGAAGAGGCTCAGCTCGGCGACGCCGTGCTCACTGCTGGGTACCACCGCAGCCAGCCCGACCACCTGGGCCTGCTCGTCAGAGGCCAGCAGCAGGAAGTGTTCGTTACTCGGTGGACTCACCAGGGAGGCTCGCCAGCCGTCGGCGAACGCCTCGGGTGTCATCGCCGCCAGCACCTCGGGAGCCAACACCTCGCCGTACGCCGATCGGAATAGATCCGCCTGAGCCGCACCGATCGCGTCGGCGTCCTGGGATCCCGCCAGCCGGACGGATGCGTCAGCCATCAGGTGAACACCGTTGGGGTGTCGACGGGTTCGAAGGCAGCATCGACCAACGGACGATGGGTCACCACGATCGGCAGCCGCAACGTCTCCGAGCGGGTGAACCAGCCGACCTGGGTGACTTCGTCGGACAATCCGGCCTCGTCCTGCGTGCTGGCCCGGAAGCAGACCCCGAAGACCTGGTTGCGCCGACCGTCGGCGTAGACGATGACCGCGTCCGGGTCGGCATAGACCGCCAGCACCGAATCGATCCGCACCTGCAAACCGGTCTCCTCCGCAGCCTCCCGGGCCGCGGCTTGTGCCCACGTCTCACCGGCCTCGACGCCACCGCCGGGCAGGCACCACAGGCCGTTGTCTTCTCGGCGGGTGAGCAGGAGTCGTCCGTCGCGCATGATGGCGCAACTGGCGCCGACCTTCTTCTGCGCACCGGAAGCGGCCCATGGCGAGCGGATCACCTGGGTGCGCGGACGGGTGCGTTCGTAGATCCGGACGGTGAAGCCCGGATGCTCCTCTTCCGAAAGCTGCTGCCACACCGGGTCTTTGGCGATCGGCCAGCCGGGAAAGGAGGTGTCGCCCTCGGCGTCGAAGGGGATGTCGGTCAGGACCAGCCGATCGGCGTACGGGAGGAATTGCTCGTAGACCTTCGAGCCCCCGGCGATGAAGAGGTCCTTCTCCTGGCTCAGCAGCAGGACATCGTCGATGCCGTGGGCGACGGTGACGCCCCGTGCGGACCACTTCGGGTCGGAGGTCAGCACCACTATCTTCCGCCCGGGCAGGACGCCCACCGACTCGAAGGTGGTGCGACCCATCACCAACGGGTAACCCATGGTGGTCTTCTTGAAGTGGGCCATCTCGCCGGGCACCTTCCAGGGCATCCCACCGGCGCGGCCGATGATGCCGTTGCGAGCAACGGCGGCAATCAACGAGATCGTCATCAGACTGCGATCGGCGCCTTGATCGTGGGGGCCGCGACGTAGTCCTCCAAGGTGATGTCTGCCAGGTCGAACTCGTCGATGGCCTGACGGGCCGGATTGAGTCGCAGTGTGGGCAGCGGCCCGGGGTCGCGGGTCAGCTGCAACCGGGCCTGCTCGATGTGGTTGCTGTAAAGATGCGCGTCGCCCAGCGTGTGCACGAATTCGCCGGGGACCAGGCCGGTCACCTGGGCGACCATGTGCGTCAGCAGGGCGTAGGAGGCGATGTTGAACGGCACGCCGAGGAAGACGTCCGCCGAGCGTTGGTAGAGCTGGCAGGACAACCGCCGCTGCCCGAGGGCATCGGCGGGGGACACGTAGAACTGGAACATCGTGTGGCACGGCGGCAGAGCCATCTCATCGACCTCGGCGACGTTCCAGGCAGAGACGATCAGCCGCCGGGAGTCGGGGTTGGTGCGGATCGCGTCGATGACGTTGGCAATCTGATCGACCGTTTCGCCCGACGGGGTCGGCCAGGAGCGCCACTGGTGGCCGTAGACCGGGCCCAGGTCGCCGTTCTCATCGGCCCACTCATCCCAGATGCTGATGCCACGCTCGTGCAGCCACGCCACGTTGGTGTCGCCGCGCAGGAACCACAACAACTCGCCGATGATCGAGCGCAGGTGCAGCTTCTTGGTCGTCAGCGCCGGAAACCCCTCCGCCAGGTCGAAGCGCATCTGGTAGCCGAAGGTGGACAGCGTCCCGGTGCCGGTCCGGTCCTCCTTGGCCTGGCCATGTTCGAGCACGTGATTGAGCAGATCCAGGTATTGCCGCACGGCCCAACCCTAGCGGCGCGGCCCGACAAGATCACCGGCCTGGGCGGCTGCGGCCGAACGTGTCTGGCAGCATCCGGGCCCTGAGCAACAAATTGTTTGAAACTTTGAGTAACACTCAGTGACCCTCGAGCGATGTACCTGTTGATCGCGTTGTCACCCGGACCCCCGAGCGGGTGACAACGCGATTTCATCTTCCCGGTGGATCCGACCTGCCGGTGATCGATTTTCTCCTAATTCAGGCCGCCCTCACGGCAGGATCCTGCCCGGGGCGCACCCACTCCGCACGTCTTGCGGCAAACCCCCAGAACGGCGGGATGGCGCGGATTGCGGCCGCTCGGAGCAGTCCCGCCCGAGGATTAATCTGACGTCATGACTGACACTCCGTTCGGGCGCATGATCACCGCGATGGTCACGCCCATGACCGATGATGGCGACCTCGATCTCGACGGAGTGCAGAAGCTGGCCAGCTACCTGGCCGACAACGGGCATGACGGCCTGGTGGTGAACGGCACGACGGGGGAGTCGGCGACCACCACGGACGAAGAAAACGTGGAAACCGTCCGGGCGGTCGTGGAGGCCGTCGGCGACCGCGTCCGCGTCACCGCCGGCGTCGGCACCAACGACACCCGGCACTCCGTGGCCGCTGCCAAGGCCCTCGTCGCCGCCGGCGCGCACAACGCCCTGGTCGTGACGCCGTACTACAACAAACCGCCGCAGGCCGGCATCGTGGAGCACGTCCGCGCCATCGCGCAGGCCGCGGATGTGCCCGTCATGCTCTACGACATCCCCGGCCGCACCGGCATCCCCCTGGCCAGCGACACGATCAAAGCGCTCGCGCAGATCCCGCAGGTCAAAGCCCTCAAGGACGCCAAAGCCGACCTCTACGCCGCCAGCCAGTTGATGACGGAGACCGACCTGCTGTGGTACTCCGGCGACGACGTGCTGGCGCTGCCGTGGCTGGCGATCGGTGCCGTCGGACATGTGGCCGTGACCGGACACGTCGCCGGCAACCAGTTCCGCGCGATGATCGAGGCGGTCGACCGCGGCGATCTGGCCAGTGCGCGCGCCATCCACACCGCCCTGATCCCTGCGATGAACGCGATCATGACCGTGACCCAGGGCGCGATCATGGCCAAGGCTGCGCTGAAGCAGCTCGGCGTGATCAACTCCGACTTCTGCCGGCTGCCGCTGCTGCCGGCCACCGACGAGCAGCACGACCTGTTGCGTGCGGCGCTCGCGGCCTCCGGTCTGTCCTGACCGTCGGGCCCGGCGCGGGATAGGGCACGATAGAGCGGTGAGTCATCCGCACCCCGAACTGACCCTGCCACCCCCACTTCCCCGCGACGGCGTGCGGGTGGTTGCCCTCGGTGGCCTGGGCGAAGTGGGACGCAACATGACCGTCGTCGAGTACGACGGTCGGCTGCTGATCGTCGACTGTGGCGTGCTGTTCCCCGAGGACCACCCGGGCGTCGACCTGATCCTGCCGGACTTCGAATACATCGAAGGGCGCCTGGACGACATCGAGGCGATCGTCCTCACCCACGGGCATGAGGACCACATCGGTGCGGTGCCCTATCTGCTGCGGCTCAAACCGGACATCCCGTTGATCGGATCGACGCTCACCCTCGCCCTCGTGGAGGCCAAGCTCAAGGAACACCGGATCACGCCGTACACCATGGGCGTGCGCGAGGGGCAACGCGAGAAGCTGGGCAACTTCGACTGCGAGTTCGTCGCCGTCAACCACTCGATCCCCGACGCGCTCGCGGTGTTCATCCGCACGCCTGGCGGGACACTGCTGTGCACGGGCGACTTCAAGATGGACCAGTTGCCGCTGGACGGTCGGATCACCGACCTGCGCGCGTTCGCGCGGATGGGCGAGGAAGGCGTTGACCTCTTCCTGACCGACTCCACCAACGCCGAGGTGCCGGGATTCACCACGCCGGAGAAGAGCATCACCCCGGCGATCGAGCAGGTTTTCCAGCAGGCTGAACGCCGCATCATCGTGGCCTGCTTCTCCTCCCACGTGCACCGCGTGCAGCAGGTGCTGGACGCGGCGCAGAAGCACGGCCGCAAGGTCGCCATGGTCGGCCGGTCGATGGTGCGCAACATGGGTATCGCCGCGGATCTGGGCTATCTGCACGTGCCGGACGGGGTGCTCGTCGACGCCAAGAAGCTGGACAAGCTCGAGGACGACAAGATCGTGCTGATCTGCACCGGTTCCCAGGGGGAGCCGATGGCGGCGCTGTCGCGGATGGCCAACCGGGATCACAACATCGACGTCGGCCCCGGGGACACGGTGCTGATGGCGTCCTCCCTCATCCCCGGCAACGAGAACGCCGTCTACCGGGTGATCAACGGCCTGATGCGCCTGGGTGCCAAGGTCGTGCACAAGGGCAACGCGCTGGTGCACGTCTCTGGACACGCCTCGGCGGGGGAGTTGCTCTACTGCTACAACATCGTCAAACCCAAGAACGTCCTGCCGATCCACGGCGAGTGGCGACACCTGGAGGCCAACGGCGAGTTGGCCGTGGCGACCGGGGTCCCGCGCGAGCAGGTTCTGCTCGCCGAGAACGGCGTCGTGGTGGACCTGGTCCGCGGCAAGGCGGCCATCACCGGCGCCGTGCCGTGCGGCTACGTCTATGTCGACGGCTCCCTGGTGGGTACGACGGACGAGACCTTGCTGAAGGATCGCCGGATCCTGCGCGATGAGGGTTTCGTGACGATCATCGTGGTGCGCGACGCGGCCTCGGGCAAGATCGCGGCCGGTCCGGAGATCCAGACCCGCGGGTTCGCCGAGGACGAGGCGGTCTTCGACAAAGTGCGACCCAAGGTCGAGCAGGCGCTGGAGGAAGCCCGGGCCAAGGGCATCTCGGACACCTACCAGTTGCAGCAGATCATCCGGCGCACGGTGGGTGGCTTCGTCGGGGGCAAACTGCGCCGCCGGCCGATGATCATCCCGATCGTCATCGACGCGTAAGTCCGACCCCTACATAGGCAGCCGCTACACCAGCAGGTGGGCAGCGGCCACGCAGCTGAGCGCGACCAGCCAGCTGACGAAGCTGCCGACCAGGAAATACTCGGTCACCGCATCGATGCCGACGCCTTGGGTCTCGGTGCGATCCCGGCGAACCGTCAACTCGGGGAAGCGCAGCAGACCCTTGGCGGCGATGACGATCCCGGCCGCCGTCACCTGACCGGCCAATGCCAGCCCGAGGATGAAGACGCGCTCCAACGGTCCGAGCAACCGCCCGCCGCGCAGCGTGTCCGATGGCTGGGGCTGCCCGGACGGTCGGATCGCACCGGTCGCCCGGAGAATGAGGCGCACGATGACGTTGCCGGTGCCCAGTTGCATGAGGAACAAGCCCAGAATCAGGGCCGCACCGTCGACGCCGACCCGGTCCAACCCAGGAATCGCGGCGTGTTGCGCCCAGTGCGACAGCAGGCCGCCGACCGGCGGGCCGGCGTTCCAGCACAACAGGAGCACTGCCAACCCGAACGCAAGCGCGGTGAACGCGAAGGCGGGGTGCGGCGTACCCGAATCCCCGGGACTGGACAGCACCTGCCACGCCACGCAGGTCAACCCGCCCACGATCAGCAACGGGATCGAGGCGCCGTGCGCGGCGGTCAGAACACCCAGGACCAGGACCACCACCGGGCCGACCAGGAGTCGCGCACCCCGCATCGGACCGGCGCCGCGGGTCAGATCCGCAATGCCGATCGCAATCAGGGTGATGGCGAAACTGGTCACGAACTGATCGTGGCAGGTAGCACCGACAACCTCGCCCACACCGCGAAGTGATCGGTGTTCGCAACCTTGTCGATCCCGGATGCGACGACCGGGTCGGGGCGGCCGGGTACCCGCGCGAGGATGTGGTCCAGCTGGACGAACGGCGGGATCCGGGACTCGTTGGGCCAGGTGCGAACCCAGCCGGCACCGGTGGCACGCAGACTGTCGGTCATGGTCTCGGCGATGTCGCGGAATCCCGGCATCGCGCTGGAGGCGTTGAAATCACCTGCCATCACGACGGTTTCGGTCGTTGGCTGCGCCTCGCGCCAGTCTTGCAGTGCCCGCAACTGCTCTCGCCACAGGGAGGCGTTCCTACCGATCGGCGCGTACGTGTGGACGGCGTGCAGCAGGTACCGGTGGGTCGCCTGGACCATCACGATCGGTTGGTAAAAGCCGCCGCCGTCAGCGCCGAGCCCGCGCAGGATCAGGGGGTGGCGGCTGAGCACCATCGTGCCCGCGTAGGGGTAGGCGGTGCGGCCCTCGCGGTGCGGTAGGAGCTGGGCCAGGCCTGCCCGGTCCAGCCCGGCCAAGCCATCCGCGGTCACTTCGGTCAGGACCAGGGTGTCGACGTGGTGCTGCTTGATCAGACCGACCAGGGTGGCTGGATCTGCGCCGCCGGCTCGCAGGTTGGAGACCATGACGATCTCGTCGGAATCCGCTGCGGGTGCCGTCGTCGATCGGACGGCCCCGAAGGCAAGGGCGAGGGGGAGCGCCGCCACGATGGCAGCGGCGGCCGCGAACCGCCGGCGCCCGGTCATGGCCGCCACCGCGAGAGCCAGGACCAGCAACGCCACGGCAACGCATCCCACGATCGGGAAAGCAGCCTGGACGACAGGGACCCGCCACGTGGCGACATCGACCCAGCGGGTGGCCAATGCCGCGGCAGTGAGCGCGAGGACCAGCCACCCGAGTACCCCGACCAGCCGAGCGACGAGCTTCATTCGGCGAAAGTGAAGCAAAAAGCTTCATTTATCAAAAGTGAAGACATATCCTTCATCCATGGCCGAAGCATTGGTAGCGACCCTGATCGGCGATCTCGTGGCGTCCCGCGGTGTCACCGACCGTCGCGGTCTGCACGATCGTCTCATCAGTGCGCTCGCGTCCGGCGCCGACGCGCTTAGCCAGGATCTGGTGGCGACGGCGCCACTGCACATCACCGTCGGCGATGAGTTCCAGGGCGGTTTCGGCACCATCGGTGCCGCTCTGCACGCCTCGTTGCTCATCCGCACGCAGTTGCTGATCGGGCAGCCGGAGGCGGACCTGCGCTGCGGGATCGGGTGGGGCAGCGTCCAGGTGCTCGATCGGCGTACCGGCGTCCAGGACGGCCCCGGCTGGTGGTCGGCCCGGGATGCGATCGAAGAGGCCGAACAGTTGGCCGACGCACCTTCGACGCGCAGCGTCCGCACCATCGCCCGCCTCGGTGCTGATCGGGAGCAGTTGCAGGATGCCGTCAACGCCGCGCTGACGACCCGCGATCACCTGTTGGCCCGGCTCGACAACCGTTCCGTCCGCATCCTGCACCGATTGCTGCGACAGGAGAGCAAGCGGGACATCGCTGAAGCGGAGGGGATTTCCGCCTCCGCCGTCAGCCAGCGCGCGTACCGGGACGGCCTCGACGCGATCGTGCGCGACGCGCTGTTGTTGCGCCGGATCTGAGGTTGACGCCGTCAACATTGGCGGTGCTGATGTCGGCGCGGAGGCTGATCGACATGAGCATCGACACGCACACGGCGCCGCGGGCGCCTCGAGGACTGGCCGGCCTGATCGTCGCCGACACCGCAATCGGTGACGTCCGCGGGCAGGAGGGCTTCTTCCACTATCGCCAGTACGACGCCACCCAGGTTGCGCGGCACCGCACCTTCGAGGACGCCTGGCATCTGGTCCTGCGCGGCAGCCTGCCGGAGACGCAACACGAGGTCGACCAGTGGCACGACACGATTCGTGCAGCAGCGCATATCCCTGCAGCCGTGCGTGATTCGCTCCTGGCGACGATGCAGGCCAGCTCCTCCGGCGCGCCACTGGCTGACCTGCGCACGGCGTTGTCTGCGTTGGGTGCGCTGACCCACGATCGCCCGTTGTGGGATCTGGCTGCAGCGCAGCGGGAGGCGGCCGCACTGCACGTCGCGGCCAGCGTGCCCTGGCTGGTGGCTGCGTGTCACGCCATCGCCCGCGGGGAGCAACCTCGCGATCCGCGACCGGAGTTGGGGTACGTCGGCAACTATCTGTGGCTGGTCACCGGACAGGACCCGAGGCCCGACCAGGTGCGTGCACTGAGTCGCTACCTGATCCTGACCATCGACCACGGGTTCAACAATTCGACGTTCACTGCACGCACCGTCGCCTCCACCGGTGCTGACTTGACGGCCTGTGTCGTTGCCGCGCTTGGGTCGCTGTCCGGCCCACTGCACGGTGGCGCGCCCAGCCGAGCGCTCGACGCCTTGGATGCGATCGGCACGATCGACCGGGCCGGGGACTGGGCGAGGGCGCAGCTGGCAGCGGGGGACCGGGTGATGGGGTTCGGTCACGCGATCTACCGAGGGCTGGATCCCCGCTCGGAGCTCCTGCGAGAGACAGCGGCCGAATTGGGCGGCGACACAGCGCAACTCGCGATCGCTGCCGAGCAGGAGGTCGTCGCAGTCCTGGATGAGGCCAAGCCGGGCCGGATGCTGCGGGCCAACGTCGAGTACTACGCGGGCGTCGTGATGGACGCCTGCGGCTTGGACAGGGTTCTGTTCACCCCGACGTTCGCCGTCAGCCGGGTCGTCGGATGGACGGCCCACATCCTCGAACAGGCCGCCGACACCAAGATCATCCGGCCCGCATCGCGCTACGTGGGTCCGGCTGCGCCCGTGCCGGTGCCGCCGACGTAGTCCGCCTGGGGCCGGAAGCGCAGCGGCTGACCCAGTTCCTCCATTCCGTGGGCGGCAAGTCCCGCCATGCGAGCGATCAGGAAGATCACCTCTCCGGCCCAGCGCTGCGCATCCGCAGCGACGCTCAGTGCTGCCAGCGCCAGGTCTACGTTCGGCGCCGCGCCGTGTGCTCGGCGTACGGCGATGGTCAGGTCGTCGACCCGCCGCACCACCTGCGGTGCCCAGGGCTCGATCCGAGCGATCAGCGCATCGAACCGGGGATCGGTGTCGCGATACACGAGGTGACCGAACCCGGCTGGCACCTGGTGTAATTCAGCTGATCCGGTCAAGGCGTCGTACGCCGCGCCGGACGCTGCACCATGCGCGGGTCCTGCGAGGGCGGCGGCGCCGGCCAGTAGCACGTGGTACGGGTCGGCCCGGGTTCCGGCGGTCGCGCGGGCAACCACGGTGGAGGTGGCCAGCTCGTGATCGGCCAGCAGGACCAGCGCCGCTTCGAGCGCCTGCAGGCGCTCCCGATCTGCTTGCTGCGCAGTCAGTTTCGGCCACAACCGCTGCGCGATCGAACCTGTGCTGTCGGCGCCGACCGTCGGGAGCGACGCCACGGCAGCGCAGATGGAACGCCTTGCCGCCGTGGGGAAGTCGTCATTGCGGCCGACGCCCGAAGCAAGGATCGCCGCTCGGATCCGATCGCCGGGGAGCATCGTGCGTGGATCCACAGCATCCGGCGCGTCGGGCCAGACTGAGCAACCGTCGGTGCCCCAGAGCAGTTCGGCAACGTCTTCGAAGTGCGAAGTTGCCGCCAGCTGCTCGGCGTCGTGCCCCCGGTAGAACAACCGGCCGGCCGGATCGATCCGGGTGATTGAGGTCTGGATCGAAACCTCGAATGTGCCCGCACGGGTCCGCTTCCGGCGCTGCACCAACGCGAGCACCGCGGAGCGGTCGAATCGTGATCCGCGGGAACGAGCCGCACCCGGTAGCGGTGACAGGATGCCCCGGCTGACATAGGCGTAGATCGTCGACACTTGAACACCCAGCAGGTCGGCAGCCTGCTGGGTGTCAACGGTGTCGGTCATCGCCCCAGATTAGGACCCGGCCTGACGTGCGGCGTCCCGAACCTGCCGTTGCGCCTCCTCCAGCGCGCCCAGCAGCGTGTGCCGCAGCTGGGGGGTGCTGTGCTTGCCGGTCGCGGCTTTGCGCACGGCCTTGCTCAGATCCCGCAGGCTGCGCTCGATGGCCGCGACCTCTGGGCCCACCTCCGAAAAGGCCTGCCAGCTGGTCGATCCCGGCCCGGACGCACCGGGGACCGTGGTCGCGGTCCGCCGTGCCTCGCGCGCCGCTGCCTTCAGTTCGGCCCGCAGGTCTGTGGCACTGCCGTGCACCCTGGCCCGAACTTCATCGGCGAGTTCCCGTGCGGACCGGTCCAGATCGGCCTGGAGCTCACCCAGGTCCTCCTTGCGATCGCGGACCTCCTGACGGCCCGCGTCGGTGATGACGTAGGTGGCTTTGCGGCCGTCATCGGTCCGCGAGACCAGACCGTCCTCCTCGAGCTTGGCCAGGCGCGGGTAGACCGTGCCCGCGCTGGGGGTGTAGAGCCCGCCGAAGCGTTCCTCCAGATCGCGGATGATGTCGTAGCCGTGCCGCGGACCCTGATCCAGCAGGGCCAACAGATACAGGCGCAGTTGGCCGTGCTGGAAGACCGGTGTCATTGCTCGACCGCTTGCGTTGCGCGCATCACGACCACGTCGCCGGACACTGAACTCGCCTTGATCTTCAGCGTGGGATTGCCCTCGGACAACCGGCCGCCACCGCGGGTGCCGGGGTTGCCGATCCGTTGTCCGTCGACGATGGCGGCACCGCTGAGACTGCTCAGCTGCACGTCGAACCCGTCGGAGTCGGGCACCCGCACCAAGACGTCACCGGAGACCGCGGTCGAAGAGATCGAAGTCTTCGCGCTCAGCAGGTCCAGCGTGATGTCGCCGGACACCGTGTTGAGTTTGACCGGGTCGACCCGACTGCGGTGCACCGTGATGTTGCCGGAGACGCCATTGGCCTTGAGCGCACCGACCAAACCGTGCAACTCGACGGTGCCCGACACGGTGTTGACGTCGACCGAGTCGGTGATGTGGTCCAGGGTGACGCCGCCGCTGACCGTGTTGATCTTGGCTGGCCGGGTCAGGCCGCTGGCCAACACCTGCGCCGAGACCGTGTTGATCTTGGCCGTGACCCCTTCGGGCACGGCGATGGAGAGGCGAGCACGGTCCTGCGCTGCGGAGGATCCGAGCCGCTTGAGCGTCTCCCAGATGTTCTCGCCCTCGGCTTTGAGGTGAGTGACCTTGAGGGTGTTGCCATCCCAGGTCACCTGCAGCGGACGGCCGCGCAACTCATGTATTTCGAGAGTTGCTCCGGCCGCATCGCCGTGCGTGACCACGTCGACCTGGCCGCCGACGATCGACACCGAGACGGTGCGAACGGTGGCCGGCTGGTCCTCGCCGATCTTCAGCGTTTGCGGTTCGCGAATCTCCCAGGCCTGCATCTACCTCTCCTGTCACGATATATCGCGTTGTCGGGAACACGTTATATCGCGAGTGGGATGCGCGGCAAGCACGGTTTCCCCCGACTTCTGCAGCGCAACTCACCGTGGCGTTGCCGAAACAGGTGAGTTGCGCTGCAAAAGTGGGGGAGGAGCGCGGGTGGGCCGCTACCAGGGCCGCGGCTGGCTCAGGTCCCGCGGGTCGCCGATGGCTTCCCAGCCCTGGCCGGGCACGTGCCGGTAGGGCAACGCGGAGCCGGAGGTGACCAATCGGCGTACGCCGGCGATCAACCGCTCCACGTGATCAGGGGTCGTCGCCAGTCCGAGGCTGGCCCGCACGGCAGCAGCGCTCTGCCCCACGACGGTGTCACACAGCAGGTGCGCGCAGAATCGTCCGTCACGGACCGCGATGCCGTCCTCGTCCGAAAGCACCTGCGAGACAAGCGAACTGTCCCATCCGTCCACCGTGAAGGTCACCACGCCCACGTTCGGGCGGTCGGCGCCGAGCGCTGCAACGATGCGGACGCCGGGGATCTGGCCGAGGCCGTCGCGCAGTCGGGTCGCCAACGCCTCCTCGTGCCGGTCGACGGTCTCGCGGTGCCGGGCGAGTGTCACGCAGGCGGCCGCAATGGCGATGGCGCCCAACGCATTCGGGGTCCCGCCCTCGTGCCGCGCCGGCCCGGTGTGCCACTGGATCCCGTCGCCGGACACAGTGTGCGTGGCGCCGCCTGCCGGAAGGTACGGCTCGGCGGCGTCCAGCCAGTCGGCGCGGCCCACGAGGGCGCCCGCACCGTACGGCGCATACATCTTGTGACCGGAGAACGCGATCCAATCCGCGCCGAGGTCGTCAAGGTCCACGGCCCGGTGCGGCACCAGCTGCGCACCGTCGACGACCACTCTGGCGCCGAACTGCGCTGCAATGAAAGCTAGTTCGCGTACCGGCCACACTTCGCCAGTGACGTTGCACGCGCCGGTCAGCACTACCAGTTTGGGCGCCTGCGGGTCGGCGGCGGTCAACGCCGTGCGCAGCAGGTCGGCGGCCTCCTGCACACTGCCCGGCACCCGCAGCGCCGTCGTGTGCTCCGCCGGCCACGGCAGGAGCGCGGCGTGGTGGGCGGACTGCCAGGCGAAAACCTGTGCGTCCTGGGGCAATGCGTGGGCGAGCAGCCGCAGCGCGTCGGTGGTGTTGCGGGTGAAGATCACCTCATCGCCCGGGCGGGCCCCGACGAACCGGCCGACCTCGGCGCGGGCCTCTTCGAACCAAGCCGTGGTGATGCGGCTGGCGAAGCCGGCGCCGCGGTGCACCGAGCCGTAGGTCGGGCTGACCTTGTCGACTGCCTCCTTGACGGCGACCAGGGCCGGGGTCGTCGCGCCGTGGTCGAAGTTGGCGATGTCCACGACCGTGCGGTGCACCGTGGGTACGCCGATCTCGTGGGCGACCGTGCGGGGCAGACCGGTCGCGGTCAGCGGCCCGCCACTGCGGCGGGGCAGATCCGTGACGATGCTCAACCGCCGCGAACTGGGGTGCTCGGGGCTGGGGAGCACGCCCGGGGCGTGATCGGTGAAGCCGCTGCTCGGCGTACGTGTGATGCTCGTGACTGTGCTCATAGCGATGCTCCTCGTCGGTCCTAGGGACCAGCGAGCGCGCCGAAAAGGGGGCGAGCGGAGAACTGGTCCGCGCTTGCCGTCACGCTGCTGCGATCCGGCCGGGTCGTCACCCGGAGCACCCCACCGCGGAGGAGGGTTGCCGCTCAGTCAGCCGGGGCTTAGGACTGAGACTCTTGACCTGGAAAAAACTGTAGCAGCGTGCGGCGCGATCAGTCGCACACCACGTCGATGCCGTCCGCAATGCGGTACGGCGCTGCCACGATGAGGGCGCCAGCGGCCCGCCGCAACCGGCTGATCTCAGCCCGGACCGCCACCTCGTGACCTCTGTCCCCGTACAACCGGGTGCTCAACGCAGCGGCGGTCAGACCCAGGGGCGTGCCGACCAGCAGGCGCAGGATCTGCGCGTGGCGGCGACTGAGCGGCACCGTCCACGGCTGGTCATCGTCACCAGACAGGTGCAGCGTGTCGTCGCGGCCCAGTCGCGCGGACAGCCGCCGCGGACTCGGCGCGGGGCGCACCAACCAGCCGTCCCCGACGCGCTCGGGAAAACACATGCCCAGACCGGGCACGGCCAGCAGTCGATCGGCCCGCGGCGCGGCGATGCGATCGCGGACGCTGACGCCCTCCCGGTGGGCCACCCAACCGTGGTCGTCGACAAGCAACAGCGGACTGCCGGCGGTCGCGATCAGGTGACTGGTCCGCTCACGAAGCCGACGCAACTGCTGCTCATGGTGTTGCCACAGCGCACCCTGCGCCAGTTGCACAGCGCTGTCCACCAGCGCCACCAGCGCCGGGTGCAAGGTCATGGCCGGGCCGCTGACGTCGACGATCCCCAACAGCGAGCCGTCCCTCGGGTCATGAACCGGAGCAGCGGTGCAGTACCAGGGGTGCTGGCGCTGCTCGAAGTGTTCGGCGGAGAACAGTTGCACAGGAGCCTGCTCGGCCAGTGCGGTGCCGATCGCGTTGGTGCCTACGTAGGTCTCCGACCAGTGCGCCCCGAGCGCGAAGCCCAGCGAATCCGCCTGTCGCAGAATGGCCGGCGAACCTTCCCGCCACAGGATGACACCATCCCGGTCGGTGATGACCACGATGAAGAGCGAGGCGTCGGCGACGCTGGTCAGCACGGTTCGGATCCGGTCGGCAACCAACGCCAGCGCACTGTCCGAGCGCCGGGCGTGCACCTGGTCGATCGGCAGGATGTCGCGGTGCAACGGGCGATCGGGATCCAGGCCGAGGGACATCATTCGGGCCCACGAGCGGGCGACGACCGGACGGGGGCGTTCTGATGGTTTGGACCCGGACATGACGGCATCGTGCAAACGCACCAACTGCCGTGCGTGCAGGCCCAGGTCCACACCGGGCGCGACGGCTGCCGCTGACGTCATCAGAACTCACTTTCGTCGCATGCAACGTGCTGCAACGGTTCCGCCCCGGGGGTGCGGGGCAGTGTGCTGTAGATCACACCGTACGACATGAAGGAGTTGAGAGCCCATGACCCAGACTGCCGAGCATCCGACTGAAACGGCGATTGACGCACAGTCACGCGCCGACGCCTGGTTGGCCGCCTTCGAGACCGCACTGCGCAACCGGGACATCCCGGCGGCGACGGCTCTCTTTGCCACCGACAGCTACTGGCGCGACCTGGTGTCGTTCACCTGGAACCTGGCCACGGTGGAGGGACGCGAGGGTGTCGGAGATCTGCTCGCCGAGACGCTCGAGCGCACCGATCCCGCGTCGTTCGCGACGAGCGAGCCGCCCACCGACGACGACGGGGTGGTGACTGCGTGGTTCACGTTCGAGACCGGCGTCGGCCGTGGGCAGGGACTGGTCCGGTTGACCGAGGAGGACGGTCAGGACAAGGCCTGGACGCTGCTCACCGCCCTGCGCGAGTTGAAGGGATATGAGGAACCACGCGGCGTACGTCGCCCCAAGGGTGCCGAGCACGGCGCCACCCGCGATCGGACGACCTGGGCCGAGCGGCGGCAGGAGGAGGCCGAGTCGCTCGGCTCCACCACCCAGCCGTACGTGCTGATCATCGGGGGCGGCCAGGGCGGCATCGCCCTGGGTGCGCGGTTGCGGCAGTTGTCCGTCCCGGCGCTGGTGATCGACAGGCATCCCCGCCCGGGCGACCAGTGGCGCGGCCGCTACAAGTCGCTGTGTCTGCACGACCCGGTCTGGTACGACCACCTGCCCTACCTGAAGTTCCCGGACAACTGGCCGGTCTTCGCGCCCAAGGACAAGATCGCCGACTGGCTGGAGTCCTACGTCAAGGTGATGGAGGTGCCGTACTGGAGCAACACCGAGGCCAAGAAGGCGACCTGGTCGGCGGAGCGGGAGGAGTGGACCGTCGAGGTCGAGCGCGACGGACAGCCGGTGACGCTGCGGCCCAGCCAGTTGGTGTTCGCCACCGGGATGTCCGGCAAGCCGCGGATGCCGCAGATCGAGGGGATGGATGTCTTCGAGGGCGATGTGCACCACTCCAGTGCGCACCCCGGTCCGGACGCCTACGCCGGCAAGCGGGCCGTGGTCATCGGCTCCAACAACTCCGCCTTCGACATCTGTGGTGCGTTGTGGGAGAACGGTGCCGACGTCACGATGGTGCAGCGCTCCTCGACGCACATCGTCAAGAGCGAGTCCCTGATGGAGTACGGCCTGGGCGATCTGTATTCCGAGCGGGCGGTCGAGGCCGGCGTCACCACGGAGAAGGCGGACTTGATCTTCGCCTCGCTGCCGTACCGGATCATGCACCAGTTCCAGATCCCGGCCTACGAGAAGATGGCTGAGGTCGACAAGGACTTCTACGACCGGTTGGAGAGCGCCGGCTTCTGGCACGACTGGGGCGATGACGGCTCAGGGTTGTTCATGAAGTACCTGCGCCGCGGCTCCGGTTACTACATCGACGTTGGCTCCGCCGACCTGGTGGCGAACGGCGACGTGAAGTTGGTGCACGGGCAGATCGACCACCTCAGCAAGGACGCCGTGGTGCTCGAGGATGGCACCGAACTGCCCGCGGATCTGGTCGTCTTCGCCACCGGGTACAACTCGATGAACGGCTGGGTCGCCGACCTGATCGACCAGCAGACCGCCGACCAGCTGGGCAAATGCTGGGGCCTGGGATCGGACACGACCAAGGACCCGGGTCCGTGGGAGGGCGAACAACGCAACATGTGGAAGCCGACCAACGTCCCGAACCTGTGGATGCACGGCGGCAACCTGCACCAGTCCCGGCACTACTCGCTCTACCTGGCATTGCAGTTGAAAGCCCGCTACGAGGGGTTGGAGACGCCGGTCTTCGCGTTGCAACCGGTGCATCACACCGCCTGAGTCCGCTCATCGCCGCGGTCGGTCCCGATTCGGGCCGACCGCGGCGGCGTGTGACGCAAGTGAAAGATGTGACTGTCCTCTAGCCTGTTTCGGTGGCTACCCGTCAGCCCGCGAGCCGCGGGACCTCCTCCTCGACCAAGGGCCGGGCTCGCAGCTCGAGTGCCAAATCGCCGAGTACCAAATCGCCGAGCGCCCGTTCGCGCCCGGCGGCCAAGACGCCGCGGGCGTCCGCGCCGGCCAGCCGCACCAAAGCGCGCAGCGGCGGGATGCCAATGCCGGTGCGCGCCGTCCGGTCCGCCTGGATGGGCGTGTCGCACGCGGCGGGTGGAACCGCCCGCAGCGTCGCCATGTCCGGCCGTGAGGTCACCCCGGAGCAGCGCCGCGACGGGCTGGGCTTCCTGCTCATCGCGCTCGCGGTGGTCGTCGCGTTGCGCGAATGGTGGGGCATGTCCGGCACCTTCGGTGACGCCATTTACGCCGTCGTCGCCGGCACCTTCGGCATGGTCGCCCTGGCCCTGCCCATCATCTTGTTGCTGCTCGGCGGCCATCTGCTGCGCTCGCCCAGGGGCCACCAGGCCACGCACCGCGTCCTGATCGGTCTGGCGCTCTTCCTGGCCGGAGTGTGCGGCCTGATCAGCACGGTCAAGGGCATTCCGGCGCCCGCGATGACCGACGACATCCGCACCGCCGGTGGCATGGTCGGATTCCTGGCCTCCAGTCCCATCGCCGCCGCCATCGGCTCCTGGGGCACCGGGGTGGCGCTGCTGGTGGTCACCGTCTTCGGGGTGCTGGTGATGACCGCGACCCCGCTGCGGGAGGTTCCCGCCCGCCTTCAGCACACCTATCGCTGGTTGATGGGCCAGCACGGCATGGTGGATGAGGCGGATGGTCCCGTCGATGCAGTAGCCCAGGATCTGCATGGCGACCAGATCGACGGGGACCGGCCCCGCAAACGGGGTCGTCGACGTACCGCACCCGTTGACCCGGCACTGGACGGGGACGAACCCTTCGAGCAGGCCGCCCAGGTGCATCACGTTCCGGCCAAGGGCGGCCCGGCGCCGGAGCGGACGACGCCCGACGGTCGGCCGCTGCGACCGGGGGAGAAGGCCGCACCCGCTCCGGTCGATGCGACTCCGCCCCTGGAAGCACCGCCGGTGGCACCGATCCCGCAGCGGGTCGAGCAACTCGCCCTCGGCGGCGACGTCACCTACACCCTGCCGGCCAACCAGATCCTGCTGCCGGGAACCCCGCCCAAGTCGCGGTCGGCGGCCAATGACCGGGTCGTGGAGGCCCTTCGCGCGACGCTGGAATCGTTCGACGTGGACGCCCAGGTCACCGGATTCACCCGGGGCCCGACCGTCACCCGCTACGAGGTCGAGCTCGGCTCGGGCACCAAGGTCGAGCGCGTCACCGCCTTGTCCAAGAACATCGCGTACGCCGTGGCGTCCGCCGACGTGCGGATCCTGTCGCCGATCCCGGGCAAGTCCGCGATCGGGATCGAGATCCCGAACACCGACCGCGAGAAGGTCAGCCTGGGCGACGTGCTGCGCAGCCAGGCGGCGCGCAGCAACGAGCACCCGATGGTGATGGGGGTCGGCAAGGACGTCGAGGGTGGGTACGTCGTGGCGAACCTGGCCAAGATGCCGCACCTGCTCGTCGCGGGAGCCACCGGCGCCGGTAAGTCCAGCTTCGTCAACTCGATGATCGTCTCGATCATGATGCGCTCGACCCCTGAAGAGGTCCGCATGGTGCTGGTCGACCCCAAACGGGTGGAATTGACGGCCTACGAAGGCATTCCGCACCTGATCACGCCGATCATCACCAACCCGAAGAAGGCTGCGGAGGCGCTGCAGTGGGTGGTGCGGGAGATGGACACCCGCTACGACGACCTGGCCGCGTTCGGTTTCAAACACGTCGACGACTTCAACAAGGCGGTCCGTGCCGGCAAGGTCACGCTGCCGCCGGACAGCAAACGCAACCTGCAGCCGTACCCGTATCTGCTGGTGGTCGTGGACGAACTCGCCGACCTGATGATGGTGGCCCCGCGGGATGTCGAGGAGTCGATCGTCCGGATCACCCAGTTGGCGCGCGCCGCCGGAATCCATCTGGTGTTGGCGACCCAGCGTCCGTCGGTGGACGTCGTCACCGGCCTGATCAAGGCCAATGTGCCCTCGCGGATGGCGTTCGCGACCTCGTCGTTGGCCGACTCACGGGTGGTGCTGGACCAGCCGGGCGCGGAGAAACTGATCGGCCAGGGCGATGCGCTGTTCTTGCCGATGGGTGCTTCCAAACCGATCCGTGTGCAGGGTGCCTGGGTCACCGAGACCGAGGTCCACGAGGTCGTGGCCCACGTCAAGAGCCAGTTGCAGGTGCACTACCGCGACGACGTCACCGTCGTGGCCCCGAAGAAGCAGATCGACGAAGAGGTCGGCGACGACCTCGACCTGATGCTGCAGGCGGCTGAGCTGATCGTCACCACGCAGTTCGGCTCCACCTCGATGTTGCAACGCAAGCTGCGCGTCGGGTTCGCCAAGGCCGGCCGGCTGATGGACCTGCTCGAATCACGCGGGGTGGTGGGCCCCTCGGAGGGTTCGAAGGCACGAGATGTCCTGGTCAAGCCGGACGACCTGCCGACGACTCTGGCACTGTTGCGGGGTGAGGATGTGCCGGCCGCCGATGACGTGTACGACGCCGAGGCATCCTCCGACGAGGGGTCCGAGGACGCATGGAGTCTGACCGAACACGGCCGGTGAGCCGCTGGACCGGCGCGATCGGCGTCGGGCTCAGCGCCGGCCTGTCGGGCGCCTTGTGCCTGGCCGCATCCAGCCTGCTCGGCTCGTTGCTGCAGCCCAACAGCCTGGGCTGGTCGGGGTTGGTGCGGATGGCGACCCTGGTGATCTGGCCGTGGTCGGACGACGGCCACCCGCTGCCCAATTTCCTGGTGGCCCTGGCCATCGTCCTGGTGGTCCCGGTGATCCTGGTGGCTCCCGCGGCCCGGGAGACCGCCGCTGGCCGTGGTGGTTACACGATGATGTGGGCTACGTGGGGTGCTGTTCTGGTCGCTGGTGCGCTTGCGGGGGCCGCGGCCGTCGGTATCGCGGCCGCCGCTTCGCCGGGTAGTTCGGGCTTCGACGTGCTGCCTTCCGGATTGCAGGCCGGGGCCGGTTGGGCGTTGCTGGTCGGCTGGATCCCGGCGCTGATCGCGGCCGGCGTCCATGCCGGGCGACTGCGTCAGGTGGACTGATAGCGCAGCAGGCTCGGCGGTTCGTTGCCCTGCAGCTCGGTCGCGACCGTCTCGGCGTCGCCCAGGACCCGCAGGAGGTTGCCGTTGGCCAGTTTGGCCAGGTCCGCTTCCGACCAACTCTTCTCCCGCAGCGCGGCCAGCAGACGGGGGTACCCGCTGACGTCCTCGAGACCATCGGGCAGGTGGTCGACACCGTCGTAATCCCCGCCGACCCCGACGTGATCGACTCCCGCAACCTCCCGTAGGTGCTGCAGATGGGCGACCACGTCGTCGATCGTGGCGTGCGGTGCAGACCGGGTCTGGTCCCACTCGGCCTGGAACGCCGCCACCGCCGCCGCGTCGTGCGAATCGATGCCGGCCGCCGCGGCCGCGTCCTGGCGCGCCTGCCGGTAGGCCATGACCGCAGGTGAGATGAACGCGGGGACGAACGTCGCCATGACGACGCCGCCGTTGCCTGGGACCCGTTGCAGTACGTCGTCCGGCACGTTGCGCACGTGATCGCAGACGGTCCGTGCGCTGGAGTGGGAGAAGATCACCGGCGCGCGGGTGGCGTCCAGAGCGGCGTGCATGGTGTTCGGGGCGACGTGCGACAGATCGACCAGCATGCCGATGCGATTCATCTCACGGACCACTTCGACGCCGAACGAGGTCAGGCCACCGGGCAGTTCGACGTCGGTCGCCGACCCGGCCCACGGCGTGTTGTCGTTGTGCGTCAGGGTCATGTAGCGCACGCCGAGGACATAGAGCATCCGCAGCGCGGCCAGCGAGGAGTCGATCGACTGACCGCCCTCGGCGCCGAGGAGACTGGCGATGCGACCGTCTGCCATCGCAGTCCGCACCTGCTCGGCGCTGAGCGCCAACTGCAGGTCGTCGTACCGTGCGATCAGTTGATGGGCCGCATCGATCTGCTCGAGGGTCGCCGTGACGGCGGTGGCGCCGGGCAGGTTGGAGGGCACGTAGACCGACCAGAACTGTCCGCCCACGCCGCCGGCGCGCAACCGGGGGATGTCGGTGTGCGTGCGCCCCGTGGTGTCGCCACCCACATCGAGGCGTTCGAAGTCGTAGCCCACCTGATCGCGGGCCTCCCAGAGCAGGTCGTTGTGGCCGTCGATGATCAGCAGCGAGGAAGCGTCAGACACGCTGCCATTCGATCACAGTGCGGGCGGGTGGTTCGGCGGTTCGGAACCTGTGCATCGGCGCCATAGACTGGCGGGCGTGGTTTCCGGAGGCGTCGACGAAGTAGTGGGTCGCAGCGTGGCGCTGGTGACCCTGGGGTGTGCACGCAACGAGGTCGACTCCGAGGAACTGGCCGGACGCCTCAGTGCCGAGGGCTGGCAATTGGTCGAGGACGCCGCCCAGGCCGACGTCGCGGTGATCAACACCTGCGGTTTCGTCGAGCAGGCCAAGAAGGACTCCATCGACGCGCTGCTGGAGGCCGGGGATCTCAAGGAAACCGGACGCACCCAAGCCGTCGTGGCCGTCGGCTGTCTGGCCGAGCGCTACGGCAAGAACCTCGCCGAGCAGTTGCCTGAAGCCGACGCCGTCCTGGGCTTCGACAGCTACCAGGACATGTCGGCGCATCTGCAGGCGATCCTCGCCGGGCACGCGCCGGCAGCGCACACCCCCGGCGACCGCCGGAAACTGCTTCCCATCTCGCCAGCCGCACGCCAGGACAGCGGCGTGGCGCTGCCTGGTCACGGCGACGTCCGGGTCCCCGCGGCCGACGTGGCCATCGAGTCACCGGTCGCGGCGCCCCGGGTGATCCGTGCCCGACTCGACGGCCGCCCGTGGGCACCCCTGAAGATCGCCTCTGGCTGCGACCGGCGGTGTGCGTTCTGTGCGATCCCGTCGTTCCGCGGTGCGTTCGTGTCGCGCCGTCCGGCGGACGTCCTGGCCGAAGCGCGCTGGCTCGGGCAGCACGACGTGCGGGAGATCTTCCTGGTCAGCGAGAACTCCACGTCCTACGGCAAGGACCTCGGCGACCTGCGACTGCTTGACACGATGTTGCCGGAACTGACTGCGGTGGAAGGCATTTCGCGAGTTCGCGTCTCGTACTTGCAACCCGCGGAGATCCGGCCGGACCTGCTGGACGTGATGACCTCCACCCCGGGTGTCGTGCCCTACTTCGACATCTCCTTTCAGCACGCATCCGAGCCCTTATTGCGGCGGATGCGCCGGTTCGGTTCCCGCGAGGCGTTCCTGTCGCTCCTGGCCGACGTGCGGCGGCGCAGCCCGGAAGCGGGCATCCGCTCCAACGTCATCGTCGGCTTCCCGGGTGAGAGCGACGCCGATCTGCACGAACTCGAGCAGTTCCTCACCCACGCCGACCTGGACGTCATCGGCGTCTTTGGTTACTCCGACGAGGACGGCACCGAGGCCGAAGGCTACGAGGGCAAACTGCCCGAGCACGAGATCGCGGCCCGGGTGGCGCATTTCCAGGCGTTGGCCGACGAACTCACCGCCCAACGGGCCGCTGACCGGGTGGGCCAGCAGATCGACGTACTCGTGGAGTCCCTGGGGGACCCGGACGACCCGGAGGACCACGAGATCCGGGGCCGTGCCGGTCAGCAGGGACCCGACGTCGACGGCGAGACCATCCTCACCGGAGCCGTCGCGGACCTGGCCGTCGGCGACATCGTGCAGGCCACCGTGATCGACACGGTCGGGATCGACCTGGTTGCGGAGCGCCGGGCGTGAACGAGCATCGGTCGCGTCGCGATCCGCTCACCACTGATCAGATGCGTCAGCGGATCGAGGCCCACGCGCCGGCCCTTCAGCCGGACCCGGCCTCGGTGCCGCCGAACGACGTGAGCGTGTGGAACATGGCCAACGGACTGACCGTCCTGCGGATCCTGCTCGTGCCGCTGTTCGGGTGGCTGTTGTTGCACGACGGCGGACACCAGACCTGGTGGCGGGTGGCGGCGTTCATTGTCTTCGCCGTCGCGTCGGCCACCGACCAGGTCGACGGCCACCTGGCGCGCTCGCGCAACCTGGTCACCGACTTCGGCAAGATGGCCGATCCGATCGCGGACAAAGCCCTGATGGGTACGGCGCTGGTCGGGTTGAGCATCATCGGTGCCCTGCCGTGGTGGTTGACCATCGTGATCCTGATCCGGGAGGTCGGCATCACCGTTCTGCGACTGGTGGTCCTCAAACACGGCGTCCTGCCCGCCAGTCGCGGTGGCAAGCTCAAGACCCTGCTGCAGGGGCTGGCCATCGGCTTGTTCGTGCTGCCGCTCAACGGATTCCTGCACTACGCGGCCTGGGTGATCATGATCGCCGCTCTCATCGTGACCGTGGTGACCGGGATCGACTACGTATTCCGGGCGCTGGCATTGCGATCGGCGGACCGACCGTCCTCGACGTCCGGTGGATCCTCCGCCGACCACGGCAAGGCAGCGGCGTGAGCACCGCTGCGCGGGCCATCAAGGAGTTGACGGCAGCCGGCCGGTCGGTGGCCGTCGCAGAATCGTTGACCGGCGGGCTGGTGAGCGCCGCGCTGACCAGCGTCCCGGGGGCCTCAGCCGTCGTTCGCGGAGGTGTCGTCAGCTACGCCACCGACACCAAACACACGGTGCTGGGAGTGGACGATTTCCTGCTGCGGGCCGGTGGTCCGGTGCAGGCCGAGGTGGCCCGGCAGATGGCGCACGGTGTCCGACGCGTGCTCGGCGCGGATCTGGGTATCGCGACGACCGGAGCGGCTGGACCGGATCCGCAGGGCAGCGCCCCGGTCGGGCGGGTGTTCATCGCCGTCGCCTGGGAGTCCGGTGACGACGTGCGGATCCTGTCCCTGACCGGATCCCGTGACGAGATCCGGTCGGCCACCGTCGAGGCGGCACTGAACCTGTTGATGGACGCGGCGCGCGGCACGGCGTAACCCCCTCGGGAATGTCCGGGGCGGCGGCTACAGTTGATCCCATCGGGCCAGGTGGCCCGGTCAGCCGGGGTGACCACCTCGGTCGGCTCCGGTGACGGGGCCGCGTACCACGGGCAGGAGGTGACGCCATGATCGTGCTTCGGCGTGAGTTGGGTGATGTGTTGCGTCGCCTGCGCCAGAGCCAGGGCCGCACCCTGCGTGACGTGTCCGCGGCGGCCAGTGTCTCGCTGGGCTACCTCAGCGAGATCGAGCGTGGCGAGAAGGAAGCCTCCTCCGAGGTGCTGGCCATGATCTGCGACGCGCTGGATGTGCCGATGTCCGAGGCGCTGTTGCTGGTCTCGGACCGGGTTGCCAGCCTGGAGTCGCTGGTGCGCCTGCCGGTGCCGGCTGCGGCGCCGGTCGTCTCTGCCGCCTGACGGCGTACTCCTACCGAGTGTTGCGCGGACCCGAGTTCAACGGGTTCTGCCGTTTGCCGTCGTCGGTCGGTCCAAGACCGCCTTGGCAGGTCGGGCAGTAGAACATCGTGCGGTCCTGAGGTGGCTCGCCGATCATGGCCACTCGCACCGTCCCTGCGCACCGCACACACGCTCGCCCGCTGCGCGCGTGGACCGCGGACTCCTCCAGCGTTGACACCCGTTCCATGACGTCGCGGATCGGCTGCTGCATCGAGCGCTGCATCATCGCCCGGGCGCTGGCCACGATGGCTTCGACGTCGCTGTCGGCCGCGGGTTGCCAGGGCGGCGTGCGCGTGGCGAAGAGCGCCTCCGCGGCGAACATCGTGCCGATCCCGGCGACATTGCGTTGATCCAACAGAGCTGAACCGATCGTGCGATCGCCCGCGGACTGCAGGTTGGCGACGGCCCGGCCCGCGTCAAAATCCTCGGACAGGATGTCCGGCCCCAGGTGACCGACGACCCGAGTCTCGTTGGCCGTGGGCAGCAACTCGAGCATGCCCAGCCGGTAGCCGATCGCCGCCCACTGTTCGCCCGCGACGATGGCCCGGATGTCTGCGCGCCGGGCCACTACCGGCGTGACCTCGCCGGTGGGTCGGATGCGCCAGGAGCCCTCCATCCGCAGATGCGTGTGCAGCGTGATCCCTCCGGCGATCCGATGCAACAGGTGCTTGCCGCGCGCGACCACCTCCAGGGTGTCCCGGCCGCGCAGCTCCACCTCGGGCAGGTTCGGCCAACGCAGCTCCACCCCGACCAACGGTCGGCCGGCTAACGCAGCGTGCAGGCGTGCCGCGGTTTTGTGGACGACATCTCCCTCGGGCACGCGATCAGGTCCGGATCCGAAGACCGCGGGGTGTCACATGAAAGCCCGCCTCCGCCAGCGCCGCCGCCAATGGCTGGTCCGAGCCGAGTACCGGGTCACCGTCCGCTGACCGCACGGTCAGTGCCCCGAGGGCACCCTCTCGCACGGCGAGCGCCAGCGCGTCGGCGGCCGCTCGCAGATCGACCGGATCGGCCGAATAGGACAGCAGCGTGCGGCCACCCCGCTCGACGTACAGCACGAGGGCACCATCCACCAGCACCACCAACGCGCCGGCCTTGCGTCCCGGTTTGTGGCCGGACCGGGGCGTCTTGCCCAGATCGCCGACTGCCGGGTCGAGCTCCCGGTCCGGCCAGGGCAGCGCCGCGCCATACGGGTTGGCCGGATCGGCGGCCGCGAGCACCAGCGTGCGCCCCTGGTCGACCGGTGCCGGTCCGTCCCACGGATTGCGGGAGGTGCCGATGGGTTTGCTGGAGGCGCGGAGTCGATCGACCGCACCGCCGGAGGCGAACTGGGCGGCTCCGAGACCTTCGATGAAATAGCCGCGTCGGACCCGTCCGGCCTCCTCGGCCGCAGCCAGGACCCGATAGACGCCGGCGAATCCGCCGTCGACCCCTTCGGCCGTCACCGAACCCCGCGTCACCACGCCGTACCTGTCCAGCAAGACCTCGGCCCTCGCCAGCGCCCGGGCCGTGACATTCGAATCGGGCTGGGGCAGAAGGGTCCACCGTCCCGCAGCGTCCGCCGGCGTGGCGCCGCCGCCGGACAGCCCGGAGCCCAGTGAGATCCCGCCCGGTCGGCCGTACCGCGCCCGCCGCGGTCCTCGACTGCGCGAGCGGTGCGCAGGTCGACCGCCGCCCAGCCGGGCCCGCAGCGCGGCGATCGTGTCACCGCTGACCTCACCGGCCCACACCAGATCCCACAGCGCGGCAACCAGCTCCTTCTCGCTGACCTTCTCCTGGCCCGCTCGGCGTACCGCGTCCAGTAAGGGCCGGAAGAAGAACGCACCGCCACCGGTCAGTGCACCGCGGACGGCCTCGTGCAGTGGGCTGTCGGCCGCGCCCTCGCCGACGAGCAAGGTCAGCGGCGCTGCATCGGCGAGATGTAACGAGACCCATCCGTCGTCCCCGGGCAGCGCTGCGTGCCCCTGCCAGAGCACCTCGCCGCTGGACATGGCCTCATCCAGCAGTGCCGGGGTGTATCCGGCGACCCGCGCCGGCAACACCAGGGTTTCCAGGGCGCTGGCCGGAAGTCGTGCACCAGCCAGCTGCTCGACCGCCCGGAACAAACCGTCCATCCCGCGCTGCCCGGAGCCGACGGCCTGCCAGGCGGGCAGGAAACGAGCAAAGTCCTGGGCCGGCACCGGTTCGACCTCGGCGCGCAGGCTGGCCAGCGATCTGCGGCGCAGCAGCCGCAGCACCTGCGGGTCGCACAGGTCGAGGCCGCCCGTGGCCCCGTCGGGTCGCAACTCGCCTTCGACGAGACGTCCGTCGGTGACCAACCGTCGGCACCCGGTGGCGGCTACCGCGCGACCCAACCCGAAGTGCTGGGCGATGTCGTCGATCCCGAACGGCCCGTGGGTGCGCGCGTAGCGGGCCAGGAGGTCACCCAACGGGTCCGGGACGCTGTCGGTGAAGGCGGTCGCGATCCCGGGTGGTAGACCGACCCCGAGCGCATCGCGTAGCCGGCCGGCGTCCTCGATCGCGGCGAAGTGGTCGACGCCGCCCCACCGGGCTTGGAAGACCTGCCGCGTCTGCTCCAGGTGCGCCAGCCACTGCGGAACCTGGTCACGGGCGTCGATGACCGTCCGCACGGCAATCTGATCGGCTGGTAGCGGTCCCAGCGCACGTAGCAGGTCCACCACATCTTCGGCGTCGCGCGCCGCGCGCTCGGGGGTGAGACGCTGCAACTCCTGCTCGGTGGCGTCCACGACCTGCGGGTCGAGCAGGTCCCGCAGCGCGGCACCTTCACCGTGGCCGAGCAGATCGGCCAACAGGGACGGGTCCATGGCCAACGCCGCGGCCCTGCGCTCCGCCAGCGGTGAGTCGCCCTCGTAGAGGAACTGCGCGACGTACCCGAAGAGCAGACTGCGCGCGAACGGTGACGCGCTGGGGGTGTCGACCTGGACCACGCGCACCGTTCGCGACCCGATGTCGCGCATCAACCCGGTCAGGGCGGGCACGTCGAAGACGTCCTGCACGCACTCGCGCACCGCCTCCAGAATGATCGGGAAGGACGGGTAGCGGGCAGCGACCTCCAGCAGTTGTGCCGACCGCTGTCGCTGCTGCCACAGCGCCTGGCGCCGCCCCGGCTGGCGGCGGGGGATCAGCAGCGCCCGCGCCGCGCACTCGCGGAAGCGGGAGGCGAACAGGGCCGAGCCGCCGATCTCCCGGGTGACCAGTTCGGCGACCTCGTCGGGGTCGAGGATGATCGCGTCCAGCAGCCGCTGCCCGACGGGTTGATCGCCGTCCTCGATCTCGAAGTCCAGCATTCGCAGGACGATTCCGTCGTCGCCGTGCATCGCCTGGACCTCCAGGCCGAACTGCTCGCGCAATCGGGCGGAGATGGCCAGCGCCCACGGCGCGTGGATCTGGGCACCGTACGGCGAGTGAATGACGATGCGCCAATCGCCCAGTTCGTCGCGGAAGCGTTCGACGACGATCTGCCGGTCGGTCGGCAACTGACCGGTGGCGTCCTGTTGCTCGCGCAGATAACCCAGCAGGTTGTCCGAAGCCCAGTCATCCAGACCTGCGACCCGCAACTCCTCCCGGGCGGTGGCATCCTCCTGGGCACCGACCGATCGGACGAACTCGCCGACGGCGCGGCCGAGTTCGGCGGGTCGGCCGAGGGTGTCACCTTTCCAGAACGGCAGCTTGCCCGGCTGCCCTGGTGCAGGGGAGACCAGCACCTGGTCGTGCGTGATGTCCTCGATGCGCCAGCTACTGGTCCCCAGGGTGAAGACGTCGCCGACCCGCGACTCGTAGACCATTTCCTCGTCCAGCTCACCCACCCGGCGTCCCGGGCCGGTGCCGGAGGCCAGGAACACGCCGTACAGGCCGCGGTCGGGGATGGTGCCACCACTGGTGACCGCCAACCGTTGCGCACCGCGACGGCCGGTGAGCGTGCCGGAGATGCGGTCCCACACCAATCGCGCTCGTAGCTCGGCGAATTCGTCGCTGGGGTACCGCCCGGACAACATGTCCAGCACCGACTCCAGCAACGGTCGGGCCAGTGTCGCGAACGACGCAGTGCGGCGGACCACTCGCTCGAGGTCATCGACGAGCCAGTCGTCCATCGCGCACATCGCCACGATCTGCTGGGCTAGGACATCCAGTGGATTGGCTGGGACGTGCAGTGCCTCGATCTGCCCGGTGCGCATGCGCTGGGCCACCACGGTGGTCTGCAGCAGGTCGCCGCGGAACTTGGGGAAGAGCACGCCGTGCGAGGTGGCACCGACCTGGTGACCGGCCCGGCCCACCCGTTGCAGACCGCTGGCCACGCTCGGTGGCGACTCGACCTGGATGACCAGGTCGACCGCGCCCATGTCGATACCGAGTTCGAGCGAACTCGTGGCGACCACGGCGGGCAGATCGCCGCGTTTGAGCGCGTCCTCGATCTCGCCGCGCTGCTCCTTGCTGACCGATCCGTGGTGGGCGCGCGCAAGCACCGGCGGTGCACCTTTGGTCGCGCCCGCCTGGGCCATGACCTGCGCAGGAGGGGCCGAAATCTCCTGCGTCGCAACGGGATCGAGTCGTTCGCTCCAGATCTCGTTGAGCCGCGCCGTCAACCGCTCGGCCAGTCGCCGGGAGTTGGCGAAGATCAAGGTGCTGCGATGCTCGGCCACCAGATCGACGATGCGTTCCTCGACGTGCGGCCAGATCGACGTACGCTCGACGGGCCCGGCGGCAGCACCGGACAGGTCGCCGGTGACCTGGCCCAACTCGGACATGTCGGGGACGGGGACGACGACCTCCAGGTCCCAGGACTTCTCGATCGGTGGTTGCACGATGCTGACCGGTCGGCCGCCGGCGAGGTAGCGCGCCACCTCCTCCACGGGTCGGACCGTCGCCGACAGGCCGACCCGCTGCGCGGGGGTTTGCAGGAGCTCGTCGAGTCGCTCCAGGGACAAGGCCAGGTGGGCGCCGCGCTTGGTACCGGCGACGGCGTGGATCTCGTCGATGATCACGGTCTGGACCCCGCGCAACGACTCCCGGGCCGCCGACGTCAGCAGCAGGAAGAGCGACTCGGGGGTGGTGATGAGCACGTCGGCGGGGGCCTTGGCGAAGACCCGCCGATCCTGTGCGGTGGTGTCACCAGAACGGACGGCGACCGTGATGTCCGGCTCCGGCTCACCGAGGCGGGTGGCGGCGTGGGTGATCCCGACCAGGGGCGAGCGCAGGTTGCGCTCCACGTCGACGGCGAGGGCCTTCATCGGGGAGATGTAGAGGATCCGGCAGCGCTGCTGCGGATCTTCCGGGACACCCTCTGCGGCAAGCCGGTCCAGCGACCACAGGAACGCCGACAACGTCTTGCCCGACCCGGTCGGAGCCACCACCAGGGTGTGCTGGCCGCTGCTGATCGCCTCCCACGAACCGGCCTGGGCGGGGGTGGGCGCGCTGAAGGTGCCCTCGAACCATGCGCGGGTCGCGGGGGAGAAGCGGTCAAGGACATCGGCCATCACTGCTCAGGGTGTCACGGCCCACCGACAGGGACTTCCCGATGGGCGGTCGCTCGTGGGCGGCACCGCTCAGTGAGCGGCGGGTTCCTGCTGGGTGATGCAGTGGATGCCGCCACCGCGGGCGAACAATTCGCGCGCGTCGACGCCCATGACCTCGCGGCCGGGGTAGACCTCTTCCAGGATGTCCAGTGCCCGGTCGTCGTTCTCGTCGTCGAAGATGCACGCGACGACCCCGCCGTTGACCACCAGGTGGTTGACGTAGGACCAGTCGTTGGGGCCGTCCTCGTCGTACCCGTTGGCCGGCGCTGGGATCCTGACGATCTTCAGCGACCGACCTCGCGAATCCGTTGCGGCCGAGAGGGTTTCGATGACCTCTTGGGTGACCGCGTGATCCGGATGAGCAGGATCCTCCTGGTCGTGCACGAGCACAACGCCCGGGGAGGGGAAGGTCGCCACGATGTCCACGTGCCCGCGGGTGCCGAATTCGCCGTAATCACGGGTCAGTCCGCGCGGTAGCCAGATGAAGGTGTCGACCCCGAGCACCCGGGTGAACTCCGCTTCGACATCTGCTTTGGTCAGCGACGGGTTACGACCCGGATCCAGTTGGACCGTCTCGGTGAGCAACACGGTGCCTTCCCCATCGACGTGGAACCCGCCGCCCTCGTTGACGATTCGCGACTCGATCCGCTGCGCGAAGGCCTGGGCCGCGACGGTGCCGGCGACCTCTGCGTCGTTGCCCCACGACGCCCAGGACTGCCCACCCCAACCGTTGAACACCCAGTCGACCGCCCCGAGCTGGCCGCCCGCACCCAGCACGAACGTCGGACCGATATCGCGCATCCAGGCGTCGTCGAGCTCGGTTTCGATCAGGTCGATACCGGCATCGAGCAGTTCCCGCGCCATCTCGGCGTCGTCGTGCGTGACCAGCATCGTCACCGGTTCGAAGACCGACACCGCATTGGCCACCGCCGCCCAGGTCGCCCGGGCGATGTCGGCGTCCTCCTGCGAGTCGCCCAACGTGTAACCGGTGGAGGGGAAAGCCATCCACGTCCGGCGGTGGGGCGCCGTCTCCGGAGGCATGAACCACGACATCAGGAGTCCGTCCGTTGGTGCTCGGGGCGCACCGGAGCCGCCAGCTCGGCGTACGTGTCGGGTCGCCGGGTCGACAGGAACGGGAACAGATCCAGCCAGTCCGCGCGCTGGGCCAGGTCCAGGTCGGCAACCAGGACCGCCTGCTCATCGCGCGGCGCCTGCACCAGGATCCGCCCGTAGGGATCGGCGATGAACGAACTGCCGTAGAAGCTGATCAACCCCTCGGTGCCGGTGCGGTTCGGGACGATCACGAACAGCCCGTTGGCGATGGCGTGCCCGACGATCGTGGCCTGCCACAGTGGCTCGGTGTCGAACTCGGGGTGGTCCGGCTCGGAACCGATCGCGGTCGGGTAGACCAGGACATCAGCGCCGCCCAGCGCGTAACTGCGCGCCACTTCCGGGAACCATTCGTCCCAGCAGGTCGGCAACCCCAGGTTCATGGCCGAGTCGGGAAGCGCGACCACCGGGTAGGCGTCATCGGCCGGGCCAGGTCGGAAGTATTTGTCCTCGTAGTAGCCGGCCGTCACCGGAATGTGCGTCTTGCGGGTGCGAGCCAGCAGACTGCCGTCCGGGCCGACGAGGATCGCAGTGTTCAGGCCCAGCCCGTCGTCTGCGTCGGCTTTCTCGTAGAGCGAGGCATGCACGAAGATGCCCAGTTCCGTAGCGGCTTCGCGGGCGAAGGTGATTGTCGGGCCGTCGGTGAGGGACTCGGCGGTGGCGCTGGGCACGCCGGTGGGCAGCGTGTCGGCCGGGTAGCGCGACAGCGTGAGTTCGGGCAGGAAGACGTACGTCGCGCCCGCCCCTGCCGCTTGCTCGATCCCTTCGCGCAGGGTCGCCTTGAGCCGTTGGGGATCGGAATCCCACGCGTGCTGGACCAGTCCGACCCGCACCGTGGGCCGGCGGGGTTCGTGCACGCGGGACAAGGAGGGGAGGGGGCCGTCCGCCACGATCAACTGCATGAGCAGCAATGTACGGCGCCCGCCCCGTCGGGGGGAGCAGTTGGCTCCTGCTGAGACAATGTCCCGGTGCGTACCAGCGAGTTCTGGCGATTGATGAACGACGAGTTCGGCGACACCTACGCCCGGACCCTTGCGTCCGGGCACCACCTGCACGCGCTGGGCGACCGCACCGTGATGACTGCCCTGGACGACGGCGTCCGCCCCAAGGATGTGTGGTCGGCGCTGTGTGACGACCTGGAGATCCCGCCGGAGCGCCGATTCGGGCGCGACCTTCCCCTTCGTGAAAGAGACGTCTAGATGCAACGCACTGTCACTGCTGACCTGTCCCTGCAGGCCACGGCCCCCGCCCGTCTCGTGCTGGCGGTCGCCGTAGCCCGATGCCCCGGGCTGGAGATCAACGAGCACCTGCAGATCTCGGCGGGCGACCAGACGCTGCAGGCGCAGGAGGTCGCCACGGCTCACCACGGCGTACGTCACGTGGTCGACCTGCCCGCGGGCGACGTCACGATCCACTACGACGCAACGGTCGAGGGCGTCGAGGAGTACGACGACGAGGGGGTCGCCGAGCAGCTGAACCATCTGGTGCCTTCCCGGTACGCCGAGTCCGACGCGCTGTTCGGCACCGCCGCCGAGTTGTTCGACGGACGCAGCGGGTCCGACCTGGTCATCGGGGTGGCCGACTGGGTGCGGGGACGTACGGCGTACATCAGCGGGTCGTCGCGGCCCACCGACGGCGCGATCAACACCTTCCTGCAGCGCACCGGCGTCTGCCGCGACTTCGCTCACCTGACCGTTGCTGCGCTGCGCTCCCGCGATGTGCCGGCCCGCCTGGTGGCGGTATACGCCCCCGGCCTGTCGCCGATGGACTTCCACGCGGTGGCCGAGGCGTACGTCGACGAGCAGTGGTGGTGCCTGGACGCTACCGGTCTGGCGCCCCGGCAATCGCTGTTGCGTATCGCCACCGGACGGGACGCGGCGGACACGTCGTTCATGTCGGTGTACGGCGGGCAAGTCACCCTCGGCGGTATCGAGGTGACCGCGACGATGCAGCCCGCGCTGCCGCTGGACAACCACACCGGGATGGTCCAACTCGGTCGCTGACGGCGCGCGACACGCAGGAGGGGTGTCGGTTCGTACGGATGTCCGAACCGTCGGTTAAGTTGTGGACAGGTGCTCCACCACGGCCCGTTGTCCACACACGCAGGATCTTGTTCGCGTGGTTGTCGGTGGTCGCATCTAGCGTCTGACCTATCGCGTCGTCGACGTCGTACTCCGGGTTGCTGGTCAGCTCGAAGGGGGCGGAGCGTGCCGATGCCGCAGGGTCGCCGGTGGACGCGTCCCGATGAACCAGCCAAGGAGAAGGCCGATGCCCGCGGACCCGCGTGACAACAAATTGAAATCCCTCGACGCCGTCATGGCGCAGATCGAGAAATCGCATGGCAAGGGCGCGGTCATGCGCCTGGGTGACGACATCCGTCCGCCCATCGAAGTCATCCCGACCGGTTCGATCGCCCTGGACGTGGCGCTCGGTATCGGCGGCCTGCCGCGTGGCCGGGTCATCGAGATCTACGGGCCGGAGTCCAGCGGTAAGACCACCGTCGCCCTGCACGCCGTTGCCAGCGCGCAGCGCAACGGCGGGATCGCGGCCTTTATCGACGCTGAGCACGCGCTCGACCCGGAGTACGCCAAGGCGCTCGGGGTGGACACCGACGCGTTGCTGGTCAGCCAGCCCGACACCGGTGAGCAGGCGCTGGAGATCGCCGACATGCTGATTCGCTCCGGATCGCTGGACATCATCGTGATCGACTCGGTCGCCGCGCTGGTGCCCCGCGCTGAGATCGAGGGCGAGATGGGTGACAGCCACGTGGGTCTGCAGGCCCGGTTGATGAGCCAGGCGCTGCGCAAGATCACCGGTGCGCTGAACAACTCCGGCACCACCGCGATCTTCATCAACCAGTTGCGCGAGAAGATCGGTGTGATGTTTGGTTGCTTCTCCTATGGGACGCGGGTCACCCTCGCCGACGGGACGCAGGAGAAGATCGGCAAGATCGTCAATCAGAAGATGGCCGTCGAGGTGCGCACCTACGACCCGGCCACGAACAGCATTGTGAACCGGCCAATTACGAACTGGTTCAACAACGGACCGGCCGAGCGCTTCCTGCAGTTCACCGTCGAGAAGTCCGGCGGCAATGGGAAGGCCCAGTTCGCGGCGACCGAGAATCACCTGATCCGCACGCCCGGTGGGTGGCGTGAAGCGGGCGAGATCATTGCCGGTGACCGAGTCATGGTGGGGGAGACCGCTCGCCTCAGCGATCAGCAATGGCAGACCATCCTCGGTGGCCTGATGGGCGACGGGCACTTGGCACCGAACACCCGGGGCCGCCGCGGCGTCCGCTACCGGATGGGTCACGGCGCTGCACAGGTCGAGTATCTCGACTGGAAGTCCGAACTGCTCGGCAACATCGGCCAGACACGTTCCGAGCGTCCGAACGGCGCGGTGCACGTTGATCTATCACCGCTTCCGGAATTGTCGGAGTTGCGCGAAGTCGTTTACTGGGGCGACGGCAAGAAGCATTTGAGCGAGGAGTACCTCAAAGCGCTGACGCCGCTGGCGCTGGCAGTCTGGTACATGGACGACGGCTCGCTGGCGGTGCGGTCCACGGGTCTGCAGCAGCGGACCGCTGGCGGCAGTGGCCGCGTCGAGTTCTGTGTCGAGGCCCTGAGCGAGGGTTCGCGGGTCCGACTGGCGCAATACCTTCGCGACACCCACGGGGTGGAGTGCCGTGTGACGCTGCGCGGCACGCGCCAGAAGGCGGTACTCACGATGACTCGCGCCGGCACGGACACGTTCCTGCAGATGGTTGCGCCGTACATCCATCCGTCGATGGCCTACAAGTTGCTGCCGTCGCTGCAGGGTCGGTTCGACATCACACCGCAGTTCAGCGACCCGCAGGAAGTGCTGGTCCCGGCCCGGGTCCTCGACGTGCACGTCAAACCGCAGACTCGGTCGATGAACCGGTTCGACATCGAAGTGGCTGGCACCCACAACTACTTCGTCGACGGCGTGATGGTGCACAACAGCCCTGAAACCACTACTGGTGGTAAGGCGCTGAAGTTCTACGCCTCCGTGCGGTTGGACGTGCGCCGGATCGAGACCTTGAAGGATGGCACCGACGCAGTCGGTAACCGCACCCGCGTCAAAGTGGTCAAGAACAAGGTGTCGCCGCCGTTCAAGCAGGCCGAGTTCGACATCCTCTACGGGCAGGGCATCTCCCGCGAGGGCGGCCTGATCGACATGGGTGTCGAGCACGGCTTCGTGCGCAAGTCGGGCGCTTGGTACACCTACGAAGGCGACCAGCTCGGGCAGGGCAAGGAGAACGCGCGCAACTTCCTGCGCGACAACCCCGACCTGGCCGATGAGTTGGAGAAGAAGATCAAGGAGAAGCTCGGCGTCGGACCGCGCATGGACGCTCCCGCTGAGGAAGACATCCCGGTCGAGTTCTGATGGGCGACCCCGGATCTGCGGGGCGCAGGTCCCGGTCGGCGACACCCGAGCGTGCTGCCGACCGGGAGCCCGACCCGTACGACGTGGCCAGGACCATCGTGTTGCGTCAGTTGACGATGGCGCCCCGCAGCCGCAAGCAGCTCGAGGACAAGCTGCGCGCCAAGGGTTGCGCGGACGAGGTTGCCGAGACGGTGTTGGACCGGATGAGCGAGGTGGGTCTCATCGACGACCAGGCCTTCGCCGGGATGGTCGTCCGTTCCCAGCAGGCGACCCGGGGCCTCGGCCGACGGGGCATCGCCCAGGAGTTGCGCCGCAAGGGCGTCGACGATGAGCTGATCCGGGAGCAGTTGGACGGCATCGACGACGAGGCCGAGCGTGACCGGGCGATGGAACTCGCTCGCAAGAAGATGCGCACCCTGCAGGGTCTAGAGTACGTCGTTCAACAGCGCCGACTGGCGGGCATGCTTGCCCGCAAAGGCTATTCACCGTCGCTGGTGATGTCGGTGGTCCGCGAGGTGTTGCAGGAGGATCAGGTGCAGACCGATGACTGAGATCCGGATCGAGTACTGCACCCAGTGCAACTGGTTGTTACGCGCCACCTGGTTGGCCGGTGAAGTGTTGTCCAGCTTCGGCACCGATCTGACCTCGGTAACGCTGGTTCCGGGCGTCGGCGGAGTCTTCATCGTCACCGTCGATGACCAGGTGATCTGGGATCGTCGCGCGGACGGCGGCTTCCCGGACGCGGCCGAACTCAAACGGCGGGTCCGCGATGTTGCCTGGCCGGAGCGATCGCTCGGTCATGCCGACCGGCACCGGCCCGATGCGACGCCTGCAGAGTCGTCAACGGACGACACGTAGCGCACCGGGGAGGATCTCGACGGTGACCGGCAGTTCCGCGATGAACTCGCCATCGCCGTACGCGCTGACGCCGTTGCTGTCGATCCGCACCCGTCGGCCGCGCAGGACGGTGACCTCCGGCTGGCTGACGTGGGTGCCCCGATAGACGGTTGGCAGCAGGCGCAAAAACCTCGCTCGGTTGGGTGCGCCCAGGAGAACCACATCCAGCCAGCCGTCGTCGGGGACGGCGTCGGGTGCGATGTGCATCCCGTTGCCGTAGAAGCCACCGTTGGCGACGATGGCCGACACCCCGGCGTACTCGTGCACGACCCCGTCGACCTCGACCCGGTAGTCGCGTGGCGGGAAGGTCAGGATCGATGTGACGGCGGCCAGCGGATAGTGGACCGCGGCGGGCACGCGGCGGTACCCGTTCACCACCTGCGAGACCTGGGAGTCGATTCCGGCGTAGACGCTCGTCGCCGCGAAGTACTCCCCGGCGCCCGCCTGCACTCCTAAGGCGTCGACCGGCCGGACCGCACCGGTCGAGGCCAGGTGGATCGCTGCCTGCAGCGGGGTGGGTATCGCCAGTTCCCGGGCGAAGTCGTTGCCCCGGCCCGCGGGGAGGAGGGCAAAGTCGACCGAATGCCTGATCAGTGGCCCGACCATGGTGTGCAGGAAGCCGTCGCCGCCGACCAGGACGGCCCGCTCCTGGCGAGCGGCGGTGTCGGCGATGAGATCCTCGGCAGCAGCCACCGCACGACAGCGTGACACGCGTACGACGTGTCCGTCGGAGCGCAGCGTCGTTGCCACCCGCTGGACGAGGGCATCGTCGACACCTCGCGCCGCCGGGTTGCAGATGACGTGCAACCGGAGCATCGCCTGATCGTAGGGCCACGCGCGCGGCGAGGCCTCTGGTTCCGCGCGGCTACCATTGACGGGTTATGTCGACATCGCAGGACACCCGCCGTACCTATGACGTGCGCACGCACGGCTGCCAGATGAACGTCCACGATTCCGAGCGGATCGCCGGGTTGTTGGAGACCGCGGGATACGTAGACATCGCCGCCCTCCCCGCGCACGCCCGGCCGGAGACCGCCGACGTCGTGGTCTTCAACACCTGCGCGGTCCGGGAGAACGCCGCCGGCAAGCTGTACGGCCAACTGGGGCATCTGCGTCCGGCCAAGGACGCCAACCCTGATCTGCAGATCGCCGTCGGCGGCTGTCTGGCGCAGAAGGACCGCGCCACGATCGTGGATCGGGCCCCATGGGTGGACGTGGTGTTCGGCACCCACAACGTCGGCGCGCTACCGGTGTTGTTGGAGCGGGCGCGGCACAACCGTGAGGCCCAGGTCGAGATCCTGGAGTCGCTGGAGACGTTCCCCTCGACGCTGCCGACCCGCCGGGACTCGGCGTACAGCGGCTGGGTGTCCATCTCGGTGGGATGCAACAACACCTGCACCTTCTGCATCGTTCCCGCGTTGCGTGGCAAGGAACGCGACCGCCGGCCGGGCGAGATCCTGGCCGAGATCAAGGCCCTCGTGGACCAGGGCGTCGTCGAGGTGACGCTGCTCGGCCAGAACGTGAACACCTACGGGGTGGAGTTCGGCGACCGTCATGCGTTCGGCAAGTTGCTGCGGGCCTGCGGTCAGATCGAGGGTTTGGAGCGGGTGCGATTCACCTCCCCGCACCCAGCGGCGTTCACCCAGGACGTCATCGACGCCATGGCGCAGACCCCGAACGTCATGCCCTCCCTGCACATGCCGTTGCAGTCCGGCTCCGATCGAGTACTCAAGGCGATGCGGCGCTCCTACCGCTCGGAGAAGTTCCTGCGGATCCTGGACGACGTGCGCGCCTCGATCCCCGATGCGGCGATCACCACAGACATCATCGTGGGCTTCCCGGGTGAGACCGACGCAGACTTCGAGGACACGTTGCGCGTGGTCGAGGCCGCCCGGTTCTCCTCGGCGTTCACTTTCCAGTACTCGCCACGGCCGGGCACCCCGGCTGCCACCCTCGAGGGGCAGTTGGCCAAGGAAGTTGTCCAGGAGCGGTTCGATCGGCTACTGGCGCTGCAGGAAGCCGTGTCCTGGGCCGAGAACAAGGCTCTCCTCGGTCGGGAGATCGAGGTCCTGGTGGCCGCCGGCGGCCGCAAGGACGAGGCCACTCACCGGATGTCGGGCCGAGCGCGCGACAACCGATTGGTGCACTTCACCGTGCCCGAGGACCAGGAGCGTCCGCGTCCGGGTGATCTGGTCAGCGTTGCCGTGACGTACGCCGCGCCGCACCATCTGGTGGCCGACTCAGGTGCCGCCGGGGGCCGATTCGAGGTGCGTCGCACCCGCGGTGGCGACGCGTGGGCAGCGCTGCAGCAGAACACCGACGGCGGTGTTCGCAAACCCGCGGTGTCGCTCGGCCTGCCGACCGTCGGCCGCCCCGAAGAGCCGGTGGCCCCGGCGTGCTCGGCCTGCTGATCACCACGTCCTGCTAATCGTCGCTTTCTAGGCGTCGGTCTCTTCGCTGTCTTCCTCAGCGGGCGACAGCGGCATGCCTTCCTCCGTCGCGACCTGCTCCTCTTGGATCGTCTCGGCGTCGTCGGTCTGCGGGTCGTACCCATCGCTCATCGAGATGTTCATGGCCCGATTGTCCCGCATCGGCCCGCCGAACGGGGCGCAGCATCAACGTGGGGTGCGCGTGGGAGTCGTCGCACCGCGGCGTACGGCGAGGATCTGGTCCACGCCCATCCGGCCCTGCTCGAAGGCCAACTGACCACCAGCCAGATACAGCTCCCAGACCCGCACCTGCTCATCGCCGACGAGTTCGCGCAGTTTGTCCTTCTGCGCCTCGAACCGGGTCGTCCAAGCCCGAGCAGTCCAGGCGTAGTGCTCGCGCAGCGCTTGCACGTCACGGACCTCGAGGCCGCCGCGCTCCAGCAGCGCGACGGTGTCGCCCACCGGCCGCATGGTCATGTCCGGGGTGATGAATGACTCGATGAACGGACCCCCGCCGGGGTGTTTGCCCTGTCGGCTCATCTGCTGGACGAGAACCCGCCCGTGCGCAGACACGTTGCGGCGCAACGTCTCGACGAAGTCGGGATAGCCCTTGTCCCCGGCGTGTTCACCCATTTCGAGGGAGGCCACCGCGTCGTACGGGCCGGAATCGACGTCCCGGTAATCCTGCAACCGGATGGTGACCAGGCGCTCCAGCCCCTCCAGGGCGACACGACGGTCGATGAACGCCTTCTGCTCCGCGGCGATCGTCACGCCGGTCACCCGGACGCCGTAGGTGCGCGCGGCGTACAACGACAACGACCCCCAGCCGCAGCCCACATCCAGCAAGGTTTGCCCGGGGCGCTGGTCCAGGCCAAGCTTGCGACAGACCAGGTCCAGCTTGTCGCGCTGCGCGTCCTCCAACCGGTAGGTCTGCGTCTCTTCGCCGTTGACGTCGGCGCCGGTGACGTACGCGCAGGAGTAGGCCATGTGCTCATCCAGCACCGCCTCGTAGAACGCACTGGTGATGTCGTAGTGGTGGGCGATGACCTGCTCGTCGCGCGCCTTGGAGTGCAAACGGCCGCGCACCACGACCTGGCTGTCCGGCACCGGCGGGCGCGGACCGATGACGCCGGCGTCCTTGGCCAGTGCCGCGACCGAGGCCAACAGCCGTGGCGTGATGCGCACCCCGGACAGCTCGCGTTCTGTCACGACCGACCACGCGTGCCGCAGCGCGGTCACCAGGTCGCCCTCGACGTCCAACTCGCCGGTCACGTATGCCTGCGCAGCACCCAGTTCGCCTGGCGCCCAGAGCAATCGACGTAGGACGTTAGGAGAGTTCAGTCGGATGTGAGGGGCGTCGGAGGGGCCGGCCTGGCTGCCGTCCCACGCGGTGAGGTGCACCGGCAGCTCACCGCCCACAACGGGAGAAAGGGTGCGGGCGATCCGCCCGGCGATGCCGTCGGTCACGGCGCGTCGTAGGTCAGTTGGTGCACATCCAGATACCCCGATCGGAAGCCGCCCTCGGAGTAGCGCAAGTAGAACACCCACATCCGTCGGAACACCTCATCGAAACCGAGCGACTCGAGCCGGTCGGTGGCCGCCGCAAAGCGCTCCGCCCAGGCGTCCAGCGTGCGTGCGTAGCTCTGACCCATCGACAAGGTGCTACCAGTGCGCAATCCGCTTGCGACAGCGGTGGATTCCAAGATCTCCAAGCTCGGCAGAGCGCCCCCGGGGAAGATGTACTTGTGGATCCACGTGTAGGTGTTGCGGGTCTCCAACATCCGGTGGTGCGGCATCGTGATCGCCTGCACGACGGCGCGACCACCGGGCCGCAATGCGGACCGCAGCGTGCTGAAGTAGGTCGGCAGGAACTCCAACCCCACTGCTTCGATCATCTCCACGGACAACACGGCGTCGTAGGTGCCGCGAACTGTGCGGTAGTCGGCCAACTCGATGTCCACCCGGTCGCCGACACCGGCCGCCTGCGCCTTGGCCCGCGCCCACGCCAGCTGTTCGCGCGACAGCGTGATGCTGTGCACGCGGGCGCCGCGCTGGGCCGCCCGCAACGCGAGTTCGCCCCAACCCGTGCCGATTTCGAGGACCCGCGTGTCCGGTCCGACCCGACCCTCATCGAGCATCCGGTCGATCTTGGCGTGCTGCGCCGCGACCAGTTCGGCGGGGTCAGCCGGACCCTCATCCGGAGAATCGAACAGCGCCGAGGAATACGTCATCGACTCGTCCAGGAACGTCGCGAACATGTCGTTGGACAGGTCGTAGTGCTTCTCGACATTGCTACGCGAGTTCTCGGTGCTCGGCCGGGTCGCGGTCGGCTGGCGACGGAGGTACGCCGATCGCAACCGTTTGAGCGGTGCCGGCACCAGATCGTCGACGCCCTGAGCGAAGGCGGCGATGAGGTCCGCCAGTCGGCTGCTGTCCCATTCGCCGGCGAGATAGGACTCTCCGAAGCCGATCAGGCCGCTATCGCCGATGCGGCGTACGAACGGACGCAGTTGGTGCACGGTCATCTCCGGCGCGTGCGGATCGTGCGCCGCGCCGCCGATCACCCTGCCGGCGGGAAGATGCACCCTGATCGGCAGTCGCTGGACGGCACGAAAGAACAACGACTGAGCAACCCGTTGCGCGGCAACGGCTTTCACGCTGCCAGGGATGTAGGCCACGTCCGGCCAGCGGATCGGATCGATTGTCACCGACGTGTTTGCGAGGGTCGTCATACCGCCTCCTGTGGGTGGTGTCGCGGCCGAACGACGACGGGTAGTCGGCGCAGCCAGAGTTTCACGCCCTGCCAGTGGATGCGGGCAGTGACGAGTTGAGCGGACAGCGGTGCTCGCACCATCGCGAGCGCCAGTTGGCACATCGAACGCGCCGGTGTCCCGGCCCAGGTCGTGACGAACGGTGGGTGTCCGGAACGGTGCAGCACGATCCGCACGTCGAGTTCCGGTGCCGGCGGCGGCACGTGCAGTTGGTAGTAACCGCTGACGTCGTTGAAGGGGGACACGTACATCGCTTTATCGGTGCGCGCGGCAGATCGCTCGTCCGGCCGGACGAGATAGACGTGCCGGTCGCGGTAGGTGTTGCGCACCTCGGCGATGACGCAGGTGAGCGAGCCACTGGCGTCGTGACACCAATAGAGCGTGATCGGGTCGAAGGCATAGCCCAGCGTGCGGGCACCGCTCATCGCCTGGATCGGGCCGTCGCCGATCGTGACTCCCTGGCTCGCGGCGAACGTGATGAGATTGTCCCGCCACGTCGCACGGGGATCACCCAGGTGGTCCCCGGCCCGGAAGCCGACGAACGCAGACAGCCATCGTGGGAGCGGATCGGTGCCGTCCAGATCGACCAGCCACGCAACGCCGGCGTACCGAAAGTCGTTGGCGACGCGGCCGGTTCGGATGTGACGAACGGAGGTGAGGTAGGGCCGGGCACTCACCATGCCCCGCCGATCCGCTCGGCCGCCCGCAGCCCGGACAGCGCGCCGTCCTCGTGGAAGCCCCAGCCGTGGTAGGCGCCGGCGAACGCGATGGTGTCATCGCTGCAGGCCGCCAGCGACGACTGCGCGGCCACTGCCGAGGAGTCGTAGAGCGGGTGCTCGTAGGTCATCTCCGCGATCACCGTCGCCTTGTCGATGCGGTCGGAGCCGTTCAGCGTGACCAGGATGCGCTCACCCGCCGGCGCCGGCAGGCGCATCAGCCGGGTCAGGTCGTAGGTCACGAGCACACCGGCCTCTCCGTCCAACCGGTAGTTCCAGGCTGCCCGTGCCGCTGGGGCGGTCGGGAGCACGGACGGATCTCGATGCAGCACAGCCTGGTTGACGCTGTATTCGATTGCACCGAGCACTTGCCGCTGTGTGTCGGTGGGCTCGCGCAGCATCGCCAGCGCCTGCTGCGGATGGCTGGCGATCACGACGGCGTCGAAGTCGTCGGTCCCGCCGGAGGCATCGCTGACCCGCACACCGCCTGCAGCCCGTCGGGCGACGTCGATGACCGGGGTCGCCAACCGGACATCGGCCAGGCCGGCGACCACCTGGTCGACGTAGGCGCGGGAACCACCGACAACCGTGCGCCACGCCGGGGAGCCCTTGACGCTGAGCATCCCGTGGTGTTCCAGAAAGGTGAACAGGGACCGTGCCGGGTAGTCCAAGGCATCGTCGTCGTCGCACGACCAGACGGCGGCGACCAACGGCGTCATGAAGTACCGGTGGAAGCTGTCGCTGAAGGACCGCGCCCCCAGCCAATCGCGCAGCGGGAGCTCGGGATCGGCGCCAGCCAGGAAGCTGCGAGCCTGTTGATGGAACCGGCGCACCTCCAGCAGCATCCGCAGGAAGGCGGGGCGGCTGCTGGTCCGCGGATCGGCGAAGATACCCCGCAGACCCTGGCCCCCGGCGTACTGCCATTGATCGGTCGGGGAGAAGACGGACATGCTCATGTCCGTCGGCTGCGTCGCCACGCCCAGCTCGGCGAACAGGCGGCCAAGGGTGGGGTAGGTGCGGTCGTTGTGCACGATGAATCCGGAGTCGACGCGGACCACTGTGCCGTCGGCCAGGGCGACGTCGTGGGTGTGGGCGTGTCCGCCGGCGCGATCATCGGCCTCATACAGCGTGACGTGCGTGGAACGGCTCAGCACGTGTGCCGCGATCAGGCCCGAGACCCCCGATCCGATGACGGCGGTCCGGCGGCTCACGGCTGCTCCAGAAGTCGCACGCTCGTGGTTCGGCGCCGTCGTACTTCCGGATGGTGGCACTCGGTGCTCCTGCTGTTGCGCTTCTTGGGACGATAGGGCTGATGCAGGATCACGATAACGAAACGAGTGCCGCGCAGTCCGCCCGTCCGGACCCCGTCGTGGCCATCGTCGGTGCCACCGCTACCGGCAAATCCAGCCTCGCCATCGCGCTGTCGACCCGCTTGGGTGGCGAGGTCGTCAATGCCGACGCCTCCCAGTTGTACGCGGGCATGGACATCGGTACGGCCAAGGTGCCGCCGGAGCAGCGGCGAGACGTCCGCCATCACCAGATCGACGTGCTGAGCGTGCGGGACGAAGCCTCGGTGGCGGCCTATCAACGGGCCGCGCGGCTGGACATGGCGCGCATCCGGACCCGCGGGAACCTGCCGGTCCTGGCCGGCGGATCGGGGCTGTACGTGCGGGCGGTGCTTGACCGTTTCGAGATCCCGCCCACCGATCCGCAGGTGCGCGGCAGGTACGACGCGCGGCTGGCCAGCGAAGGCCCGGCGCGCCTGCATCTGGAGTTGGCCGCGTCGGATCCGGTGGCCGCTGCCCAGATCCTGCCGACCAACGGCCGGCGCATCGTGCGTGCCCTGGAAGTGATCGAACTCACCGGGCGGTTGTTCAGCGCGACCCTGCCACGCCGGGAGTTCCACGAACCGGCGGTGCTGATCGGGCTGCGCGCCGAGCGACCCGTGCTGGACCAGCGGATCGCCCAGCGCACCGAGCAGATGTGGCGCGACGGGCTGCTGGAGGAAGTGCAGTTGCTCCTGGGCGACGGTCTGCGGGAGGGGCGTACGGCGTCCCGGGCCATCGGGTACGCCCAGGCGCTCCAGCAGATCGACGGCCGACTGTCACAACAGGAAGCGATCGAGGCGACGATCACCGCCACCCGGCGACTGGCTCGGCGGCAGGGTTCCTGGTTCGCACCCGATCCGCGCGTTCACTGGCTGGAACACGACGACCCTGACCTGCTCGATCGGGCGATGGACGTCGTACGCGCGGCGAGCGTGCCTGCGGCAGACTGACCGCGTGCGCACCATCGACTTCGCCAAGGGACACGGCACGCTGAACGACTTCGTGCTGGTCCCGGACCTGGACGGTTCGCTGGACCTGTCGGAGACCGACGTGCGTTTCCTGGCCGATCGACACGCCGGGATCGGCGGTGACGGCGTCATTCGGGTCGCACCGTTGTCCGCCGCGCCCGCCGATGTCCGCGAGGCGGCCCCCGACGCGCAGTGGTTCATGGACTACCGCAACGCCGACGGCTCCGAGGCGGAGATGTGCGGCAACGGCACCCGGGTCTTCGCCCAGTTCCTGGCCGACCGTGCGCTGGTGGACGCGGTCGTCTTCCCGATCGCGACGCGCGCCGGTCGCAAGGTGATCAGCCGGGTCGAGCACGGTTTCCGCACCGATCTGGGGCCGTGGCTGCTGTCGCGGGCCGACGAGGCGCGGGGTCGGGGCATGGACAGCGTGGTGCAGGTGGTCGGCGCACCGGACCCGCTGCCGGCTCTCAGCCTGGACCTGGGCAACCCGCACACGGTCGTGGCGTTGCCGCCGTCGATCTCGCTGGAGCACCTGGACCTGTCCGTGGCGCCCCGGGTGGACCCCGAGCCGCCGCACGGCAGCAACGTCGAATTCGTTCGCGCGATCGGCGCCCGCCACATCTCGATGCGAGTGCACGAGCGGGGCGTCGGTGAGACGTTGTCCTGCGGCACCGGAGCCGCCGCCGCCGCCTTGGCGACCTGGTGGTGGGCAGGTACGCCGAGTGATGAGTTGACGTGGCGGGTGGACGTGCGCGGTGGCACCCTCATGGTCGACATCGACGGTGGCAGTGTGGGATTGGCCGGTCCGGCGCAGATCGTCGCAGCAGGTCAGGTCAGCCTGCCGGACTGATGAGCGAGCACTACTTCACTGCCGAACCGGCGAGCGCGGAAGAGCGCCGGGAGATCCGGGTACCGCTGGCCGGTCAGACGCGGGCGGTGCAGGTCGCCGGCGGGGTGTTCTCCCCGGACCGACTGGACCAGGGCACGACGGTCCTGCTCAACCACGTGCCGCCGCCACCCCAGGACGGAACGTTCCTGGATCTGGGCTGCGGCTGGGGGCCGATCGCGCTGACCCTCGGGTTGCTGCGGCCGGCGGCGACGGTCTGGGCGGTGGACGTCAACGCCCGCGCGCGGGATCTGACTGCTGGCAACGCGGCCGCTCACGGGCTCACCGGCATCCAGGTGGCAGCGCCCGAGGACGTGCCGGCCGATGTGCGGTTCGACGTGATCTGGTCCAACCCGCCGATCCGGGTCGGCAAGGGCGTCCTGCACCAGATGCTGCACACCTGGCTGCCGCGGCTGGAACCCGGCGGATCGGCGTACCTGGTGGTGGCCAAGAACCTCGGCTCGGACTCCCTGCAACGCTGGCTGGTCGAGCAGTTCCCCACCCTCGCTGTCACCCGGCTGACCAGCGTCCGGGGCTTCCGGATTCTGCAGGTGCAGGCATAAAGGGGTCGCGTCAGGCGTTCCCGCTTGCAACCATATGAACAACATGACTGCTGAACACACCATTCTGAACCGTCGCGCCGAGGCCCTCGCGGACTCCGGCGAGGACGAACGCTACGACGAGTACGGCTTCCTGATCGAGGACGAGGGCACCGACGGTGACCAGTTCGACCGGGAGGCCCGATCCGCGCTGCGCCGGGTCGGCGGCCTGTCCACCGAGCTCGAAGACGTCACCGAGGTCGAATACCGACAGCTGCGCCTGGAGCACGTCGTACTGGTCGGCGTCTGGACCGAGGGCACCGTCGAGGACGCCGAGGCGAACCTGCGCGAGCTGGCTGCGCTGGCCGAGACGGCCGGATCCGAGGTGCTCGCGGGGGTCCTGCAGCGGCGCACCAAACCCGACCCGGGGACCTGGCTCGGCTCCGGTAAGGCCAAGGAACTGCGCGACATCGTGGTCGCCGAAGGCGCCGACACCGTGATCGCCGACGGCGAGCTCGCGCCCAGCCAGCGCCGTGCGCTGGAGGACGTCGTCAAGGTCAAGGTCATCGACCGGACCGCGCTGATCCTGGACATCTTCGCCCAGCACGCCAAGTCCAAGGAGGGCAAGGCGCAGGTCGAGTTGGCCCAGTTGCAGTACCTGCTGCCGCGACTGCGTGGTTGGGGTGAGTCGATGTCCCGGCAGGCCGGTGGTCAGGCCGCTGGTGGTCAGGGCATGGGCTCGCGCGGACCCGGTGAGACCAAGATCGAGTTGGACCGCCGCCGGATCAACTCCCGCATCTCGAAGCTGAAGCGGGAACTGTCCGGGATGAAGACCGTGCGTGACACCAAGCGGCACTCCCGGAAGGCGGGTCACGTCCCGTCCGTGGCGATCGCGGGTTACACCAACGCTGGCAAGTCCTCGATCCTGAACCGGCTGACCGGCGCGGGCGTGCTGGTCGAGAACCAGTTGTTCGCGACCCTGGATCCCACGGTCCGCCGATCGCAGACCCCGGACGGCCGGCCCTACACCCTGACGGACACCGTCGGATTCGTGCGCGAACTGCCGCACCAGTTGGTCGAGGCGTTCCGCTCCACGCTGGAAGAGGTCGGCGAGTCCGATCTGCTGCTGCACGTGGTCGACGGCTCGCACCCCGACCCCGAGTCGCAGATCACCGCCGTGCGCGGCGTGCTCTCGGACGTCGGAGCGACCGACGTCAAAGAGGTCATCGTGATCAACAAGGCCGACGTCGCCGATCCCGAGGTCATCGACCGGTTGACCCGCGCCGAGAAGCACTCGGTCGTCGTATCCGCCCGCACGGGAGCGGGATTCGAGGAACTGCTCGACCTGATCGCTGACGAGTTGCCCAAGCCGGACATCCGGGTCGACGTGCTGCTGCCCTACGACCGCGGAGACCTGGTGTCCCGCGTCCACTCCGAGGGTGAGGTGCTGGCCAGCGAGCACACGGCCGACGGCACCCGGGTCCAGGCCAAGGTGACCCCGACGCTGGAAGGTGAGCTCGCGGCGTACGCCGTGTGATCAGGTCCCGCAGAAGGTGACGTAGTCGCCGAAGTCCTGCGGCGCTGGTTTCGTGTAGTCCTCGAATCCGACACGCGCCGTGAAGGGTTCGCGGACAACCTGCAGCATTCGGTTGAACGGTTCGAGGTCGCCCGTGATCGCCGCGTCCAGGGCTTCCTGCACCAGGTGGTTGCGTGGGATGTAGACCGGGTTCGCGGCGGCCATGACGCAGGGGTCCGGGTGGTGCGCGAGCCACCTACCCAGCCACTGCGTGTACGCCGGTCGGTCGGCGAACCTGCCCACCTCGCCCCCTGCCACCCGGGTGAGGTCGCCGAACAGCAGCGTGATGTCGGCCGTTTCTGCCTGCATCAGCTCGATCAGGTCCTTGACCAACGGTCGGTCCACCGCGTCCAGGCCCAGCTTCCTGGCCAGGTGGCCTGCGTACGCATCGTCGTAGGTCGCGGGGAAGGTGTTGATGACCTCACTGGCCAATTCCACTGCGGTGTCGATATTTTCATCGACCGACGGCAGCAGGGCTTCGGCGAACCGGGCCAGGTTCCACTGGGTGATCCCCGGCTGGTGGCCGAACGCGTAGCGGCCACCCTCATCGATGGAGGAGAAGACCGACGACGGGTCGAAGGTGTCGGTGAAGGCGCACGGTCCGTAGTCGATGGTCTCCCCGCTGATCAGCACGTTGTCGGTGTTGAGCACTCCGTGCACGAAGCCAAGGCTCATCCACTGCGCCACCAACCGGGCCTGCGCGTCGCAGACGGCCTGCAGGAGGGCGAGCGCAGGACGGTCCGCCTCCGCCAATTGCGGGTAGTGCCGGTCGATCGCGTGCCGGGTCAGTCGGCCCAGCAGGTCGGCAGGGGCGTGCTCCCCGGCGACCAGGGCCGCGGCGTACTGGAAGGTCCCGATGCGCAGGTGACTGCTGGCCATCCGGGTGAGCACCGCGCCCGCCAGGAGGCTCTCGCGGGCCACCTGCTGTCCGGTGCCGGTCACCGCGAGCGATCGGGTCGTCGGCACCCCGAGGGCGAACATGGCTGTGGCCATGAGGTGTTCGCGCAGCATCGGCCCGGCCGTCGCCCAGCCGTCGCCACCGCGGGAGAACGGGGTCCGACCTGACCCCTTCAGGTGCACATCGCGCAGCGTGCCGTCCGGCGCGGCGATCTCGCCCAGCAGCAGCGCCCGACCGTCGCCCAGCCGGGGTGAGTAGCCGCCGAACTGATGCCCGGCGTACCCCTGCGCGACCGGCCTCGCGCCGTCGGGCAGTTCGTTGCCCACCAGGAAGCGCAACCCGGCGGGGGAGCGCAGCCAGTCCGGATCGAGCCCCAGTTCGGCTGCGAGGTCCTCGTCCAGCGCGAGCGCCGTGGGCGCGGACACCGTCGCCGCCTGCCAATCCAGGGACAACTCCGGCAGGGTGTCGGCGAAGCGGTGCTCGAGCAGCGCGGGTGCGGTCACGGTCACTGCTCCACGGTAGGCGGCTTCCCGCCCACTTTTGCAGCGCTACTCACCCGAAGTGGCCGGCGGCAGGTGAGTAGCGCTGCAGAAATCGGAGGTGAAGGCCGCGGCAACTAGGCTGGCTCGGTGCCCGGCGATCTTGATGACCTGCTCGACGCCGCAGTCGCAGGGGTCGGCGGCAGCGATCGTCCGGGTCAACGTCAGATGGCGCACGCGGTCGCCGAGGCGATCGAGAACGACGAGCACCTGCTCGTCCAGGCGGGGACCGGCACCGGCAAGTCACTTGCCTATCTGGTTCCAGCCGTGCAGCACGCCCTCGCTGTCGGTAAACCGGCCGTCGTCGCCACGGCAACCATCGCGCTGCAGCACCAGATCGTGCACCGGGACCTGCCGCGTCTGGCCACGGCGTTGGAGGGCGAACTGCCCCGCGAACCCACGTTCGAGCTGGTCAAAGGTCGGCGCAACTACGTGTGCGTGCACAAACTCGAGGGCGGCTATCCCGACGACGACGAGGGCTCCCTGCTGGAGGTGGGTCAGGTCGACGCCAACGTCGGCCGACTCGGCGCAGAGGTCAAGCGGCTGCGTGAGTGGGCCGACGAAACGCAGACCGGTGACCGGGACGACCTGGTGCCGGGCGTCAGCGAGCGTGCCTGGCGTCAGGTGTCGGTGTCGGCTGACGAGTGCCTGGGCGGCAAGTGTCCGCAATTCTCCGACTGCTTCGTGGAGCGGTCCCGGGCTCGCGCCCGCGAGGTGGACGTCGTGGTCACCAACCACTCGTTCATGGCGATCGACGCCGCCGAGGGCCGCCAGATGCTGCCCGAGCACGACGTGCTGATCGTCGACGAGGGCCATGAACTCGTCGACCGCGTGACCTCCGGCAACACCCGTGAGATCACCGGTTCGATGGTGATCGCTACGGCGAAGCGATCAGCGAAACTGGCTGATACCGAAGCGCTTTCGGACGCAGGCGATTACCTGACCCAGATCCTCGATGCCGCGCCCACGGGACGGCTTCGCGGCGTACCCGATCAGTTGGCGCTGGCTCTGGAGCGAGTCAGGGACACCTCCCGCTCGGTCCTGACCGCGTTGCGCAGCGACGAGCCCGATCCCTCCTGCCAGGTCGCACGGGCAGCCGTCGACGATGTCTTCGACACCTGCGCCCGGGTGCTGGAGGACCGGCCCGGGGATGTGCCGTGGATCGACCAGGACACCCGCCGCGGGGGAGTGCTACGGGTGGCGCCGATGGATGTCGCGATGACCTTGCGCGACACCGTCTTCAGCGACCGCACGGTCATCGTCACCTCCGCGACCCTCGAGCTCGGCGGCGGGTTTGACCCGGTCGCCGGGCGGATGGGGCTACTCGGGGACGGCGCGCCACGGTGGTCCGGTCTGGATGTCGGCTCGCCGTTCGACTACAGCAAACAGGGCATCGCGTACGTCGCGGCGCACCTGCCCGCCCCCGGCCGGGACGGTCTGGCGCCGGCCACGCTGGATGAGATCGAGGCCCTGGTCACCGCCGCGGGTGGCCGGACGCTGGGGCTGTTCTCCTCGATGCGGGCCGCCAAGCAGGCGGCTGAAGCGATGCGTGAGCGCCTCGACTTCGACGTGTTGTGCCAGGGCGATGATCAGATCGGGACGCTGGTGCGCCAGTTCGCCGGCTCCGCGGAAACCTGCCTGTTCGGCACTCTCACCCTGTGGCAGGGCGTCGACGTACCCGGCCCGGCCTGCCAGTTGGTGATCATCGACCGGATCCCGTTCCCGCGACCGGACGACCCGCTGGCCTCCGCGCGCTCGGAAGACGTTGCGGCGCATGGCGGCAACGGGTTCATGGCGGTGTCAGCCACGCATGCAGCGCTGCGTCTGGCGCAGGGTGCCGGCCGGTTGATCCGGCGCGGCGACGACCGAGGGGTCGTGGCCTTCCTGGACTCACGGATGATGACCGCGCGCTACGCCGGCTTCCTGCAGCGCTCGCTGCCGCCGTTCTTCCCGACGACGGACAAGGCGATGGTGCTGGCCGGGCTGAAACGCTTGGCTGCGGTGGCCGGGCCGGTGTTACCTCAGGACTGAGCGGACTGAGCGCGGCGGTTCCACAACTGGTGGGTCAGCCCGGTGGCTGAGGTCACCGTCTCGATGTCGTAACCGTCGGAGATTCCCTCGCAGCCCTCCAGCAACCGCACACCCCGTCCGAGGGTGATCGGCACGACCACCAGGTGCAGGAAGTCGACCAGACCCGCCTGCAGGAACTGCCGCACGCTGGAGGGTCCGCCACCCAGGCGCACGTCCAACCCACCGGCCGCCTCCTTCGCCTGCCGCAGCGCCTCCTGCGGAGTGGCGTCGATGAAGTGGAAGGTGGTGCCGTTGGCGAATTCCAACGGCGGCCGGGGGTAATGCGTCAGCACGAACACCGGTGTCGCAAAAGGCGGTTCGTCACCCCACCAGCCCTGCCAGCCGTCGTCGGGCCATTGCCCGGTCTGCGGGCCGAACTTCTTGCGGCCCATGATCTCGGCGCCGATGCCCTGTCCCCACAACGCGAACAGTGATCGGTCCACCGTGATCGGGACCTCCGCTTTGTCGACCCCGTGGATCACCCGTCCGTCGAAGAAGCTGAACAGCCGCTGCGCGTCACCGATCGGCTGCTCGAGCGTCACGTATTCGCCGGCAGAGAAACCGTCCAACGAGACGATCAGGTTGTGGACACGGGCGCGGGCGGTCACGACTACTCCTTCGTCGGGCGATGACTGATGCGTTCACGCTAGTCGGCGGCACCGACACCGATGTCGTAGCGGCGTGGCAGGCTGAGCCGCGTGACGCCGTACGTTCTGATCAAGGGGCCCGAGCAGGTGCTCGCCGACCGCGCGCTGAGTGCCACGCTCGAGGACGTACGCCGAGTGGATACCGAGGTCATCCGGCTCACCGCCGAGACGTATCAGCGGGGCGACCTGCAGATCCACGCCTCGCCCAGTCTCTTCGGCGGCCACAAGGTCCTGGTGGTCCACGACCTGGACGAGGGCGGTGACGACCTGATCGACGACCTGACCTCGCTGGTCAAGGAAGGCGTCGACGACCTCACCGTGATCGTGCTGCACAAGAGCGGCAACCGCGGCAAACGGGCGCTGGATGCGTTGAAGGCGGCCAAGGCCCGGGTCATCGAGGCACCCGAGATCAAGACCGACCGGGCGAAGTCGGACTTCGTCACCAACGAGTTCCGGGTCGCCGGCCGCAAGGCGACGCCCGATGCGGTGCGGGCGCTGGTCGAGGCGGTCGGCAAGGACGTGCGCGAACTAGCGGCGGCCTGTCAGCAACTGGTCGATGACACCAGCGGACTGATCGACGCCGACGTCGTGGAGACCTACCACGGCGGTCGCGTCGAGGCGACCGGGTTCCGGGTCGCCGACGCCGCGATCGCGGGGGATGCCGGGGCCGCACTGACGCTGCTGCGCCACGCGGTCGCCGCCGGGGTCGACCCGGTGCCGATCGTCGCCGTACTCGCCAGTCAATTGCGCCAAGTGGCACGGGTCGCCACGGCCGGTGGCGGCAACTCCCAAGCGCTCGCCGGGAAATTGGGCATGGCACCGTGGCAGATCGATCGCGCGCGCAAGGCGGCGGCCGGCTGGGACGGGGTCCGGCTCGGGCGGGCGATCCAGGCGGTCGCCGCCGCGGACTTCGACGTCAAGGGCGGAGGTCGTGACCCGGTCTTCGCGGTGGAGCGGGCGGTCCGGGTGATCGCCGCCGAGCGAAACGGGCGGGCTGCCTTAGGAGTCGGGTAGTTGGGCGAGCAGCGCCCGTACCGCCGGGCTTGGGCTCGTGCCGCGCCACGCCACCCCCAGGCTGGATCGCGCCGCAGGATCCGCTAACGGAACTATCGCAACCTCGCTCCACCCGGTCGCTGTCGTTGCACTCACGACGCCCACGCCAACTCCGCGCGCGGCCAACCGGCGCACGAACGACGGTGTCGAGACTTCCCACCGAACGTCGAACTCCACAGCGTCCCGGGCAGCGACGGAGTCGAGGGCGCTGCGAGCACCGGTGCCGGGCGGCAGGCAGATCAGCGACGTCCGTCGCAGTTCCCGCGGCTGGACCCGAGCCCGCCGCGCCCAGGGGTGGCCGGGCGCCACGACCACGACGAGGGGATCCTCGACGACCATGCGGATCGACACGTCCTCCGGTGTGCGGCCCGCCCAGGCGGCGACGATGAGGTCGAGACCCCCGTCGCGTAGCTGAGCAAACAGGTCTTGGGAGGTGCCTTCCACCAACCGCAGGTCAACTCCGGGGTGAGCCTGATGGATGGCGGCGACTGCGTCGAAGAGGGGATCCCATCCCAGGCCCGTGACGGTGCCGACCCGCAATTCGCCGATCACCAGGCCACGCGCGGCGGCCGCCGTTTCTCCGACCGCGTCCACCGCGGACAGGGCCTCGCGCGCTCTGGTGAGGATCCGTTCTCCGACTGGTGTCAGGCGGACGTGACGGGTACTGCGCTCGAACAGCGTCAGGCCCAGTTCGCGCTCTAGCTTGCGGACCTGGGCACTCACGCCCGACTGCGCCACGAGCAGGTGCTCAGCTGCAGCGGTGAAGGAGCCGGTGTCAGCGACCGCGACGGCGTACCGCAGCTGGTGAAGTTCCATAACTGCAAATGCTAGATCGGATCAGATATAGATGTTGGACTTCGGAGTGCTCGCGCCCGCAGAGTGGAGACGCGAAAGGAGAACGAGATGACAACCTCCAGTAACACCGTCGGCGTCAAGACAGTCGACGTACCAATCCGGCTCGACATCGATTCCATGGCGCCGCAGTTCTCGCGGGCCTTGAGCGGCCTCGATAAGGCAGCGGGCCGCGAAGCCGATGCAGCGGGAATTCCCACGGGCCTGCGGGAACTGATCCGGTTGCGGGCATCGCAGATCAACGGTTGCGCTACTGCGTGGATCAGCACACGAGAGCTGCCGACGCGGCCGGCGAGAGTACAACGCGGATTGCGGCCACCGCGGTGTGGCGGGAGTCGGGGTTGTTCACCGCCACTGAACGCGCCGCCTTGTCGCTCACCGAGTCGATCACCACCGTCGCACAGACCCACGTTCCCGACGAAGCGTGGCGCGAGGCCGCGGTCGTCCTCACCGCCAGCGAGTTGAGCGCCGTCATCGCTCTCGCGGTCACGATCAACGCCTGGAACGCGGTCGGGGCGTCGACCCGCGCCTGGCCGGTCGAACCGTAACCGCTCACAAATCACCAAGGAGATTGCTATGACTACCGACACCGAGACCACCCGCCAATTGGTCACCACCTACTTCGAGTCGTGGCGGGACCACGACTGGGACACGCTGCGGACCACGCTGGCTGACGACGTCGACTTCGTTGGCGTCATGGGCACAACCCGCGGCGTCGATGAGGCCATCGCCGGTCTGACGGGAATGGCCGAACACGTGATGAAAGGCCTGGTGCTGAAGGCCCGGGTCGTCGAGGGTGCCGACGCGGTCACCTGGTTCCACTTGGTCACCGACGACGCCGAACTGCCCACGGCGAATTGGAGTCACGTCGAGGACGGGAAGATCAGCCGGATCCGGGTGACCTTCGATCCCACGCCACTCAACGCCGGAGCATGACGCCTGATTTGGGTGGAATCCCGGGGCGCTGGTAACTTTGGCTCTTGGCGTGCGGACTCTGGTCGTGTGCGCACGTAGCAGTAAAACCGAGGCTCATTCGCCGGGTGTCCCCACGCCCCATCCGTGAGTCCCGGGTGTCGCCCTCAACGACAACCGCCAAGGCCCTGCGGCCGTGGCACCAGACCGACAGACCAAGGAATACGTAGTGGCAAACATCAAGTCCCAGCTCAAGCGGATCAAGACCAACCAGGTCCGCACGGAGCGCAACAAGGCCTACAAGTCCGAGTTGCGCACCTGGATCCGCAAGACCCGCGAAGCGGTCGAGGCCGGCAACAAGGACGAGGCGCAGCAGTCGCTGGCCCTCGCGTCCAAGAAGCTGGACAAGGCCGTCTCCAAGGGCGTGATCCACAAGAACCAGGCCGCGAACAAGAAGTCCGCGCTGGCCAAGCAGGTCAACGCGCTCTGATCGCGCATCCGCAAAGCCGCCGCTCCTGCTTCGGGACGGCGGCTTTTGCGTTGCCCTCGTGCGATAACCTGGGTGCATGCAGCGCGTGCTTGGCCTTAGCACGCCGCGGCGGTCACGCTGAGTGAGCAGACCCCGCGGCGAACCCCTCGATGCCCGAGGGGTTTTTTGATGCACCGGCACGGAACCACCTTCAAGAGAGCAGCAGATGACTGAGGTAACCAGCCCGACCGTCGCAAGCGAGACCGGCGACCAGCCGCCGCACCGGTACACCGCGGCCCTGGCCGGGCAGATCGAACGCACCTGGCAGGACTTCTGGGACGAGCACGGCACCTTCGAGGCGCCCAACCCGACTGGCCCCTGGGCGGACCCCGCTGCGCTCCGCGACCGGCCCAAGTTCATGCTGCAGGACATGTTCCCCTACCCCTCCGGGGCCGGGCTGCACGTCGGGCACCCGCTGGGGTTCATCGCCACCGACGTCTATGCGCGCTACCAGCGGATGACCGGGCACAACGTGCTCTACATGATGGGCTTCGACGCGTTCGGCCTGCCCGCCGAGCAGTACGCCGTCCAGACCGGTCAGCACCCCCGCAAGACGACCGAGGACAACATCGGCACCTACAACCGGCAACTGCGGCAGTTGGGCCTGTCGCACGACAAGCGCCGCGCGTTCGCCACGATCGACCCGGACTACTACCGCTGGACGCAGTGGATCTTCCTGCGCATCTACAACGCGTGGTACGACGAGCGCCTGGGCAAGGCGCGACCGATCGAGGACCTGGTGGCCGGGTTGGCCGACGGATCCATCCCCACGCCGACCGGTGCGGCCTGGGGCTCGTTGAGCGATGAGCAGCAGCGGGCGATCATCGACGACCGGCGGCTGGCCTACAAGTCCTCCTCGCCGGTGAACTGGGCGCCGGGTCTGGGCACGGTGGTCTCCAACGAGGAGGTCACCAACGAGGGTCTGACCGAGCGCGGGGACTTCCCGGTCTTCAAGCGCAACCTGCCGCAGTGGATGATGCGGATCACCGCGTACGCCGACCGGCTGATCGACGACCTGGACCACCTGGACTGGCCCGAACCGGTCAAAGCGATGCAGCGCAACTGGATCGGCCGTTCCACGGGCGCTTCGATCCGGTTCCCGGTGACCGGTTCGCAGACGCCGATCGAGGTGTTCACGACGCGTCCGGACACCATCTTCGGGGCCACCTTCATGGTGCTGGCGCCGGAGCATCCGTTGGTGGATGAGATCGTGCCCGACGCCTGGCCGCAAGGATCGCTACCCGCGTGGACGGGACAGGCGAGTTCGCCCGCGGAGGCGGTGTCGGCGTACCGTCTGGCGGCCTCTCGCAAGTCGGATCTGGAACGGCAGATCGACGACAAGGCCAAGACCGGTGTCTTCACCGGCGCCTTCGCGACCAACCCGGTCTCGGGCGCGATGGTTCCGGTCTTCATCGCCGACTACGTGCTGATGGGGTACGGCACCGGCGCGATCATGGCCGTCCCCGCGCAGGACGCCCGTGACTGGGACTACGCCACCGCCTACGACCTGCCGATCATCCGCACGGTGCAGCCCACCGACGGTCACCCGGAGGACCAGGCGTTCACCGGTGAGGGGCCGGCGATCAATTCCGCCAACGAGCGAATCTCGTTGAACGGCATGGGAATTGCTCAGGCCAAGGCCGCGATCATCGACTACCTGCAGGCGGAGGGGATCGGCGAGGGGACTGTCACCTACAAGCTGCGTGACTGGCTGTTCAGCCGGCAGCGCTACTGGGGCGAGCCGTTCCCGATCGTCTACGACGAGGACGGTGTCGCGCACGCGTTGCCGGAGTCGATGCTGCCGGTGGAACTGCCGGAGGTCGCGGACTACTCGCCGAAGACCTACGACCCGCTGGACGCCGACTCCGAGCCGGAGTCGCCGCTGTCGCGCGCCACGGACTGGGTCGAGGTCGAGCTGGATCTGGGCGATGGTGTGAAGAAGTACCGCCGCGAGACCAACACGATGCCCAACTGGGCCGGATCCTGTTGGTACGAGATCCGATACACCGATCCGGCCAACCACGACCGGTTCGTCGACCGGGGCTGCGAGGAGTACTGGATGGGCCCGGGCCGGGGCACCGGTCTGGGCGTCGCAGGTGACCCCGGCGGCGTGGACCTGTACGTCGGTGGGGTCGAGCACGCCGTACTGCACCTGCTGTACTCCCGGTTCTGGCAGAAGGTCCTTTTCGACCTGGGGGAGGTCAGCGCCAGCGAGCCGTTCCGCCGGTTGATCAACCAGGGTTACGTGCAGGCGTATCACTACCGCGACGCCCGCGGTCAGGTCGTGCCCGCAGCCGAGGTGGTGGAGCAGGCCGACGGCAGCTACACCTGGAACGACCAGCCGGTGACCCGCGAGTACGGGAAGATGGGCAAGTCGCTGAAGAACGTCGTCACGCCCGATGAGATGTGCGAGCAGTACGGCGCGGACACGTTCCGCGTCTATGAGATGTCGATGGGACCGCTGGAGATGTCCCGGCCGTGGGAGACCCGGGCGGTCGTCGGCGCGCAGCGTTTCCTGCAGCGGCTGTGGCGCAACGCGGTCGATGAGCACAGCGGCCAGGTCCGCGTCGTCGACCAGGCGCCCTCGGCCGACCTCGAGCGGTTGCTGCACAAGACCATCGACGGGGTGCGCGCCGACTACGGCAACCTGCACTTCAACACCGCCATCGCGAAGCTGATCGAGCTGAACAACGCTGTCACCAAAGAGGATTCGCCGTCCAGAGAGGTGGTTGAAGCGCTGGTGCTGATGACGGCCCCCGTGGCGCCGCACGTCGCCGAGGAACTGTGGCAGCGGCTTGGTCACGGGGATTCGCTGGCGCATGCCGCGTTCCCGCAGGCCGACCCTGCCCTGCTGGTCGAGGACACCGTCACCTGCGTCGTGCAGATCGCCGGGAAGGTCCGCGACCGGTTGGAGGTGGCGCCGGATGTGAGTGAGGCGGACCTGCAGGCTCTGGCGTTGTCCAGCGCGAAGGTGCAGGCAGCGATTGACGGTAAGACGGTGCGCAAGGTGATTGTGCGCGCACCGAAACTGGTCAACATCGTCGCGAACTGACCACGCGCTCATGCGTGTAGCGGTCGTCACCGACAGCACGGCGTACCTGCCGCCGGATCTGCAGTCCGCGCTGCGGATCTTCACCGTGCCGGTGCACGTCATCGTCGATGGTGTGTCGTACGACGAGGGCGCTGACTACCTGCCCGCCGATCTGACGGCCGATCTGCTCGCCGGCAAGCGCGTCACGACGTCCCGGCCGTCGCCGGGAGTCTTCCTGCAGGCGTACGAGCAGATCGCCCAGGAGGGGTACGACCAGATCGTCTCCATCCACCTGTCGTCGGCGGTCTCGGCCACCGTGTCCTCGGCCGACATCGCGGCGCGATCGGCCCCGATCCCCGTACACACCGTGGACAGCGAGACGCTCGGCATGGCCATGGGCTATGCCGTTGCCTCGGCCGCGCAGGCCGCGCAGGCGGACGAATCGCCGGACGTGGTGAGCAAGGTGGCACTGGATCGGGCGAGGTCCGCGTGCACGTACTTCTACGTCGACACCCTTGAGTACCTGCGCCGCGGCGGCCGGATCGGTCGGGCGTCGCAGTACTTCGGATCCGCCCTCGCCATCAAACCGCTGCTAGAAGTGCGCGATGGCCAGGTCGAACCACTGGCCCGAGTACGAACCTCCACCAAGGCGATTGCGCGGCTGGAAGAGCTAACCCACCAGGGCATTTCGGGGATGGATTACTCGGCCGGCGTCGACGTCGCGGTGATGCATCTGGCTGCCCAGGACCGCGCCGAAGACGTTGCCCAGCGGTTGGCTGAGAACGGTCCGGACATCGCCCGGATCATCGTGGTGGAGGTGGGTGCGGTCGTTGGCGCGCATGTCGGCCCGGGCATGATCGCGGTCGCTGCGTCACCTCGGCTGGCGGGATACCCCGGTGTGCCTTCCACGGACTGAACGGGCTCACCGATAGCCCTCCCGCCAGCCCAGCGGCTCGGCTAGATTCAGGACAGGAGGCCCGGTGGATCAAGGAGGATCCACACCGCCGGAGGCGGTGCGCGGTGGGTCCCGAAGGAGCCAGCAGTGAAGAAGATCATCAACGACCCGTCCGAAGTCGTCGCCGAGGCCCTCCAGGGAATGGCGTTGTCGCATCCCGAACTCACCGTTGCGACCGACCCCGATTACATCCGGCGTGCGGATGCCCCGGTCAAAGGCAAGGTAGCGCTGGTCTCGGGAGGCGGCTCCGGTCACGAGCCGCTGCACGGGGGGTTCGTGGGCTACGGCATGCTCGATGCCGCTGTACCCGGGCCGGTGTTCACCTCGCCCACCCCCGACCCGATCGTCGATGCCACCAAGGCGGTTGACGGTGGAGCCGGCGTCCTGCACATCGTGAAGAACTACACCGGCGACGTCCTGAACTTCGAGACTGCCGCCGATCTCGCGCTCGCCGACGGTATCGAGGTGCGAGCGGTCGTCACGAATGACGACGTGGCTGTGAAGGATTCGCTCTACACCGCTGGGCGTCGTGGTGTCGCGGGCACTGTGTTGGTGGAGAAGATCGCCGGCGCGTCGGCGCAGCGCGGCGATGACCTGGACACGGTCGCCGGGATCGCGGAGAAGGTCAACGCCCAGGTGCGCACGATGGGTATGGCGCTCACGCCCTGCACCGTGCCGCACGCGGGTGAGCCGAGTTTCGAACTGGCCGAGGACGAGTACGAACTCGGCATCGGCATCCACGGGGAGCCCGGCCGGGAGAAGCGGGCGATGGAACCGGCTGACGCCATCGTGGACCGCATGATGACTGCGGTAGTGGAGGACCTGCCCTTCGAATCGGGTGACAACGTGTTGCTGCTGGTCAACGGGATGGGCGGCACTCCACTGGTCGAGCTCTACATCGCGTTCCGGCGGGCCCACGCGTTCCTGGCCGAGCGCGGGATCACGGTCACCCGTAGTCTGGTCGGTAACTACACGACCAGCCTTGAGATGCAGGGGTTTTCGGTGAGCGTATTGCGATTGGACGACGAACTGACCCAACTATGGGATGCGCCGGTGCAGACCGCCGCCCTCCGCTGGGGGCGATGAGCAGTGGCTCTGAGTTCCCAGTGGGTCCGTGACTGGGTGGCACGTAGCGCCCAGCACATCTCGGACAACCGCACGGAGTTGATCCGGCTCGATCGCGAGATCGGGGACGGCGACCACGGCGAGAACATGGACCGCGGCTTCAAGGCGGTCTCTGCGAAAGTCGGCGAGCTGCCTGCTGACGCGTCGCCGTCCGATGTGCTGAAAACCGTTGCGACCACACTCATCTCGACTGTCGGAGGTGCGTCCGGGCCGCTGTACGGAACCGCGTTCCTGAAGGCGTCGCAAGCGGTGAAGGATCATGCCGAGCTCGACAGCGCGGCGGTCGTCGACATGCTTCGAGCAGCGCGCGACGGGATCGTCTCTCGCGGCAAGGCCGAGGTCGGTGACAAGACCATGGTCGACGCGTGGAGCCCGGCGGTCCAGGCCGCAGAGGACGCACTGGCGCAGGAAGCCACCGAGCAGCAGGTGCTCGCGGCCGCCGCTGACGCTGCGAAAGCGGGTTCGGAGAAGACCGATCCGCTCATCGCCCGGAAGGGCCGGGCGTCCTATCTGGGAGAACGGGCGATCGGGCACCGTGACCCGGGTTCGGTGTCCTCGGCGCTGCTGTTGATGGCCGCCGCGGAGGTGTCTGCGTGACTGTCGGTCTGGTCGTGGTGTCGCACAGCGCCAAGATCGCGCAGGGCGTGGTCGACCTGGCCGCCCAGATGGCTGCCGACGTCCGCATCGTCGCCGCGGGTGGCACCGACGACGGTGGCATCGGCACCAGCTTCGAGAAGGTCCAGCAGGGTCTGACCGAAGCCGAGAGCGGCGATGGCGTTCTGGTGCTGTGTGATCTGGGCTCTGCGGTCATGACCGCAGAGACTGCCGTGGAATTCGTCGACGACCCGTCGGCGGTCGCGATTGCCGACGCGCCCCTGGTCGAAGGCACCATCGCGGCCGCCGTGCGTGCCCAGGGCGGCAGTGACCTTCACGCCGTTCGCGCTGCCGCCGAAGAGGCGGCGGCTGCGTCTTCGCCCTCAGCCGCACCCGATGCCTCGGCCGATCCTGATCCCTCGGCTGCTCCTGATTCGTCTGGCGGCGAGGTCTCGCGGTCGGTCACCGTGGTCAACGAGGTTGGCCTGCATGCTCGACCTGCTGCACTGTTCGTGCAGACGGCGGGGCAGTTCGATGCCGAACTCACCGTCAACGGGGCCGACGCCAGCAGCCTGTTGGAGGTCATGAGTCTCGGCGCTCGGAAGGGCACCGAGTTGCAGTTGACGGGTACCGGACCGCAGGCCCGCGAAGGCGTCGACGCTCTGGCGGAGCTCGTCGAATCCGGTTTCGGCGAGGACTGAGTTCTCCACAGGGTCACCGGTTTTCAGGTCGCACCCGGCAGGTTGTCCACACCGGCTCGTCCGACGGCTGACCCGGCGGGTAGCTCGACCGTAGCGTCGCAGCTATGTCTGCGCGCGACCCCGAACCCGACCGGCTGGCGGCTGCGTTGGCGGAGTTGGAGGCGGTCCGGCGAGTGCCCGGCTGGCTACCGGAGCCACCCGAGCGCGAGCCTGCCCGCCGGGCGGTTCGGAGCGCCCGGCGCCGCGGACCGCGTCCTGACCTACCACCTCCGGACCAATGGCGGTACGCCGATCCAGCCGCCCCCGAGCCCTCACCACCCCTCACTCGCTCGACGCTGCCCGTCAGCCGCGCCGCGCGCCGGGCGGCGGCCTCGGCCGAGTCTCCACCGCTGATCAGAATCCCGGTTGCGTTTCGGCAGGCGCGGGTCGGCCCCGGTCGGTGGGCAGTGTTGGGTGTTGTCGTAGTGGCGTTGGTGGCGATGTCGTTGTTCGCGACGCGCGCATTGCTGGCGCGGGCCCACAGCCAGCCGCAGACCTTCAGCGCGCCGGTGGCGACGTCAGGTCGTTCCGCCCAGCCGATGGTGACCGGTGAAACCTCCTCGCGGGCAACGTCATCGGGAGGTGGTCTGGCGACCAGCAGTGTCGCTGCCCGGATCGAGGTGCATGTGCTCGGCCAGGTCGGCAGGCCGGGCGTGGTCACGGTGTCTGCAGGTGCTCGAGTGCAGGACGTGGTGCGCGCCGCCGGCGGCTTGCTGGCCAGCGCCGACCTGACCCGGGTCAATCTCGCGCGGCACGTGCAGGACGGCGAGCAGATCGTGGTTCCCCGCCCGGGGCAGGAGGTGACGACGGCTCCCGGGCCCGCTGCCTCGACGGCCACCGGTGCTTCGGCGTCGGCCAGTCCGGTGGATCTGAACGCCGCGGACGCAACGGCGCTGGACACCCTGCCCGGGGTGGGTCCGGTGCTCGCGGCCCGGATCGTGGCGTACCGCGAGGCCAATGGTCCGTTCCGTAGTGTCGACCAATTGGATGAGGTCAGCGGCATCGGCGCCAAGTTGATGGAGCAGCTGCGGCCGCTGGTCCACGTGTGAGCAGGCAGGCCGAGCACCGGCAGACGTCACACGACCTACGGCTGCTGCTGGCGGCTGGGGTCGGGTGGGTCAGCGTTCTCGTCGCGCTGCGGTTGCCGTCCCTCGGGGTCGTCGCCCTGGCCGGCGGGGGAGTGCTTGCGGTGGCGATCGGCGCGTGGCGGGTCAGGTGCGGCGGACGTGAGGAGGTCATGACCAGAGAGTCACGCGCCTCGGTGGTCCGCCGGTGGCAGGCGCTGATGCTGGTCGGGTCCGTGGTCACGTGCCTCGTGTTCGTCACCGGATGCCAACGGATCACCAGGAGTGCGGGCCCGATTCCCGCTGCCGCCCAGTCACATCGGGTGGTCAGCGTGGACGGTGTCGTGCAAAGCGATCCGCGACCCATCGCCGGGGCCGCCGGTCGCACCCTGCTGCTGGTGCGCGTCGAGTGCACGCAGGTGACTCTCGATGGGCGACGCAGCGAGGTGAGGTCACCGGTGCTCGTCTTCGCCGATGACAGGTGGAGTGGCGTCACCTGGCACGAGACGCTGCGATTTCGCATGCGGCTGAAGCCACCTGACAGTACCGCCGACGATGTGGTCGCACTCGGCTCCGCCAGCGGTGCCCCGCAGGTTCTGGCCCGGCCGGGTCCGCTGACGCAGGCTGTGGAGCAGCTGCGGTCCGATCTTCGCGAGGTGACCGCCCGGTTACCGGGTGATGCTGCCGGGCTGGTCCCTGCGATGGTCATCGGAGACACCAGCAGGATCAGTCCGCAGCTGTCGGCCGACATGCGCGCGACCGGGATGACCCATCTCAATGCTGTGTCCGGGTCGAACGTGGTGTTCGTGATGATGGCCATCACCTGGGTTGCGGGATGGCTGCGGGTCCGCGCCCGGTGCCGGATGCCTTGTGTACTGCTCGGACTGGGACTGTTCGTCCTGCTGTGTCGTCCGGAGCCGAGTGTGCTGCGAGCAGGCGTCATGGGAGCGATCGCCGGGCTGGCAATGACCTGGAGTGGTCGGCGCGCGGGCCCGGCGGCGCTGGGGGCCGCAGTCGTCGTACTGCTGGTCTTCGATCCCTGGCTGGCCGGCTCGTTCGGTTTCGCGCTGTCCGTCCTGGCTACTGCGGGGTTGATCTTCTTCGCCCGGCCGTGGGGTGCCGCCCTGGCGGACCGACTGCCGGCGCGGCTGCATCCAGTGGCCGACGCCGTCGCGATCCCGCTGGCGGCACAAGCGGTGTGCGGCCCGGTGATCGTCCTGCTGCAGTCCTCGGTGAGCATCGTCGGCGTACCGGCAAACCTCCTGGCCGCGCCGTTGGTCGCGCCGACCACCCTGGCTGGGGTTGCGACGGTGGTGTGTGCTCCCTTCGGGTCGGTCGCGGCATGGCTACCCGCGCACGCGGCGGCAATTCCGGCTGAGGCGATCGCGTGGATCGCGCACACGTTCGCTCGGGTCCCCGGCGGTTCACTACCGTGGCCGGCCGGCGCACCGGGCGCCCTTCTGCTGGCGGCGCTGACGCTGGCCGCACTGCTCAGCGGGCCGTGGGTCATCGAGAGATGTCGCCGTCATCCGGGCGCCCCCGCTGCGGCGGTCGTTGTCGTCCTCGCGCTGCTGGTGCCGGTCCCCGGATCGAATGACGTTCCACCGCAATGGGTTTACGTGGCCTGTGATGTCGGTCAAGGAGATGGCGGTGTCATCAACCTCGGGGACGGGCGGGCCGTGGTGATCGATACCGGACCTGATCCGGACGCGATTGACGGCTGCCTACGACGGTTGGCAGTGAGCAGGGTCGAGACCGTGGTGTTGACCCACTTCCATGCCGACCACGTGGACGGACTCGCCGGTGTGCTCCGCGGCCGAGCGGTCCGCGAGATCGTCACGACTCCCGTCGATACGGCTGGCGGGGCGGGCACGGAGGAGGAGCCTAGTCGGGAGCCACAGGTGCGCTCAGTGGCTGCTGCGGCCGGGGTTGCGATCCGCACGGTGCGTACCGGAGACGTCCTGACGTGGGCGCCAGATGTGGTCGCCAGCGTGCTGTGGCCGGCGCGCACGATCGATGCTGGATCGGTTCAGAACAACGCGAGCGTGACGTTGGATCTGCGCGCTCACGGGCTGCGGCTGCTGATGACCGGAGACCTTGAACGAGAAGCGGACACAGCGGTTCTCGGGGAGTTGAGCGCAGAAGGTCAGCCCCAGTTCGACGTACTCAAAGTGGCCCATCACGGTTCGAGGAATCAGTTGCCAGCCCTGGTCGATGCGGTGCGCCCCAGCGTCTCGGTCATCAGTGTCGGAGCGGGCAACGATTACGGGCACCCAGCGCCGGCGACGCTGGATCTGCTTCGGTCGGTCGGCTCGGCGGTGTTCCGCACGGACCTGGGCGGTGATGTGATCGTGTCGGGTACGTCGGGTGCGGTGCAGGTGCGCACCAGCCGGTGAGTGCTCACGAGGTCAGCCGTCGAGGGGTAGGACCTCGGGCAGTCGGCCCAGCCCGTCGGCGACCGGGATCGCGGCCAGCAGTCGGCGGGTATAGGGCTGCGCGGGATGGTTCCACACCTGCTCGGTAGGTCCAGATTCGACGACCTTGCCCTGGTACATCACCAGAACCCGGTCCGCGATGAGGCGAACGACAGCCAGGTCATGGCTGATGAAGAGCAGAGACGAGCCGGTCTCGCGGGCGACCGTCTGCATGAGGGTCGCGATCCTGGCTTGCAGTGAAGCGTCAAGAGAGGCGATGGGTTCATCACCGATGAGCAGGTCGGGACCGGTGGCGACGGCCCGGGCGATCGCCACCCGCTGACGTTGGCCGCCGGAGAATTCATGCGGATACCGATCGGCAGCGGACGCCGGCAGATCGACTTGGTCCAGCAACTGGGCGACCGTCGGGGCGGAGCCGGGGTGGATACGACGACTGTCCTCCAGTTGCGCACGAACCGTCCGGCGCGGATTGAGCGAGGCGTACGGGTTCTGGAAGACCATCTGGATCCGAAGTAGCGGCCGCGGGCGTCGCGCGAATCCAAGACGAGTGACCGGTTCGCCGCCGAAGTCGATGGCTCCGCCGCTCAGCGGCTCCAGACCGCAGATCGCCCGGGCGAGGGTGGACTTGCCGCACCCGGACTCGCCCACCAGGCCCACGACTGCGCCTGGCTCGACATCGAAGGAGACCCCGTCGACGGCGGTCAGTCGTTTGCCCATGCCGAGCTTGTAGGTCACCGAGACGTCTCGCGCATGCAGGGTTGGCCGTTGTGCCACGCCGTCAACCATTCTGACCCTCCCCGGCGGTATCCTGGTTCGCCGCTTCGATCCGGTCCGGCAGGGCATCGATCAGGGACCGGGTGTAGTCATCCTGCGGATCGGTGATCACCTGTTGACGGGTGCCGTGCTCCACCACCGAACCATTACGCATGACCGTGATGGTGTCGGCCAGGGCTGACATGACTCCCAGGTCGTGGGTGATCAGGACGATCCCGATCTTGAGGTCGTCGCAAACCTGGCGCAGGAGACGCAGAATTCCCGCTTGAACCGTGACGTCGAGCGCCGTCGTGGGTTCGTCGGCGATGAGCATCCGGGGGTCGCAGGCCAGGGCGCTAGCGATGCAGATCCGCTGGAGTTGACCGCCGGAGAACTGGTGGACGTACTTGTCCAGTGCTGCTTCGGGATCCGGAACCTGCACCCGCTGCAGGAGGTCGCCGGCGCGCGACAACGCCTCTCGTTTACTTACGCCTAGGTGGTAGCGCTGATGGTCCGTCAGCTGCTGTCCGATCGACAGCATGGGATGCAGCGATGCGGTCGGGTCCTGGAAAATCATGCTGATCCGGTGACCACGCAGCCGGTTGAGGTCTTTCGAGCGGAGTCCGAGCAACTGCTGGCCCTCGAAACGGATCGAGCCCGAGGTCGAGGCCCGCGAGGGTTGCAGACCGAGAACGGTCATCCCTGTCATCGTCTTGCCCGACCCGGATTCGCCGGCAAGGCCGGTGACGGTTGCAGGTGGTGCGATCAGGTCGACGTTCTTCAAGATCGGTACGCCGTCGATCGACAGGCTCAGCGCTTCGATCTGCAGACCCTCAGAACTGTCGGTCACACCGCCCGCCCCCCAACGTTGCGCCGGGTGCGCGGGTCCAGAGCATCCCGCAACGCGTCGCCGAGGAAGTTGAAGGCGATCACGATCGAGAAGATCGCGAGGCCCGGGAAGGTGGCCAACCACCACTGCTGGAAGTTCTGGACGCCGTCGCTGACCATCGCGCCCCACTCGGGCGTCGGCGGGACGCTGCCGAGACCGAGGAAGGACAAACCGGACAGGAGCAGGACGGCTGTGCCGAAGTCCATCGTCGCCAGGACACCGATCGGCGCGACGATGTTCGGCAGGATGTCCCGCGTCAGCGATCGAAGGGAACTGGTCCCAAGGAGTCGACTAGCGACGACGTACTCGTTGTTCTTGGCTCCGAGCACCATTGATCGGGTGATGCGGGCGTACATCGGCCAGCTCACCACCAGCACGGCGAGGACGGCGTTACGCAACCCCGGTCCGAGCGCGGCAGTGACCACCATTGCCAGGATGATCGTCGGAAACGCGAACACCAGGTCGGCGATCCGCATGATGACCTCGTCGACCACCTTTCCGAAGTAGCCGGCGATGGCACCGAGCGTCCCACCCAGCACCATGGACAGCAGGACCAGCAGCACGGACAGGGGCAGGGTCACGCGCGCGCCTGCAATCAGCCGCGAGAGGACGTCACGGCCAAGGGCGTCGGTACCCATCCAGTGCTCGGCCGACGGTGCCTGCAGTACGTCGGCGCTGGGCGCCAGCGGGTCGAAAGGTTCCAGCCACGGACCGAAGATGACCACGACGAGCCAGAAGAGGACGATCGCCGCCCCGACGATAGTCAATGGTTGGCGCAGGGTTCGGGGCACCCGCGGCCGACGCCGGACAGCCCGCCGTGCGACGTCGTCGGGTGACTCGTTGCCCGCGCTGCCCTGCGCCGGGCTGGGGTTCGCGGAGACGGTCATTGCGTCCTCACCCGCGGATCGATGAAACCGTACAGAAGGTCCACCACCAGGTTGATGAGTACGTAGAAGACGCCGACGACGACCCCTACTCCCATCACCGCGTTCAGATCGAGAGTGGTGGCCGATTTGTAGGCGTACTGCCCGAGGCCGTTCCATGCGAACACCGTCTCGGTCAGGACCGAACCGGACAGCAGAGAACCGAAGGTGAGACCCACCATCGTGAGAATGGGCAGCAATGCAGCGCGCAGCACGTAACGTCGCGTGACCGTACGGGAGGGAAGTCCTTTGGCCCGGGCGGCGGTGATGTAGTCATTGCCCAACACGTCCAGAATGGCCGTCCGGCAGAAGCGGGTCAACAACCCCATGCAGTAAAGGATCAGGACGGTGGCGGGCATGATGAGATGCGCGAGGGCCGAGCCCAGGACCGCCCACTGCCCGGCGAGCGTTGCGTCGACCGTGTAGAGCCCGGTGACGTGCGGCGGCGGGTTGTACTGATTGTCCAGCCGTCCAGAACCCGGCAGCCAGTCCAGTTTGACGAAGAACAAGTAATACATCACCAGGGCCAGCCAGAAGGTGGGGATGGAGATTCCTACGAGGGACAGGGTGCGGGCGACCTGGTCGAAGAATCCTCGGTGGCGCATCGCGGCGTACAGCGCGACGATCAGCGCGAGAATCGTCGAGACGACGAGCGCCGACATCGCCAGTTCGACCGTCGCGGGGATCGCATTACCCAAGTCGGTGGCCACCGCGTTGTGGGTCTGGGAAGAGACGCCGAAGTTGAAGTGGGCCAGCCGTTGCAGGTACATCAGGTACTGCTTGGGCAGCGGCTGGTCCAGGCCGTAGGTGTGTTTGAACTCGGCAACCACTTTCGGGTCGGATGCCGCCATCTCACCAAGTGCGGCAGCGGCTGGGTCGGCAGGCACCAGATTGGTCAGCACGAACGTCACGAGGGTCACCCCGAGGATCAGTACCGCACTGATCACGAGACGGAGGGCGATGTATCTGCCGAGAGGGTGCCGCCCGAGAAACGCTCGCCAGCCGGAGACTCGGACCCGCTGCGCGGCCTGATCGGGCAGCGGGTCCGGCCCCTGCGGTGAGAGTTCGTCGTCTCTCAGTGCGGTGAGAGGCTCAGGAGATTCCGGCAAGGTCGATCCCGGTGACCGGGTTGTCGGCCACGTTCTTCAGGCTGGAGGACACCACCAACAGGTTGGGCGGCAGGAACAGCGGGACGAACGGACCGTCGATATTCATCTGCTTCCACAGCGCCTGGTAGGCCGCATCCCGGGCCGAGTCACCGACGGCTGATTCCGCTGCCGTGGCCAACTTCGCGTCGTCAGGTGCTTGGGCTGAGGTCCACTGGGCACGCTTGGCCAGACTCTGGCCAGGGGTGAAGACCAGGTAGTCCGCGGGATCGGGGTAGTCCGCGCCCCAGTAGGCGATGCCGGCCTGTTGCTTACCGGAGCGGAAAGCGGTTAATGCCGTTGCGCTCGGCTGGGGATTGAGCTTCACGTTGATGCCGGCTGCTTGGAGGTTGGACTGCACCACCTGCGCGACGTTGGCCAGGTTGTAGCCAACATCCGAGGGGTACAACATGTTGATCTGCTGGCCGGAGTACCCGGAGTCCTTGAGCAAGGTCTTTGCCTGGTTGAGGTCGAACGAATTCGCACTGTCGGACTTGAGAGCACCCAGGAAACTGTTCGGAACCAAGCTGCCCGGCTGTACCGCGCCCGAGCCGGCGACCTTGAGCACCGCGTCGTAGTCAATGGCGTGCCGGACCGCCTGAATGAACTTCACGTTGCTGACCGGGCCGCCCACCGACGGGTTCATGTTGAACCAGGAGAAGATCGTGATCGTCGATTCCCCCTGCTGCACCTTCGTCTTTCCCGAGTCCATCCCCGACGCCTGGGTCGGATCGAGCGACGTGGCGATCTGTGCCGCACCGGCTTGCAGGTTCGCCTTCGCTGTCGCGGGCTGCACGTTCTCGATGACGACCCGGGAGTAGTGCGGCTTGGTGCCTGTGTAATGCGGGTTAGCGGTAAGCACCACCTTCGAGGTCACGTCGTAACTGGAGAGCATGTACGGGCCTGAGCCTGCGGAGGTCTTGTTCAGGTAGGCCTCGGCCTTGTCATTGGTGTCGGTCGTGCCGCCGTTTTGCTTGACGATCTTGCTGTCCACGATGCCCAAGGACGGGTTGGGCAGGATGTAGGGCAGTTGCGGGTTCGGGCTCGCCGACGTCAGCGTGATGGTGTTGTCGTCAACCTTCTTCACGGTGACCCCGTCCAGCAGGAAGGACGGGTTGCCTTCGATGCCCTGGACCCGCTGGTAGGAGTAGACGATGTCGTCCGCGGTGACCGGATCCCCGTTGGAGAACACGTGCTTGCCGTTCATCTTCAGGGTGAGGACTTTGTTGTCGTCAGACACGCTGTAGGTGCACAACACCGGCACGATCTTCTTGACGCTCGCACCGTCGAATCCGATTGCGGTCTGGTAGATCTGGTGATCGACCAGGCTGCCGGTCAGCTCGAAGGCCCGCGCCGGGTCGGAGGTCTTCAGGTCGAAGGAGTTGTCAACCACCAGGGTGCTGGCGCTGTTGTTGCTGTCGCCCGTGCTTCCGCCTCCGGCGGTGCCGTCGCTGCACGCCGCGAGCGTGAGCCCGAAAACAACGGTTGCCACAACCCCGATTGCCCTGGGAGTTCCCATGGTTGACCCTCTCCATCACGGCGGGCGCGACCCGTCGTCGTCGCCGCAGTTGCCAGTGGAGACGAGCTTAGGGGTGGGCTTGGATCGCGTACGGATCCACATGTGTAGTTTGTGTAAACATTCTCTGGGCGTGGCCGACGGCGAGTACTGAGGTGCGCCGTTGTAGCGCGAATACCCCTGCGCCACGACGGGTTTGGTTGCTCTGCCCGCGCGTCGTGCGCACCAGCCGGTGAGTGCTCAGCCCGCCTGGGGAACGAGGGCGACGGACTGGGCGGCCTCCGTCAGCGCATTGAGCGTGGCGGCCACGGCGGGCACCCGCTGCAGATCGGGGGTGGTGACGGCATAGACCGCGCGACGGGAGGACTGCGCGATCGGAACGGTGACGATCCCGGGGTTGCTGATGGAGTGGGAGATCAGGTCCGGCATCAGGGCGACGCCCAGACCTTCGGCGATCAGACCGGACACCGCGACGTTGTCCTCGGTCTGGAAGGCGACGTCCGGGCTGAATCCTGCGGTGGCGGCCAGCGCCAGGAGGTGACCACGACATCGTGGGCAACCGGCGATCCACGGTTCGTCCGCCAGGTCGGCCAGGTTGACTTCGGCTGCGGAGGCGAACCGGTGATCTCGGGGCAGCGCGATTTTCACCTGCTCATCCAGGAGCTTGATGACCTCGAACGGCTCCATATCGTCCTCACCGCGGCCCAGATCGGTGCCTTCGTAGGCGAACGCCACGGCGACGTCGCACTCACCGGCCCGTAGGGCGGCCAAGGATTCCGGTGGCTCGGCCTCGGCAAAGGTCACCTGGATGTCCGGGAAGCGCTGCTTCACCAGGGCAAGTGCGCGGGGGACCATCGTGGAGGACGCCGAGGGGAACGCCATCAGGCGCACCCGCCCCGCCCGCAGTCCGGCGATCGCTGCGACCTCCGACTCGGCCGCCTCGAGGGCAGCCAGCACGGGACCGGCGTGCCGGGCCAGAACGGCGCCGGCCTCGGTCAATCGGACATTGCGACCCAGCCGCTCCACCAGCACCGTCCCGGTGCGCTCCTCGAGGCGGCGCACCATCTGCGAGATGGCGGGCTGGGAGTAGCCCAGGGACGCGGCGGCAGCGGTGAAACTGCCTTCTTCGGAGATGGCGCGGATCACCCGCAGGCCGGCGGCATCGATCATGGCTCCATGATAACGCAACTCATAAGTCTTGGTTATGTCGATCGCGATGGTTCGCGATTTCGGTAATGACCGGCTCCGGTGGTGGCGAACGGCTGCGGGAGAGGTGTGACACTGGAGAGGTGACCGATCCATCCGTCGCCAGGGAAGCGATTGCGAGCGCGGTAGCGGCCGGCGGGGTGACCGTCCTGTCGGGTGCGGGCCTGTCGACCGAGTCCGGAATCCCGGACTACCGCACGGCAGCGGGGGAACGACGCATCCAGCCGATGACAGCGGCTGAGTTGTTGGCGACTCCGCAGGCGCGGCAACGGTATTGGGCCCGCTCCTACGTGGGGTGGCCACGCTTCGCCGCAGCGCGACCGAACGTCGGACATGAAGCGGTCACCCAACTGCAACGCGCGGGCCTGGTCGGCACGGTCATCACCCAGAATGTCGATGGCCTGCACCAACGAGCAGGCGCCCGCGATGTCGTCGAGTTGCACGGAAACCTCGACCGGGTCGTGTGTATGGCCTGCGGTCAGCGCTTCCCGCGGGAACTCATCGACGCCTGTTTCGAGGTCCTGAACCCGGGTTTCGACCGATCCGCCGACGCCGCCTTGCGACCCGACGGTGATGTGGCACTGGATGACGAGGAGGTGCGCGCCTTCAAGGTCGCGCATTGCGCTGCGTGTGGTTCGGACCTGCTCAAACCCGACGTGGTGATGTTCGGCGAGTCGGTGCCGCGCCCGCTGGTGCAGGACTGCTTCGAGGCCGTCGAAAACTCCCGTTCCCTCCTGGTTCTTGGCTCCTCACTTGCCGTGATGTCCGGGTACCGCTTCGTCCGGCGGGCCGCCGCCCTGGGTATCCCGGTGCTGGCGATCACGCATGGTTGGACCCGCGGCGACGCCGAACTCACCGCCAAACTCGACGCACCGTTGGGCCCTTCGCTGGTCGAGTTGGTGAAGGCCGTTGGCGACCCGATCAACGCCTGAGCGTCAGATCCGCCGCAGGACCGCCGTCACCTTGCCCAGGATCGTCGCGTCCGTGCCGTCGATCGGCGAGTACTGCTCGTTGTGTGGCAGCAACCACACCTTGTCGGCGGTGCGCTTGAACGTCTTGACCGTGGCTTCGCTGTCCAGCATCGCTGCCACGATGTCACCGTTGTCGGCGGTCTGCTGTTGACGGACCACGACCCAGTCCCCGTCGCAGATCGCGGCGTCGACCATGGAGTCGCCGACGACCTTCAGCAGGAACAAGTCCCCTTCGCCGACCAACTGCTTGGGCAGCGGGAAGACGTCTTCGACAAGCTGCTCGGCGAGGATCGGGCCACCAGCAGCGATCCGGCCCACCACGGGGACGTACGACGCGGCGGGGCGTTCGTCGCCGACTCCCGTCTCGTCGTACGCAGTGCCGTCTGTTGTGTCGTCTGAGGCGGTCCGTGCGCCGTCCGCCGCCGCCTTGCGCCGCCGTTTGCCCGGGGCGTCATCGAGCGGAAGAACCTCGATGGCGCGGGGCAGATTCGGGTCCCGGCGGATGTAGCCGAGTCGCTCGAGCATGGACAACTGGTGGGCCACTGAACTAGGGCTGGTCAAGCCGACCGCCTCACCGATCTCCCGCAGACTCGGCGGATACCCGCGCCGCTGGACCGAACTGCGGATCACTTCAAGCACCTTGCGCTGCCGCGTCGTCAGCCCGCGGCCGTCGCGTCGCTCCGGCATCTCGTGGATCTTGCCCATCAGGTCCGTCTCCCTATCTGCGAAACCCGCCGAATGACGCGGCGAGCGATGTTGTCGGTGGTCGCTGGTGTGCTGTGTCCATGAAGACAACGGCCGTGGGATTCAGGCTAGGGCGTTCGCACACGAGTTCCAAACATGTGTACGACGCGTGTCGCCGGGACAGTGGTGCCGAAATGGTCAACGAACCCACGATCGAACCTTGCCTGTCTTCGAACAAGCGTGCTATACATCGTATCGAAGTGAAATCGAACGCCTGTTCGATTTCCACAGGTGTCACTGGTTCACCCGCAGGTCGAACCGCACCGTGTCAGGAGGAAGCCATGAGCGCAGTCCCCGTTCTCGTCCCCGTCGCCCGTCCCGCGCGCCGTCCCGACCTTCGACTGGTTCCGGATCTGCCGGCGTCGCCGACCGGCGTCGCGCGGCCCGCCGCTCACCTGCGGCTGACCCGGCGCGGCTACCTGGCCATCGGCGTGATTGTCGTGGCCGTGACCGTTGCCTGCGGCATGCTCATCGCGCACGCCGTTGCCCCCGCCCCCACGGGGCCCAGCTCGGTGGTCGTGCAGTCGGGTCAGACACTGTCTGAGGTTGCGCACCACGCGCTGCCGCAGTTGCCGGTGCAGGAGGCGGTCGTGCGCGTCCAGCTGGCCAACGACCTCAACTCGCTCCAGGTCAGCGCGGGTCAGACGTTGCTGATCCCGCGCTGACCTGCGAGTCGGTCCGGTCAGGCGTTCGCCGCCTTGAACTCGCGTCGCCGGGCGTGCAGCAGCGGTTCGGTGTACCCCGAGGGCTGCTGGGCGCCGAGCAGGATCAAGTCGCGAGCGGCCAACCACGCGATGTTGGTCTCGAAATCCGGCGCCATCGGCCGATAGTCGCGATCCGCGGCGTTCTGCTGGTCCACCACGACGGCCATCCGCTTGAGCGAGTCGATGACCTGGTCCTCGCTGATCACGCCGTGCTGCAGCCAGTTCGCCAGCAACTGGCTAGAAATCCGCAGCGTCGCACGGTCCTCCATGAGTGCGACGTCGTGGATGTCGGGGACCTTGGAGCAGCCGACGCCGTGGTCGATCCAGCGGACCACGTAGCCCAGGATCGACTGGCAGTTGTTGTCGATCTCCTCCTGCCGCTCCTGCTGGCTCCAGGTGGGATCGCTCGCCAATGGAACGGTGAGAATCTCCTCGACGGTAGCCCGCGTCTGCCCGGCCAGATCCTCCTGGACGGCGAACACGTCGACCTGGTGGTAGTGCAGCGCGTGCAGGGTCGCCGCGGTGGGGGAGGGCACCCAGGCGGTCGTGGCACCGGACTTGGGATGGGCGATCTTCTGCTGGAGCATGTCGTGCATCAGATCCGGCATCGCCCACATACCCTTGCCGATCTGCGCCTTGTGCGGCAGGCCCGCTGCCAGGCCGGTGTCGACGTTGAAGTCCTCGTACGCCGTGATCCAGGTCTGACTCTTCATCTCGCCCTTGCGCACCATCGGTCCGGCGAGCATCGAGGTGTGGATCTCATCGCCGGTCCGGTCCAGGAAGCCGGTGTTGATGAAGACCACCCGGTCTGCGGCGGCATTGATACACGCCTTGAGGTTGACCGTGGTACGGCGCTCCTCATCCATGATGCCAACCTTCAGCGTCCGCGGTGGGAGGCCGAGCACCTGCTCGACCCGCTCGAACAACTCAACCGCGAAGGCGACCTCGTCCGGACCGTGCATCTTGGGCTTGACGATGTAGATCGAGCCGGTCCGGGAGTTCTGCAGGCCATCGGCCGACAGTCCGTGGATGCCGATCAACGAGGTGAACAGCGCGTCCAGGATGCCCTCGGGCACTTCGTTGCCGTCGGCGTCCAGCACCGCGTCATTGGTCATCAGGTGCCCGACGTTGCGCACGAAGAGCAGCGACCGGCCGTGCAGATCGAAGGTGGAGCCGTCGGGCGCGGTGTACTCGCGGTTGGGATTCAGGACGCGGGTGAAGGTCTTGCCGTTCTTCTCGATCCGCTCAGCGAGGTCGCCCTTGTTCAGGCCAAGCCAGTTGCGGTAGCCCAGCACCTTGTCCTCGGCGTCGACCGCAGCCACGGAGTCCTCGAAGTCCATGATCGTGGTGATCGCGGACTCCACGACGACGTCCTTGATTCCGGCCGGGTCCGTGGCACCGATCGGCGATGTCGGGTCGATCTCGATGTCCAGGTGAAGGCCGTTGTGCCGCAACAGAATCGAGGTCGGCGCGGCCGCGTCGCCGGTGTACCCGGCGAACTCCGAGGGGTCAGCCAGTCCGGTCGTGCCCGAGGTGGTCGTGACCTGCAATGCGCCATCGACGACGGCGAATGCGGTGACGTCGGTGTACGAGGCATCCTTCAGCGGGACAGCGCGGTCCAAGAAGTCCTTGGCGAAGGCGATGACCTTCGCGCCGCGGACCGTGTTGTAGGAGGACCCTTTCTGCGCCCCGTCGGTCTCGGGGATGGCGTCGGTGCCGTACAGGGCGTCGTACAGCGAGCCCCACCGGGCGTTGGCAGCGTTGATGGCGAAGCGGGCGTTGAGCACGGGCACCACCAGTTGCGGACCCGCGGTGTCGGCGATCTCGGAGTCGACGCCGGTCGTGGTGACCTGGAAGTCCTCCGGCGTCGGCACCAGGTAGCCGATGCGGGTCAGGAACTCCTGGTAGTCAGCGGCGTCCAACGTGGGGTGCTGGCGGTGATATTCGTCGATCTGCTGCTGCAAGGTGTCGCGGATGGCGAGCAGTTCGCGGTTGCGCGGCGCGAGGTCGCTGATGACCTTCGCGGCGCCCGACCAGAAAGCATCCGGCGCGATCCCGGTTCCAGGCAGCGCCTCGTCGTTGATGAAGTCGTAGAGCACCGTCTCGATCTGCAGACCGTCGACGTTCACTCGGTCGGACATGAATTTCACCTCGTGTGATGCGTTAGTGGCTGGCCCCGTGCTGTCCCTAGGTTACCGACTGGTCCGGGGCCCACCGATCCTGCTCCTGCGCCGGTGCCGGCGCCCGCCGGCAGGAGGTATCTGCGCTGCTCAGCGACGGGTCCTCGCGGCAGCTGCGCGGCAGGCCGGCGAGGTATTGCGCGCTCGGCCTCAGCGTCGTACGATCCCTACATCTAGTAGTTACACCGATGTCATTCATCCACATGTAGTTCACACCCGACCGTCGGTAGTCCACCGGTTACCCACCGCAGATCCACAAGGTTTTCCACAGCGGCGGGCATGCGGGGGCGCCGTGCGGTGTTGAACAACGTGTGACCAGGACCGGGAAAGGAGCCGCTGAGCAGCCATGTATTGCCCGTTCTGTCGGCACGAGGACTCCCGCGTCGTGGACAGCCGCACCAGTGACGACGGCACCTCTATCCGCCGTCGTCGCCAGTGCCCGGATTGCGGCCGACGCTTCAGCACCGTGGAGACCGCCAGCCTCACGGTGATCAAACGATCCGGCGCGAGCGAGCCGTTCAGCCGCGACAAGGTGACCTCCGGGGTCCGAAAAGCCTGTCAGGGACGCCCGGTGACCGAGGACCAGTTGGCGCTGTTGGCCCAGCAGGTCGAAGAAGGTATCCGCTCGCAGGGTTTGGCCGAGATCGATGCTCACGACGTGGGTCTGGAGATTCTCGCGCCGCTGCGCTCGCTGGACGAGGTCGCCTACCTGCGGTTCGCCTCGGTCTACCAGGCGTTCGAGGATCTGCAGGACTTCGAGGACGCGATCGTGCTGCTGCGCGCCGAGCGGGAGCAGACCGATCAACCAGTCGGTGAACCCGGGCCCGATGAGGTTGTCGGTGCCGCGCGAGACGCTGGCAACGACCCCGCACCCTCACCGCGCGCTCCATCACCCCGATAGACACCAGACATCCGCACCACCCCGCACCACCCGTTCTGTCCAGTTCAGTCACCCCACGGAGGACAAGGTCCATGTCACAGACCACCAACGCCCGCTCGGGTCAGCGCCGCAAGAACGCCGGTCTGACCATCGAGCGCATCTACACCACCCCCGGTGTGCACCCCTATGACGAGGTGACCTGGGAGCGGCGCGATGTCGTCCAGACCAACTGGAAGAGCGGGGAGACGATCTTCGAGCAGCGCGGGGTGGAGTTCCCGGACTTCTGGTCGGTCAACGCGTCGACCATCGTCACGACCAAGTACTTCCGCGGCGCCCTTGGCACTGCGGAGCGCGAGTCCAGCCTCAAGCAGCTCATCGACCGCGTGGTGCTGACCTACGCCAAGGCGGGCAAGGACAACGGCTACTTCGCGACCGACGAGGACGCGGAGATCTTCGAGCACGAATTGACCTGGACCCTGTTGCACCAGGTGTTCAGCTTCAACTCGCCGGTGTGGTTCAACGTGGGAACCAAAGCGCCGCAGCAGGTTTCGGCGTGCTTCATCCTGTCGGTGGACGACTCGATGGACTCGATCCTGAACTGGTACCGCGAGGAAGGTTTCATCTTCAAGGGCGGCTCCGGGGCCGGCCTGAACCTCTCGCGGATCCGCTCCTCCAAGGAGTTGTTGTCCAGCGGCGGTACGGCCAGTGGTCCGGTCTCCTTCATGCGCGGCGCCGACGCGTCCGCAGGCACGATCAAGTCCGGTGGCGCCACCCGCCGCGCGGCCAAGATGGTCGTGCTCGATGTGGACCACCCCGACATCGAGGAGTTCATCGAGACCAAGGCGCGCGAAGAGGACAAGATCCGTGCGTTGCGGGACGCCGGGTTCGACATGGACCTCGGTGGCAAAGACATCACTTCTGTCCAATACCAGAACGCCAACAACAGCGTCCGGGTCAGCGATGAGTTCATGCGCGCCGTCGAGGAGGGCAAGCCGTTCGGCCTGCGCGCCCGCGGCACCGGCGAGATCATCGAAGAGGTCGACGCCCGTGAGTTGTTCGACAAGATCAACAAGGCGGCGTGGGAGTGCGCCGACCCGGGCGTCCAGTACGACGACACCATCAACGCCTGGCACACCAACCCCGAAAGCGGCCGGATCACCGCATCCAACCCGTGCTCGGAGTACATGTCGCTGGACAACTCCTCGTGCAACCTGGCGTCGCTGAACCTGCTGAAGTTCCTGCGCGATGACGACACCTTCGACGTTGCCGCCTTCCAGAAGGTCGCCGAGTTGGTCATCACCGCGATGGACATCTCGATCTGCTTCGCCGACTTCCCGACCGAGGCGATCGGCCAGACGACCCGTGACTACCGTCAGCTGGGAATCGGCTACGCCAACCTGGGCGCGCTGCTGATGGCCACCGGCCACGGCTACGACTCCGACGGCGGCCGGGCGCTGGCCGCGGCGATCACCTCGCTGCTGACCGGTGCCGCCTACAAGCGCTCCGCGGAGCTGGCCGGCATCGTCGGGCCGTACAACGGCTACGCCCGCAACGCCGAGGCCCACCAGCGGGTGATGCGCAAGCACCAGGCCGCCAACGACGAGGTGCGCACCCTCGACACGATGGACACCGAGATCCACCGCTACGCCACCAAGGCGTGGAAGGACGTCGTGGAGGTCGGAGCCAAGAACGGCTACCGCAACGCGCAGGCCTCCGTACTCGCACCGACCGGGACCATCGGCTTCATGATGGACTGCGACACCACCGGCATCGAGCCGGACTTCTCCCTGGTGAAGTTCAAGAAGCTGGTCGGCGGCGGCTCGATGCAGATCGTCAACCAGACGATCCCGCGGGCGCTGAAGAAGCTGGGCTACCAGGACGAGCAGATCGAAGCGATCGTCGCCCACATCGCCGAGAAGGGTCACGTCATCGACGCGCCCGGCCTCAAGCCGGAGCACTACGAGATCTTCGACACCGCCATGGGTGCCCGCTCGATCAGCCCGCTGGGTCACGTGCGGATGATGGCGGCCTGCCAGCCGTTCCTGTCCGGTGCGATCTCCAAGACGGTGAACCTGCCGGAGACGGCGACGGTCGAGGACATCGCCGACGTGCACCTGCAGGGTTGGAAGCTCGGGTTGAAGGCGCTGGCGGTCTACCGCGACAACTGCAAGGTCGGCCAGCCGCTGTCGGATGGCGGGTCGACCGCGAAGGACGCGGCCAAGGACGCGGCAGCTGCTGCTGAGCCGGTCGTGGAGAAGGTCATCGAGTACCGGCCGGTGCGGCGGCGTCTGCCCAAGCGTCGCCCCTCGCAGACCACCTCGTTCGCGGTCGGTGGCGCCGAGGGCTACCTCACCGCCAGCGCGTACGACGACGGCCAGCTCGGGGAGATCTTCCTGAAGTTCGGCAAGCAGGGTTCGACCCTGGCCGGCGTGATGGACGCCTTCTCGATCGCGGTGTCGATCGGTTTGCAGTACGGCGTGCCGCTGGAGACCTACGTGGAGAAGTTCACCAACCTGCGCTTCGAGCCGGCCGGAATGACCGACGACCCGGACGTGCGGATGGCGCAGTCGATCATGGACTACGTCTTCCGGCGCCTGGCCCTTGATCACCTGGACTTCGACACCCGCTCCTTCATGGGCATCCACACCGCGGCCGAGCGGGCCCGGCAGTTGGAGACCGGTTCCTACACCGAGCAGGACGACGACGTGGCCGAGGAGTTGGAGTCCTACTCTCAGTCCCCGGCGCAGGTCCCGGCCAAGGCCGAGGAGAAGACCGAGGAGAAGGCTGAGGACACGTCAGCCGCCAGCGAAACGGTGGGGGCCGTGCAGATCACCTCCGGTTCCGGCGCGGCGGATGTGCGACCCGCCGACGTCGAGGTGCATTCCTCCGCGGAGTTGATGGAGAAGTTCCAGGGCAAGGCTGCTGACGCACCGATCTGCATGACCTGCGGGACCAAGATGCGTCCCGCCGGTTCCTGCTACGTCTGCGAAGGCTGCGGCAGCACCTCCGGCTGCAGCTGAGGCTGCACCACCCGAACAAGGGCGGGCCTCGTGGCGAATCGTCGCTGCGGGGCCCGTTCTTCGTGATCCGGGAGCGCGGGTCAGCCCGCCCAGTCCGGATCGCTGGGCCACAGGCTCGCGGCCGGTGGCGGCGACTGGTCCGGGGGAGCGGGAGTGATGGCCCGCCGTACCGCTTCGCGATACGGGATGGGTCCACCGGGGGGTGCCCCGAGCCGCTCGAGCAGGTCGGTCTCCTGACAGACGACGTCGTGGACGAGGCTACCGATCAGCGGTTTGGCGACGCCCGTCGGCACCGGCGTGACCAGACCGATCCAGTGACTGGCCAACCCCGGGGTCAGGAACGGCATCACGAAGATCAGCCGCTGATGATGGCCGGAGACCTTCGCGTAGCCCTGCATCATCTGCAGGTAGGTCAACACGTCCGGGCCGCCGATGTCGAAGGTCCGGTTGACCTCCGGCGGCAGGGTTGCCGCACCCACCAGGTAGTACAACGCGTCGTCGATGCCGATGGGCTGGATGCGGCTGTTGACCCAGCGTGGCGTGATCATCGCCGGCAGCCGATCGGTCAGGTGCCGCATCATCTCGAACGACGCCGACGCGGCACCGATCAGGATCGCCGCCTGCAGCACGGCGGCCGGTACGGGGGAGTCCAGGAAGACCTTGCCGACATCCACCCGCGAGGCCAGGTGCTCGGACAGTTCCTCGTCGTCGGGGTGCAACCCGCCGAGGTAGACGATCCGCCCGACCTCCTGATCCGCGGCCGCATCGGCGAAAGTCTGTGCCATCTCGTGGTCGCGCTGCGACAGGTCGCCGCCACCGTCCATCGAGTGCAGCAGGTAGTACGCCACATCGATGTCCGCCAATGCCGCCCGGCAGGTGTCGGGATCGTTCGCGTCGCCTTCGCTCACCTCGACCTGCCCGGCCCACGGCAGACCGTCGAGTTTGCTGCCGTCGCGGGTCAGGACGCGCACCCGATGGCCCGCCTCGAGCAGCGGCACCACCAGTCGCGAACCGAGGTAGCCGGTCACTCCCGTGACCAGGACGTTCAGTGGTTCTGTGCTCATGACGTCATCTCCAGTACGTGGGGCAGGATCAGGACCATTCCCAGCGACCACAGGCCGTGGGTCAGGATGGGCGCCAGCACCGTGCCGGTGATCTGGCGTTGGCGGGCGGTCAGGCCCCCGAGCAGTGCGGCCGCGAAGACCAACATCACGTTCCCGGTGGCGCACGTGACCAGGGTGTAGATCGCCGTCGTGGCGACGACGGGCTGCCGCCCTTCCAGCAGGGAGAAGAGTGCTCCGCGGAAGAACAACTCCTCGCAGGCGCCGGTGCCGATCGCAATGACCAGCACGGCGAGGAACGATCCGCGAGCGGAGTACGCCAGCACGTCCCGGATCGCGGCGTTGATGGCCGGGACGAGTCCGACGACGAAACCGCCGAGGGTGAAGATCGCGACCAGTCCCGCGCCCAGGGCGAGGCCGGGCACCCAGGCCGGGCGATCGGCGTACGTCGATAGGTCACGGGGCATGCCACCGGCCAGGAACGCGCCGCCGGCCCACGTGACGGCCAACGCGACAGACGCCGGGTAGAAGCCGCCACGGCCCGGCTCGCTGGTCAACGACTCATGCAGCAGCACGGTGCCGAGAACCAGGGCGGCCAGACACACCGCAGCGGCACGCGTGTGCAAGGGATGCGACAACAGGAAGAACCTCCTGTGCGGAGACTAGGTGACATCGACCGACGGGCGGCACGCTCCGACGGATGAGACCCACGCCACAACCCGGCGTGGCGCGCGCCCGGTGAACAATCGGTGAACATTCCGGGGGACCGGTATTTGCGCTGGTCAGAGGCCTATGAATCGCGCAGTTCAGGTGGACGTAATCACTCACGACACCGCACACTTAGTCGCGTGAGCGCAGAATTCTTCATTCTCCTGCTGGTCGTTGTGACGGCACTGGCGTTCGACTTCACCAACGGCTTCCACGACACCGGCAACGCGATGGCGACCTCCATCGCGACCGGGGCGCTCAAACCCAAGGTGGCCGTGGCGATTTCGGCGGTGTTGAACCTCGTCGGTGCGTTTCTGTCGGTCGAAGTGGCCGCCACGATCACCAAGGACGTGCTGAAAATCCAGACCAAGAGCGGGGCTCTGATCGAAGGGCTCAGCGCAGAGAAGGCGATGATCATCATCTTCGCCGGGCTGGTCGGCGGAATCCTGTGGAATCTGACGACCTGGCTGCTGGGTCTGCCCTCCAGTTCCTCGCACGCGCTGTTCGGTGGTCTCATCGGGTCCGGCTTGGCCGCGATCGGCACCGCCGGGATCAACTGGAACGGTCTGGTGGCCAAGGTCATCATCCCGGCGTTCCTGTCGCCGTTCATCGCCGGAGCGGTTGCCGCGATCGGCACCTGGATCATCTACCGGATCACCAACTGCGTGCGAACAGACCGCAAGGACAAGGGTTTCCGCTACGGGCAGATCGGTAGCGCCTCGTTGGTGTCGCTGGCGCACGGCACCGGCGACGCACAGAAGACGATGGGTGTCATCGCCCTGGCGCTGATCGCCCACGGCAGCCTGACGACCCAGTCGATCGAGGACAACGGGCTGCCGGTCTGGATCATCTTCGCCTGCGGGCTGGCTATCGCGATCGGCACCTACCTGGGTGGTTGGCGGATCATCCGCACGCTGGGCAAGGGTCTGGTCGAGATCGAATCCCCGCAGGGTATGGCGGCCGAGGCTTCGTCGGCCGCGATCATCCTCACCTCCAGCCACTTCGGCATGGCGCTGTCGACCACCCAGGTCGCGACGGGGTCGATCCTCGGTAGCGGTGTGGGAAAGCCGGCGCCACCGTCCGTTGGGGTGTCGCCGGCCGCATGGTCGCCGCGTGGCTGACCACCATCCCCGCCGCCGCTGTCGTCGGCGCGATCACCTACTTCATTGCCCACCTGATCGGCGGCGTCGCCGGTGCGATCACCGTCTTCGTCATTCTGATCGCGGCCGCGGGGTACATCTACCGCCGCAGCCAGCAGCAGAAGGTGGACGCATCCAACGTCAACGACGACTGGGAAGGGCTGCCCGACGAAGCAGCCACCGAGACCCACGTCGCGGCCTGAATTAGACCCGGAAGGAGCGGTCATGGACTTCGCAGAAATGGCACAATCGGCCCTCAAGGTGCTGCTTGCCGGACTGATCTTCGGTGCCGGCCTGCCGGCCATCTTCGCGGTCGGCATCCGGTTGCAATCGGCCGGTGAAGGTGACATCCGGCCTGATGGCACCGTCGCCCGACCCAATCCGGTCGCCAAGGTCGGCGCCTGGATCGCGTTCGCAATCGTCATCGCGGCCGTGGCGGTCGGCATCTTGTGGATCACCCAGAAGAGCCTGCATCACTACCTGGGCATCGACATCTTCGGCGCCCACTGACCGCACGCCACTCGACCTACAGAAGACGAGGACCGTACATGGAACGCCCCGCCCTGTTGGCCCGGGTCCTGCACTGGCTGCGCCAGGGATACCCCGAAGGGGTCCCGCCGATGGACTACTCGCCGATCCTGGCGCTGTTGCGCAACGAGTCGCTGACCGATGAGGAGATCGACCAGATCGTCTCCCGGCTGATCCAACAGAACGCGCTCGCGGACGTCGACGAGCCGATCAGCGTGATCGACACCAAGGTGGCGATCACGCACTACACCGAGGAACTGCCCTCCGACGAGGACGTCAAGCGGGTGCAGCTGCGATTGCTCGAGCACGGCTGGCCCTTCGATGAGAAGAGCCCGATCCGCTGACGTTGACGCTGACGCTGGCGGTCAGCGCGCCGGGTCGAGCAGCAGCTTGCCGGTCACGGTGCGCGCGGCCAGCCGGCCGATGGCCGTCCCCGCGTCGGACAACGGCACCACTTGATCGATCGGGGGATCGATCGCCCCGGTTCCAGCCAGCTGCATCAGTTGGTCCCATTGGGAACGTACGACGTGTGGCTGGCTGGCCCAGTACGCGCCCCAGCCGACCCCCACCACTGAGATGTTGTTCAGCAGCAACCGGTTGACCTTCACCTGCGGGATCGCACCCTCGGTGAAGCCGATCACCAGCAACCGGCCGAGCGTCGCCAGGGACCGCAACGAGTCGGTGAAGCGGTCGCCACCGACCGGGTCGACGACGACGTCGACGCCGCGACCGCCGGTGAGGTCCTTGACGGCCGCGAGGAACCCGTCGGCCAGAACCACGTCGTCGGCACCGGCGGCACGTGCGACCTCACCCTTCTGCGGCGTCGAGGTCACCGCGATGACCTTCGCGCCACTGGCCTTGGCGACCTGGATTGCCGCGGTGCCGATACCACCGGCCGCGCCATGCACCAGCACCGTCTCGCCGGGCTGCAGCCCGCCGCGCTCCAGCAGGGCGAACAAACAGGTCAGGTAATTCATCGGCAACGCCGCAGCGACGTCGAACGACATGCTGCCTGGCAATGGGAAGACGAAATCCGTTGGTGCCGTGACGAACTCGGCGAAGCCACCGAATCCGGGAAACGCAGCGACCCGATCCCCGGTCGTGAGCCCTGAGTCCGCAGGGGCCGACACCACGGTGCCACTGACCTCCGCCCCGGGGACGAAGGGTAGGTCGGGTCGAATCTGATATTCGCCCCGGGTCAACAGCAGGTCGGGGAAGCTGACGCCGGCCCGCTCCACCTTGATCAGGACCTGCCCCTCGGCAGCGGTGGGCTGCGGGAGGTCGACGATCTCCACGGCCTCCGGGCCATCGAGACGGGTCACGTGTACGGCGCGCATGGTCTTCTCCTCGGTCGTTCTCAGGTCAGGCGGCGCACCACGGACAGCGGCGCGTGTTTGATCACTTCACCGATCGGCACCCACGGCCAGGGCGGTACGAGCGCTTTGGCCTTGCGGGCCTCGATGGCGGCGACCATCGCTCGCACGCCGGTCTGGGTGTCGACCATCATCTTCTGCTCCTGCTCGACCTTGTCGTTCATCTCCGAGCGGATGTAACCCGGGTAGATGGTCGAGACGTCGATGGCCAGTTCGGGGCGGCCCAGGACCTCTAAGCGGATCCCCTCGGCGAGCGCCGCGACGCCCGCCTTCGTCGCCGCGTACGTCGTCATGGTCCGGCGCATCCCGCGCAACGCGGACACCGAGGAGATCACGACCAGGTGTCCGGTCTTCTGCTCCCGGAAGACCTGCATCGCCGCTTCCATCTGCGCAAGCGCCGCAACGAAGTTGGTCATCGCGGTCTCCCGGTTGGCGTCAAACCGGCCGGTGCCGATCGGTGCGCCCTTGCCCAGGCCGGCGTTGACGATGAATCGGTCGAGACCGCCCAGCTCTTCGGTCAGCTCGGTCGTGGCCGTGAAGACGTCGTCGTTGTCCGTGACGTCCAGCGCGCGCACCAGGATTGTGCGGCCCGGGTGCGCGGCCAGGATCTCCTCACGCAGCTGATCCAAGCGATCGGTTCGGCGGGCGGTGAGGGCCAGGTCGTGGCCCTTGGCGGCGAACTGGCGGGCCATCTCGGCGCCGAGCCCGGAGCTTGCTCCGGTGATGATCGTGCGGGTTGGCATAGCTGCACCGTAGTCAGATAGCGGACCCCGGCTCAGCCCGGGCCGACCATGCGGGACAATCGCGGATGTGAAAGCGCTGCTGTTGGAGAACGTGCACCCGCTGGCCGAGCACATCCTCAAGGAAGCCGGATTCGAGGTGGAGACCCGCGGCGGTGCCCTCGATGAGGACGAGTTGATCGAGGCGCTGCAGGGCGTCCAGTTGCTCGGCATCCGATCCAAGACCGAGGTGACCGAGCGGGTGTTGGACAACGCACCCGACCTCTATGCGATCGGCGCCTTCTGCATCGGCACCACCCAGATCGCCAAGAAGCACGCTGCCGGACGGGGAGTGGTCGTCTTCAACGCACCGTTCTCCAACACGCGCAGCGTCGTGGAGTTGGCGATCGCCGAGATCATCGTGATGGCCCGCCGCCTGACCGAGAAGGACAAGGCGCTGCATGACGGTGTCTGGAACAAGGACGCCACCGGGGCGCACGAGATCCGCGGCCGCGCCCTGGGCATCGTCGGCTACGGCAACATCGGCAGCCAGTTGTCCGTCGTCGCCGAGATGCTGGGTCTGAAGGTCTACTTCTACGACAGTGACGACAAGCTCGCGCTGGGCAACGCCACCCGGTGCGGCAGCCTGGATGAGTTGCTCGAGGTCGCCGAGGTGGTGACCCTGCACGTGGACGACCGCAAGGGCAACGCCGGGTTCTTCGGTGCCGAGCAGTTCGCCAAGATGCGGCCGCGTTCGCTGTTCCTGAATCTCTCGCGTGGCTTCGTCGTCGACTACGACGCGTTGCGTGAGTCACTGCTGTCCGGGCACATCGCCGGCGCCGCTGTCGACGTCTTCCCGCAGGAGCCCAAGAAGCGCGGCGACGCCTTCGTGTCCCCGCTGCAGGGCATCCCGAACGTCGTGCTGACCCCGCACGTGGGTGGCTCGACCGAGGAGGCGCAGGAGGACATCGGCCGGTTCGTGGCGGGCAAGCTGCGCGACTACATGCAGCGCGGCACGACCACGTTGAACGTGAATCTGCCGGGCTTGTCCCTACCGCCGCGCTTCGGTGGCAAGCGGATCCTGCACCTGCACCAGAACGTCCCCGGCGTGCTGGGCAAGGTGAACAGCCTGCTGGCCAAGCACGAGGTCAACATCGAGGGGCAGGCGCTGAACACCGCCGGCGAGATCGGTTACGGCGTCACCGATGTCGCCGAGTTGCCGCGAGCAGCCGTGACCGAGTTGCTGGCGATGCCGGAGACCATCCGCTTGGCCATCATCGACGGCTGAGCAGTCTGGTCCGGCTCCCCGTCTGCGGCGGGCTGGGAGCCGCCACTCGGCGTACGTCGCGTGAGGGCTAGGCGGAAGTCCTCCGGCATCAGGGTGAGCCGCTCCGACACCTTCAAGCGGTAGCGCGGGTCGGCGCTGAACTCATAGCGGTGCAGCAGCCGTGCGAGCACCAGCACGGCTTCGTGCAGCGCGAACTGCCTTCCGATACAGGCGCGTTCGCCGGTCCCGAACGGGAAGTAGGTGTGGGCCGGACGGGCCTTCACCGCGGCTGGGGTGAAGCGCTCGGGGTCGAACCGCGACGGCTCCGGCCAGATCTCAGGATCCCGGTGGATCGCGGCGGCCAGCACCATGCACTGGTCCTTGGTGGTCATCGGCCACTGACCGGCCAGCATGGTGTCCTGTCGCGCACCGCGCACGAACCCCGGCGCCGTCGGCCACAACCGCAGCGCTTCGTCCAGCACGCGGCGGATGTAGCGGAACTTGGCGATCTGCTCGAAGGTCGGCTCGGCGTCGGGATCGACGCCCAGGATCTCATCGGTCTCGGCCTGCGCCCGGGCGCGCACCTGCGGGTTGGTCGCCAGGTAATAGAGCGCGAAAGACAGTGCGCCAGAGGTGGTTTCGTGACCGGCGATCAGGAAGGTGAGGATCTGGTGGCGCACGTTGCGCAGATCCAGTTTCTCCCCGCTCGCCTCGTGCTCGGCGTTCAGCATCAGACCGAGCAGGTCCCTCTCCGAACGGTCCCCGGAGGCCACGCGGGCGGCGATGATCTCGTCCAGCACGGTGTCCAGGTATTCGCGGTTGCGGTCAAGGGTGGCCTGGTTGCGGCGCAGGAAGAGCTTGGCCAGCGGAGCGCTGGTGAGGAAACCGCGCCGTTGCGCCGCGGCCAGCGCGTCCACCATCGAGGTCACGAACGGGTGCACCTGCTCACTGGTGAACGACCCGAAGTCGGTGCTGAACGACGTACGACCAATGGTTTCCAGGGTCATCTTGGTCAGCCAGGGGGAGACGTCGACCGGCCCCTCGATCGTGTCCCAGGTGTCGGTGAGTTCGCGGCAGACCTGCAGCATCGTGCCGTGGTAGGTCTGCATGGCGGGCCGGGTGAACGCCGGACGCAGCAGGTCGTGCGCCAGCTGCCAGTTGGGTTCGTCGTTGAACGCGGTGAACAGGCCGTCGCCGGCCAACTGGCGCAGGGTGATCAGGCCGGGGGCGAGGCGCTTCTCGAAGCGGGTCTCGTCGCACAACTCCGCACCGACCAGACCGCTGCGGACCAGCACCAGCTTGGCGTTGAAGAGTTTGACCTCGACGACGGGCTCGGTGAAGTCGGCGAGGACCTCCACGGCGCGCTGCACCGGGCGGCCGCGGTGCCGCCGCATCATCGTGCCGAAGTCGCCGATCACCGGCCGGCGACGGGGTGGATGCGGAAAGTCGACCTGCGCGAAGTTCATCGGTCGTTTGCTCACGTGCTGGCTCCCGGAGGCTGGTTTACGACAGGTGTAGTGGAGTGTAACCACAGTCACATCGCGTGCGGCCCCGGCATCGGCAGTGCCGCATACTTAGCGCGTGAAGGTGATCCTGTTCCTGGCCCTGGTGCTGATCGTCGGTTTCGGTTGGTACTTCATGAAAGGCAAGGTCACGCGGACCCACGAGCAGGTGCGCGACCGGGCGCTGGAGGGTGGTTTCGGCCGGGCCATGACTGCTGGGCCGGCCACCAAACACCTGGCCATGATGGGCCGGACTCTCACGTTGGCTGCCGAGCCGGAGCGCACGGGCAACCTGATCGCGAGTACGGCGATGGCGGACGCCCGCGTGACCGACGTACGTCCCGAATCCAAAGCCCTGGTCATCCAGATCGACGGGTCGTACCCGGTGGTGCGGGCACACCTGCTGCCCGATCGCACGGTGGTGGGGGTCGAATCCTTCAACTGGGAGATGGGCTTCCCGCAGGGTGGTCAGGTCTGGGACCGCCTGGCCACGGCGATCACGAATACCGCTGCGCATCAAGGAATTCCGGTGGCAGAAGGGGCCCGAGAATTCGTCAAGGATGAGGCAGTGCTGGACCGCGAGGTCTGGGCGGTCAAGGGTTGAGACGGCCATGACGACGACTGAGACACACGCCACGGCCACTGGTCCCATGCTGGATTCCGCCGGTGACGCGCGGCGGCGATCGGCCCTGCGCCGGATGCGTTTCGTCGCGACCGGGCTGCTGGTCCTCGCCGCGATCGTGTTCGTGGTGACCCACGGGCACGGTGGTGTCTGGGGCTATGTGAACGCGGCCTCCGAGGCGGCGATGGTCGGTGCGGTGGCCGACTGGTTCGCCGTCACTGCGCTCTTCCGGCATCCGCTCGGGCTGCCGATCCCGCACACCGCGATCATTCCCGAGCGCAAGGACTCCATCGGGGAGAACCTCGAGGAATTCGTCACCGAGAACTTCCTGACCGCTGACAACGTCCAGGAGCGACTGGCCGGAGCGCAGGTTGCGCGTCGGATCGGGGAGTGGCTCGCCGACCCCGGCAACGCGCGGCGCGTGGTCGATCAGTCTGCGCCGGCTCTCGCCCGCGCAGTTGGCAACATCAAGGACGACGACGTCAAGGGCCTGCTCGACCGGGTGCTGTTGCCCCGGATCGCGCGCGAACCCGTCTCCGGATTGCTCGGGACGCTGCTGGAGGGCATCGTCGACGATGGATCACACCACGGTCTGGTCGATCTGACCGCGCGGGAGCTGCACGCCTGGGTGCGCGACAACCCCAGCAGCGTGACCACGATCATCTCCGAACGCGCCCCGTCGTGGACGCCCCGGTGGTTGGACGACACGGTGTCGGCGCGGCTGCACACCGAGGCGGTCAAGTGGTTGGAGGACATCCGTGACAACCCCAACCACCCGGTCCGTGGCGCGATCGACAACGTGTTGCGGCAACTGGCCGACCGGCTGCAGAACGACCCCGACACCATGCAGCAGACCGAAGCGCTGAAGGTGCGGTTGCTGTCGCATCCGAACGTTTCGACGTCACTGGTGTCCCTGTGGCGATCCGGTCAGAGCGTGCTGGTCGATGCGCTGAACGACCCCGACGGCGAACTACGTGCACGGTTGGCCCGGCTGATCAGCGACACCGGGCAGCGGCTGGTCACGGATCCGGAGTTGCAGGCCACCGTCGACCGGCGGATCAGTGAGATGGCCGGTCACCTGGTGTCGACGTACGGGCGAGAGCTGTCCAGTGTCATCTCCCAGACCATCCAGCGCTGGGACGGCAAGGAGGCCTCCGAGCGCATCGAGTTGCACGTGGGGCGCGATCTGCAGTTCATCCGCATCAACGGCACGGTGGTCGGTGGTCTGGTGGGTCTGCTGATCTACACGGTGTCGCAGTTCTTGTGATCGGTTTCCTCCCCGGTTCGATATAAGAGACGGTTATACATTTCCAAGGGTCCGGGTGTAGTTTCACCGCAGGTCATGAGTGCCAGCGTCAAGCCCCGGCTCGCTGGCCGGCAACCCTCCTCCGCGGTGGGGTGCCCCGGGTGAGGACCTGGCCCAGCCACTCGACGTACGCCGCGTGGCAGGGCAAGCGCGGACGACCCCGTGAGCGTCCGCACCATCCAGTGCAGTTGACACCCCGAAAGGTTCGTCATGAGCGACACCCCCAACTGGTCCTTCGAGACCCGGCAGATCCACGCCGGCCAGAGCGTCGACCCGACGACCCAGGCCCGCGCCCTGCCGATCTACCAGACCACCTCCTACGTCTTCAACGACACCACTCAGGCCGCAAACCTGTTCGGCCTCAGCGAGTTCGGCAACATCTACACCCGGTTGATGAACCCGACCAACGACGTCGTCGAGCAGCGGATCGCCAGCCTGGAGGGCGGCGTCGGCGCGCTGCTGACCGCGTCCGGACAGGCCGCCGAAACGCTGGCCATCCTGAACATCGCCGAGGCCGGGGACCACATCGTCTCCAGTCCGGCGCTCTACGGCGGCACCTTCAACCTGTTGAAGTACACGCTCAAGAAGCTGGGCATCGAGACGACCTTTGTCGAGGACGCCACGGATCTGGAGCAGTGGCGCGCAGCCATCCGGCCGAACACCAAGCTGTTCTACGGCGAGACGATCGCCAACCCCAAGCAGGAGATCCTCGACATCGAGGGTGTTGCAGCGGTCGCGCACGAGGCGGGAGTTCCGCTGGTCGTCGACAACACGGTCGCCACGCCGTACGTGCTGCGCCCGATCGAGCACGGCGCGGACATCGTCGTGCACTCGGCCACCAAATACCTTGGCGGACACGGCACTTCGATCGCCGGCGTGATCGTGGACAGCGGCAACTTCGACTTCGCCAAGGACCCGGAGAAGTTCCCGAACTACAACACGCCGGAGGAGAGCTACCACGGTCTGGTCTACGCCCGTGACCTCGGCGTCGGTAGTCCGCTGGGTGCCAACCTGGCCTTCATCCTCAAGGCGCGGGTGCAGTTGCAGCGCGATCTGGGTGCGCCGCTGTCGCCGTTCAACGCGTTCCTGATCGCGCAGGGCATCGAGACCCTCAGCCTGCGCATCGAGCGCCACCTGGAGAACGCCCGCAAGGTGGCCGAGTGGCTGCAGACGCAGGAGCAGGTCAAGGAGGTCCTGTGGGCCTCGCTGCCGGGCAGCCCGTACTACGACCTGGCGCAGAAGTACACGCCGCTCGGCTCGGGTGCCGTGTTGTCCTTCGAGATCGAGGGCGGCGTTGACGCGGGCAAGAAGTTCGTGGACTCCCTGGAGTTGTTCTCGTTGGTCGCCAACATCGGCGACGTGCGGTCGCTGGCGATCCACCCGGCGTCCACGACGCACAGCCAGGGCAGTGATGAGGACCGTCTGGCCGCGGGTGTGACCCCGGGCTTGGTGCGGTTGGCGGTGGGCTTGGAGCACATCGACGACATCATCGCCGACCTGGATCAGGGGTTCCGCGCCGCGAAGGTCTGAAAAACCATTGGCAACACCCACCGCGCCTCTGGCACGGTGGGTGTTGTCGTATCCGATCGAGACGAAGGAGGTCGTGCCATGGCTGTATTCACGCGTGCCCGCAACCTTCCTCTGCATGATCGGAAAACCGTTGAACGAGAACACTTCCGGCGCCACTGAGGCGTCGATCCTGCCCTTTCCCTCTCATTTCAAGGTCCACGAACTCGAGCCCGGCCAGCGCTGGTCGACCTGGCGACAGATCCCGGCCCTGTCTCGTGGGCCGGCACCGTGGCCGGACTGGCTGGTGGCCGACGACGAATCGGTCGAGACCGAGTTGGGCATCCTCAAGACCGGTAAGGAAGCCGACGTCTTCCTGCTTGAGCGGGCGAGCGTGACGGGTCCGCCACGGACCACCCGGTTGGCGGCCAAGCGATATCGCGACCTGGAGCACACTTCCTTCACCCGGACCGCTGATTACACCGAGGGCCGGGGGATCGCTCGCAAGGGGCACCGGGAGCGGCGAGCGTTGGCCAAGAAGACTTCCTTCGGTAAGCAACTGGCGGCCGGCCGGTGGGCGATGGCCGAGTGGGAATCGCTGGTGCGGCTGTTCGAGGCCGGACTGCCGGTGCCCTATCCCGCGCAGATCGATGGCACCGAGATCCTGATGGAGTTGATCACCCATCCGGACGGATCGCCGGCACCTCGGTTGGCCGCGTTACGGGCAGCGTCCCGCGAGCAGCTTGCGGATCTGTTCGATCAGACCCGAACGGCGCTGATCACTTTGGCGGGCCTGGGTGTCGCGCACGGCGACCTCTCGGCGTACAACCTGCTGGTCGCGGGGGAGCGGCTGGTGATCATCGACGTACCCCAAACCGTCGATCTGATCGGTAACCCACACGGGATGGACTTCCTGCACCGGGACTGCCGCAACGTCGCCACCTGGTTCGCCGGCAAGGGTCTGCCGGTCGACGGCGACGAACTCTTCGGGGAGGTCGCCGCGCACGCGTGGTGATGGGGTCCGATCGCCTGCATGCCTCAGTCGTCCGGCTCAGCTGGGCCGACCCACCAGATGCGCGACTTATCGACAGTTGCGCGGGTTACAACCCGCGCAACTGTCGATAACCCGCGCGGATTCGAAGGCCGCCTGCTGAGGTCTTGGCAAGAGTGCCCTGGATCACCTAATCTCCGTAAAGTTGGTCGAATGACCAAGACGAGGGGTGACCGTGACCAGATACACCGTGGCCGAACGCCGCGAACTGCTCATCCAGGCAACATTGCGGATCATTGCCGCTGACGGCGTGCAGGCCGCCACCACCCGGGCGATCTGCCGGGAGGCCGGGATGGCACAGGCCAGCTTCCACTACGCCTTCCGCAGTCGCGACGCCTTACTGGCCGCTGCCGTGCAGTACGCGCTGGACGACGACGTCGAGCGAACGGCGGATGCGCTGATCGGCCTTCTTCCGGAGGAGACCGATCTGCCGGCATTGGTGCACGCCTGCCTTGCCGCGTACGTCGAGTCGGTCATCGCCGACCCGGATCGCGAGCAGGCGGTTCTCGCGTTGATGGGTTACGCGCGAAGCGTGCCCGAGTTGCACCCGATTGCCGAGCAGACCTACCGCAAGTACTACGAACTCGCAGCGAATGCGCTGCAGGCGGCCGCGGACCTCACGGGGGTTCCGTGGCGCACCGAGGTCATGGACCTTGCGCCGATCGTGATCGCCGCGACCGACGGAATCACCATGGCCTACTTGAGTACTCGGGATCGCGGGATCGCCGAGCTGATCGCGCGCTCCGCCGCCCAGACGTTGATGCTGCATGCGGCGGTGCCTGTCGACGAGGTGCTGGGTTGAGCACCACCTCGGAGCAGCCGCAGGTTGCGACCCATCAGGTCAGCAACCGCTGGATCAGCCTCTTCGCGATCTCCTGGCTGGGTATCTGGCTGGCCCAGCTCACCCCCTTCCAACTGACGCTGCCGGAACAGGTCAACGATCTGCTCGGACTCGACGGCAACAACCTGGCGGAGAGTCAGTGGCACCGCAGTGTGATCGGCTTCGGCATCGTCTCGGGGGTCTCGGCGATCTTCGCCCTGATCGCCTTCCCGGTTGCCGGATCGCTATCGGACCGGACAACGGGCCGCCTCGGTCGGCGTCGGCCGTGGATCTTCAGCGGCGTCGCGCTATTCGCAATTGCCCTGGTGCTCATGGGCTTTCAACACACCTGGGTCGGACTGGCGATCTGCTGGTCGCTGGTCATCACCGGGTTCAGCGTCGCTTCCTCCGCGCTCACGGCACTGATCAGCGACCAGGTTCCCGTCTATCAGCGCGGCGTCGTGTCGAGCTGGGTCTCCGCACCGCAGGCGATCGGTGTCGTGATCGGCGTCGCTGTTGTCTCGCTGCTCGGGTTGTCGCCGATTCCCGCCTACCTGCTGGTCGCCGTACTCCTGGTCGTGTGCACCCTGCCCTTCGCGTTCTATCTGCAGGACCCACCGGTCGGCGACCACGGCTTGCCCTCGTTCAACCTGCGCTCGGTCTGGAACGAACTGTGGATCTCTCCGCTACGCGAGCGTGACTTCGGCTGGACGCTGCTCGGCCGGATCCTGGTCAACATCGGTAACGCCCTGGGCACCTCGTTGCTGTTCTTCCTGCTGCAGTTCGGGCTGCACGTCGCCGATCCCGCCGACAAAGTGCTGACGCTGACCCTGGTCTACACGGTGTGTGTCGTGATCGCGGCCCTGGTCAGTGGCCGACTGAGCGACCGCCTGCGCGTGCGCAAGCCCTTCGTGCTGGGCGCCGGTGTGCTGCAAGGGTTTGCGGCGATCGTGATCGCCATCCAACCCACTCTGACCAGTACGGCGATCGCGGCCGGACTGCTGGGTGCCGGCTTCGGCTGCTTCCTGGGTGTCGACCAAGCGCTGGCCACCCAGGTGCTGCCGGACGCCGCGACGACCGGGAAGGACCTCGGAATCATGAACATTGCGATGGCCGTCCCGCAGGCCCTCGGACCGTTGATCGGTGCCTTCGTCGTCGCGTGGTTCGGCGGGTTCACCGCGCTCTACGTCGCGTCCGCGGTGTTCGGGATCCTCGGCGGACTGAGCGTGCTGCGGGTGCGAGGTGTGCGATGAGTCGGCCGACAGGGGACTGGGCACGGATCGACGCCGCGGTGCGCGCACACGGCGACGGGGGTGCGGTCGTCGCCCTCGACCGTGCGGCCTTCCTGGCCAACGCCGCGGATCTGGTACGCCGAGCGGCGGGCACCCCGATCCGCGTCGCCTCCAAGTCGCTACGGGTTCGGTCCTGTATCCATGAGGTCCTCGCGATGGACGGCATCGCCGGCGTCCTCGCCTATGACTTGGCCGAAGCCCATTGGCTGGCAATCGAATCCGGGGTCGAGGACGTCCTGATGGGGTACCCCACTGCCGACGTTCCAGCCCTTCGAGCGCTCGCCGCGGACGAGGTAGCCAGGGACCGGGTCACCGTGCTGGTCGACTCGGTGGCGCAGCTGGACTTCCTGGACCGGGTCCTGCCGCGTGACGTCACGGTCCGTGTCGCGATCGATCTGGATGCTTCCTTCGACGTCCCGGTGCTGGGTCGTCTCGGCGTCCTGCGATCCCCGGTGCACACCGCCGATGCGGCGGTGGCCCTCGCCCGGGAGATCGACACACGACCCGGCCTTCAATTGGTCGGTGTCATGTCCTACGAGGCGCAGGTCGCGGGCGTCGGCAACGAACTGCCCGACGGTGGAGTGACGGCGCGGCTCAAGAACGCCGCGGTCGCCACCATGCAGAAGCACTCAATGGCCGAGTTGGTCCCCCGCCGGTCGGCAGCGATCGCCGCAATCCGAGAGGTGGCTGATCTGGAGTTCGTCAACGGCGGTGGCACCGGGTCCATCGAAGTGACCGCACAGGACCCTTCGGTCACTGACATTGCCGCTGGCAGTGGCTTTTTCGGCGGCCATCTCTTTGATGGCTACGCGCACTTCCAACCCCGCCCGGCCATCGGTTTCGGTCTCCAGGTCGTACGCCGACCGGGCCCGGGAGTAGTGACCTGCCACGGTGGCGGATGGATCGCTTCGGGGCCACCGGCTGCTGACCGGTTGCCGCTGCCGGTCTGGCCGGCCGGCCTGCACTACGCACCACGTGAGGCGGCCGGTGAAGTGCAGACGCCGTTGCTCGGCGCTGCCGCAGACGGTTTGGACCTCGGCGACCGCGTCTGGTTCCGGCACACCAAGTCTGGCGAGATCGCGGAGCATGCAAACACTGTCTTGGTCGTTGACGGCGATGCCGTCGTGGACGAGATCCCGACCTATCGGGGAGAGGGGAAGTGCTTCCTATGAGCACGAAAACGATGGAGCGGCAGGGTCTCTGGCAGAACTGGGCGCGGACCGAGCAGGTGCGGCCCACCGAGGTTGTCAGTCCGGGGAGTATCGACGACCTCGCGCAGGTCGTGTCACAGGCACGCGCAGAACGGCGTCGGGTCAAGCCGGTTGGTGCCGGTCACAGTTTCACCGGGATCGCTGTCGCGCCGGATATCCAGGTCAGCCTGGAACAGCTGAGGGGACTGGTGTCGGCCGATGCCTTGACCGGTGAAGTGACCCTGCGTGCCGGTACCCACCTGTTCGAGATCCCCGACCTGCTCGCGCCGTACGGGCTGGCCATGACCAATCTCGGCGACGTCGACCGGCAGACCATCGCGGGGGCGACGTCGACTGGAACCCACGGCACGGGAAGGGAATTCGGTGGCATCGCCACCCAGATCACCGGTGTGCGCTTCATCGACGGAACCGGCAACGACGTGCACATCACCGCGGGCGACCCGCGGTTGGCGGGCGCTGCGCTCGGGCTGGGAGCGCTCGGCGTGCTGACCGAGATCACCCTGCGCTGTGTGCCCGCGTTCAAGATGCGTGCGGTCGAGGAGCCGAGCACCTTCGAGGAGTCGGTGTCGCGCTTCGCCGACAACGTCGACGCGACGGATCATCACGAGTTCTACTGGTTCCCGCACACCGATGTCACCCTGACCAAGTTCAACACCCGGCTGAGCCTCGATGAACCGGACACCGGACCGTCCGCCGTACGTCGATGGGTCGACGATGAGCTGCTGGCCAACAAACTCTTCGGTGCCGTGTGCGCCCTGCAGTCCCGGGTGCCCTCGGTCACCCCGGCCCTGAACCAGGTGTCCGCCCGCGCGTTGTCGGCCCGGCAGTACGTCGCACCCGCCCACGAGGTGTTGATCTCCTCGCGCAACGTGCGGTTCCGGGAGATGGAGTACGCCGTCGCACTCGAGGCGGTGCCGGAGACGTTGCGCGAGATCCGCGCGATGATCGAGCAGCGGGGCCACCGGGTCAGTTTCCCGATCGAGGTGCGCGCCGCCGCGGCCGACGACCTGATGGTGTCCACCGCGTCCGGCCGAGCCAGCGGGTACATCGCCGTGCACCGCTACGTCGGCGACCGGCCGGACAGCTATTTCGACGATGTCGAGGCGATCATGGTTGCGCACGAAGGCCGACCGCACTGGGGCAAGTTGCACACCCGTGACGCCGCCTACTTCGCGAGGGTGTACCCACGGTTCGGTGAATTCCTTGCGCTGCGCGACCAGTTCGACCCCGACCGGGTCTTCGCCAACGACTACCTGACGCGGGTGCTGGGCGAATAGAAGTAGGGATCCCGCGGGCGATTTGCGAAGATGGCCTGCGTGGCGAACGCAGGTGATCGGGCCGCCGCCCGGGCGGCAGTAGAACTCCCGCCGCTGCGCTACCCACCGGACCTGCCGGTCTCGGCTGCTCGTCCCGAACTGCTCACCGCGATCCGGGACCACCAGGTGGTCGTGATCGCGGGGGAGACGGGGTCGGGCAAAACCACCCAGATCCCCAAGATGTGCCTCGAACTCGGCCGCGGTCGGGTCGGCATGATCGGCCACACCCAACCCCGGCGGATCGCTGCCCGGTCGGTGGCCGCCCGACTGGCCGAGGAGATCGGGGTCGAACTGGGTGACGAGGTCGGCTGGCAGGTGCGCTTCACCGACCACACCAGCCCGCAGACGCTGGTGAAGGTGATGACCGACGGCATCCTGCTCGCCGCCCTGCAAGGCGATCGGGACCTGCGCGCCTACGACACGATCATCATCGACGAAGCCCACGAGCGGTCCCTGACGATCGACTTCCTGCTCGGCTACCTCAAACAGTTGCTGCCGCGCCGGCCCGACCTGAAGGTGATCATCACTTCGGCGACCATCGACCCCCAGCGGTTCGCCGACCATTTCGCGGCGCCCGGTCGCCCGGTGCCGATCATCGAGGTCTCCGGCCGCACCTACCCAGTGGAAGTGCGCTACCGCCCCCTCGTACGCGAGGTGCCCGGGCGCGGGGCGGACGCTCCGCCCGTCCTGGTCGGCATCGACCAGGTGAGCGGGATCGTCGAAGCAGTGGAGGAGTTGTGGACCGAATCCGCCGGTGACGGTGGACCACAGGACATCCTGGTCTTCTGCTCCGGCGAGCGCGAAATCCGTGACGCCCGTGAGGCTTTGGAGGGTCTGCGGCTTCCGGACACCAGCGTGCTGCCGCTCTTCGGGCGGCTGTCCGTGGCCGAGCAGCAACGGATCTTCGCGCCGACCGGAGGCCGGCGGATCGTCGTCGCGACCAACGTTGCCGAGACCTCACTGACCGTCCCCGGCATCAGGTACGTCGTGGACACCGGCACCGCGCGTATCTCCCGGTACAGCCAGCGCACCAAGGTGCAGCGGCTACCCATCGAGCCGATCTCACAAGCCTCCGCGGGTCAACGCGCCGGGCGCTGCGGGCGGTTGGCCGACGGTATCTGCATCCGGCTGTACGACGAGGAGGACTTCCTGGCCCGACCGGAGTTCACCGAGCCAGAGATCCTGCGCACCAACCTGGCCTCGGTCATTCTCCAGATGGCCGCGCTGCGCCTGGGCGACATCGAGAAGTTCCCGTTCGTCCAGGCTCCCGATTCGCGGCAGATCGCCGACGGCCGCCGACTGCTGCAGGAGTTGGAGGCGATCTCCACCGACGGCCGGTTGACCAAGACCGGCCGGACGATTGCGCGGCTCCCGGTGGATCCGCGCCTGGCCCGGATGCTGATCGCGGCCGATCAGCAGGGCGCCCTGCGCGAGGCGTTGGTCATCGTGTCGGCCCTGTCGATCCAGGACCCCCGCGAGCGGCCTCAGGGAGCCCAGGCGCAGGCCGACCAATCGCACGCCCGGTTCAAGGACGACCAGTCCGACTTCATCGGCTATCTGAACCTGTGGAACTATCTCAAGGACCAGCAGAAAGCTCTGTCGCACAGTGCTTTCCGCCGCATGTGTGGCCGCGAGTTCCTGCACTACCTGCGGATCCGCGAGTGGCAGGATCTGCACACCCAGGTCCGCGACGCGTGCCGGCAGCAGGGCCTGCGCACGCATCGCGGGCACCCAGCCAGCCCGCTGCAGATCCATCAGTCGCTGCTGCCCGGGTTGCTGTCCCACGTCGGGCTTCGCGAGCGCGCCACCCGCGAATACCTCGGCGCGCGCGGCGCGCGGTTCTCGATCCAGCCCGGCTCCACGCTCTACCGCAAACAACCGGACTGGGTGATGTCGGCCGAACTGGTCGAGACCACCCGGTTGTGGGCCCGGGTGAACGCGCCGACCGATCCGGCGTGGGTGGAAGCCGCCGCACAACACCTGGTCAAACGCAGCTACTCCGAACCGCGCTGGGACCGCAAACGGGGTAGCGCCGTAGCCGACGAGCGCGTCACCCTCTACGGTATCCCGTTGGTGGCCGGTCGCCGGGTGGGATACGCCGCGATCGACCCGGTCGTCTCCCGCGAACTGTTCCTGCGGCACGGCCTGGTCGAAGGGGACTGGGACAGTCCGCACCAGTTCCTGCGCGACAACCACCGGTTGGTGGAGCAGGTCGCCGCCCTGGAGGACCGCACCCGGCGCCGGGACCTGTTGGTCGGCGAGGACGAACTGTTCGCCTTCTACGACCTGCGCGTCCCCGAAACTGTTGTGTCCGGAACCGATTTCGACACCTGGTGGAAGTTCGAGCGCAAGCGCAACCCCGACCTGTTGACCTTCACCGAGGACTTCCTGGTCCGCGACGAGGCCGGCCCGGTCGACGTCACCGACTATCCGACCACCTGGCGGCAGGGTGAGCTGGAGCTGCCGCTGACCTATCAGTTCTCGCCCGGCTCGGACGCCGACGGGGTCACCGTGCACATTCGCCTCGAGCAGCTCAACCAGGTGCAGCCGGAAGGCTTCGACTGGTTGGTGCCGGGTCTTCGTGAGGACCTGGCAGTGGCGCTGCTGCGGTCGCTGCCAAAGCCATTGCGGCGCAATTTCGTTCCCGCCCCGGACTTCGCCAAGCGCGCCATCGCCCGCGTCGAGCCCGGGCCCTACCCGTTCGCCGAGGCACTGGCCGACGCGCTGCACGACCTGACCGGCGTCGACGTCCGGGCCGCCGACTTCGACCTCGGTGCGGTGCCACCGCATCTACGGATGACCTTCCGCGTCGAGCGATCGGTACCTCGACGACGGGGCAGACCCCGCACCGAGAAGGTCGCCGAGGGCAACGACCTCGACGCGCTGAAGGCCACGCTGGCCGGGTCGGTGCGCGCGGTCGTCGCCAAAGCCGGTGCGTCGATCGAGCAGACCGGATTGACCGGCTGGAGCTTCGGTGAGCTGCCCGAAGAGTTCGAACAGACCGTGAACGGCCGTGCCGTGCAAGGGTTCCCGGCCCTCGTGGACGACGGATCAACCGTCTCGTTGCGGGTGCTACCCAGCGCCGGCGAGCGCGACCACGCAACCGCACTGGGGTTGCGCCGGTTGCTCCTGTTGAACACCACCGTGCCGTGGAAGCAGATCCTGGGCGCGTTGAGCAACACCCAACGCCTGACCCTGGCCACCGGCCCGTACGCCGATCTGGACGCCCTGCTGACCGACGTCGTCGCCGCAGCGATCGACACGATCGTCGCCACCCGGATGCCGGAGGGCACAGTGCGTGACGAAGCACAGTTCGAGCAGGCGCTGCTGTTGGTGCGCCAGCACATCGTGCCGACCGTGCTGGAGATCGTTGCCCTGCTCGTGCCCATCCTGCAGGCCTCCGGAGAGGTCACGCTTCTGCTGGATCGGATGAACGCACCGGCGGTCCAGGAACTCGTTGCCGATGTGCGCGCCGATCACGCCGCCCTGATCGCCCCCGGCTTCATCAGCCGGATCGGCCTACCCGATCTCGCGCAGGTCCGCCGCTACCTGCTGGCCATGAAGGAGCGGCTGGAGAAGGGACCCAGCGACCTGCGGCGCGATGCGGACCGTGCGGCGACGATCGCCCAGGTCCTCACCGAGCGGGACCTGATGGTCTCCCGGTTGCCCGCCGATCGGCGTACGGGAGCTGACGTCCGCGCGATCGACGCGATGATCAGGGAGTTGCGGGTCAGTCTCTTCGCCAACCGGTTGGGCACGGCCTACCCGGTGTCCCCGCAACGGATCTACAAGGCGATGGACAAAGTGGAGGCGGTCACGCCGAGTCGTTGAGTGCGTCGTCGCCCGGGGCCGCCTTGTCGATCGCGTGCGCTGGTTGGTTGCTGAACCGCAGCGCGGTGTGCTGGCTGACCATCCCCGCTTCGGACCCGTACCCCTGGCGGTCGGCAGCGGAGGCCAACCGGCGGTCAAGGCTCGAGCGCCAGTCGCGGGCGACCTGCTCGTCGAGCGCGAGCAGCCGCTCCGCCAGCGGCGGATGCTGGCTGATCGGGCATTGGGCGGCGAGATTCTCCAGCAGTGCGCGCATCCGGCGCTGGACCTGGGCGGCGCCGGCCGAGTAGTGCCGGATCTCGTCGGTGCCGACGGCCACATAGTCCGCCCAGGTGCGGCGGTACCCACTGACCAGCCCGGCGTCGTCGGTCGACTCCTCCTCGCGAACGCGCGGCGCCAGCATCAGCAGGAGGTCCTCGACGTGGTCGAGCGCCTGCACGGCGCGGCCCGGGTCGTTGATCGCGGGGGAGAGGGCCTTGAGGGCGATGTCGGAGATCGACTGCAGCGCCGCCGCCGGACTGACCGACGGCCGGTGGGTGTCGCCGAAGATCAGGGTGCCGAGCAGTTTGTAGACCCGCATGCGGTCGGTCGCACCGTGCACGGTGAACAGGGGAGCGTTGTGCGGCACATGGTCGCCGACGCCGACCATCAGGTCGATGCGGACTCCCCAGTTGATCGCCAACCGCTGGATGCCCGGCAGATTGATGGCCAGCAGCACCCGGCCCCGCTGCGGAGTCTCCCGCAATCGGATGACCTGCGTGCTCGTGTCCTCGACGGGGGCCGCAACCGGTGTGTCGTCATACCAGGCGCGCACCAGCACACCCAGCGCGTCGTCCAACTCGGCAGAGGGACCGGACTGCTCCTGCGCCGGCGTGGGGTAGAGCCGCACGACGGCTTCGCGACCCTGATGGCTGACCCACCGCAGCAGCCGGGACGAGTTCAAGATCGTGCCGACCCGAGCGACCAGGGCGATGAAGAGAATGGCGCTGATGACCGTCAAGAGCACGGCGATCTCCGTTGACAGTTGCAGACCCTTGGAGCCCGCATCCTCGTCGGCCATGTCGAGCGCGGTCATCGCGCTGAAGACGAAGGTCGCAAGGAAGACGCCGAACGACCAACGCATCAACCGGTCCTGCTGGAGCATCGGCACGACCCGCACGGAGATCTGTGACGCACCGAATTGCATCGCCAGCGTGACCGCGGTGAAGACCAGACCGGTGAGCGTCGCCATCGCACCGGCGATCACCCCCAGCAACGTGGCTGTGCCACCCAGGTCGAGCACCGCGCCGCCGGCCACTTCGTCGGCGAGGTTCACCAGCGGTGCCGCGATGACCGCCAGCGCGATCAGCAGCACCGGGACCCGCCACACCGGTCGCTGGGCCAGGCGTCGCTTGGTGCGCCACCAACGCAGCCGGGTGAGGGTGGCGTTCGGAGCCCGTAGTTGCTGCGTGCTCTGCGCCGGCCGCGGCAGCGCCGGCGCGGCCGACTCCGGCACGCCGAACCGACCGGCCAAGGCTTCCTGGACCATGACCTTTCCCCGGATGAGGGGCTGTCGTAGCCGGACTTCGCGACGCATCGCCTTGTCCCGCTTCCGGGGATGATTGGTGTAGCGCCACCGTGCCCACGGCGAGGCGGGGCGGGCCACCCGGATCGCTCCGACGATCAGGAACAGCACGATGAACAACCCGATCAGGCCGGTCCAGATCTTGCCCTTCAGCACCGTCACGACGGCCAGGATCAAGACAAGTACCAGATAGACGGTCAGCGCGATCCGTTCGGCGAGGTCACCGCTGCGGTACTCCACCACGTCGTTGGTGAAGTCCAGGGGGCGCAGTCCCAGCAGGAAGAGTCCGATCACGGCGATGGCCACGAAAACCGCATCGATCGACGTACGACCCTGTTCGCTCCAGTAGACGTCCTCCAGGTGCAGGATCAGCGCGAACTCATCGAGGACCAGAGCTGCTCCGATCCCGAAGACGCAGGCCAGCAGCACGTCGGCGATGGGGGTGTGGCGTCCGGCCACAGCCACGAACCCCAGGCCAGAAGCCGCCATCAGCAGCATGCCGAAGAACGCGTGATGGACATGGACCCCGCCCGGGGTCACATTGCCCGGCCACCAGGACACCTGGGCGCGGATCATCCGCACACTGAACCGGATGAACAGGAAGGTGAGCACGAACGCAACCAGGAGACAAAAGAGCGGCAGGCGTCCGTTGTCGACGATCACGTGCTGGAACCAGTCACCCACCCAGCCCCACCTCCGACAGCACAACTTCGGCAACCCTCATCGTGCCCGAGACGTCGATGGGCGCCCCAGTAGGATCCAGAGCCATGACGACGTTGTTCAGCCGCATCATCGACGGTGAGATTCCCGCCCACTTCGTCTGGCAGGACGAGACCTGTGTGGCGTTCCTGGTGATCGATCCCATGACCGACGGGCACACGATCGTCGTACCCCGCCGGGAGGTGGACAGTTGGCTGGACGCCGACGCCGACCTGGTCACGCACCTGACCCTGGTCGCCCACCAGATCGGCAAGGCCCAGCAGGCCGCTTGGTCCAGCGCCCGGGTCGGGCTGCTCGTCGAAGGGTTCCTCGTGCCGCACCTACATCTGCACGTGTGGCCGGCCAACTCCGTCGAGGATTTCGACCCGCACGACGTGACCCATGGCCAGGACCAGAAGATCCTCGCCGCCAACGCCGCGCGGCTGCGGGCGGCCCTGCGCGACCAGGGTGCCGGCGAGGCGGTACCAGCCGAACCCGCCTGACCCGGCACGGCGGGAATCGGTCGGGCGCCCTGGACGTTGGACCAGTCAAGACCGTCCGCTGACCCGGCCTGCCCGGGTGAGGAGTGAGAAGCATGCAAGACCCACGCGAGTTGTACGACGTCCACGTCGACCTGCCCGCTGACGCCATCGGGGCCGACGTGCTCGTCCTGGCGCTGGGCAACCTGATCGACGCCGGCAACGTGCAGAACCTGTTGACCCAGCACCTGTTGGGGGAGTTCGAGCACAGCGTCATCGCCTCGTTCGACCTGGACCAGCTCTACGACTACCGCGGCCGTCGACCGGTGATGACCTTCGATCGCGACCACTACGAGAGCTACCAGGCGCCACGATTGGTGTTGTACCGGCTGGTTGACGCCACCGGCACCCCCTTTCTGTTGATGTCCGGTCCCGAGCCGGACTACCAGTGGGAGCGATTCACGGCCGCCGTCGAGACCGTGGTCGACCGATTCGGGATCCGGTTGGTCGTCGGAGCGCATGGCGTGCCGATGGGCGTGCCGCACACTCGGCCCGTCGGGATCACCCGCTACGCCTCCGACAGTCGCTTGCTCGGTGAGAACAACCCGCTGTTCGGCCTGATCCAGATCCCGGGCAGCGTTGAAGGGCTCCTGCATCTGCGCCTGGCCGAAAAGGGCCACGACACCATGGGTTTCGCGTTGCACGTGCCGCACTACCTGGTGCAGACCGACTTCGCTGACGCGGCGGTTGCCGCGTTGGAGGCGATTTCCTCCAGCACCGGCCTGGTCCTGCCGGACGCTGCGTTGCGCGCGACGGCCGGTCTGAACCGAGCCGAGATCGAGCGTCAGGTCCGCGACAACGAGGAAGTCGGGGAGTTGGTCTCCGGGCTGGAGCAGCAGTACGACGCCTTCACCGAGGGCGTCCGGCGGCAGAACCTGCTGGCCACCCAGTTGGAGGATCTGCCCAGCGCCGAGGAGATCGGTGCGGAGCTCGAGGAGTTCCTGCGCGAGGAGACCGGCGACTGACTCAACGGTGAGCGGCCGCCGTGGCCCGGGTCACCCGAGCCAGCAGCCCGCTCATCGCGCGCAAGCGCAACGGTGAGATGGCAGCATCCAGACCCAGGTGGTCAGGCAGGTCCAGCGGCAGCGCCGCGACCTGCGTAGCGTCCAACTGACCGGTCAACTCGTGCAACAGTCCGGCGAAGCCGCGGGTCACCGGGGCTTGCGCAGGAGCGCTGACGAACAGGTCGACCCCACCGGGCCGGTCGGCCGAGGCCGTGACGGCCAGATAGACCGGTGACTGGCACTCGGTGACGCGTTCCATGCTCGCTGCCGGATCGGCGTACCGCTCGGGCAGCGACGGCAACTCATCGCCGTACTCGATCAGGAGGGTCACGCGGTCGGTCGGCGGCAACGCCGCAAATTCGGCCAGTACGGCGCGCACCGGCTCGGGCGCATCGGTAGGCAACGGCATTGGCCCACCTTAGGTGGGCCCCCAGCACTGGCAGGATGGCGACATGGCCAAGAAGTCCGCGAAGACCCGCTCGATCGACGATGGCGTCGGCGGTGCACAGGCCGTCGCCGCGGCGAACAAACTGCTGCACCTCGGCGTCGCGGGGGTCGGTCCGTTGCCCTCCGCTCACGAAACGGCCGCCCGTGCCCTGGCCAAGGCGAACGGCAACAAGGACGCCGCGATCAAGTCCATCGTCACCGCCCACCGCAAACTGGCGGCCGCCGAGGGCTTCGCAACCGGAGTGGGCGGGTTCTTCACGCTCGCTGTCGCCGTCCCGGCGAACATCGCCGGCTTCTACCTGGTCGCGGCGCACATGAGCGCATCCATCGCCGCGCTGAACGGCTACGACAACCAACGCGACGAGGTGCAGACTGCCGTCCTGCTGACGTTGGTCGGTGTCGACGCGGACGACATCCTGGCCAAAGCCGGGGTGCGCCGTACGCCGCTGAGCAGCGTGGCCACCGAACGATTGCCCGGTCCGGCGGTCATGGTGATCAACAAGGCGATCGGCTTCCGGTTGCTTGGTCAACTCGGCGGCCGCGCATTCACCCAGTTGGGTCGGGCGGTGCCGTTGGCCGGCGGCGCCTTCGGCGGTGCGATGGATGTCTACCTGTTGAACCAGATCGCCAAGAACGCGGTCTCGGAGTTCCCGCCGCTGGACCGCCCCGCCATCGAAGCGTCCCACAAACGAAAACTATTGGGTCGCAGGCGTTCCTGACCGGCTGCCATCACGGACCCTGTTGATAACCGCCGGAGTAGTGCTGGTTATCCACACCGGAACAACCGGTTCGCCCACCGCGCCGGCGCAGCGAGCACAGTTGCCGTCATGCGACGACATCTTCGGGGGATCGACCAGTACCTGGCTCACCTGCCCTACCAACTCGGCTTCCAACCGCGGGATGCGGTCATCCTCGCGGCCTGGCGGGCCGGGGCCGTGTCGTTCCAGGCGCACGTCGACGGTGCGGACGACGAGACCTTGAGATCGTCGATGCCGGCCCTGGAACGTGGTCTGCGCAGCGTTGCACCGGACTCGGTGATCCTGGCGATCCACGGGCCCTCACCGCAGCCGCCCGCGCTCTCCCAGGTGCTCACCGTGGTCCGCCGGTGCGGTATCCCGATCTCCCATCAGACGGTCAGCGACGCTGGTCGATGGCGTGCGGTGAAGTGCTCATGCGGCCGCTGTCCGCGGGACTGGACGCCGTTGCCGCGCCCCGAAGACGTGCCGGCGATCACCCAGGACATCCTCGAGGGCGCCGCACCCCTGCCCGGCCGCGACACCCTGCGGGAGCTACTGCAGCGCAGCGGGCCGCCGACCCCGCAGTGGGAGCAGCAGATCCCGCGGGCGCTCGGGACTGTAGCCGCGGCTGTGGTGGCGTGGTTGCGCGGCGACGGCGCACACGACCAGTTGGTGATCGCCGTGCGAGCGATGCGCGACAAGAGTTGGCGAGACGTCGTGATGGGTCTGCTTGCGCCAGAGGCGTTTCCCCGACACGAGGCGTCGAACGAGCATTTCGACTGCCGACCACACTTCGCGCAGATCGACCGCCAACTACGGCACGGACCGCTTCCGGGGCATCGGCAGATGCAGTGGACGATGATCAACACCCTGCCGGTGATACCAGCCCAGCATCAGGCGCCAGTACTCACGCTGATCGCCGCGAACTCGTGGGGGCACGGCGGCGGAGCCGAGGCCACCTTGGCCTGTGAACGGGCGTTGAATCTGGAGCCTGCCTACACGATGGCGCAACTGATCGCTGAGGCGGTGACCCAAGCGGTCCCCGCGCGGCCACCGGAGGCGATGACCGCATGAGCGTGTAACCATCGGGTTAAGTACCCACCGGACCGGGTGCCACTCGCTACCTTCGGGGCATGCCTGGGCACGTCGTGGTCTGCGGCTTCTCCGGATTCGCACTGCGTCTGCTCGAACAGTTGCTGGACTCGGGGGAGCAGGTGGTGCTGCTCGTCCCCGCCCTCGACGCAGGCGTAGCTGCAGCGCAGAGTCGGTGGGGTGTGCGGGTGGTCACCGCGCAGTTCGGGGTGACCAGTGCGCTCGCCGAGTGCGAGACAGCCAGGGCGCAGGCCGTGGTGTGTGTCTCCGATGATGAACGCTGGAATCTCGAGATCGCCCTCCTCGCAGAGCAACTCGCGCCCTCCGCTCGCATCGTGACGCAGTTGTCGAACGCCACCGTGGGTACGGCGATGGCGGATGGTTCGGGTCGTCACGTCGTCCTTGACGTGGCGACATTGGCGACGCCGTCGGTGGTGGAGGCCTGTTTGGGCCAGACCGTCCACGACATCGACGTCGCGGGTACGACCTTCGTCGTCGCGACGTTCCCGGTCAGCGCGGACGCCAGCCTGCGAGCCAGATTCGGTGACCTGGCACCCGTGGCGGTCATCGGCGCCGGCGGCGAGGTGTCCGCCTGCCCCGGGCGGGACCACATCGTGCGCTCCGGCGAACGCGCGGTGATGATCGGAACGGCCGAGGATTTCGCCCGGCAGCGGCTGGCCCTGCCGCAGCCGGCCCGACCCGCACGCGACGTCGCCCGGCGGCCGCTGCCGCACCGGCTGTTGCACTCGGCGGAGACGTTCGCCCGGGACGCGAACCCGAACCTGTTCCGGATGGCGGCCGTACTCGCCACTTTGCTGTGCATCTCCACGATCGTGTTGTGGCTGGGCTACCGCAAACCCGGGATGAGCGCGCTGGACGCTCTCTATTTCAGCAGCGAGACGATCGCGACCGTCGGCTACGGCGACTTCAACTTCGCCACCCAGCCGCCGTGGTTGCGGCTGTGGTCGATTCTGCTGATGTTCGCTGGCGTGACCACCACGGCCATCGTCATGGCGTTCCTTGCCGATGTCCTCATCTCGCGCCGCTTGTCGCACGGCGCCGCCCGCACGCGAGCCCGCCGGATGAGCGGGCACACGATCGTCGTGGGGCTTGGTGCGTTCGGAATGTCGGTGACGAGTGCCCTTCGCCAGCGCGGGGAGCAGGTGGTCCTTGTCGAGCGTGCCGAGCACACCCGGTTCAGCGAGACGGCCGCCGGTCTCGACGTGCCCGTGATCTACGGGGACGCTGCGTTGCCGGACACGATGTCCTCCGCCGGGCTGGGCCGCGCCCGTGCTGTTGCCGTGGTCACCAGCAGCGACCTGACCAACATCGAAGTGGCCATCGCGGTTCGCACCCTCCTCGGGCCCCGCTGGGGGACACCGACCGATGACGGAGTTCCGGTGGTCCTGCGGATCTTCGATCGTGACCTGGCGGGCGCCGTGGTCAACCGGTTCGGCTTTCAGAACGTTCGTCCGACGGTCGAGCTGGCGGTGCCGTGGTTCGTCGGCGCCGCCCTCGGCCTGCACGTGCTGGGCACCTTCTCGGTCCAGGGCGAATCCTTCATGGTGGGTCGCTTCGAGGTGGGTGACGGGCTGGACGCCGTGACGATGGACGAACTGTCGGCCCGCACCCGCGTGATCGCCATCCGCCGGACCAACGGATCCCTCGAGCACTCGCCGCGTCGCGAGGCCAGCTTCGCCGCCGGGGACCTGGCCTATCTCGTCGGCCCGTACGCCGAGTTACTGGCCGTGCTGCGACGTGGCCGGACCGTCGGCGGCGCCTGAGGGGCTGGTCAGGAGGGCGGCGCCTGCGGTGCGCGAGGAGACGAAGCGGCCGCCGGTGCGTTATCTTGGGCGGGTCAAGAGTTCCAGCGACAAGCCCCGGCTCGTTGGACGGCAACCCTCCTCGCGGTGGGGTGCCCCGGGTGAAGACAAGGCCGGATCAGGTGTCCGGCAACCGCGGGGCCCAGGTGGCCCCTCCCGTCCGGAGAGGCCAGGATGACCGTCGTTGAATCCCGTATCGCTCAGGCACCAGCGCGTCCGCAGGCCCGGCGGGTGCCCACCCCGCCCGGTGCCAACCCCCGGGCGCACGCGATCGGCGTACCCGCATTCGTCACCGAGACCGGCGAACGTATCCCCGATCTGGTCATCACCTTCCAGACCTGGGGCACGCTGTCCCCGGCTGCCGACAACGCCATCCTCATCGAGCACGCCCTCACCGGGGACGCGCACGTCGTCGGACCGACCGGACCCGACCAGCCCACTCCCGGCTGGTGGCCGGGCATCATCGGCCCCGGCGCACCGCTGGACACCGACACCAGCTTCGTCGTCGCGGTCAACGCGGTCGGCGGCTGCCGGGGGACCACCGGCCCGCACACCCTCGCCCCGGACGGTCGGGCGTGGGGCTCGCGGTTCCCCCGCACCACCATCCGTGACCAGGTCAGCGCCGAGGCGATCGTCGCCGACTACCTGGGCATCGACCGGTGGCAACTGGTCCTCGGCGGATCGATGGGCGGGATGCGCGCGATCGAATGGGTCGGCAGCTTCCCCGAGCGCACCGGCGCGGCACTGGTCATCGCCAGCACACCGTGGGCTACCGCCGATCAGATCGCGTGGGGACACATGCAGTCCGTCGCGATCGAAAGCGATCCGGCCTGGCACGGCGGCGACTACTACGCAACCGGTCACACTCCCGATACCGGTCTGGGCCTGGCCCGGCGGATCGCCCACAACACCTACCGGTCGGCCGCCGAACTCGACGACCGTTTCGGGCTGACCCCGCAGACGTCGCACCGCCCGCTTGACGGTGGACAGTTCGCGGTGCAGAGCTATCTGGATCACCAGGCGGCCAAGCTGGTTCGGCGGTTCGACGCCGGGTCCTACCTCAACCTCACCCGGGCGATGGCCACCCACGATGTGACCCGCGACCGTGGCGACCTGGCCGACGTACTCGGCGGGTACGACGGGTTGTTGCGCGTGGTGGCCGTCGACAGTGATCGGCTGTTCCCGCCGGCTCTGTCCGAGGCGATGGTTGCTGCGTACGGGCGGGAGCCGCTGCTCACGATCGCCTCCGATCATGGCCACGACGGGTTCCTGATCGAGCACGACCAGATCGCGACGATCACCGCCGACGTCGTGGCCGACACCCGTCCCCTGGGTGGCGCCGTCGGGTAACGTCGGGGCAGCGGGTCCCGGGGTGCCTTCCGGGGGGAAGGAAGGTCCGGATGACGGTCGTCGTCACCTACGCAGACTCTGCCGAAAGCACCGCCGCGTTGTACGCCGCGGCGGACGAATGCGGCCGACGGCGGCTGCCGCTGGTCGTCGTTGATCTCGGCGGTGCCCCGCAGCCGATCAGTGACGTCACCACCCGCCTTGCTGCACAAGGCCATTCGGTGGACGTGGTGCACCCCGACGAGGTAGCGGACACGGTCGAGGAAGTTCTGCGGGTGGTCGCTCAGCGACAGGCCGCCCTGCTGGTGATCGGTCTGCGGCACCGCACGCCGGTCGGCAAGCTCATTCTCGGATCGGCAGCGCAACGACTGCTGCTGGATGCCGCCTGCCCGGTGCTTGCCGTGCGGCCCGGGTTGCGCTCGGACGAAGAACCGCAAACAGGGCTCTGACCAGCGATGTTGCCGGGCTCGGAGCGAGTTCCTGGAGGCCTGCGGAATGATCTGGGCGCAAATGGGTTTTATAATGGTGACCAGCGCATTCCGCAAGGGGGACTTCCCCGCCCCGGAGATGCTCCCCAACACTGACCCAGAAGTCGTCGCGATCGATGTGAACGACCGCGTTCGTCGTGCCGTGGACCCCACCGCGGTCGTCGGAACGGCTTCTGCATGTCCTGGAAGGTAGCGAGTGACCTCAGTGTCGAAGACCCAGACAGCGCCGGCTGACGCCGTCGAGAACGCCAGCACGGCGAAGGCCGACGGGAAGGCTCCCGCGAAGGCGACTGCCCGGAAGACGACCGCCAAGAAGGCACCGGCCAAGCGGGCCGCCGCGAAGACAACGGCGAAGGTGGCCGGCGCAGCAGCAGCTCCGGCCAAGAAGGCTGCGGCCAAGAAGGCGACGACGGCCAAGGCCGCGGCGAAGAAGACCAGCGAGAAGGCTGACGCGGCCGGTGACGGCGAGGACACTGCGGAGGACATCGACCCGGACGAGGAGATCGAGCTCACCGAAGAGGTCCTCGTCGAGGAGACCGCTGCCGTCGAGGGCGCCACCGACAGCACCGACGCGGAGGACACCGCCGACGGCGAGGAAGCGGCCAAGCCGGCCGCCGCCGAGGAGAGCGAGTCGGCTGCGTTCGTCATCCGCCAGGACGACGAGGACGACGCCCCCGCCCAGCAGGTCGTGACCGCCGGTGCCACCGCCGACCCGGTCAAGGACTACCTGAAGCAGATCGGCAAGGTCGCCCTGCTGAACGCCGAGCAGGAGGTCGAACTCGCCAAGCGCATCGAGGCCGGCCTGTTCGCCGAGGAGAAGCTGAACTCCGGCGACAAGATCGAGATGAAGCTCAAGCGTGAGCTGTGGTGGATCGCCCAGGACGGCAAGAAGGCCAAGAACCACCTGCTGGAGGCCAACCTGCGCCTGGTGGTCTCCCTGGCCAAGCGTTACACCGGTCGCGGCATGCTCTTCCTCGACCTGATCCAGGAGGGCAACCTCGGTCTGATCCGGGCGGTCGAGAAGTTCGACTACACCAAGGGTTACAAGTTCTCGACGTACGCCACGTGGTGGATCCGTCAGGCGATCACCCGGGCGATGGCCGACCAGGCCCGCACCATCCGCATCCCCGTGCACATGGTCGAGGTCATCAATAAGCTGGCCCGCGTCCAGCGGCAGATGTTGCAGGACCTGGGTCGTGAGCCCACGCCGGAGGAACTGGCCAAAGAACTCGACATGACCCCGGAGAAGGTGGTCGAGGTCCAGAAGTACGGCCGCGAGCCGATCTCCTTGCACACCCCGCTGGGTGAGGACGGCGACAGCGAGTTCGGCGACCTGATCGAGGACTCCGAGGCCGTCGTACCTGCCGATGCGGTCAGCTTCACGTTGCTGCAGGAGCAGTTGCACTCGGTCCTGGACACCCTGTCCGAGCGGGAAGCTGGCGTCGTGTCGATGCGCTTCGGGCTCACCGACGGCCAGCCCAAGACGCTGGACGAGATCGGTAAGGTCTACGGCGTCACGCGCGAGCGGATCCGCCAGATCGAGTCCAAGACGATGAGCAAGTTGCGCCACCCGTCGCGCTCGCAAGTCCTGCGCGACTATCTGGACTAAGCCAGCGTCTCGCAAACCCCGGAAACTGCGTCATTCCAGCACTTTGGTGCCTGACACGCGTCACGGTAGCAGTGCACAGCGCTGTTAGTACAGATATCGTTGACCCGTGAGCGTGTCGGACGTGTCGTCGACCGGGGATCTGCGACCACTGGTCGATTCCTGGGTGCTCTCGCTGCGCTCGGATCGCAAGTCACCCGCGACGGTCAAGAGCTACACCGATGGGGTGGCCCAGTACCTGGAGCTGTGCGACGCCCGCACGCTGGCCCCGCTCGACCGGGACAGCCTGCGGGCGTTCGTCACCCAACTGTTGGACGACGGCCGGGAGCCGGCGACGGCGCGATCCCGGCAACTGGCGGTCCGCAGGTTCACTGCGTGGCTGACCGAGGAACGCGAGATCCCAGCAGACCCGTTCCTCGGCGTGAAGGCGCCCAAGCTCGACAGCAAGGTGATCGAGCCGCTGAGTGAGCAGCAGCTTCAGGCGCTATTGAAGGCATGCCAGCCGCCCAAGGGCGCCGACAGGGCCGCTGAGCTTCGCCACCGGCGCGATGAAGCCATCGTGCGGTTCATGCTGGAGACCGGCGCTCGGGCTGGGGAGGTCGTCGCGCTGCAGGCCGCAGACATCGACCTGCAGGCCGGTACGGCGATCGTGCGCCGCGGTAAGGGCGGCAAGGGCCGGATGGTGCCATTCGGCCCGCACACCGCCAGGGCGATCGACCGCTACCTGAGGCTGCGCCGGGCACACCGCCTGGCGGCCACGTCACCGGATCTCTGGCTGGGGGACCGCGGCAAGAGCTTCACCTATGACGCGCTGCACAAAACGCTGCGCCTACGGGCCGACGCTGCTGGCATCGAAGGCTTCCACCCGCACCGGATGCGCCACACCGCCGCGCACCGGTGGCTGAAGGCCGGCGGCAGTGAGACCGGTTTGATGGCGGTGGCTGGCTGGACCCGGCCCGACATGCTGATGCGCTACACCAAGGCGCAGGCCGCTGAGCGCGCAGCGGAGGAAGCACGCGGCTTGAACCTGGGGGAGCTTTGAGCCTCTACGACCAGTTGTTAGGTTCGGTCTCCGCCGATGCCCCCAGGCCCCTTCGCGAGCAGGAGCGATCGCGTGTTGTGTGCAGCTGTGGGGGCGTGATTGCCATTGTTCATGCTGATCACGACGGTCTATCCGCGTGGCTCTCTGGATACCGCCACACCAGGGTGGGTTCGGCTGAGGTGATCAAACAGGCGGCGCTCGACGATTCTGAGCGGGTGGTCGAGCGTTACCAAGAAGGAAAAACACTCGATGAGGGCTTTGACCGTGAAGTCCTATCGACAGTGTTGGCCCTGCTGGACGTCGAAACCGATGCCCTGGCCGGGCAGGTCGAGCGCCTGCGAGTTCCGCAGCGCGCGAGGCGGATCACAGGGCTCGCCCAGCGATGGGATGAGATCGAGGCAGAAGCTGCGTCCGATGGGCACCAGCCCGGAGAACTGGCGAACATGGACGCAGGCTGCCCCAAGTGTCGAACAGTGAACCACGTTGGTAGGGCTCTAGTCGGAATTGACCGGTCCGGGCGGCATGCCCCGAAAACCGTTGTCGGCCAGCGGAGTTCGTGGAGTGTTGCCACCTTCAGTTACCAATGGCCGCCCGAGGGGGTGGCGCAGCGACTGTCGCTCTACCGGTCGTTGCATGCGTTGTGTGTATGATTCGAGCACAACGCGCGCCGGGAGCCGGCAAACCCGTTGCTGTGAAGTAGCGAACACAGCAGGTCCCACGTCGGGACTCCTTTCAAGGGGTTTGCTGTGCCGAGAGCTACTAGCGAAGCGCGTTTGGTCGCTTCAATCGCTGCCCATACTTCGTGGGCGAACACCGAGAACCGTTCCGCGAGAACGGCTCCCGCACGTCGTGCGCTCGATGAGAAGTTCCTAGCCGAGGCCGGGGGAGATCCGGCCCGCGCTGAGCACCTGCGTAAGGCGCACTTCCAACGACTCGCGCTGAAGTCCGCGCAGTCGCGTCGCCGCGCCCGTGAGGCTACTGCAGCCGCACAGGCGGCCGAGGCCGAGTTAGACCAGCTGACCGGCGGTGACGCGGCGTGAGGGCAAAAGATAGCCGCCCGGCGGACCGGGCGGCAGGCGATCACGTGGGCGCGGGATCTGAGGCAATCGTACCGAGCAGCAACAGGATTCGCACGTCACGCACTCAGTACGTCAACCTGATCGGCAAGCAAGAGCCGGACCTGCGGACCCGCGCGAAACGCCACGACTATGCGCTGCTGGTCCTGGCCGAGCGGGCCGATGGTGTGATCTGCTCCCAGATCTACACGAACCTGCTGGCAGCTGAGCGGAAGGTGCACCGCACCCGATCCCGTGGCCTACATGCGTCGGTGGCGCTGGTGCGCTTGGTGTCGGTAGCCAGCACTGAGGCTGAGTTGTTCGGCGGTGAGATCCGATGAGCGCCACGACCAATCCCGTTGCTCTGCTGGACCTTTCACCCGATGAGCGGGTCAGTTACCGGGCCGCGTACGGCCACGGTTACGCCGATGGTTGGAAGGCCGGGGTCGCGTTCCAGCGGCGCTCGGATGAGTTGACCGAGCAGACCCGCGCCACGATCACGGCCGGCATCGAGGCATTCCGGGCCGACCACGAACGGCGCCGTGCTGCGATCGGTGGTGGTGCTCGATGATCGAGGCCTATGACGGGCCGGTGCCAGCACCGGATGACCCGACCACCAGCGAGTTGCTGGACCAGGTGCACGCGGTGTTGACCCGGTATGTGGTGTTGCCCTCACCGCAGGCCACCGATGCGGTGGTGTTGTGGATCGCAGCGACGCACGCGCTGGCGGCGTTCCAGCACGCGCCGCGGTTGGCGATCAAGTCACCAGAGAAGCGGTGCGGCAAGTCCCGGTTGCTGGATGTGATCGCTGGGTTGTCTCATCGGCCGCTGCTGAGCGTGAATGCGACGGTCCCAGCGATCTTCCGGGCCATCGGGCAGGACGCACCCCCGACCTTGTTGATCGATGAGGCTGACACGTTGTGGGGCACTAAGCGCGCGGCCGAGCAGAACGAGGATTTGCGGGCACTGGTCAATGCTGGCCACCAGCGTGGCCGTCCTGCCCTTCGGTGTGTCGGGCCGCAGCAGACCCCGACGGAGTTCGCCACGTTCGCGATGTGCGCGCTGGCCGGGATCGGTGACCTGCCGGACACGATCACCGACCGGGCGATCAACCTCACGATGCGCCGGCGACGTGCCGATGAGTCGGTCTCCACGTTCCGGACCCGCCGCGATGGTCCCGTGCTGGATGATCTTCGCCGGCAACTGCAGGTCTGGGCGCCGGGGATGATCGAGGCCCTGACGGTCGCTGAGCCGGTCATGCCGGTCGAGGACCGCGCCGCGGACACCTGGGAGCCATTGGTGGCGATCGCGGACCTAGCCGGCGACCAGTGGGCGGCTCGCGCCCGGGCCGCGTGCGTGAAGCTGACCAGCGAGGCCGACGCCGACGACGAGGAAGCATCGCTGAACACCCGGCTACTGTCCGACGTGCGGGCAGCGTTCGGACCCGGGGTCACGTTCTTGTCGGCAGCGGATCTCATCGCCAATCTGCAGTTGGTCGAGGACGCACCCTGGGGTGAGTGGGATCTCAACGCGCATCGGCTCGCGCGACGGTTGAAGCACTTCAACGTCAAACCCGTCCGCAACCCGGCTGGTAATGCCCGCGGCTATCGGATCGACGATCTGACCGACGCGTTTATCCGCTACCTGCGTCCGAAACCGTCAGAAGCGTCAGAACCTGCGGAATCCCGGGCCATTCCGTCTGACACTTCCGGTGCGTCTGACACATCGAACCGTCAGGCCACACCAAACCGTCAGGCCGACTCCCCAACGGGCACAAGGGATCTGACGGTTCTGACGCATCCTGACGCACCCCCCGGTAGAAAGTGTGCAGACTGCGACTCAACCGACGTCGCGGCCGGTCGGGTCCGTTGCGCTCAACACCTGGCCACGTTCCGTGCGACCGGCGGGAAGGTGGCCCGATGACCTCCCGCGCGACCGCCGGCGCCGAGGCCCGGGCGACGTTGGCGAGAGCACTGCTCACGATGGCTACTTACGGCGAGCGACCGGTGTGTTCCGATGCGCCGCAGTTGTGGATCAGCGACGACGCTGAGGACCGTGAGGGTGTCAAGGTCTGGTGCCAGTCCTGTCCGCTGATCGAGCCGTGCGCTGCTGCAGGCCAGTTCGAGAAGCACGGGGTCTGGGGCGGCCTCGACCGGACGATGCGACCGGGGAAGGAGGCGGCATGAGAGTTCGCGTCATCGGCTGGTCAGATCTTGGGGTCCTTGCCCGGGCTGACGGTGTGCAAGTGCGTGTCCGTCGCCGTCCGGATGGGTCCGCGGATTGGATCTGCCGGGCGTGCGGCACTTTCCCCGGCCCGGGGTGCGATCACCTGCAGGCGTTGGCGCACACCCCATCGGACCCGGCGCGCCGCTGGGAGAACCAAGGAGGCACCAAGCAATGAGCAGTAACCGACCACCGAAACACGTTGCGCATGCGCTGCTAGCCGGCGCCGGGCAATCGGTCACCATCACCAACACCGAGTTGGTGGAGGACTGCGACGGCACCCCGGCCGGGGTCAGCGTCGAAACACGAGAAGCAACCCTTGCGGTCACCCCGGCCGCGCTGGGCTGGACGCAGGACGAACTAGATAACCCGGAGGTAATCGAATGAGCACCAACGAAGTTGAGCAGGGCCCGACCGTCGAGCAGGCCGTCGAGCAGGAGGAGGCGGTACAGGAGGAGGTGGTACAGGAGGAGGCGGTACAGGAGCAGGACGGCGACGAGGCTGGGAAGGCTGGCCGGGAGGCCGCGAAGTACCGGCGGGCGTTGCGGGACACCGAAGCGCAGCGCGATGCGCTGGCCCAGCAGGTGGCCGGTCTGCAGCGCGCGGCCGTCGAGCGGGTTGCAGCGGCGCACTTGGCCAAGCCCGAGGCGTTGTGGGTTGCCGGGGTGGACCTGGCCGACCTGCTCGACGGTGCCGGGGTGGTGGACGAGGAGAAGGTGCGGACCGCGGCGCGCGAGGCCGCCGACCGGCTCGGGCTGTCGCGGCCCCTGGGCAACTACGTCCCCAAGGAAGGGCAGCCAACCCGGGCCGACCCCGGCCCTTCCTTCTCCGACGCGTTCCGGCATAGCGGGCGCTGAGCGAAACACCGACCGGCCCGGTATCCTTTGCATAGTCGCAGGATGCCGGGCCGGTGGTCTGCCCCGCGGCAACGACTGCCCCAGGTTGGGCAGCGGTGAACGGCCGGGCCGCACCGCGTGAAGTGACAACACACTTTCGCGGCTGGTCCCTGGCCGCATTCATCGAAGGAGAGCCAACAATGGCTACTGAAACAACCCTGACAAGTACCGATGCCTGGTCCCCCGATGTCACCGGGTACGCCGCGGGCGACATCATCCCCGACGCGCTGGTGCTGCAGTGCTCCACCGTGCTGGGCAAGATCGAGGGAGACGAGCCGTTGCTGCGGGTCGCCTACATCGACGACGCTGCAGCCGATTTCGTCGCTGAGGGAGCCGTCATCCCCGAAGCTGACCCGAGCCTGTCTGAGGTCACCGTCGCCACAGGGAAGGTCGCGCAACTGGTGCGACTGTCCCGGGAGCAGTACGTCAACGGGCAGGCCGCGGGGAAGCTGTCGGACTCGGTGCGCCGCGCCGTGACCACCCGGGCCAATCAGGCGTTCCTGTCGCAGGCGGCACCGACCGCCCCGGCGGTCACCCCGCCGGCCGGCATCACCAACGTCACCGGGATCACCAGTGGCGGCGCCGTCGCCGGGTCACTCGACAAGCTGGTCGATATCGTTGCCGGGATCGAGACCGCCGGCGGCACCCCGTCGCAGGTGCTGCTGTCGCCGACCGCGTGGGCCTCGCTGTGCAAGTTCAAGACCGGGACCAGTTCGGCGCAATCGCTGATCGGTGCCGGGGTCGAGCCCGCGCAGCGGCAACTGCTCGGGGTGCCCGTGGTGGTTACGTCCGCGCTGACCGGCAGCAACGGGCTGGTGATCGACCGTGCCGCGGTCGTGTCGGCTGTCGGTGACGTGATGATCGCGACCAGCGAAGAAGTGTTCTTCGCCTCCGACTCCGTGGCCGTGCGGTGCACCTTCCGGTTCGGTGCAACCGTGGTCAAGCCGGCACGCGTCGCCAAGTTCACCGTGACCGCCCCGAGCTGATGCCCACCATCACCCGGTTGATCTGGCGGACCGCGGCGATCGGGCGACAGATCCCGCGGACCTGCTGGGTTACCTCACCGGAGGCAACGACCACCGTGTGCGGCCGGCCTGTCCCCGAAGGCGGACCTGCAACCGGGGTCAACTGCCCCGACTGCCGCGCCGCCGCGGCATTCATCACCGGCCACTGACCCGAACGGCCGGGCGTCAAACCCGCCACCACTTGCAGGCGGGCAAGGTGTCGAGGGCGATCCTTTCGGGCACGATGCCCGAGCCCACAGACGCACCTGCGCCCGGCTGTCCTGACCCCCAGGGGAGGTACTCCCCACCCCCGCGACCGGTGGCAACCTCCCGGATAGGGCCTCATATCCCCCCGGGTCACCCCCCTACCCGCTCAGGAGGTGCTGCGATGGTTGATGCGAGCCGTGCTGACCATCTGCGGGCGATGATTGCGGGCGCCGAGGAGCGAATGCTGTCCGAGTCGTGCTCGGATCAGAACTACGCCGTTCTAGGCCGAATGCGTGCCGAGTTCCTGGCTCAGCTGGAAGCGTTGGAAAAAACCTCGGAGGGGGAACAGCCCTATCCGGGAGGTTGCTTGCCCGCCCGGGGTGGGGGGTCATCCCCCCTGGCCGAGGATGACCGGCTGCCACGGAACCGCGAGGTGCTGTCGTGTCGCAGCTATCACGAACTGGGACGGATCATCGAGCGGTTGCAGCGGGCCCGGGAGGCAGTGGGCGATCCGTCACAGTTCAGTGAGAAGTAACGGATAGCGGCCGCTTGGGAGACGGTGGCAACTTTCCACCGTCTGACCGCGCACCCGTGGGCTGGACCCTTCCCGACCAGCACAGACGAGCGGCCCACCTGACGGCGGGCATAGGTGTAGGACCCCCTCCCAAAGCCGGACCAGCCTTGTCCTCACCCGGCCACGACCAATGGCCCGGCCACTTGTTGTGGTCGAGCTCGATCGTCTACCCACGAGCAGCCGTGCACTGCTGCTGGTGGGCGCCCGTCGCCGGTTCGGCGGGCTGGGTCCTGTTACCGGGGCCGTCCGTGTTGGTGTCGCTGCTGGTGGCCTGTCTGGCGCAGCGTGACCGTTCGGCAAAGTTGGCCGAACGGTCGATGTAAGGGTCTAAACGCTCCTTAGATGCTTTTCACGGTTGGTCGTGAATTTCCCGGAGCCGGGAAAATGGTTGAGCGGGGTACTCGCTGAGTGCGTACCCCCTGCGGTCGAGGGTTACCCGTTCGCCGGGTACCCCGTGGGGGTATCAGGATTGCTGAGACCCCTTTTTCGTGGCGCCACGCAGAAGTCTTTTCGGTGCCGTCACCGAGAAGGTGCCCGGCGCCGGGAGGCTTCACCGGCCGGGGTCGCGGCCCCACTTCGCGCGGAACTCCCGCAACCGCCGGTTGTAGGACGCAATGCACCGCTTGCAGTCTCGACGTCGGATGCCACGGCCGTGACCTTCGCCTTGCCGTTGCTGGTGATCGTCGGAGTGTCCAAGTTGGACACTCCGGTCCTGCTGGCGATCACGGCTGCTTGCCTTCGCGGATGCCACCCAAGATCCGGTGGTAGACCGCGACGCAACGAGCGCAGTCGTCCTTCTGCAGCCCACCGCTCTGGAACACGGTCACAACCTTTGGCTGGCGAGGGTTGTGCGATACCCAGACGCCGCAGAACGAACGGCACGGCAACTGGTGGATGGTGGCGAACTCCAGGGCGTCGGTGTTGAAGAGGTGCTCGACCTTGCGGCGCTTCTTGCGCGGCTTCTCCACCGGGGTGACGGTCGGGGCCTGTTCGGTCCAGGTGACCACCTGTTCAGCCACGGCGACCAGCCCCGACGTACGCCACGGGTTGCACGGTCAGCGATGCGTCCGTGCAGACCTGATCGACGTGAATGGCGCCGATCCGGGCAACCGTCGCAACGTCGTGGCCGGTGGTCTGCCAACCACATGTTGAGCAGCTGGCGTGCCAGCGTGGCCCGTCGAGCCTGCCCGTCGTCGGCCTCACCTTCGCGTTCATCGGGAACCACCACCAGCGTTGCGCTGCACGTTGGTCGGCTCGACGACGCAGAACGCGTACCCCCGGTACACGTCCACCGAGTCCCGGTCAGCGATAGACCAGCCGTTCGCTTCGATCGCGCCGAAGAAGTTCCCCAGGCTGGGGAACCGGTCAACCTCGGCCCCGAGCCGGTTACGGTCGCTGGTCGCGTCCTGGTCATAGACCACGACGTCGGTGCGGGTGACTCGTGAGCCTCCCAGCCGCCACGACCTTGCGGTGCCCTCGCTGGTCTCCCAGGCCAGGAACCGGCCCTCAGGGAATGCCCGGCTCATCGGGAACCACCTCGAGTCAGCCAGTGCAACCGCAGACCGCAGCCCACGGCACCGAACATAGCCGCGACGATGCCGGCCCCTTGAAGATGCGCGGCGATGTCACACCACGCGGATAAGATCGTGCCCACGATCAGACCCTCCAGTCTGTCGTCAGACCCCCGGAGATTGCTGTCTCGCGGGGGTCGCCCCTAGTCGGGGATATTTCGCACCACAGTGCTTCGGGATGACCTCAGATTCCGCGGGATTACTGGGAAGTGAGCACAGCGCTCAGCCGTCCCTAGTGCGCGACTATCTGGACTGACGACGCTGAGCGAGGCGGAGGTTGTGGGCGAGCGCTAGCGAGCACGCGGCCGGAGCCGAGGTCGAGGTAGTCGGTCCGATGGGACTGGACTGACGAAGTACCCAGACCTCAGCGACGCCGGTCCGCCCACCAGCGGGCCGGCGTTCGCATGACCCGGACGCCGGCGTCGCGTAGCGCGAAGAACGCACTGCGCGGCCACAGCGCGGCCCGCAGGCGCATCGTCGCCGACGCCGATCGACGTACGTCGTGGACGAGTTCTTGGGCGTCCTGCCGAAGGTCGAGGCGGTCGTCGGCGCTACCGGCGTACCGCGCCTGCTCCAACGTTTGCACGGCTTGCCGCAAGGCGCGCTGACCGTCGCCGCTGAGGTGCAACTCATTGCGGTAGTGCCGTTCGAGGGCACGCGGGGAGCCCGGCGGTGGCGCGGACGCGCCCAGATCAGACAGATCCCACACCAGTTGTTGCCATTGGGCCTCCACCCGCTGCGGTGCCGGCCGGTCAACCGCAACGCTCTCGCGGCGCCGCCGCGCGAGAATCGGCAGAACCACGGCGCCCGCCCCGCCGATCGCGATCACGGCAAACAACCAGCCCGCCCAGCCCAGCCAGGCCGGCGCCCGGTTGGCGGTGGATGAGCCGGCCGGCGTCACCGGGGCGGAGGAGGACGATGCGGCGCCGCTGGTGGCGCCCGCGGACGAGGAGTCGCTGTCGTCCTCGCTCGGCTGGGCGTTGCGGCTGACCCCGGTCTGCTGATCCGCGGTGTACCCGGGCGCGTTGGTCGCTCGGATCCCCGGCGTGGGTTCGAAGCGGGTCCAGCCGATTCCGCTGAACCACAACTCCGGCCACGCGTGGGCGTCGGACTGCACGACGGAGTACTGGTTTGCGGTCCCCGTGGGATCGCCGGGCAGGAACCCCACGGCCAACCGGGCCGGGATGCCGTCGGCGCGGGCCATCATCACCATTGCGCTGGCGAACTGGGTGCAATACCCCTGTTTGGTCGCCAGGAAGTTGCTCAGCGGATCCAGCGGCTGTCCGTCGCTGTCGCGGCGGGTCTGCGCCAGTTGCAGCGAGTAGGTGAAGCCGCCGCTGCTACGCAGGTAGTTCTGGATGTTCTTGGCCGTCTCCCACTGCGTGCTCGCCCGTAGCGGCGCCAACGTGCGGCGCACCGCCGCCTGCGACGCCTGGTCGACCGCGAGGGCGGGCTCGGAGATCTCCGGGTCCAGGCGCTCGCCGTCGCTGGGCTCCTGGTTGTCCTTCAGAACCCGGTAGGTGAGGCTGTAGTCCTTCACCGTGCCGGAGGGCTGGACGCTTCCCGTGCGTTCGTCGAACAGCCAGACGTCCCGGTTGAGGTTGGCCGTGCGCAGCGGGTACGGCGCGGCGAGGAATCCGGAGGCCAGCGCGCTGCCGGTGACTTTCAGTGAGGCGGTGGTGAACCGCGAATCAGCGTCGGTGACCCCGGGAACGGGCAGCACCGTGTTGTTGTCGCTGACGACCGCCGAAGTCACAGCCTCGTCCGGGACCCAATGCCCGTCGCGGTAGGTGGAGGTGACGGTCACTCGTAGCGGTGGGGTCACCAGCGACGAGGTCGAGTAGGTCAGCACCGGGGAGGGATTGGTGCTGTTCAGGTCGGCGCTCAGATCCAGATCGGTCGCGAACCCGATGGTGACCGGCCCGTCTCCGGTGCCCCGGGCCAGACCCTGGGCGAAGAAGTGCGCCGATGCATGGGGGATCACGGTCGGTAGCAGGGCTGCAGCGATGATCACGGGTACGGCGATCAGCCGGGCTGCGTGGCCATGTCCCGACAGGGGCGACTCCAGGGTGCGCGGCCGCAGGGCACGCGTGCGGACCGTCACGTCTCGTTGCAGGTCCTGGGCGTGCTGGGTCGCCACCATGGTCAACCACAGCGCGGCCAGGGCCACGAAATAGACCGGGTTCAGGCCGATGGCGGTATTCGCCGCCGAAATAAGGAAGGCGCCCAGCAACGGCACGCCCGCCAGCACCGGCGCGCGCAGGGTCGCCGCGCAGATGTCGGTGATGAGCGCGAATCCGGTCACCGCGAACGCGATCAGGAACCGCAGCCCGACGGTGGCCGGGGCCGGGGGAGCAGCGACCTGGACGGTGTGGATCCCGTCCTCGATCAGGGCGCGGGCCGCGTCGACCAGAACGGTCGGCGACAGCGTGTGCGGTAGATAGATCAGCATGATCGCCACGACCGCAAGCAGCAACTGCAGCAGCGGGATCAGGGCCGCCGGCGTGCGTAGTGCGCGCAACGCAATACCGAGCGCGGCAACGCCGACGACCAGGGCCACGATCGGCCAGATCCACGGACCGACCTCGATCAAGGACGTCAGCGGCCACGCCGCGATCAGCGTGGCCACCGCTGCCAGCATCGCCTGCGCACTCGCCGTACGCCTCATAGGGCACCCACCCGGATCAGCGATCGACGACTGACTTCCTGCCACGCGTCCAGCACAGTGGTGTGCGAGCGGACCACGCACACGCGCCACCCGGCGCCCGCCAATGCGGCTCGCAGCATGGCCGCTCCGGCACTGGGCGCGGCGTCCGGATCCACGAAGGTCGCCGTGTCGAGGATGAAGGCAAGACCTGAAGCGCCGGGTTGCCGCATCGCCGCAATGTCATCGACCCGGTCCTCGACGTCGGTGAGGATCGCCACGACGATGGCACCGGTGCGCACGGCCTCCCTCGCGCGCAGCCGCAACCGGCGGAACGTCTCCCCGTCGCAGGTTTCGGCGGTCGCCAGTCGGCGCAGTTGGTCATCTGGTTCGCCGGGTGTGTCGACGCTGAGGTCGGCCAGGGTCTCGGGCGTGGCCAGGTGCACGGAATAGTGCAACTCCGCGAGGCGGACCACCACGGAGGCAGCGCAGCTGACCGCCCATTCGAAGGAATCCTGCGGAGCAGTCCCACGGTGGCCGGCACTGCGTGCGTCGAGCAGGACCAGGGCGGACCGCCGGCTCGGCCGGTCTTCCTGGCGCACCATGAGCTCCCCGCGGTGGGCGGTGGTCTTCCAGTGCACTTTGCGCAGGTCGTCGCCTTGGTGATAGGCCCGGATGCTGACGTCTTCGTTGCCGTGCAGCGCCACCATCTGCGGGGTCTCGCCCTCGCTGCCGATCCCTGCGCCGGGCGGCTGCGCCGTGCCCAGGGCGGTGACCGTGGGTAGGACGATCAACTCGTCGATGTGTTGGTCGGTGCTGCGGCGTCGGGTCAGACCGAACGGATCCTCGATGACCCGTGAGCTGGGCCCCAACCGGTGGGCGCCGCGCACGTTGCCCTGGACGACGTACTGCAATTGCTCCGCGTCGTGCGGGCCGATCGCGGGCAGCACGAACTCCTGGGACTCACCCAGCCGGGGGTCCACCTGCTCCCGGACCCGGGACACGCCGTTGCGCCGGTCGGAGGGGTTGGCTGCCGTCACGGTGACGGTGGCGCGCTGGCCCCGGCCGATGAAGGTCGGCTGCACGGTGCGGGTGATCCGCAACTCGCCGGACGCGCGCCGGGCGATCACCGCAGTGACCCCTAGGAGCAGCAGGAGAAGCAGCCCCAGCCGCGTGATGTCGGTGTAGCCAAGCAGGATCCCGGAGGCGCTCAAGGCGATGCCGACACCCAGCAGGGTCCAGGCGCGGGCAGTGAGCACGACTCAGCCGTGCAGATCGCCGGCCGGCACGGCGACGCGCCGGCTGATCTCGTGCAGGACGTCGGAGGTGCCGCGGTGCAGATGCTGGTTGTCGCTGGACAGCATCACGCGATGGGCCAGGACCGGCACGAACAAGGCCTGGACGTCCTCGGGAATGACGTAGTCCCGACCATCGAGGGCGGCACCGGCCCGGGCCGCGCGCAGCAGATGCAGGGAACCGCGCGGTGAGGCACCCAACCGCAGGGCGGGTGTGCTGCGCGTCGCCGTGACCAGGTCAACGATGTACTGCCGCAGCGCCGCACTCGCGTGCACCTGGGCGACGCGGTCGATCGCGCGAGCGACCGTCGCGCCGTCGGTGACCGGTTGCAGATCGCCCAACGGGTCGTGCTCGCCGTGCAGGTCGAGCATCGTGGCCTCGGCCGCCGCCGTGGGATAACCCATCGAGATCCGGGCCATGAATCGGTCCCGCTGCGCTTCCGGCAGCGGAAAGGTGCCCTCCATCTCGATCGGGTTCTGGGTCGCGAGCACCATGAACGGCCGCTGCAGGTGGTAGGTGCGGCCATCGACGGTGACCTGCTCCTCCTCCATGCACTCCAACAGCGCCGACTGCGTCTTGGGGGAGGCGCGGTTGATCTCATCGCCGACGACCACGTTGGCGAAGATCGCACCGGGCCGGAACTCGAACTCGTGAGTGTCCTGGTTGAAGACGCTGACGCCGGTGACGTCGCTCGGCAGCAGATCCGGCGTGAACTGGATCCGGCGCATCGGGCAGTCGATCGCTTTGGCCAGCGATTTGGCCAGCATCGTCTTGCCCACCCCGGGCACGTCTTCCACCAACAGGTGGCCGCGGGCCAGGAGAACGATCAACGCCGTGCGGATCGCTTCGGGTTTGCCTTCGATGACCTGGCTGATCGCACCGTGCAGCGCGGAACTGAGGTCCTGCACCTCCGACAGCGACATCGCCGAGGGGTAGGAATCCGGTCCCGGGTGGGGGCCGGCGCTGATCGAGCCGTGCTGGGTGGGGCTGGCTGACATACCCAAATCCTGCCATTTTCCTCCGCCGTCCGTGCCCTCCACCGCGCTCCACCACCGCATCGGGGGTGGCTGCCGTGCGGATCGAACCGCTCCGGAGGACCGGAAGTGGCCGGTTCCTACGGGTCCGAGCGAAGGGGGAGACCAGATTCCCTCCACCACCGTCGAACAGGCTTTGACCTGCGAAAACATTCCAAAAAAGGGCGATTTGTCGGGCTAGGTGGGCGACACAGAGGAGCAGAGTGGAGTAAAGTGGAGCATGCGGGAGTGAGTTGGTGGGCGGTGGATCCGAAAAGGGTCTGCCCAGGCGAAGACCAGGAGGTGGACCGACGATGTTTCTCGGCACCCACCACCCGCGCCTGGACGAGAAGGGCCGGCTGTTCCTGCCCGCCAAGTTCCGCGACAAACTCGCCGGTGGCCTGGTCATGACCCGCGGTCAGGAGCGGTGCATTTACATCTTCACGACGGACAAGTTCGTGGACTTCACCGCCGGCTTGCAGTCCAGCCCGATCACCAACGCCGAAGCCCGTTCGTTCCAGCGGGTGATGCTCTCCGGTGCCACCGACGACATCCCCGACAAACAGGGCCGGGTCACCGTGCCTGCGCTGCTGCGGCAGTACGCCGGCCTGGACCGCGACTGCACGGTGATCGGTGTCGGCGACCGGGTCGAACTGTGGGACACCCAGCGGTGGGAGCAGTTCGTCGCGGGAGCCGAGGAAGACTTCGCCGCTCGCTCCGAGGAGGTGATCCCCGGAGGCCTCTTCTGATCGATCGCGCTGACCGGTGGCCTCCAGCCGTCCGGAACGTTCCGACATCACTTCCCCGATGCCGGAGCGACGGACCCGGCGGCTGGGGACCAGCGACCAGCGCGAAGCACCGCCCATTCCGACCCCCCCCGAAAGGAGCAGCCCGATGAGCAAGGACACCGCCGACCGGCATCTGCCGGTCATGCGTGACCGCATCGTCGACCTGCTCGCTCCCGCCCTGGACCGACCGGGGTCGGTGTTCGTGGACGGCACGCTGGGCATGGGCGGGCACACCGAGGCGATCCTGCAGCGCCTGCCGCACGTGACGGCGTACGGCGTGGACCGGGACCCGCAGGCCCTGGACCTGGCCGGCGCCCGACTGGCCTCCTTCGGAAAGCGCTTCATCGGCGTACACGCGGTCTACGACCAGGCGTTCACGGCGCTCGCCGACCTCGGGGTCGACGAGGTGGACGGGGTGCTGTTCGACCTCGGGGTCTCATCCCTGCAACTCGACGAGGCAGATCGGGGTTTCGCCTACGCCCAGGACGCGCCGCTGGACATGCGGATGGACCAGACCACGGGCGTCACCGCCGCCGACGTCCTGAACACCTACAGCAGCGCCGAGTTGGAGCGCGTCCTGCGCGAGTACGGCGAGGAGCGGTTTGCTCGCCGGGTCGCCGTCGCGATCATCCGCGAGCGCGAGCAGGCTCCGTTCACGACCTCCGCCCGGCTCGTGGCGGTGCTTCGGTCGGCCATCCCGGCGGCCTCGCAGCGCACCGGCGGCCACCCGGGCAAGCGGACCTTCCAAGCCCTGCGCATCGAGGTCAACTCCGAACTGGACGTCTGGCGCGCTGCCCTGCCGAGCGCCATCGACCACCTTCGGCTCGATGGCCGGATCGCCGTCTTGTCCTACCACTCCCTCGAGGACCGCATCACCAAGCAGACGCTCGCCGCTGGCGCCAAGAGCACCGCACCCCCCGGCATCCCGGTCGAGTTGCCCGAGCAAGCGCCCTACCTGCGCTTGCTCACCCGGGGCGCCGAAACCCCCACCGACACCGAAATCGCACACAACCCGCGGGCCGCCTCGGCCCGGTTGCGCGCCGCAGCGCGTATCCGCACCACCGAAAGGACGTCCGCATGAGCCAGTTGAGCCTCGCACCAACCCCTGTCCGCCGGGCAGGAGCCCCAGCACGTACGGCGCTGCCGGCCCCTCGGCGTACCGGCAAGGCCGCTCGTCCCGGCTCCGCGGCCGCCAGCAAGGGCGGTCGTCGCACCACGGCGGTCGTCGCCCCGCCGCAGACCCGCGGTGTCGGCATCGGGTTCGTCGCGATCTGCCTGCTGGCGATGGTCGGCGGACTGGTCGCGCTCCTGCTGCTGAACACCCAGCGTGCGCAGCAGTCCTTCGCCCTTGACCGGCTGCAGTCCCAGTCCGCGTCCCTGGCAGCGACCCAGGAATCGCTGGACAGCCAACTGGACGCGGTGTCCGCACCGCAGCAATTGGCGTTGCAGGCCCAGGTCCAGGGGATGGTCCCGGCCACCTCGATCCGCTTCGTGGACAGCAATGGCAAGACCGTCGGCGTGGCGAAGGGAAGGGCCTCCACGAGCCCCTTTACGGTGGGAACGCTCCCGAGCACCCCGGCGTCGAAGGTCGCTGCCCTTGCGGCCAACGCCGCCAGCGCAGGAGTGCAACTCCCGGCAGCGCCACCCGCGACCACACTGGCCACGGTGCCGCCGGCTCTGCCGAGCACGCCGTCCGCCACTGCCACCCCGAAAGCCACCCAACCCACCGCCAAGTCCACGCCGAGCGCCTCCGCCACACCCGCTGCGAAGGCGTCCGCCAAAGCCACGGCCGCACCCACCAAGTAAGCGAGCGTGGGCAGGCCACGCAACATGCTTCCCAGCAGAAGGTGATCCGTGACTCCGTCGTCCCAACCCCCGCGCAGCAAGACCCGACCCGCGGGCGCGGGCACGAAGCCAGCGCGCGTGGCCTCCGGCGGCCCCAAGGCGAACCGGGCACCGGCACGTGCGGCAGCCACTCCGCCTCGGCAACCCCGGCGCACCAAGCCCGTGCGGCTGGGCATGGGACACCCGCGTCGGCGGGCTCGCTTCCTGATGGTCGCGGTGCTGTTCATCTTCAGTCTGTTGGCGGCGCAGATGTTCCGGATCCAGGGCATCGATGCGGCCACCGTCGCGCAGCAGGCGTACGAGTCGCGAGTGGCCAAGGTGACCACGCCGGCCGCCCGCGGCAGCATCGTCAGCGATGACGGCACCGCTTTGGCGGTGACCGTCGAGCGACGCAACGTCACGGCGGACGCCACGGCGACCGCGCAGTACGGCAACAACAACGGTGTGCGCACCGACGCCGCGCTGCGCAACGCCGCGGAGAAGATCGCCCCGATCGTCCAGGCCGACCCGAACGCGCTCTACGCGACCCTCGTCAAGGCCAACGCGGCCAATTCCCAGTTCGTCTACTTGGTCAAAGACATCTCACCGGCGCAGTGGAAGCAGATCAACGCGCTGGGGATCCCGGGGATCTACTCCGAGACGGTTATGAAGCGTGAGTACCCGCAGGGCACCAGTGTCGCGCCGCTGGTCGGGTGGGTGAACGCCGCCGGTGTCGGCTCCGGCGGCGTCGAGGCGATGGAGAACAAACTGCTGAACGGCACACCCGGCGTGCACGTCTTCGAACGGGACGCCTACGGGCAGCCGATCGCGACCGGTGAGTCCAAGGACACCCCGGCAACCCCCGGTGAGTCGGTCAAACTCACCATCGACAACGACTTGCAGTGGTACGCCTCCAACGCGATCGCGGCCGAGGTCAAGAAGTACAACGCCGACGATGGGTCGGTCGTCGTCCTCGATCTGAACGGACACATCAAGGCGGCGGCGTCCTACCCCAGCTTCGACAACAACAACATCGGCGCGGCCACGGGCAACCTCAACTCGCTGCCCTTCACCCAGGCGTACGAACCCGGCTCGACCAGCAAGCTGGTGACCTTCTCCGCGTTGTTGCAGGAGGGGACGACGACCCCGACCAGCCAGTTCACGGTCCCCAACCGGCTGCAGCGGGGCACCAAGACGCTGCAGGATTCACACAACCACGCCACCCTGTCGCTGACCTCGGCCGGCATCGTGGCCGAGTCCTCGAACATCGGCACCGTGCTCGCCGGTGAGCAAATGGATCCAGCGACCATGTACTCCTACATGAAGAAATTCGGGTACGGCGCGAGCACAGGGGTCGGGTTCCCGGGCGAGAGCGGTGGCCTGCTGGCGAACTACAGCAAGTGGGATGCTGCCCAGCGCTACACCGTGCTCTACGGACAGGGCCTGTCCACGACGCTGCTGCAGCAGGCCTCGGTGGCCCAGACCATCGCCAACAAGGGAGTGCGCACTCCGCTGTCGTTGATCGCGGGGACCAGCACCGACGGTCAGACCTGGACTGCGCCGCAGGACTCGCGCACACCCACCCGCGTGGTCTCCGAACAAGTCGCGCAGGAGATGACCACCATGATGGAGGGCGTGGTCGATGACAAGAACGGCACGGCGCCCAGCGCCAAGGTGGCCGGTTACAACGTGGCCGGGAAGACCGGTACGGCTGACCGCTACAGCGTGATCGCGCACGGTTACCGCGGTCACGTGGCCTCCTTCGTCGGCTTCGCCCCGGTCGATAATCCGCAGTACATCGTCGCGGTGATGGTCGACAACCCCAAGTCCGGCTCGATCTTCGGCGGCGACATCGCGGCACCGGTCTTCTCCCAGATCATGGGGTACGCGCTGCACCGCGGCGGCGCCCCGCTGGACACCACCAAGCCCACGCTGTTCCCCACCACCTGGGATCACAAGACCGAGTCGGACGACTGACAACACCCAGTCCGATGATTCCGCTCTCCCTATCCCAGATCGCTCGCGCCGTCGACGCCGAGCTGGTCGCTGCAGACGCCGCGGACCTCGTGGTCGACGGTCCCGTGGTGATCGACTCCCGGCTGGCCGGCCCGGGCTCGCTGTACGTCGCCCGGATCGGTGAACACGCCGACGGTCACCAGTTCGCTCCGGCCGCTGTCGCGAACGGTGCGGTGGCCGTGCTCGGGCTGCGGCCGATCGAGGACGTCCCGACGCTCGTCGTACCTGACGTCCAGGACGCCTTCGCGCGGTTGGCCCGGTTCGTCGTCGACCAGAGTCCCGGTCTGCAGATCGTGGGGATCACCGGTAGCTCCGGCAAGACCTCGACGAAGGATCTGCTGGCCCAGGTGCTGACCACCCAGGGCCCGACGGTTGCCCCGGTCGGGTCGTTCAACTCCGAGGTCGGCGTACCCCTCACCGTGTGCCGGGTGGCGCCCGATACGCGGTATCTCGTGGCGGAGATGGGCGCGGACGGCGTGGGCCACATCGCCTACCTGACCACCATCGCACCGCCGCGGATCGGCATCGTGCTCAACGTCGGTACCGCACACCTGGCCGGTTTCGGCAGCGTCGAGGCGATCGCGTCGACCAAATCGGAGCTGGTCGCCGCGCTGCCAGCCGAGGGGTTGGCCATCCTGAACGCCGACGACGACCGGGTGCGGGCCATGCGGGCCGTGACCGATGCCCGGGTCCTGTTGGTCGGCACCAGTGCCGACGCCGATCTTCGCGCCAGCGACGTACGTCTCGACGACGCCGGACGCGCGCAATTTGTGGTGCACGGCTGGGCCGCCGAGCCGGTAGCTGTCGCGTTGCGACTGGCCGGTGCGCATCACGTCGGTAACGCCCTGGCCGTGCTGGCGGCGGCTCGCGAACTGCGCGTCCCCGACGAGCAGGCGCTCGCCGCGGTCCAGGCCGCCGGTCCGGTGAGCCGCTGGCGGATGGAGATCTTCGACCTGCCCAACGGGGTCCGGGTTGTCAATGACGCGTACAACGCCAACCCCGATTCGATGGCCGCGGCGCTGCGGGCGCTGGCCGCGATGGGGTCCGGTCGGCGGACGATTGCCGTGCTCGGTCAGATGCTCGAACTCGGCGACATTTCGCTGGCCGCCCACGAGCAGGTCGGGCGGTTGGCCGGCCAGCTGGGCATCGACGTACTGGTAGCGGTGGGGCCCGGAGCCGAACCGATCGGAACCGAAGCGCAGGCGGACGGGGTTTCGGTACGGTTCGTAGCGGATGTCGATGCCGCGCACGAGCAGTTGCGCGGCATGATGGAAGATGGCGACGTCGTTTTGTTCAAATCGAGTAGGGATTCCGGCTTGCGTTACCTGGGGGATCGCATCATCACCGAAGCCGGAGGAGTGGTGCCGCAGTGAAGGCCGTCCTCATCGGTTCACTGACCGCACTGCTGATCGGTCTGTTCGGTACCCGGGCCTTCATCGGCTTCCTGGTGAAGAAAGGCTACGGCCAGTTCATCCGGGACGACGGACCAACCAGTCACCACACCAAGCGCGGCACCCCCACCATGGGCGGGGCGGTGATCATCGGGGCAACCCTGGTCGGGTACGCCGTGGCTCACCTGGCCACGCTCAGCGCCCCGAGCGTGTCCGGGCTGCTCGTCCTCGGGCTGATGGTCGGTCTGGGTGCGGTCGGGTTCGCCGATGACTGGACCAAGATCAGCCGGCACCGGTCCCTGGGACTGAACACCTACCAGAAGCTGGCCTGTCAGGTGGTGATGGCAACCATCTTCGCCATCCTCGCCGTGAACTTCCCCGACAAGGGCGGGCGGACGCCGGCCAGCTGGCACATCTCCTTCGTGCGGGACACCTGGGTCAACCTGGCCTTCGCCGGCACTGCGGTGGGCCTGATCCTGTTCATCATCTGGGCCAACCTGCTGGTCGCGGGTACCTCCAACGGCGTCAATCTCACCGACGGTCTCGACGGCCTGGCGACCGGTGCCTGTGTGATGGTCTTCGGCGCCTACCTGTTGATCTGCATCTGGCAGTTCAACCAGAACTGCGAGTACGTCGAGACGACCAAGTGTTACAACGTGCGCGACCCCTACGACCTTGCCGTGATCGCCGGTTGTATCACCGCCGCGTGTTTCGGCTTCCTGTGGTGGAACGCCGCGCCCGCCAAGATCTTCATGGGCGATACCGGCTCGCTGGCGCTGGGTGGTGCCCTCGCTGGTCTGGCGATCACCACCCGCACCGAACTCCTGCTGGTGATCATCGCCGGGCTCTTCGTCATGGAGGCCGTCTCGGTGATCCTGCAGGTCGGCTCGTTCAAGCTACGCGGCGGTAAACGGGTCTTCCGCATGGCCCCGATCCATCACCATTTCGAGTTACTCGGCTGGGCGGAGATCACCGTCACGGTGCGGTTCTGGATCATCGCCGGGCTGTGCGTGTCAGTCGGCTTGGGCCTCTTCTACGCAGAGTGGGTTGTCGGTGCCTCCTGAATCCGGTGAGTTGTGGCCGGTGGACCCGGCGTACGAACCCCTGCGCGGTGCCCTCGAACTGACCCACCGGGACGCCGACTGGTCCGGGCTGTCCGTTGCCGTGATGGGACTGGGCGTCAGCGGTTTCGCCGCGGCCGACGCGCTGCTCGAACGCGGTGCCACCGTCACCGTGCTGTCCAGTTCCCGCACCGAGCGCGAGGCCGAACGCGCGCAGATCCTCGAGGTGCTCGGGGCGAGCGTGCTCTTCGGCGCGCAGCACCAGCAGGCCCCGCCCGCTGGCACCAATCTGGTGGTCACCTCACCGGTGGTGCCCCCGACCCATCCCCTCATGGTCGCCGCCGACGCGGCGGGTATCCCGATCTGGGGCGAGGTCGAACTCGCCTGGCGGATGCGGGCGCGGGAGGGCGCGGCGCCCTGGCTGACCGTGACCGGCACCAACGGCAAGACCACCACGGTGACCATGCTGGAGTCGATCCTGCGCGCGTCTGGTCTGCGGGCGGTTGCTGCTGGAAACGTCGGCCTGCCGATCCTGGAAGCTGTCCTGCACCCCGAGCCCTACGACGTGATCGCGGTCGAATTGTCCAGCTTCCAGTTGTACTGGTCGCGCTCCATCTCACCGGTCGCGTCGGTATGCCTCAACGTGGCCCCCGATCACATCGATTGGCACGGTTCCTTCGAGGAGTACGCCCGCTGCAAGGGGCGTGTCTACGAGCGGACCCAGGTGGCCTGCCTCTACAACGAACAGGACACCCTCACCCGCGAACTGGTCGAGCAGGCGGAGGTGGTCGAGGGTGCCCGCGCGATCGGTTTCACCCTCGGCATCCCCGCGGTCTCCATGCTCGGTGTCGTCGACGATGCGCTCGCCGACCGTGCGTTCGTCGAGGACCGTCGGCACAACGCGGCCGAGTTGGCCCGGTTCGCAGACCTTTCCGTGGCCGGCGAGGATCCCGCACCGCACTACGTCGCCAACGCCCTGGCTGCGGCCGGGCTGGCGCGGGCGTACGGCGTAGCCCCCGTCGCCGTGCGCGACGGGCTGCGCGACTACCGCCCGCAACCGCACCGCACGACCCACGTGGTCACCCACGAAGGCGTCCGCTACATCGACGACTCCAAGGCCACCAATCCCCAAGCGGCCGGCGCCGCGCTCGCGGCCTACGACCCGATCGTCTGGATCGCCGGCGGTCAGTTGAAGGGCGCCGAGATCGATGACCTGGTGCGCGAGTCGGCGTCCCGATTGCGCACCGCGATCGTGCTCGGCGTGGACCGGGAGTTGATCGTGGCCGCGTTGCAGCGACACGCACCCGATGTCCCACGGCTGGTCATCGATGACACCGACACTGGTGCCATGGATCAGGCGGTGGCGATGGCGATCGAAGCCGCCCGACCGGGCGACACCGTGCTGCTGTCCCCGGCGGCCGCGTCGCTGGACATGTTCGAGAACTACGGTGCCCGCGGTGATGCGTTCGCCGCCGCGGTTCGTCGGGCTCTGCACCTGGACGAAGACGCGTGACCGCTTCGACCGGTGCTGACCGCGCCGCACCGGCCGGCGGATTTCGTCGCGCCGTCCACGCCGCCTGGGAGCGTCTGGAATCGCCGGTTGCGCCCTACTACCTGATCCTGGGCTCGACGGTGTTGCTCACCGTCTTCGGTTTGGTGATGGTGCTGTCCGCCTCCAGCGTCGAACTGCTCACCAGCAACAAGTCGCCGTACTCGGCGTTCATCAACCAGGCGGTTTTCGCGACGGTCGGCGCAGTGGGTGCCCTCGTCGCCAGCCAGCTGCCGGTGGTCTGGTGGAAGCGTCTGGCGTTCCCGATCTATGCGCTGGCCGTGGTGCTGTTGGCAGCGGTCATGCAGTTCGGCGTCACGATCGGCGGGAACAAGAACTGGCTGAGTTTCGGTGGGATCACCCTGCAGCCCTCCGAATTGGCCAAACTCGCCCTCGTCCTGGTCGGTGGCGCGGTGCTGACCCGCAAGCGACCGCTGATCGGCCAGGCCCGCCACGCCCTCATTCCGTACGTCCTGCCCCTGGCGCTGATCGCGATCGGGCTGGTCATGGCCGGGCAGGACCTCGGCACGACCTTGGTGCTCGGCTTGATCGTGGGAACCGCACTGTTCGTCGCCGGGATGCGGCTGCGGATCTTCGGCGTCTTCGCTGCTCTGGTCGCCGTGCTGGCCGTCGTCGGAGTCATCACCCGGGGCAGTCGGATGAGCCGCATCAACGCCTGGGTCGGTAGCTGCAGTGACGTGCACGCCGAAGGCTGCTGGCAGAAGGTGCACGGGCTCTACGCGATGGCAGACGGCGGCTGGTGGGGGGTCGGCCTCGGCGCATCGCGGGAGAAGTGGTCCTGGCTTCCAGAGGCGCACAACGACTTCATCTTCGCGATCGTGGGCGAGGAACTCGGCCTTCCCGGCACACTGGCCCTTCTTGCCCTGTACGTCGCCCTCGCCTTCGGCTGTTACCGGTTGATCGTGCTGTCCCGGGACAACTTCGTGCGGATCACCACCGCGGCGACGATGGTGTGGATCATCGGCCAAGCGGCTATCAACATCGGCTCGGTGACCGGCCTGCTGCCGATCATCGGGATCCCGTTGCCGTTGCTGTCCTCCGGAGGTTCGGCGTTGATCACGACCCTGGTCGCGCTCGGCATGCTCTTGTCGTTCGCGCGCAACGAGCCACAGTGCAAACGCATGCTCGGGTCCCGCCCGAGTGTGGTGCGCAGCGCGATGGCCGTACTCCCGGCGCGGGGGAAGCGTTCGTGAGCGACGCGCCCTCGGTCGTCCTCGCCGGCGGCGGGACGGCCGGTCACATCTCGCCGTTACTCGCCACCGCTGAGGCGCTGCTGATCGCCCATCCCGACGCCCGGATCACGGCGCTGGGTAGTTACGGCGGGCTGGAAGAGCGCATCGTGCCCGCCGCCGGTGTCGACCTGCGGCTGATCCCCAAGGCAGCCTTCCCCCGACGCCCCGATCTGGACGCGGTGAGGTTTCCCGCCCGCCTGCGCAGCGCCGTACGCACCACGCGGGACCTGCTGCGTGAAGTGGACGCGGATGCGGTCGTGGGGTTCGGCGGGTTCGTCAGCCCGCCGGCGTTCCTGGCGGCTCGTCGCTCCCGCGTGCCGATCGTCGTACACGAGGGCAACGCCATGCCGGGGATGGCCACCAAACTCGGTGCGCGGTTGACCGATCACGTCGCCACGACGTTCCGGGCCACCGATCTGCCGCACGCCATCCGCACGGGAATGCCGTTGCGGCAACAGATCACGTCGGTGGATCGGGCCGCCCTGCGACCGGAGGCGCTGGCTACCTACGGACTGGCCGATGACCGGCCGACCGTGCTGGTCACGGGTGGATCCCTTGGTGCTCAATCGATCAACGACGCCTTCGCCGGGGCGGTGCGCGACCTGCGTGCGGCCGGGATCCAGGTGCTCCACATCAGCGGTCGCGGCAAGGAATTCGACCCCGGCCCGGGAGCGGCGGGTGATCCGGTGTACGTCGTCGTCCCGTACGCCGATCGCATGGAACTCGCGTACGCCGTGGCTGACCTGGTGGTCACCCGGGCGGGCGGCAACATGGTCTGCGAGGTCGGATCGCTCGGATTGCCAGCGGTTTTCGTCCCCTTGCCGCACGGCAACGGCGAGCAACGGCTGAACGCTGGCGACGCCGTCGATGCCGGGGCCGCGGTGCTGGTGCCCGATGATGAGTTCACCGCCGGTTGGATCGCCGCCAACCTGCCCGGCCTGGTTCGTGACACCGAGCGTCTCGCGGCGATGTCGGAGGCTGCGTCCGGACAAGGCCATCAACACGCAGCGGCCGCACTGGTGGCCATCATCGACGAAGCGATAGGGGAGCGCGCCCATGGTGTTCGGTAGGAACGACCGGTTCGATTTCTCGGTTCCGTTGCCGCACCTGGCCGATGCCACGCACGTGCACTTCATCGCAATCGGTGGTTCGGGGATGGTCGGCATCGCCAAACTGTTCCTGGGGTACCGCCGCCCGGACGGCTCGGCGATCACCGTCACCGGGTCGGATCGCGCCGAATCCGAACGGGTTTCCGACGTCCGTGAGCACGGGGCAACGGTCACCATCGGCCAGAGCGCGCAGACCGCGCGCGACCTGCCCGATGGAGCGTGGGTCGTGGTGTCGACCGCGATCCGGGAGGACAACCCGGAGTTGCAGGTGGCCCGGGAGCGCGGACTGCTGATCCTGCACCGGAGCCAGGCGATCGTCGTGGCGATGGACGGGCGTGCCGCGATTGCCGTCACCGGCACCAACGGCAAGACGACGACCAGTTCGATGGCCACCGTCGCGATGCGCGCGTGCGGTCTTGATCCGTCCTTCATCACCGGGGCTGCCATCGGCGGCATCGGCGCGAGTTCCGGTGCGGGGCAAGGCGATTACTACGTAGCTGAGGTGGATGAGTCCGACGGATCCTTTGTGGTCTACCACCCGAAGGTCGCCATCGTCACGAGTATCCGCGAGGACCACCTCGACTTCTGGGGCGACCTGGACACGATGTTCGACGGCTACGTCTCGTTCGCCGAGACCATCCAGGCGGGCGGTCTTCTCGCCGCGTGTGCCGATGAGGTCGGTTCGGCCCGTTTGGCGCAGGTGGCACGGGACCGGGGGATCCGGACCGCGACCTACGGTCATGGGGCCGAAGCCGATCTGCAACTGACCCAGGAGTTGCTGGGCCCGAAGGAGTGGGCAGCCACCGTACGGTTCGCCGACACGGGGGAGGAGCACCGCATGAGCGTGCAGATCCCCGGCGCTGTCAACCTGATGAACGCCGCATCCGTGGTGCTTGCCCTGAGCGAGGGGCTGGGGGTCGCACGCGACCGTGCGGTCTGGGCTGTCGGCGAATTCACCAGTGTCAAAAGGCGTTTCGAGCTGCGCGGCACACCGCGGGGCATTCGGGTCATCGACGACTACGCGCACAACGCCGACAAGGTCGCCGCCCTCGTCCAGACCGGTGTTGCCACTAAGGGCGACGGCAAGGTGATCGCGGTTTTCCAGCCGCACCTGTTCACCCGCACACAACGCTTCGCCCAGGAGTTCGCCGACGCCATGGCGCCGGCCGATGTCGCGATCGTGATGGACGTCGCGCCATCCCGGGAGGATCCGATCCCCGGCGTGACGGGTGCGGTGATCGCCGACCGCATCGTCGGCACGACTGCCCTCTATACGCCGACCGACGACGCAACCATTGAGGCGATCCTCGAGCACGCTGCGCCGGGGGACCTGGTGCTGCTGGCCGGATCCGGATACGTCACCACGATCGTTCCGCGGATCGTCGCCTCCCTGGAGAGCGGACACCTCGAGCCGGTCTGAACCGGCGCTACCAGCGGGCCTGTCGCTGCCAGTCGTCGTCGCCGATGAGGTATCCGTCCGCGATCAGGGCAGCTGCCAGTTCTTCGCGGCTACGCACCGGGACGCCGTTCTGGCGGTACTTGCGCCGAGTAGCGGCGATGTGGGTCTTCACCGTGGCTGGGGCCAACCCCAGGGAGCGGCCGATCGCTGCCGGCGTCAGGCCGCGTCGGGAGGCGTGCAGACTGGCCAGCTGCAATTCGCGGTCGGTCAACGTGGTCCCGGTCGCGGCTCGGTCCGGGCGGCGATGAGGACGTTCGGCGGTCATCGCACAGATCGTCGTCACGATGCTGTCCAACGCGCGGGACGGCTCCAACCACGCCACCGCACCCTCGGCGAAGGCACGCTCGCGCAGCGCCGGGGAGTATCGCGTGCCCAGCACGATGACCCCCGAGCGTTCGCGCACCAGACTGCGCACCTTCAAGGCGAGGGGTACGTGATCGTCAAGGTAGGCATCGACGATCGCCCAGGCCGGGGCGAAATCCCACCGCCTGGCGAAGTCTGCCCAGGAGTAGAAGGCGTCGACCGCGACGACGTGATCGGCGCCGTCCAGGCCCTCGCGCAGGGCGTCGGCCACGACGGGGCTGCTGTGCAGCACGATCAGTCTGCGACGGCCGACCGGGGCCGCTGCAACCTTGGCCTGCTCGCTCACATCGGCACACGGTAGTAGCCCAGCTGTGTGATGGGATGGTGATCATGGCGATGGGTGAGCAACCCGGCACCGACGGCCAGTCCGTGCGGGTGGCGATCGCCAGCCAGCTTCCGCTGCACCGCGATGCTCTCCGCATCGCGGTGCAACCGTTCCCGACCCGGGTCGTGCAACCCGGGACCATGGCCCGGGCCAAGGGACATGTCGTCCTGATCGATCGAGTCACCCAGGCGTTCGAGGACTATCTGGACAGCGCCGTCGACCGGCAGCTACCGGTCGTGGTGTGGGGCGGCTACCTTCACCCGACCAACGTGCAAGAGCTCGTGCGGCGCGGAGTTCAGGCCTACGTCTCGGTGATCGGGTCGCGCGACCAGCTCGTGGACGCGGTCCGGACGGCCGGCGGAGGTATGAGCTGGCTACCTGCGCTCGAGCCGGGAACCGCTGAGAGTCTGACCGGCGGCGAGGCCCGGGTGCTGCGCGCCTATCTGCTGGACTATCCGAGCGACAGCCGCCTGGCGGTGGCGCAGCGACTGCAGATCAGTGAGGCGACGCTGAAGGCACACCTGGCCAACGTCCGGCGACGCCTGGAGGAACCCTGCGGCTCGCGCATCAGTCTGCGACGGGCTGTCGTAGCCCGAGGGTGGCTCGAGTCGCGTGACGGGGACCTACCAGGAGAGCCATTACCTTGACCTCCACTCGAGGCTTACTGTCGCGGTCGCGGCCCGCGCCCTCGTAGGATCGTGCGCACCACCCGGAATTTCCAAGGATTTCCGGCATCGGTGTGTCGCCACGGCCAGGTCACCCTCGACCTCGCATGATGGTCACGGCATGCGGTTGCCCGAAGTCTGAGGTTCGACCGGATGCTCAGACCCGTAGTCATGCGTGATAAACCTGCACCACGCGCGCGACTGCACGTGTCGCCTCCTTTGACGCCCCACCGAAAGGCACCCCGGCCGTGGCCAATCCGCAGAACTACCTCGCCGTCATCAAGGTCGTTGGCATCGGCGGCGGCGGCGTCAACGCCATCAACCGGATGATCGAAGTCGGACTCAAGGGCGTGGAGTTCATCGCGATCAACACCGACGCCCAGGCGCTGCTGATGTGTGACGCCGATGTGAAGCTCGAAGTCGGCCGCGAACTGACCCGTGGCCTGGGCGCTGGCGCGGACCCCGAGGTGGGCAAGAAGGCCGCCGAGGATCACGCAGAAGACATCGAGGACGTGCTCAAGGGCGCTGACATGGTCTTCGTGACCGCCGGTGAGGGCGGTGGCACGGGAACCGGTGGCGCCCCCGTGGTCGCACGGATCGCCCGCGGTCTGGGCGCGCTCACCATCGGTGTCGTCACCCGCCCGTTCACCTTTGAGGGCCGCCGCCGCGCCAACCAGGCCGACACCGGCATCAGTGCGCTGCGCGAAGAGGTCGACACCCTCATCGTCATCCCCAATGACCGACTGCTGTCGATCAGCGACCGCAACATCTCGATGCTCGATGCCTTCCACAGCGCCGACCAGGTGCTGTTGTCCGGTGTGCAGGGCATCACCGACCTGATCACCACGCCGGGCCTGATCAACCTGGACTTCGCCGACGTCAAGTCCGTTATGCAGGGCGCCGGTTCGGCGCTGATGGGTATCGGATCGGCGCGCGGCGACGACCGGGCGATCAAGGCGGCCGAACTCGCGATCTCCTCGCCGCTGCTCGAGGCGAGCATCGACGGTGCGCAGGGTGTGCTGCTGTCCGTGCAGGGTGGCAGCGACCTGGGCCTGTTCGAGATCAACGAAGCGGCCCGCCTCGTGCAGGAAGCCGCGCACCCCGAGGCCAACATCATCTTCGGTGCGGTCATCGACGACGCCCTCGGTGACGAGGTGCGGGTCACGGTGATCGCGGCCGGTTTCGACGGCGGTGCACCGCAACGACGCGCTGACGACCGGGCCCTTGGCCAGATCCAGAGCGCCTCACGCCCGCAGGAGCAGGCGGCGCCCGCGCCCGCCGCCCCGGCCGTCCCCGCCGAGCCCACCGGTCCGGACGGCGGCCAGCCGCAGAGCGCTCCGGCGCCGGGTGTGGTGCCGCCGAACGAGGTCACCTTCGATGACCGACCCGAACTGGACGTTCCCGACTTCCTGAAGTGACGTCGTCCCGCTGGTCGGCTGACAACCGGTGTTCTTCTGGTCCGAGCGGGTGACCGGCCCGCGTGGTGCAGTCATCGACTGCTACTTCACTGACCGCGAGGGCGGGGTCAGTGGCGGTGACGTGGGTTCACTCAACCTCAGTGGTGCGGTTGGCGACGATCCCGGCAACGTCGAGGTCAATCGCGGTCGGCTGGCATCCGCGATGGGCATCGAGCGTTCGCGTCTGTTGCTGATGAGCAGCCGGCACAGCACGACCGTCGTACCGGTCACCGACCGCTCGCCAGAGGTGATCGCCGACGGCATGGTGACTGCCACGCCGGGTTCGGCGCTGGTCGCCCTGGCCGCCGACTGCGTGCCGATCCTGCTCTATGACGCCACAGTCGGCGTGGTCGCGGCAGTCCATGCCGGCCGGGTCGGCATGGCGGACGGGATCGTCGCCGAGGCGGTCCAGGTCCTGCGCCGGGAGGGCGCCCAGCAGATCCACGCGATCGTCGGTCCAGCCATCTGCGGCCGGTGCTACGAAGTCCCCGCCGACCTGCAGGAGTCCGTCGCGTCACGCTGGCCGGTCACTCGGTCCGTGACGTGGTCGGGAACTGCGGCGATCGACGTACCTGCCGGGGTTGTCTGGCAACTGGCGCAGGAGGATGTGGCGGTCCGGTGGCTCCCGGGCTGCACCCGGGAGGACCCCACGCTGTTCTCCCACCGTCGCGACCGACCCGGCGGGCGCGGCGCCGGCGTGATCGTCATGCGGGAGGCCGCCGCATGACGGATGCGCGAACCACGCAGCTTGCCGACCGGCTGACGGCCGTCCATCAACGGATCGCAGCGGCGTGCGCGGCGGCACACCGACCCGTTGACGACGTGCGGCTTGTCGTGATCACCAAATACTTCCCGGCCACCGATCTGCACCGGTTGGCCGACCTCGGCGTCATCGACATCGGCGAAAGTCGCGATCAGGAAGCCGCCGCGAAACTCGCCGAGCTGCCTGCGTCGGTGCGCGAGCGGCTCCGGGTGCACTTCATCGGGCAGATCCAGTCCAACAAAGCGCGGCACATCGCGGCGTACGCCGATCGGGTGCAGTCCGTTGATCGGGCCAAGGTGCTGGCACCACTCGCACGCGGCGCGCTGGAGCGGGGGCGGGTGCTGCCGATCTTCCTGCAGGTCGATCTGGCCGGTGACGACCAGGGTCGCGGCGGCGTTCTTCCAGCGAAGTTGCCGGCGCTGGCCGAGGCAGCCGCGACGACCGAGGGTCTCGAACTCGTTGGCCTGATGGCCGTCGCGCCGCTGCACGCCGATCCAGCCGCCGCCTTCGAGCGGTTGGCCAGCCTCTCGCAGCAGCTTCGCGCGGACCACCCGGGCGCCACCCTGATCTCGGCGGGGATGAGTGGTGACCTGGAGCAAGCGGTCGCCGCTGGAGCGACACACCTGCGTGTCGGAAGCGCAATCCTCGGGGATCGACCCGCACCCCGGTAGCGTCCTACCCGAGAACGGCCGGGTCGAACGAGGGAGCAGTCAGTGAGCGGGGCATTGCACAAGACGATGGTCTATCTGGGGTTGGCCGAGGCCGATACCCGCTACGACCAGGGCCACGAAGTCGGCGGCGATTCGTACGCCGACGGTGGGTATGGGACCTACGACGATTACAGTGACACCGGTTACGCCGACGAGCAGGCTGCGCCCCAACCGGCCGCCGTCACGCCGATCACCAAGAACACCGCCGTCGCCACTCAAGCCAGGTTCGAGGCCAGCGCAATGAGCCGCATCAACACGATCCACCCGCGTACCTACAACGAAGCCAAGGACATCGGCGAGTCGTTCCGTGCCGGTGTGCCGGTGATCATGAACCTGTCCGACATGGACGACACCGACGCCAAGCGCCTGGTCGACTTCGCCGCCGGTCTGGTGTTTGGTCTGCACGGCACGATCGAGCGGGTGACCGCCAAGGTGTTCCTGCTGTCGCCGGCCGGCGTCGAGGTCAGTTCCTCCCAGGCCGACGCCGCTGCGGCGGGCCGGGGTCTGTTCAACCAGAGCTGAGTCCCTCCGATGCCGTGACCTGGCATCCGATGGCGCACAATGACTGCCATGACGACCGTCATCTCGGTGATCGCCCTCCTGCTGTACCTGTTCTTCATCGTGCTGCTCGGCCGCCTCGTCCTGGACTGGGTTCAGGTGTTCGCCCGGGACTGGCGACCGCGCGGCCCGGTCCTGGTCGTGGCCGAAGGTATTTACACGATCACTGACCCGCCGTTGAAGTTCCTGCGCCGGTTGATCCCGCCGCTGCGGTTGGGAAACGTGCGTCTGGACCTGGCCTTCCTGGTGCTCGTCCTCGCCGTTTCCCTGCTGCTGTCGGTGCTGCGTTAGAACCCGCCCCGTGGGTGCTGCGGGGCACCTCGATCGAGCACCCGAGTGTGTGTACCCAGCCAGATCTTCTATGGTGTGCAGTGGACTAGTTTCAAACTGTTGTCCGCGTGCCGGCCCACCGGTCGTGACGAGGACAACCCGACAGCACTGAGGTGAACACATGGCGCTGACGCCTGAAGACGTGGTCAAGAAGGAGTTCACCAAGCCACGTGGATTCGGCGGTGGCAAGGGGTACGACGAGATCCAGGTCGACGACTTCCTCGACGAGATCGTCGTCGAGCTGCGCCGGCTGAACAGCGAGAACGAGCAGTTGAGCACCCAGCTCGAGGACTGCCGTCGCAGTAAGGGTTACGTCGCACCGGCCACCAAGGACGCGCCGGCCTCGGACGCCGACGTCACCACCGAGGTGCCGACGGCCGCTGCGGCTGCGTCGACGGATGTCGATCCCGCAATCGCCAAGAAGGCCAACGAGTACGAACAGCAGCTCAAGCAACTGCAGGACGAGCTGGCCGCTGGCAAGGAGCAGTTGACGCAGACCCAGGGCCAGCTGGAGCAGGCGCAGGCCCGCAAGCAGGAACTCGACGAGCAGCTCGCGAAGGCCCAGCAGGACCTGCAGGCCGCCCAGCAGGAGGTCGAGCGCGCCAAGCGTGCCGCCACCGAGCAGGAGGCGCAGAGCGCCAAGCAGGCGGTCGAGTCGTCCGCCGTTGCCCCCGAAGCGGGCGCTGCGACCGTGATCGCCCTGGCCCAGAAGCTGCACGACCAGCACGTGGCCGAGGGTCAGACGGCGCGCGACCAGCTGTTCAAGGAGGGCGAGGACAAGCACGCCGCGTTGCTCGCCGAGGGCACGCAGAAGCGTGATGAACTGGTCAGCGAGGGCGAAGCCACCCGCGACCGGTTGATCCGCGAGGCCACCGAGAAGTCGGATGGTCTGGTGCAGGACGCCGAGCAGAAGAAGTCAGCCATTCTCGCCGAACTGGAGAAAGAGAAGGCCCGACTGACCGGCAATATCGATGAGTTGAAGTCCTTCGAGAGCAATTACCGCAAGCAGCTCAAGGACTACATCAGCGGCCAACTCCAGCAGTTGGACAGCACCGGAGTCGAGCAACAGCCCGCTTCCTGAATCTCATTGTTCGTCTGACGCCGATCACCCTTCGGGGTGGTCGGCGTCAGTTATGCGCGTTTGTCACGGGGATTGGGTTGGCTCTGCATTACTCTCTGTGCCAATCGCGCGCCCGATCTGCGGCGCGTACTGCGAGACGAGGATCCCGGCAGTGAAGAGACCAGCATCGGCGACGACGGCGAGCACCGCTGGACGCTCCGCCACCCGCAGTCCCTCGGCGGCCGCAAAGAAGACCGCTACCGCCAAGAAGTCCGCTACCGCTACGAAGTCCACGACGGCCAAGAGCACCGGGGCGAAGAAGGCCGCAGCCACGAAAACGACCAAGGCGAGTGCCGTCAGCAAAACCGCTCCGACCCGAACCGCTCCCGCCAAGGCCGCCACCAGAAGTGCCAGCGCTGCTCAGAAGACGGCGAAAACGGTCGCGAAAAAGGCTCCGGCCCGCAAGCTAGCGGCCGCGAAGTCACCCGCAGCCAAACCACCGGTGAAAAAGGTGGCGAACAAAGCGCCCGCCACAAAGAAGGCGCCCGCGAAGAAGGCGCCCGCGAAGAAGGCGCCCGCGAAGAAGTCGGCACCCGTGAAAGCGGCGAGCACCAAGAAGGCCACCGCCAACCAAGCCGCTCGCCAAGCAGCCGCCTCGCTGCTCGTCGCGCAGGACGAGTCGCCCTGGACGCCGAGTGAGTTGGCGCAGGTCGCCGCGGAGCTGCGGGCCGATGTCGACCGCCTCAGGGGAGAGGTGGCGCACTTCGAGCATGACTTCACCGATCTGATCAAAGGCGGCGGCGACGGCGCCGGCGACGATCAGGCCGACGTGGGCACGATGAACGTCGAACGAGACCACGAATTGTCCCTGGCCGACAACTCCCGGGCGATGCTGGAGCAGTCCCAGCACGCTTTGGAGCGGATCGCCGACGGTAGCTACGGAATCTGCGAGAGTTGCGGCAAGGCGGTGGGCAAACTTCGACTACAGGCCTTCCCCCGTGCGACCCTATGCATGGCATGCAAACAGAAGCAGGAACGCCGATAGGCGCACACCAGACCGAATCCACCCGTCCCCGGCGGCGCACGATCGCCCTGTTGGTCGGTGTGGCCGTGCTCGGCTACACCCTGGACCAGCTGACCAAGGCGTGGGCGGTGCGGTCGCTGCAACCCGGCGTACCCAAACCGGTCATCGGTGAGCTGCTGCAGCTGGAACTGGTCCGCAACCCCGGTGCGGCGTTCTCGTTCGCGACCAACGCGACCTGGGTGCTGACCGTCATCGCAATCGTCGTGATCGGCGTGGTCTGCTTCATCGCCCGCCGGCTACGCAGCTGGCCGTGGGCGCTGGCCCTGGGGTTGCTGTTGGCCGGGGCGTTGGGCAATCTCACCGACCGCTTCGTGCGGCCGCCCGGCGGCGGTCAGGGGCACGTGATCGACTTCTTGCGGTTGCCGCACTGGCCGGTCTTCAACGTGGCGGACATGTGTGTGGTCACCGCCGCGTGCCTGATCGCCCTGTTGGCCTTCCGCGGCGTCGGCATCGACGGTCAGCGGCAACACGACGTACCCGATGATGCGTCGTGAGTGAGGTCAAAGCGCTGCCCATCCCGGAGGGTCTGGAAGGTGAGCGCGTCGATGCCGCCATCGCCCGGTTGCTCGGCTTCTCCCGGACCCGCGCCGCGGACCTGGCCGCCGGTGGCGCGGTCACCCTCGACCAGCGCCCGGTTGGTAAGTCGGACCGAGTGAGCGCGGGCCAGTGGCTCGAGGTGAGCATGCCGGCGGACTTCGGTCCGCGCAAGGCGACGGTCCGCCCGCAACTCATCGAGAACCTGGGCATCGTCTACGACGACAGTGAGATCGTCGTGGTGGACAAGCCGGTGGGCGTTGCGGCGCACCCCAGCGTGGGCTGGGACGGTCCCGATGTCGTGAGCGGCCTGGCCGCGGCCGGTTACCGGATCTCCACCTCGGGTGCGCCCGAGCGTCAGGGGATCGTCCAGCGGCTCGATGTGGGCACCAGCGGGCTGATGGTCGTGGCCAAGAGCGAGCGGGCCTACACGGTGCTCAAGCAGGCCTTCCGGGACCGCACCGTCGACAAGACCTACCACGCGCTCGTGCAGGGTCTACCGGACCCGGTGGAGGGCACCATCGAGGCACCCATCGGTCGTCATCCGAACCACGACTACAAGTTCGCGGTGATGAACTCCGGGCGGCCCAGCACCACGCATTACGAACTGCTCGAGGCGTTTCCGGCGACGTCGCTGCTGACGGTGCACCTGGAGACCGGGCGCACCCACCAGATCCGGGTGCACTTCAGCGCGCTGCACCGGCCGTTGGTGGGCGATCCGCTCTACGGCGCCGATCCGGGGCTGGCCAAGAAGCTGGGACTGGAGCGGCAATGGTTGCACGCCGTCGAGCTCGGCCTGACCCATCCCGGCTCGGGGGAGTGGATGACCTTCACCAGTCCCTACCCCGCCGACCTGCAGCACGCGCTCGACGTGCTGCGCGCCAGCGACTGAGCGACACTCCGCAGAAGGCCCCGACCTGCGAGGACGTACGTCGATCGCTGGCCGCGGCACGGACTGTCGGCACCCGGATCTAGAATCGTCCCGATGTCTTCAGATCCGGGTTTCGTCCACCTTCACGTCCACACCGAGTACTCCATGCTCGATGGCGCCGCGAAGGTGAAACCCCTTCTGGCAGAAGCAGAAAAGCTCGGAATGCCGGCGATCGCGATGTCCGATCACGGCAACATGTTCGGCGCCTACGACCTCTACACCGCGGCCAAGGGCGGCCCGGTCAAACCCATCCTGGGCATCGAGGCCTATGTGGCACCCAGCACCCGGCACTCGCGCAAGCAGGAGTTCTGGGCCCGCGACGGCGCCCGCGGCGACGACGCCAGCGCGGAGGGCGGCAAGGACGTCTCCGGTGGCGGCCGCTACACCCACATGACGATGTGGGCCAAGGACAGCCAGGGCCTGCGCAACCTGTTCCGGCTCAGTTCCCTCGCCAGTTACGAGGGCTACTACATGAAGCCCCGGATGGACCGCGAGCTGCTGTCCCAGTTCGGCCAGGGCATCATCGCCACCACCGGCTGCCCGTCCGGTGAGGTCCAGACCCGGTTGCGCCTGGGCCAGTTCGACGAAGCGTTGCGGGCCGCCGCCGACTACCAGGACATCTTCGGCAAGGAGAACTTCTTCCTCGAGTTGATGGACCACGGCCTGGACATCGAACGATCGGTGCGGTCGGGCCTGTTGGACATCGCGGGGCGGTTGGACCTGCCGCTGCTGGCGACGAACGACAGCCACTACATCACCAAGGACCAGGCCGACAGCCACGACGACCTGCTGTGCGTCGGCGTTGGTCGCAACAAGGACGACCCGCGCCGCTTCAAATTCAACGGCGACGGCTACTACATCAAGACCGCCGCCGAGATGCGGGAGGTCTTCCGGGAGTTGCCGGAGGCCTGCGACAACACGTTGCGGGTCGCGGAGATGATCGGCGACTACGACGAGGTCTTCACCTACGTCGACCGGATGCCGCAGTTCCCGGACGTGCCCGAGGGGCAGACCCAGGCCGCCTTCCTGCGTGAGCAGATCGCGCTCGGCGTCAAGGACCGGTTCGGCGACGATGCGCCCCAGGAGGTCTGGGACCGGATCGAGACCGAGATGGCCGTCATCGAGCCGATGGGCTTCAGTTCCTACTTCCTGGTCGTGGCCGACATCTGCAAGTACGCCCGCGACAACGGGGTGCCGCTCGGCCCGGGCCGTGGCTCGGCCGCCGGTTCCCTGGTGGCGTTCCTGACCCGCATCATCGAGCTGAACCCGCTCGAGCACGGCTTGCTCTTCGAGCGGTTCCTGAATCCCGAGCGGATCTCCCCGCCGGACGTCGACCTGGACTTCGACGACCGCCAGCGCGACAAGATGGTGCGCTACGTCACCGAGAAGTACGGCGCCGAATACACCGCGCAGGTCAACACGTTCAGCACGATCAAGGCCAAGGCGGCCGTCAAGGACGCCAACCGGATCCTGGGCTTCCCGTTCGCGCTCGGCGACAAGATCACCAAGGCGATGCCGCCGGACGTGCAGGGCAAGGGCGTGCCCCTGAAGGAACTCTTCAACGCTGAGCACGCGCGCTACGCCGAGGGTGCTGACTTCCGGGCGCTGTACGCCGCGGAACCCGAGGTCAAGAAGGTCGTCGACACCGCGATGGGGTTGGAAGGGCTGACCCGGGGGACCGGTGTCCACGCCGCGGCGGTCATCTTGTCCAGCGAACCTCTGCTCGACCTGATCCCACTGCACCGCCGGGACAAGGACGGCACCATCATCACCGGCTTCTCCTACCCGCAGTGCGAGGAGATGGGCCTGGTCAAGATGGACTTCCTGGGCCTGCGAAACCTGGGCATCATCGACCAGGCGCTGAAGAACATCGAGGCCAACCGCGGTGAGCAGCTGACCACCGAAAGCATGCCGTTGGATGATCCGACCACCTACCAGCTGCTCGGTCGCGGTGACACTCTCGGGGTCTTCCAGCTGGACGGCGGCGGGATGCGCACGCTGCTCAAACAGATGGCGCCCACCGGCTTCGCCGATATCACCGCTGTGCTCGCGCTCTACCGGCCCGGTCCGATGGCGGCCAACGCGCACACGGACTACGCCGACCGCAAGAACGGCCGCAAGCCGATCCAGCCGATCCACCCCGAGCTCAAAGAGGCGCTGGATCCGATCCTCGGTGAGACCTACCACCTGCTGATCTACCAGGAGCAGATCATGGCGATCGCCCGCGAGCTCGCGGGCTACACCCTCGGTGGTGCGGACCTGCTGCGCCGGGCGATGGGTAAGAAGAAGCCGGAGATCCTGGCCAAGGAGTTCGACAACTTCTCCGCAGGTATGGCCGCCAACGGCTATTCGCCCAAGGCGACCCAGGCTCTGTGGGACGTCATGCTGCCGTTCGCCGGGTACGCGTTCAACAAATCACACGCGGCCGGCTACGCGCTGGTGTCCTGCTGGACGGCGTACCTGAAGGCCAACTACCCGGCCGAGTACGCCGCGGCGCTGCTCACCTCGGTGCAGGACGACAAGACCAAGATGGCCACCTACCTGGCCGACACCCGGCAGCTCGGGATCAAGGTGCTGCCGCCGGACGTCAACGAGTCGATGGCCGACTTCGCCGCCGTCGGTGCGGACATCCGCTTCGGCTTGGCCGCCGTGCGCAACGTCGGTGCCAGCGTGGTCGAGGGGATCGTCGCCGCGCGCGAGGAGAAGGGCAAGTTCACCTCCTTCGAGGACTTCCTGCGCAAGGTCCCGGCCCAGGTCTGCAACAAGCGCACCGTCGAATCCCTCATCAAGGCAGGCGCATTCGACGATCTGGGGCACCTACGACAGGGTTTGGTGCACGTCCATGAGACGTACGTCGACTCCCTGGTCGAGGAGAAACGGCACGAAGCCGTGGGGCAGGATTCCCTCTTCGGTGGGTTCGGCGATGACGAGGGTGTCCAGTTGGCCGCACTGCCGCCGGTGCCGGAGATCGAGTGGGACAAGCAGACGCTGCTCGCCTTCGAGCGGGACATGCTCGGCCTCTACGTCTCCGATCACCCGCTGTTCGGGATCGAACGGATCCTGGCCAGCCACGCGGATGTCTCCATCGCCAAGCTGCACGGCGACGAAGCGCCGGACGACGGCTCGATGGTGACGATCGCCGGGCTGATCACCGCGGTGCAACTCAAACGCAACAAGCAGGGTGAGACCTGGGCGATCGCGACGGTCGAGGACCTCGAGGGCTCGATCGATGTGATGTTCTTCGCCAAGTCGTACATGACCGTCCAGACCATGCTGACTCCCGACACCGTCTGCGTCATCAAGGGTCGGCTGCGGTTCCGCGACGAGGAGGTGTCGATCCACGCCCAGGATCTGAAGCTGCCGGAGTTGCGCACCGATGCCCGCGGCCCGGTCACCCTGGTGATGCCGTTGTCCCTGGCCAACGAGGGCACGGTGCAGCGGTTGCGTTCGGTGCTCGGCGGACACCCCGGTGCCACCGAGGTGCATCTGCGTCTGGTCCAACCCGGACGCACCGTCACGATGAAGCTGGACGACGAGTGGCGGGTCACCACGTCGCCGGCGTTGTACGGCGATCTGAAGGCCCTGCTCGGCCCCAGCTGTGTGGCGGGTTGAGTCCGCGCCGTCTTTGTCGGCCCGCTTGTGCGCGTCAGCCGTGACGCCACCTGCCGGTAGTGGGAGGCTGGATTACCGCAGACCGCGGACTGACTACGCTGCGTTATGGTCTGCATCAGTTCGCGTTATGGATGCGCGGGGGTCGGAAAGGACGACAGCAAATGACGGGATCTGCAGCGAGCGGGGCAACCCGGCGCAGTGTGTTGGGTGCGGCGGGAGCCGGCCTGGCCGGTCTGGCGCTGGCTGCGTGCGGGGGCAACACCGGTCGACCGGCTGACAGCGGCTCATCCGCCGGCGGTAAACCGACCCTGGCGCAGTGGTACCACCAGTACGGCGAGGACGGCACCGAAGCGGCGGCGAAACGGTTCGCCGCGGCGTACCCGAATGCCACCGTCAACGTGACCTGGGTGCCGGGCGACTACGACAAGAAGGTCGCCGCCTCGCTGCTGACCAACGCCGGGCCGGACGTCTTCGAAGCGGGCAACGGTCCGAGTATCGACATGATCCTGGGAAACCAGGTGGTCGACCTCAGCGGACTGCTCGGTGACGCCCGCTCGGACTACGCACCCTGGCTGCTGGACCGGATGACCTACAAGGACAAGCTGTACGGCATCCCGCAGGACATCGACATGCAGTTGTTCGTCTACCGCAAATCGATGCTGTCCAAGGCGGGGGTCGAGCCGCCGAAGACGTTGGAGGAATTGGTCGCTGCCGCAGGCAAACTCACCACCGGCAAGGTCAAGGGCTTGTTCCTGGGCAACGACGGTGGGGCGGGTGTCGTCGGCGGTCCCATCCTGTGGTCGACCGGTCACGACTACCTGGGCCGGGACAACCAACCGGACTTCAACAATGCCGATGTCCAGTCTGCGCTGAGTACCTTCCACACCCTGTTCACCTCCGGTCACCTGCTGCTCGGCGCGCCCTCGGACTGGTCCGAACCCAACGCGATCGCCCAGGGTCTGACCGCGATGCAGTGGACCGGCCTGTGGACGCTCCCGGCCCTGACCAAGGCGCTCGGCGACGACTTCGGGGTGCTTCCGTTCCCGGCCATCGGAGCCTCCGGCAAGCAGTCGGTGCCGGTCGGCGCGTATGCGTCGGCGGTCAACGCCAAGTCGGCGCACACCAGCGCGGCGAAGGACTTCGTCAAGTGGCTCTGGGTCGACCAGACCGACAAGCAACTGGAGTGGGCTCAGTCCTACGGCTTCCACATCCCGGCGCGAATCAGCCTGCAGGCCAAGGCGGACAAGCTCAAGACCGGACCCGCGGCCGACGCGGTGCGCTACGCCACCGATTACGGTCACGTCCAGACTCCGCTGCTGTGGACGCCGACCAGCGCTGCGGCGTTCAGCGATGCGATCGACAAGATCATCCGCTCGGGAGCCAATCCGGCCAGCACTCTCGCCGGCGTCGAAAGCACCGTCAACACCGAGTTGAAGCGGTTCGCTTGATCCTGCGCCGATGAGTAGCACGCCCGCGGACGCAGCGGGTACGACGGGGCCGCTACCCGCCGTACCCGCTCGTCGTGGTTGGCGCAGCAACCCGCACCTGTGGTTCTGGATCTTCACCGGCCCGTTCTTCGCCGGGTTGTTGATCTTCACCATCTTCCCGATCATCTGGTCGATCTACCTGTCGTTCTTCGAGGCGCGTAACACGGTGACGCCCACCCACTTCGTGGGTCTGGAGAACTACACCCGGATGTTGTCCGACCCGGCGTTCCGCTCCAGCCTGCTCACCTTCGTGGTGTTCGCCGCGTTCATCGTGCCGACGACGTTCGCGCTGTCGCTCGGGTTGGCGGTGCTGGTCAACAGCGTGCGGGCCGCACAGGCGTTCTTCCGGTCGGTGTTCTTCCTGCCGATCGCCTGTTCGTACGTCGCGGCCGCCCTGATCTGGCGCAACTCGTTGTTCTCCGGGGTCAGCTCCGGGTTGGTCAACAGCGTGCTCGGCCTCTTCGGCAAGGACCCGGTCGCCTGGCTGTCGGTCGTGCAACCGCCGTGGTACTGGTTGGTCATCACGACCGTCCGACTCTGGTTGCAGGTCGGTTTCTACATGGTGTTGTTCCTCGCGGCACTCCAACGGATCCCGCGCGGCCAGTACGAAGCGGCTGCCCTCGATGGAGCCGTCGGCTGGAAAGCGTTCCGGTACATCACGTTCCCGCAACTGCGGGCCACCTCGACCGCAGTGCTGATGCTGTTGCTGGTCAATGCGTTCCAGGCGTTCGATGAGTTCTACAACCTCATGGTCAACAGCTCCGGGACCTACCCGCCGTACGCCCGGCCACCGTTGGTCTACCTCTACAACATTGCTCTGGGCAGCGTGCAGGACTTCGGCAACGGCAGTGCGGGCGCAGTCATCCTGACGTTGATCATTGCGATCTTCGCGCTCCTACAGGGCCGGCTCACCGGCCTGGGACGGAGGTCGGACTGATGGCAGCGGTGGGGGTTGATCGCAGTTCGTCGCGGGTCGGTATCACCGTCCGCTACTTCGTCCTGGTGGCGCTCGCGCTGGTCTTCCTGGTGCCGTTCTACCTGATGGTGCGCAACGCCCTGTCGACGGATGCGCAGATCACCAACCCCGAGGGCTGGACCTGGTTCCCCAGCAACCCGCAGTGGTCGAACATCACCGAGGTCTTCTCCGATTCCGCGGTCCCGCTGGCGCACAGCCTGCTGAACTCCGCGATCATCGCCGTCACCCAGACGGTCGTGGTCCTGATCATCTCGGCGATGGCCGGGTACGGCTTGGCTCGGGCGAAGGTCAGCTACGCCAACGCCGTGTTCTACGTGGTTCTGGCCACCCTGCTGATTCCTGCCGCGGTCACCTTCGTCCCGACCTTCGTGATGGTGTCCACCCTCGGCTGGGTCTCCACGCTGCGCGGCCTCATCGTGCCGGGCCTCTTCCAGGCGCTGGCCACGTTCCTGTTCCGGCAGCATTTTCTTGGCTTCCCCCGCGAGTTGGAGGAGGCCGCGATGATCGACGGGGCCGGACCGTGGCGGACCTTCTGGCGGATCGTGATGCCCACCTCTGGGGGGATGCTCGCGGCGGTCGGCACGATCACCTTCATCGGCAGTTGGAACGCGTTCTTGTGGCCGCTGGTGATCGGCCAGGACCAGAACTCCTGGACTGTGCAGTTGTCGCTGTCGACCTACGTGACCGCGCAGAGCGTGAATCTGCACGGCATGTTCATGGCCGCGCTGATCTCGATGCTCCCGTTGCTGCTGATGTTCCTCTTCCTGCAGCGGTGGATCGTCGCAGGGGTGGAGCAGACCGGCATCAACGAGTGACCGTAGATTGCTCAGGTGAGTTCTCCCGCTGTCCCGCCCGTTGCCCCTCGCCGTGATCGCCTTCGCGAGCACCACGGTGACCGGTTCGTCGACCCGTGGGCGTGGTTCGACCACCGCGACGACCCCGAGGTGTTGGCTCACATCGACGCCGAGAACGCCTACACCGCGGCTCGCACCGCGCACCTGTCTTCGGCGCAGCAGACCATGTTCGAAGAATTGAAGTCGCACATCCGGGAGACCGACGTCAGCGTCCCGGTCCGTGCCGACAACTACTGGTACTACTCACGCACCCGCGAAGGTGAGCAGTACGAGATCCACTGCCGATCGCCGTACGTCGAGGGGCTGGGTCGGCCCGACCCCGAAGGTGAGGTGCCCGGCGAGCAGGTGCTGCTCGACGTGAATGCCGAAGCTGCGGCCCACGACTTCTACGAGGTCGGTGGCTTGGAGATCAGCGCGGACGAGAGCCTGTTGGCGATCCTGGCCGACACCGCGGGCGATGAGCGTTACGACCTGCAGGTGCGCCGGATCAGTGACGGTGCAGTGCTGGACGATGTCGTGCGCGGAGCGGTCTACGGGCTGGCGTGGTCACGCGATGGCCGCTATCTGTTCTACACCCGGTGCGACGACGCCTGGCGCACCCACCAGGTGTGGCGGCATGAGATCGGAAAGTCCGCTGAGACAGACGAATTGGTGTTGCAGGAGGATGACCCGAAGTTCGATCTGGGGATCGAGACCAGTCGCGACGAGCAGTGGCTGCTGATCGGCGCAGGCTCCAAGACCACGACCGAGTTCCGGTTGCTCGATCTGAACACGCCCCTGGCGGAACCCGTCCTGATCGAGGCCCGCGCCCAGGGCGTGGAATACGTCCCGGAGGTCGACGGCGACCGGTTGTTGATCGTGCACAACCTGGACCGTCCGGACTTCGACCTCGCCTGCGCTCCACTGGCCGATCCGGGCCGGCCGAACTGGGACCCGGTCCTGCGAGGACTGGGAACCGAGCGGATCGCAGCGGCGCACGCCTTCGCGTCGTTCGTGGCCGTCGCGATGCGCCGGGAGGGTCTGCCAGCGGTCCGGGTGCTGCCCAAGGTGGGTGACGGTTTCGGCGCGCCGATCGATCTGCCCGTCGACAGTGAGCTCACCAGTGTCACCATCGGGTCCAACCCGATGTACGACAGTCCCGTCCTGCAGGTCAGCAGCACCTCCTTCCTGCAGCCCCGCACGATCAGCGACTTCGATCCGGCCACGGGCGCAGTGCAGATCCTGCGGCAACGACCGGTGCCCAATTTCGACTCCTCGCAGTACGTCGAGCAGCGCCTGTGGGTGACCGCCCGCGACGGCGCATCGGTGCCGGTCTCGATCCTGCACCACCGCGACCTGCGTCCGGACGGCACCAACCCGGGCTACGTCTACGGGTACGGCGCGTACGAGCACCCGACGGATCCGGCGGTGCGCGTGTCCTGGCTGCCGCTTCTCGAACGCCGGGTCGTCGTCGCGGTCGCGCACATCCGCGGCGGTGGTGAGCTGGGCCGTGCCTGGTATGAGGGTGGCCGGTTGCTGGCCAAGAGGAACAGCTTCACCGACTTCGTCGACGTCGGGCACGCACTCATCGATCAAGGCTGGGTGGCTCCCGATCGGCTTGTCGCGGAGGGGGGTTCAGCGGGTGGTCTGCTGATCGGCGCCGCCGTCAACGAGGACCCCACGCTGTTCCGGGCGGTCATCGCCGCGGTGCCCTTCGTCGATGCGTTGACGACGATCCTGGACCCCAGCCTGCCGCTGACCACGGGGGAGTGGGAGGAGTGGGGCAACCCGCTGGCCGACCCGGAGGTCTACGCGTACATGAAGTCCTACACGCCGTACGAGAACATCGCGGCCACGACGTATCCGTCCATCCTGGCCACGACCAGCCTGCACGACACGCGGGTCTTCTTCACCGAACCAGCCAAGTGGGTGCAGCAGTTGCGGGCTACGGTCACCAGCGACCCGCAGACCCGGCCGGTGCTGCTGAAAACCGAAACCGCAGCCGGTCACGGCGGACAGTCGGGACGCTACGACGCGCTGCGCGATGTGGCCTTCGAACTGGCCTTCCTGCTGGACCAACTCGGGATCACCGGCTGAGGTCAGCGCAGGATGCGGTCCATCGGCTTGCCCTTGGCTAGTTCGTCGATCAGCTTGTCCAAGTAGCGGATTCGCTGCATCAGCGGATCCTGGACGTCCTGGACCTTCACCCCGCAGACCGAGCCGGTGATCAGATCGACGCGGGGGTTCAGCTGGGCCGCGGCGAAGAACTCGGTGAAGGTGGTCCCCGCATCCAGGTGTCGCTGCAACGCCGCCGTGTCGAAGCCGGTCAGCCACTCGATGATCTGGTCGACCTCGTCCTGGGTGCGGCCCTTGCGCTCGGCTTTGGCGACGTAAAGCGGGTAGACCGAGGCAACGGGTGAGTCGAAGATGCGGCTCATGCGCCCAGCCTACGGCGACTCGAGGGCGGCACGGATGCGGTCGGCGTACTCCTGCGCCTCGCCCTGTGCGTATGTGGTGCGTGGCCAGAAGAACCCGCGCAGGCCGTCGCCCTTGGTGCGGGGCACCACGTGCGTGTGCAGATGCGGCACCGACTGACTGACGATGTTGTTCTCGGCCACCCAGCTGCCCTGGGCGCCGAGGGCGACCGGCAGGGCAACGCAGATCCGTTGCACCGCAGCGAAGTACGGCGCCAGCAGATCGCTCGGCAGATCACCCAACGTAACGATGTGTTGGCGGGGTACGACGAGTACGTGTCCCTTGAACACCGGCCGGACGTCCAAGAAGGAGATCGTCTGGTCGTCATCCGCGACGACGAACGCCGGTGTCTCACCGGCGACGATGGAACAGAAGACGCAGCCGCTCAGGAGCCTTCGACCTCGGTCTTGATCCGCTGCAGGGTCTTGTTCATATCCGCTTGCAGCACAGATTCGAAGTTGCTGTTGCCGCCGAAGAACTTGTCGACCAGGAAGTGCGAGATACCCGAGGTGCCACCGGACACGTCCCGGGTCTCGATGATCTTGGTGCGGCTGCCACCGTCGAGCGGTTCGAGGTCGTAGCTCCACTTGGCCTTGTTCTCGCGGACCTTGAACATCAGTCGCTTGTCCGGCTCGAAGTCTTTGATCATCGAGGTCGTTGGCCAGATCCGCCAGCCGGCCTTGTTGATGTTGATCATCTTCGCGCCCTTGCCCGAGCCACGCAGGAAGGTGCGGAAGGTCTGGGGGCTCCAGCGCGCCATGGCCGGCAGGTCGGAGACCAACGCCCAGACCTTGGCCGGCGGGGCATCGACCTCGATCTCGGCCTGCAGGTTGTTCGGAGCGGTCTTGTCGGCCATGAATCCTCCAACTCGATTTACAGGTGTAGTGACCCAGATTACATACTGGCTCCATGTCGTCGTGGCCCCGTCTCCGATCAGCCGTCGTCGCCCGGGTGCGGCAACGTCCTGAACTCGTCGTGTATGTGCCCCTGGCTGTAGCCACGGCCGCAGCGGGCGCGCTGGGTCGGCGCCCCCTGCTGGTGGTGGCGAAGTCTGCGTTGGTGCCGACTCTCCAGGCCGGTGCCTGGCTGCGGGGCAGCCGCGACCCAATCCTGTTCGGAGCAACCAGCGCGGGATGGCTGGGTGACGTGATCCTGCTGCCGCGGCCGCACACCCAGCCAGCCGATGCCGAGCGGCGCCAACTGCGCTGCGGGGCAATAGCGTTCGGTCTTCAGCAGATTGGCTACGTGACGTTGATGGCTCGGGCCGGTGTCCGGCCGCGGCCACGCCGGGTAGTCGCCGTTCTCCCGTGGTTGGGCGGACTGTCGGTCCTGGACACCGTCACGGGTGCGGGCTCGGCGCCGGACGCGATCATCACGGCGTACGGCGTTCTGCTCGGTGGCATGGCGATCATGGCCTGGTCGTCGCCGTCGACAGCGATGCAGACCGGGGGAGTGCTCTTCCTGGCTTCGGATTCGATGATCCTGATCCGGGAGAAAGTGTTGAGCGCCACGATGGCGCGCGCGGCCACCGAGGCCTTCGTCCTGGGCACCTACGCGGCCGCCCAGGCGCTGCTGATCAGGGCTCTTGAGACTCCAGGCGACCGGCCAGGCCCCACCGGGTAACCGTCAGATCGTCCGGCACATCAGCCGCGGACTCGTGATAGGCGTACATCGGCCCGGTGGTCATGAAGGCGAAGTAGTCGTGCAGTGCGTCCCGCAGTTCGCCCTCGGGGACGCCTGCATCGGACAGCGCTGCGTCGAAGCACGCGATTGCCCGCCGGTTCATCTCCTCGTGCTCGCCGTTGCCCGAGTGCATTCGCACCAGATCTGACTCGCTGCCGTAGGTAGCGGTGTAGTCCGCCGGACCGCCCCACGCCTGCGTCCAGTAGGCGGCCAACCGCTGCGTGTGATCGGGCTCGAACCGGCGGAACGCATGGCTGACAACGGGATCGGCCAGGACCCGACGGTGCCAGGCGTCAGCCAACGCGTGGACGGTCGCCGAGCCGCCGAGGGCGCCGTACAGCGTGATCACGGATCAAGTGTCTACCCCCTGTCTAGGCTGGCTGAATGGCGAACGGCGTGCGCTCACGAGGGTGCGATGGGTACTGATCCGGCCGGGTTGCGCGGCGAGGCTCCGTTGCTCGATGCGTGGCTGCGATTCCAGGAGCGATCGCCGACGCCGTTCACGATCCCCGGTCACAAACAACGCAGGGATCTCGTGGGTGATGTGGTTGCCGGGGACGTGCCGCTGTACGCCGGTCTGGACACGATGAAACTGGCAACGGGGGTTCTCGGGGAGGCCGAGGCACGTGCTGCGCGGCTGTGGGGTGCAGACTTCTGCCGTTTCTCCACCGACGGTGCGACGCACGCGAACCAGTCGGTCGCGTTGGCGTTCGGGGGCGACGGGGGCCGCGTCGTGGTGAGCCGATCGTTGCATCGCTCGATGTTGCTGGGTCTGGTGCTCGCCGGCCTGGAGCCGGTGTGGGTGCGTCCTGAGGTTGACCGGGCCACCGGGTTGCCGTTGGGGGTGCGACCCGATGATGTACGCCGTGTGGTCGCCGAAAACCCTGACGTGCGAGCCGTTTTCGTGGGGGATCCGTCCTACGTCGGCACGGTAGGGGACATGCGCGGCTTGGCTGCGGCCGCACACGACTACGACGTACCGCTCGTGGTGGATGCAGCGTGGGCTGCACACTTCGGGTTCCACCCCGATCTACCCGAGCATGCGCTCGCGCTGGGCGCCGACGTGGTGGTGACCAGCGCCCACAAGACGCTGCCGGCGTGGAGCCAGGCGGCGTTGATCCTGGCGAGGGGCGGCCGGGTCGATCTGCGCCGGTTGGACGCCGCCGTCGATGCGACGGCGACGACCAGCCCGGCGGGGGCGATCCTGGCCAGCACCGATGCCGCGCGAGCGCTGCTGGCGCGAGACGGCGTGGCGCTGCTCGGGCCGGCGATCCTGGCTGCCCGGCAGGCGCGGCGGCAGCTTCGCGACGTTGCGGGATTGGTGGTTCTCGAGGGCGCCCACGTCGATCCGCTCAAACTCACCGTCGTGCTGCCGGGGACCGGGGCGGACGGTATCGCCGTCGAGCGGGAGTTGATCGAGCGCGGCTTGCCGGTCGAGTCCGCTGATCGCGACGTCATCATCGCGGTGGTCTCGCTGGCGGACACCGAGACCAGCATTGCGGCGTACACCCAAGCGCTCATCGCGGCGATCGAGCACCATCGCGGACCGGCGCGGGACGTGGTGGATGCGGGGATCTACCAGGTGGAGCCGGAGATGGTGACAACTCCACGCCGAGCGTATTTCGCCGCTGCGCAGGCCGTTCCGCTGCACGATGCGGTAGGTGAGGTGAGCGCGGAGTTGGTTGCGCCGTACCCGCCGGGCATCCCGGTGCTGGCGCCGGGGGAACGCATCACGCGACGGAGTCTGTCGACCCTGGAGGCCGCGGCCCGCGCGGGGGTGCGTATTGCCTACGCCGCCGATCCGAGTCTGCGAACGCTCAGGGTCGTGCGGGCGTGAGCAAAAGCGAACGAGGACGCACGCAATCCTGGTAACTTGCTCATATTGCTAACGGAACGATCCGTATCGTTAATAGGGTCAGGTGGCTCGCTCGCGATGTCCGCGACACCGCGAGGACTGATACACGACGAGGACTGAAAGGCAGACAGATGTTGGCTCAGCAGCGACAAGAATTCATCCTGCGCCAGGTTGCCCAGAACGGTGGAGTTCGCGTCTCTCGCATCGTCGGTGAACTCGGGGTCAGCGACATGACGGTTCGCAGGGACATCGATGTGCTGGTCGCCAAGGGGCTGGTGACCAAGGTGCACGGTGGCGCGATCGCCACCCGCGGTAGCTCAGCGGGCGACGGCGGCACGGGGCCGACGACGAACTCCTATCCGGTGCTGGGACGCGCCGCAGCGAGTCTGGTCGACGACGGCGCCACGATCGCCCTGTCGGCGGGGGCGGCGGCGTACGCGGTGGCCACCGAGTTGCGCACCACAGCCGGCCTGAGTGTGGTGACCAACTCGCCGTCGGTTGAGGAAGCCCTGCACGATCCGTCCCGGGACGACCGGACGGTGGTGCTCACCGGCGGGGCCCGGACCGCCAATGGCGGCCTGGCCGGGCCGGTCGCGATCGATACGCTCGCGCGGACACACGTGGATGTGGCGATCATCTCGGCAGCTGCCGTCGACATCGAAGCCGGTGTCACGACGTCGAACCTGCAGGAGGCGCAGGTGGAGCGGGCGATGATTCACGCAGCCCGGCGCGTGGTGGTCGTCGCCGACCGCGCCGCCTGGGGGACCGCACTGCTCACGACGGTCAGTGACCTGAGCCGGGTTGACGTGTTGGTGACCGACGCGGTGCTGTCCGAGGGAGCACGACGCGAGCTGGGCCGACGTTCCGTGCGGGTCTACACGGTGAATTCCCCGGCAGTCATCCAGATGCCCGCCGTGGCGCTGTGACCCGGGCCGTCAGGAATCCTGCGGCTCCCGTGGTGGGTTGGCCACGAGGGTCTGCACGAGCCATCGGTACTGCTCGGTGGTGACGCCGACACCGCGCACCGTCGACCGGTAGAAGCTGAGCGACGCGAGCGTGTCCAGCAGCAGGTCAGCGTTGGTGTCTGCAGCGATCTGACCACGTTCGATGGCTCGTTCGATGAGCCGGATCCCGTTGTCCCGGCGACGGCTGAAGAACCGATCCCACAGCACCGGGAAGACGGCGGGATCCAGCGCGGCTGCGATGGCATTGGTGCTGCCCTCGCGCAGCCGGGTGAGGTTCTGGTTCTCCACGTTGATCAGCGTGTGCTGCAGGAGATCCTCGACGATGTCGCCGGTGTCCGGGACCTCGCCCAGGTGCATGATCGACATCGCTGCTGCGGCGACAAGGTCCCCTTTGTCCGGAAAGCGGCGGTAGATGGCCGTTTTTCCGCACCCGACCCGTTTGGCCACGTGCTCGATGCGCAACTGGTCGTAGCCCACCTCGAAGACGATCTCGACCGTGGCACGCAGGATGCGGGCAGTCAGTTCCTCGTCCGGTGGACGCCCCACGGTGGTCGGAGTCACCCGGCCACCATACGAAATGTGGTCTCAGTGGTCACGGCGTGCGCTGGGTACAGTCGCTGATAACCAGTCGACGTTCCGAAAGGTTGCTCATGCCGTTCCAGCCCCAGGACCTGCTGCCCGCCGAGGAGATCACCGGTCGCCTCAGCCGGACCGACAAGATCAGGCTGCTGTCGGGCAAGGACTTCTGGAACACCGAATCTGTTGACGGTGCAACCGGATTCATGCTGACTGACGGGCCGCACGGACTGCGTAAACAGATCGGGTCGGCTGATCACGTCGGATTGGCCGATTCGGTCCCGGCGACCTGTTTCCCGCCGGCAGCCGGACTCGGCGCCACCTGGAACGTCGACCTGTTGCACGACATCGGCGTGGCTCTCGGACGTGAAGCTGCGGCGCAGGACGTCGGGGTGCTGCTCGGACCAGGGCTGAACATCAAGCGCCACCCCGCGGGCGGTCGCAATTTCGAGTACTTCTCCGAGGACCCCTTCCTGTCCGGTAAGGCTGCCGCAGCGATGGTTCGCGGTATCCAGTCGGTGGGCGTCGGTGCGTGTCTGAAGCACTTCGCGGCGAACAACCAGGAGTCCAACCGCATGCGGGTGGACTCCATCGTCGACGAGCGGACGTTGCACGAGATCTACCTGACCGGTTTCGAGATCGCGGTGAAGGAGTCCGCGCCCTGGACCGTCATGCACTCCTACAACAAGCTCAACGGCGAGCACACCGGAGAGTCCTACCGGTTGCTCACCGAGATCCTGCGTCACACCTGGGGCTTCGACGGAGTCGTCATGAGCGACTGGCTGGCGACGGCGAACCGGCCGCACGGTGTGCAGGCCGGCTCGGACCTGGAAATGCCCGGGAGCAACGGATTGTGGGATTCCCGGGTGGCGCAAGCCCTCGATGCCGGCACGCTATCCGAGGCCGACCTGGACGCGGCGGTGACCCGTCTGGTCACCCTGGCCCAGAAGGTGGCAGCCCGGCCGACGGCGGCGCCAGTCGACTTCGAGGCCCACCACGCACTCGCCCGACGGGCAGCCGCCGAAGCCAGCGTGCTGCTGACCAACGACGGTCTTCTGCCGCTGGCCGCCGACGCACGGGTCGCCCTGATCGGTGCCTTCGCCCAGACCCCGCGCTACCAGGGTGCGGGCAGTTCATTGGTGCATCCGACCCGCCTCGACAACGCCCTCGACGCGCTGCGGGCGCAGTACGGCGACCGGCTGACGTACGTCCCCGGGTACGACGCGGCCACCGGGGATGCGACGGCGGAAGACATCGCGGCGGCTCGGCGAGCCGCCCGCGAAGCTGAGGTCGTCGTACTCCTCATCGGCCTGCCGGCCAGCTACGAGTCGGAAGGCTTCGACCGCACCGACCTTCGACTGCCCCCGTCGCACGACGCCTTGGTTGAGGCCGTAGTTGACGAAAACCCACGCACCGCAGTAGTTCTCATGGGGGGTGCACCGGTCGAGATGCCGTGGTCGGATCGACCGGCGGCGATCCTGGAGGCCTATCTGGGCGGGCAGGCGGGTGGCTCGGCGCTGGCGGACGTGCTCACCGGCGTCGTCGAACCCGACGGTCGACTGGCCGAATCCTTCCCGGTGTCGATGCTCGAGCTGCCGGCGAACGCCGACTTCGCCAGCCACCCGACCCAGGTCGCGTATCGCGAGGGGCTGAACGTCGGCTACCGGTTCCACGACACCTGGCAGGTCGCACCGCGATTCTGTTTCGGGCACGGGTTGTCCTACACCCGTTTCGAGGTGTCGCCACTGAGTGTGGCGGGGGACGAGCACGCCACGGATCGACAGGTCAGCGTCCAGGTGACCAACGTCGGCGACCGGGCGGGGGCCTGCGTTCTGCAGCTGTACGTGCACGCCGGCGCCACGGGTCCGGCCACGCCCGAGCAGGAGCTGAAGGGTTACGCCAAAGTGCAGTTGGCAGCGGGCGAGACACGCGAGGTGAGCCTGTCGCTGGACGCCCGTTCCTTCGCGACATACGACGCCACCGACGAAGCATGGGTCGTCGCATCAGGGACGTACGAGATCCGAATCGGTTTGTCCTCCAGGGACATCCGCAGTTCGGCCAGTGTCGACATCCACGGCGCGGACATCGTGCACCCAGCGACGGTGACCCGTCAGCCGGTCGCCGACGACCAGGAGTTCGCCGCCATGCTCGGGCGAGCAGTGCCGGTGCCAAAAGCCCTGCTCCCGTTCGACGAGGACTCGACCGTCAGCGACCTGCAGCAGACCTGGCTCGGTCAGAAGGTGCATGGCGCCTTGGTCGGGCAGGTGACCAAACGGATGGCGCCTGACGATGATGCCAACTCGGGGATGATGGCCGCGATGATCAAGGAGTTGCCGCTACGCGGGATCGCGGCCGCATCTGGCGGCAAACTGAGCCTGGCTGCGCTCGACCGGCTGATCGGCGTACTCAACACGATTCGTCGTCGCTGAGAGTGTCGCTATCCGAAGGAGCAGCCGGTGAGCTCCTCGGATACCGACCAGAGGCTCGTCGCGTCGTCGTGTCTTGTCAACGGGGTGAAGAGCTTCTGTTCGCCAGGGGGACCCCCGAGCCGACCCATCCCGGTCGGTCCATACATCACCCCACCTACCGAATTCGTCCCCGCAGCTGCCAGAACCGCTGGCAGAGCGGCAGATTCGGGTGTGCCAACCAGGACCCCCAATCGGGACAACACCCGCACGACCCGTCCTCCCGCGGTGTCACGGGTGCGGCCGATCTCCGGTCGGGCGGTGAGCAGACCGGTCAGCGCCACGCCCGGGTGGGAAACGTTGCTCGTCAGGGTCCACCCGGCAGCGCCTGCGCGACGGTTGAGCTCGAGTCCGAAGAGGCCGACGGCGATCTTCGACTGACTGTACGCAGCGCCGCTACGATACCTGCGTTCCCATTGAAGGTCATTCCAGTTGATGCCGCCTCGCGCAGCGGCGACGCTGGTTTGGCTCACGACATGCGCCCGCCCTGCTTCCAGCAGCGGAAGCAGTCGGGCGGTCAGCGCGAAATGGGCCAGGTGGTTGGTGCCGAACTGCAGTTCGAACCCGTCGGTGGTGATCTGCCGCTCGGGCGGGGTCATCACGCCGGCGTTGTTGATCAGGATTCCGATCGGAACTGCCTCCTGCAGCAACCCAGCCGCACACTCAGCGACAGAGTCCAAAGAGGAGAGGTCGACGGCCCGGGTCGACACCCGGGCGTCCGGAACGGCCGCTTCGATTTGGGCTATAGCGGTGCTTGCCTTCTGCTCGTTGCGTACTGGCAGCACCAGCTCGGCGCCAGCAGCGGCAAGACGGATGGCGATCTGCAACCCGATACCGCCACTTCCACCCGTGAGTAGTGCACGAGTGCCGGTGAGATCACGCAGGTCCACTTCATACGCCTTCGACACACCTCAAGTCTGACGTTCACATCGGTTATCCAGGGGTGGGTGCCCCCTCGAACCCGCGTATGGGTTCACACCCAATGCGCAGAACGGTCCGCACGCTCAGCGTGCGGACCGTTCTGACTGCGGGGGCGTCGGCCGACGGCTCGGCTAGCGCCTCACCGACAACCTCCGCCTCACTCCTCAGCAGTCGTATTCAACGCGACTACTTCCTCGTGCTCGACCTTCGCCGCCGACTCCGCTTCGCTCCGTCGACAACTCCGGTCTCACCCTTCGTCAGCAGTCGTACCTATTGACAACTGCTTTGCGGGGCTCGGCTTCGGCCGCCGGCTCGGCTAGCGCCTCACCGACAACCTCCGCCTCACTCCTCAGCAGTCGTATTCAACGCGACTACTTCCTCGTGCTCGACCTTCGCCGCCGACTCCGCTTCGCTCCGTCGACAACTCCGGGTCTCACCCTTAGTCAGCAGTCGTAGTACATCTCGAATTCGTGCGGGTGCGGACGGAACCGGATCGGGTCGACCTCAGTGGTGCGCTTCAAGTCGATCCACGTGTCGATCAGGTCGGGGGTGAACACGTCGCCCTCGGTGAGGAACTCGTGGTCGGCCTCCAAGGCGTCCAACACCGCGGGCAGCGAACCGGGGACCTGCGCGATGTTCGCGTGCTCCTCCGGGGGCAGCTCGTACAGGTCCTTGTCCACCGGCTCCGGGGGCTCGATGCGGTTCTTGATGCCGTCGATACCGGCCATCAGCTGCGCCGCGAAGCACAGGTACGGGTTCGCCGACGGGTCCGGGATACGGAACTCGATGCGCTTGGCCTTGGGGGAGGTGCCCGCAATCGGGATACGCACACAGGCCGAACGGTTACGAGCCGAGTAGACCAGGTTGACCGGTGCCTCGTAGCCCGGGACCAGGCGGTGGTAAGAGTTCACCGTCGGGTTGGTGAACGCCAGCAACGACGGAGCGTGCTTGAGGAGACCACCGATGTACCAGCGGGCGATGTCGGACAGACCGCCGTAGCCCTTCTCGTCGTAGAACAGCGGCTGGTCGCCGTTCCACAGCGACTGGTGGGTGTGCATGCCGGAACCGTTGTCACCGAAGATCGGCTTCGGCATGAAGGTCACGGTCTTACCGGCGGCCCAGGCGACGTTCTTGATGATGTACTTGAACTTCTGGATGTCGTCGCCGGAGTGCTGCAGCGTCGTGAACTTGTAGTTGATCTCCTGCTGGCCAGCGGTACCCACCTCGTGGTGAGCGCGCTCGACCTCGAGGCCGACCTGGCCAAGGACCGCGACCATCTCATCGCGCAGATCCACGAAGTGGTCGGACGGCGGCACCGGGAAGTAGCCCCCCTTGTACCGGGTCTTGTAACCGCGGTTACCGCCCTCTTCGACGCGACCGGTGTTCCACGCGCCCTCGACCGAGTCGATGTAGTAGTAGCCGGACCGCTGGTTGGTCTCGAACCGCACGTCGTCGAAGATGTAGAACTCCGCCTCGGGAGCGAAGAAGGCCGTGTCCGCGATACCGGTCGAGGCCAGGTACGCCTCGGCCTTCGCCGCAACGTTGCGCGGGTCACGGCTGTAGGGCTCGTCGGTGAACGGGTCGACCACCGAGAAGTTCATGACCAGCGTCTTGCGGTCGCGGAACGGGTCGATGAACGCCGTCGCGGGGTCCGGCAGCAGCTTCATGTCGGATTCGTTGATGGCCTGGAAGCCGCGCACCGACGAGCCGTCGAACATGTTGCCGACGGTGAAGGCGTCCTCGGTGAACGCTGCAGCCGGCACGTTGAAGTGCTGCATCTGACCAGGCAGGTCACAGAAGCGGATGTCGACGAACTCGACATCTTCGTCCTTCAGGTACTTCAGGACCTCATCGCCTGATTTGAACATGGAACCTCCATTGGCTGGATGTGGCGCGAACAAGTCCATCCGCACCTTGCCCTGACCTTACGCAAGGGCGATTACTCGACAATCACTCGCACGTTTCACCCGTGTTACGTCCTGCTGGGCGGCTGGCCGATCCGGCGAATCGGCAGGTCACAGGCACACCAGGGGCGTACGACGAGTGGAACGTCCGCGCCCATCCTGCCCCCACGACGTACCCTCATGTGCGTGGTCGACCGCAAAGATCTCGGATCGTGGCTAGGTGGCACCGTTCCCGGCGCCGAGCGCCCCGACTGGCCCGGCCAGCGCCTGGGCCTGCCGCAGACCGGAGCCGGTTCCATGGCACCCCTTGGGCGGCGGATCGCCGCCCTCTTCATCGACTGGGTGTTGTGTTCCCTGGTGGCCGCCGCGTTCTTCGGCTACCGCTGGGGTGGCCATTCCGGGTCCTTCACTCCGTTATTGGTCTTCGTCGTGGAGAACGTGCTGCTGGTGAGCCTGGTGGGTACGACGATCGGGCACCGTCTGCTCGGGCTGCACGTGCAGCGGGTGGACGGCTCCGTCCCCGGACTGGCGGGCGGCACCATCCGCAGCCTGCTGCTGGCTCTGGTGATTCCGGCGGTCATCTGGGACAGCGACGGCAGGGGCATGCACGACAAAGCCGCCGCAACGGTCATCGTTCGCAGCCGCTGAGGTGCGCACGGCTGGCCGTGCGCACCTCGCGAGCCACTACGCGGGAACGGGCTCCTTCTCTTGCACGGCGATCACCGGTGTCCCGACCCGGATCCGCCCGGTGACCAGCGGGTCGATCGCCCCGAACTTCTTGGCGTTGGTGACGATCATCGGCGTGATCCGGTTGTAGCCGGCACGTTCGATGACCCCGCGGTCGAAGGTGACCAACGGCGTGCCCTCCTGCACCACGTCACCGCGGGCCACATGGACCTCGAACCCTTCACCGCCGAGGTTGACCGTGTCCAGACCGATATGGATCAGTACTTCGACACCACTGTCCAACTTCAGCCCGAGCGCGTGGCCGGTGTCCTGGGCCATGACCACCGTGCCGGCTCCGGGGGAGTAGACCGTGTTGCCACTGGGGATGATCCCCACACCCGGGCCCATCGTTCCCGCCGAGAAGACGGGATCGGGCACCGCCGACAGCGCAACGACGTCACCATCCAGCGGTGATGCCAACTCGATGGCCGCCGACGTGGGCGATACCGCCGCGATGGGGGCAGGGGCACCCGCCTCGACCGATGCGCCCTTCTCGACCGACGGAGCCTCATCGATGTAGGCAGCCGACCCCGTGACCGCAGCCGCGGCCGCGTCGGCGGGAGTGTCGACGGCGGCTTCCGGGACCCCTGCCGGCTCCGGGTTCTTGTAGCCGGACACGATCACCAGGCTCATCGCGGTGAAGAACGCCGCCAACACAGCGACCGCGTAGAGCAGGGTCGGGCTGAACACCGGGATGGTCAGCAGGGACGTGAACGCGAAGGCGCTGGTTTTGACGCCACCACCGATACCGATGATCACACCGCCCACCAGACAGCCGACGAGCATTCGCGGATAGATCCGCTTGAACCGCAAGTGGATTCCGTACAGCGATGGTTCGGAGATACCGCCGAGCAGACCCGCGGCCAGGGCACCGGTCGCGGTCTGTTTCATCTGCTTGTCGCCCTCCCGCCAGGACAGGAAGAGCACACCGGCGGTGGCGCCGAAACACGCGAAGTTCCAGGCACCCATGGGCCCCTGGATGAAGTCGTAACCCAGCGTGCTGATGTTCGCCAGCATGATCGCGTTGATCGGCCAGTGCAGACCGAGCGGCACCATGAACGGGTAGGCCAGCGGGATCACGATCGCGAAGATGAACGGCGAGAAATCGTTGATGCTCTTGAGCACACTGCCCAGACCCGCGCCGGCGAAGATGCCGATCGGGCCGATCAGGAACGCGGTCAACGGGATCATGATCAGCATCGACAGGAACGGCAGGAAGATCAGCTGCACGTTGTCGGGAATGATTTTCTTCAGGCCCTTCCACAGCGCGCCCAGGACCACGGCCATCAGCAGCGGCGGGAACACCTGGGAGCCGTAGTCGCGGATCAACAGCGGGATGCCGAAGATGTGCGCGACCGGGATACCCGAGGTGCCGAACAGGGTTGTGGTGGTGCCACCGTTGGCCTTGTCTCCCAGCGCCGCGAACGCCGGCAGCATCAGCACCGCCATGATGCCGAAACCGACCCAGGGGTCCGCGCCGACCTTCTTGGATGCGTTGTAGGCCACCATCAGCGGCAGGAACACGAAGATGCACTGCCACATCAGGTTGATGAACTGCCAACCGGCAGGCAGCGTCACGTTGGGGTCGTTCCATGCCGGGATGACTTTCAGGGACGCCATCAGCGCCATGAACGTGATGAACAGCGAGGCACCCAGCAGCGCACCCAGCACCGGGCGGAACGAGTCGGACAGGAACTCGAACAACGTGTCGAGCCAGTCGAACCGGCCGCGGGGACCCTTGGCCCGCTCGGCCGCCTTCACATCAGCGTCGGACAGCGACCCGGCGTTCTGCATCGCGGGCAGGTCCTGGATCTCCTGGTAGACGGTCTGGACCGCACCCCCGATGACGACTTGGTACCGGTCGCCGGTCTGCGGGACGACACCCATCACCTCGGGAACCGCTTCTACCGCAGTCGCATTGACCTTGCTGGCATCGCGCAACTGGAATCTCAGTCGGGTAGCGCAGTGCGTGAAACTCTCGATGTTGGCCGGGCCACCGACCCCGTCCACGATTTGTTGGGCTGAACTGGTCATCGAAGCCCCCAGTTGGCTGTCGATCTATGACGGCCACCGCCGCCGCGGGCACGGCGCACCGGTGCGTTGTGCACCTGTGATTATCCTCCGCCGGGACCTTCGTGGGCGAGAGGCGAAGGAGGTGTTTCAGCGACCGCGGGCCGCGCGACGGTCCATCCGCGGCGCGTTGCGCGGGTCCATGCCCTTGGGAATCGGCGGCTTCGCCGCACCCAGCGCGCGCAGGCGCTTGTTGACCGCGGCCACCTCGGCATCGGTCAGTTTCTTGTCCATCTTGTTCAGCCGCTTGGTCAGGTCAGCAACCGGCACGGTGTCGGTGCCCTGACCGACCCGCAGCAGATACACCGGCACTTCCGGACCGGCGACCCGTGCGACGCGCTTCTTCTCCGACTCCAGCAGCTTGCGGGTCGAGGTCGCGGGGCCTTCGCCGACCAACACCACACCGGGGCGGCCGACGGCGCGGAACACCATCGCCGCGGACGTGAGGTCGTTGACCGATCGTGCCCGGTTCGCTTCTGCTGCAACGGGTTCCTTGTCGAAGTACCAGCCCCGCCGCAACGCTGACAGGGCAGCTGCGGATGCGCCAGGCTGGCCCTCGAGTTGCCCGTAGGCGGCCTTTTCGGCCAACCGACCGAAGACGATCATGGCCAGCAGGATGCCGATCAGCACACCGAAGAAACCGAAGACGATCGGGTGGTGGAGCAGCAGACCGATGATCAGCAGGATGCCGAAGCCGAGCACGAAGGCCAGCGCCATCCACCACGGGATCGACGGGTTCTGCGCCCGCGACATGGTGAACAGCTGCTTCATCTGGGCGACGCGCCCCGGTTCCCCGGAGGTGTTCTTCTTGCGCGAGAAGCGCGACTTCTTCTCAGTGGCCGAGGCGGCCTGCGACGACGGTGACGGCATGAGGTTCAGGATACGCGGCTGCGCGCCACGACGGACGCCGCTTCCTGGCGGGCGGGGGAGGCGGCGGCTGCCGCCAGGTGGGCCAACTGCGGGGGAAGCTCGCGACCGGAGGCCTCCATCGCCTGGGCGTAGAGACGACCAGCGCGGTACGACGATCGCACCAGTGGACCACTCATCACGCCCTTGAAGCCGAGATCGTTCGCGACCTCCATCCAGTGCACGAACTCCTCCGGCTTGACCCACCGATCGACCGGGTGGTGGCGCAGCGAGGGCCGCAGGTACTGGGTGATGGTGATCAGGTCGGTGCCGGCGTCATGCAGGTCACGCAACGCCTGCTCGATCTCGTGGTCCTCCTCGCCCATCCCCAGGATCAGGTTGGACTTGGTGACCAAGCCGGCGTCGCGGCCCATCGTGATGACGGCCAGCGACCGTTCGTAGCGGAAGGCGGGGCGGATCCGCTTGAAGATCCGTGGCACGGTCTCCACGTTGTGGGCGAACACCTCGGGTGCGGCGTCGATGACCGCGCCGACCTGTTCGGGGATCGCGTTGAAGTCCGGGATCAGGATCTCGACCCCGGTGCCGGGGTTGAGGGCGTGCACCTGCCGGATCGTCTCGGCGTACAGCCAGGCACCGCCGTCCTCGAGGTCATCGCGCGCGACGCCGGTGATCGTGGCGTAGCGCAACCCCATCTGCTGCACGGACTCGGCGACCCGGCGGGGCTCGTCGCGGTCCAGATCCGCCGGCTTGCCGGTGTCGATCTGACAGAAGTCGCAGCGGCGGGTGCATTGCTCGCCACCGATCAGGAAGGTGGCTTCGCGGTCTTCCCAGCACTCGAAGATGTTGGGGCAGCCCGCCTCCTGGCACACCGTGTGCAGTCCCTCGCGCTTCACCAGGGAATGCAGCGAGGTGTACTCCGGACCCATTTTCGCGGTGGTGCGGATCCACTCGGGCTTACGTTCGATCGGACTCTGCGCGTTGCGGGCCTCGACACGCAGCAGTTTGCGTCCTTCGGGGGCGATGGTCACCCCGCTACTGTACGCCGGGTCAACCGGCCGCCGGTCGGCCCCGATCAGGAGGCGAGTACTTCGGTCAGGTGCTTCTCGACGTACGGGAGGATCTCCTCGACGGTGACGTCACGGCCGAGTTCCTGGCTGATCGAGGTCACCCCGGCATCGGCGATCCCGCACGGCACGATCACCTGGGACCAGGACAGGTCGCAGTCACAGTTGAGGGCGAACCCGTGCATGGTGACCCCGCGCGAGACCCGGATCCCGATCTGCCCCAGTTTGCGGGCCGGTTTGCCGTTTTCGGCCGGTAACCACACGCCGCTGCGGCCCGCGACCCGTGCGACGTCCAGTCCGACGTCGCGGCAGCTGCTGATCAGCACCTCCTCGACCTGCCGGACGTAACTCACCACATCCAGGGGCTCGGCGAGCCGCAGGATCGGGTAGCCGACCAGCTGTCCGGGACCGTGCCAGGTGATCTTGCCGCCGCGGTCGACATCGACGACCGGGGTTCCGTCGAAGGGGCGCTCGTGCGGCTCCGTGCGCTTGCCTGCGGTGTACACCGCTTCGTGCTGGAGCAGGAGCACCGTGTCCTCACGGTCGCCGTCGGCGACCTGCTCATGGACCTCGCGTTGCAAGGCCCACCCCTGCTCGTAGGGGACCAGTCCGGGCAAGTGCTCGAAGTGCATCGCGCCAGCGTACGCCGACCTCTGGTTCGATGGGTCATGACCTTTGACCGGGCGCTCATCAGCCGCATCTTCTGGGTGCTGGTCGGCATCGCGCTGATCGGCCTCGGCTCCGCGACGTTGCGCGTCGCGGGTGTCGGTGTCGATCCGTACACCGCGGCCAACATCGGCATCAGCCACAAGCTCGGCCTGGACCTGGGCGCCTACCAACTGATCAGCAACGTCGTGCTGTTCCTCCCGATGCTCATCTGGGGGCGCAAGTACATCGGCCTCGGGTCGATCCTGAACATGGTCCTCACCGGCTTCTTCGTGCAATGGTTCACGGCGCTGCTGGATCCGGTGATCCCGGACCGACCGGCGCCCTGGCTGATCACCGTGCTGTTCGCGGTCGGCATCGCCGTCTTCTGTCTGGGGGCGGCCCTGTACATGCAGGCCGGATTGGGCACCGCGCCGTACGACGCGCTGGCCCCGATGATCGTCGATCACTCGACGGCGCCCTACCGGGCGGTCCGTGGGTCGCAGGACGTGTTCTTCCTGCTGGTCGCCGTGGTCTTCCACGGTCAGATCGGACCCGGCACCGTGGTCACGGCGTTCTTCACCGGCCCGTTGATCCAGTACTTCACCCGGACGGTGACCGAGCCGCTGATGCGTAAGGCCCAGGCGGCCGATGCGGCACACGCTGCCCGCCACCCGGTGACGGCGCGCAATCATTTCTGAGCCCGGTTCCCCTGCTCTTCAGCACTGTGGATAACTTCTGCGGGCACGGGGTGCCGACCGGCACGCTGGGCGGGTGACTTCCGACGAACCGACCATCCCCGGCTATGAGATCGTCCGTCAGATCGGTGCGGGCGGCAGCTCGACGGTGTGGGCCGTGCGTCGCCCGGACGGGGTGCGCCTGGCGGTCAAGGTGCTGCGCGAGGACCAGCGGCGGCCGGAATCGGCATGGTCGGCAGAAGTAGAGCACGAGCACCTGCTGCCGGTCTGGGACACGGTGATCGGCCGGTGGGACGACCGCGACGTGACGTGTCTGGTGATGCCGCTGGCCGAGGGTGGCTCGTTGCAGGACGTCCTGGATGTCCGAGGGCATTTGACGGTGGGGGAGATCGTGACGGTCCTGGTGCCTCTCGCCCAGGCGTTGCATCACCTCCACTCGGTCGGGTTGGTGCACGGCGACCTCAAACCGGCCAACGTGCTGCTGACGGCTGACGGTCGTCCGCTGCTCGCGGATCTGGGCGCGGCTCGGCTTCCGGTGGACGTGGCCGACAGCGAGGTGTGGGCTACCGATCGGTGGTCAGCACCGGAGGTGCTGCAGGGCCAGCCGGCCGACGCGGCCAGTGACGCCTACGGGCTCGGCGCGATCGCCTGGGCGTGTGCCACCGGATCACCTGCGCCGCCGGCCGCACTGCGTCCGCTGCTGGCTGACGAAGCCACCCACCTGCCGCAGGGGGTCTGTGACGTGATCACCGCGTGTCTGTCGCACACGGCGGCTGCCCGACCGTCGCCGGCAGAATTCGCCGATCTCATCTGGTCCTGCGCGTCCGCCGAGCCGGCGCCGGTCGCGCTCTCACCCGGTGCCCGTACGGCGATGCCCGTGCGCGACCCGGGTGACGAACTCACCCGCCGGCTGCGATCCCAGGCCCGTACGGCAGTGCTCACCGAGCCCAACGAGCGCACCAGCCGTCGGTGGCGCCGACGGCCGGTTGAGTCGACCCCGGTAGTGCCGATCCAGCCGGCCGTCCCGGGAAGCCGTCGCCAGGCGCGCGCGGTCGCCGGTCGGCCAACCCGACGGCGTGGTTGGTGGCTGGACCGCCGGATCTGGGCAGCAGCCGGGCTGGCGGCCTGCACGCCAACGGGTGCGATCGCGCTGCTGGGACCCGCTCAGTCGGCGCCCACCCCTCCTGCCGTCCGGGCGGTGCCAACGACGTCCGCTACGGTCACCACAGCGTCCTCGCCGTCGGCGGGTGCGCGATCCCTGTCGACCGCGACGGGCAACCCGCTGCCGGATCCGGTCGCAGCCCTGCAACGCCTGCTGAGCGCACGAGCAGTTGCCTGGAACCACGGTGACACCAGCGCCCTGGGTGGTGCCTTTGCCGCGAATTCGACTGCCTGGCAACGCGATAGCGGCGACATCAAGACGGTGGTCAACCGGTCGGCACACTACAGCGGGCTTGCCTTCCGGGTGCGAGAAGCACAGGTGACCTCGCGCGCGGCGGATCGGGCGAGTGTGCGGGCGCAGGTCGTACGTACGGCCGCGACCGTGACGGTGGGCGGCACCCGCCGCGTGGTGCCCGAGCAGATCAGCACGGTGGATTTCGAGCTGGTGCGCACGGCCGCGGGCTGGCGGATCAACGATTGGCGCAGTTCCTGACGATCAGGTGAGGAGCAGCGCCGCCAACCGTCGCCGCACGATCGCCGTACCCAGCAGACCCAGGGCGATCAGGTAGACCACGGAAACCGCCGACGCCCACGTGACGTGTCCGGTGGTCAGCTCCCGGCACAGCACCACGCCGCGATACAGCGGAGTGCACTGCACGATCCATTGCAGCCAGGCTGGGAAGGCGGACAGCGGGAAGAACGTCGCTGAGAACAGGAACATCGGCAACGTGGCGAGCGTGATGTATTCGAAGTCCTGCCAGGACCGCATCCAGGTGGTCAGACCCATCGCGATCGCCGCGAACGCGAAGCCGATCAAGAGAGCAGCCGGTAGCGCGAGGATGGCCAACCACGAGTCGATCAACCCCATCGCGGCCATCACCAGCAGGAACGCCGCGGAGTAGATCCCGCCGCGCAGCAGCGCCCAACTGATCTCGCCACGTGCGATGTCGGACGGTGTCCGCGGCGTCGCCAGGATCTGGTCGTAGAGCTTGGCGTAGCGCAGCCGGAAGAACACGTTGAACGTCGCATCGAAGAGGGCGCCGTTCATCGCGGAGGCAGCCAGCATGCCCGGCGCGACGAACGCCGCGTAGCGGATCAGATGCCCGTCGACTTCGAAGCCGGGGATGAGTTTGCCGACGCCGATGCCGATCGAGAACAGGTAGAGCACCGGCTCCAGGAATCCGCTGACGAAGACCAGCCAACTGCGCCGGTAGACCAGCAGGTTGCGGTAGACGATGGTGCCGGTCGCTTCGAGTGCGGACAGTTTGCGGCCGGTGACGCGGGTTGCGGTGGGCGCGATCACGGACATCAGCGCACCAACCGTCGGCGCAGGAAGCGCACGGACAGCACCGTGAACGCGACGGCCACCACCAGCAGGTAGAGCAGATGCCACCAGGCACTCGGGCGCCAGGTGTCCAGGGTCGCCATCCGGGTCAGTTCCACGCCCTGCCACAGCGGCGAGATCTTGGCCAGGTGCTCCAGTGCGGTGGGCAGGTTGTGGATCGGGAAGAAGGCGCCGGAGAAGAGCACCAGCGGCATCACGACCAGCCGGAAGATCAGCGAGAACCCGCTCTCGTTCTTGAGCAGGCAGGACACGGCGTACATCGGGGCGACGAACGCCCAACTGATCAGCAACTGCACCGCGAAGGCCGCGAAACCCCCTGCGACGCTTGAGATCACCCCGAACGGTGCCATCACCAACACGAACACCGCCGAGCTGATCGCGATCCGCAGCATGATGAAACTGAAGTGGGCCGCGACGATCTCACCGACGCCGATGGGGGAGGCGAGCATCGAGAAGTAGGTCTTGTCCCACTTGATCGCGCCCATCACCGGATAGGTCGCCTCACCGATCGCCAGTTGCATCGACTGGGCGGCCAGCAACCCGGGCACGACGAAATCGAGGTAGCTGCTCGCGCCGTCCAGCGTCGCAGGATCGCTCTTGATGAAACCGCCAAGGAAGACGCCCATCGCCGCGACGTAGAGAAGCGGGTTCAGGAACGAGGTGACGATGCTGCCGCGCCAGGTGCGCCGAAGGACCGTGAGCCAGTAGTCGGTCAGCCGGGCGGTCAGGGCCCAGGGGGAGGCGGCCGGGACGGTGGACATGCTCAATCCACCAGGCTGCGGCCGGTCAACCGCAAGAAGACGTCCTCCAGCGAGGCACGGCGCACCAGGGTCGCCGTCGGGTGCAGGCCGCGCTCACCGACTGCGGCCAGCACCTGCTCGCCGTTGTCGGTGTAGAGCAGGAGCCGGTCGGGCAGCACCTCGATCCGGTCGGCCAGGCCGTCGATCTGATCGGCGTACGCCGCGTGGTCGACAACCCCGAACCGCACCTCGGCGACCTCCCGGCTGGCGTACTGCGCGATCAGAGCCGCCGGCGTACCCTCGGCCGCGATGCGGCCCTGGTCCATGACCACGAGGCGGTCGCACAACTGCTCGGCCTCGTCCATGTAGTGCGTGGTGATGACCAGGGTCACTCCCTGCTGCTTCAGGCGGAACAGCTTGTCCCACAGGACATGTCGGGCCTGCGGGTCCAGACCGGTGGTGGGTTCGTCCAGGAGCAGGAGTTCGGGGTCGTTGACCAGCGACCGGGCAATCGTCAGTCGGCGCTTCATCCCGCCGGACAGGTCGTCGACTTTGGCGTCGGCCTTCTCGGTCAACTGCGCGAAGTCCAGGAGTTCGTCGGCCTTGGCGCGAACCTGTTTGCGTCCGATCCCGAAGTAGCGGCCGTACACGATGAGGTTCTCCCGGACGGTGAGTTCGTTGTCCAGGGTGTCGTCCTGCGGACAGACGCCGATCCGGGCTCGGATCTGCGAACCGTGGGTAGCCGGATCCATGCCCAGAATCCGCAGCTCGCCGCTGGTCACGGGAGAGACGGCGGCGATCATCCGCATCGTGGAGGACTTGCCCGCGCCGTTCGGCCCGAGGAAACCGAAGGACTCTCCGCGGTCGACCGCCACGTCGATACCGCGCACGGCCTCGAAGCCGCCGAACGATTTGTGCAGTCCGCGGGCGCGGATCATCACCTCAGGCAACGCCGACATGCTAGCAATCTAGCAGTACGGCGGGGTGCGAGGTCACGCGGTACGGGCCAACCATTCGGCGACCGTATCAACTGTGTCCGACACCCACTGGAACCCGTTGTCCTGCAGCACTTCGGGAGCGATCTTGGCGCTGGTGAGGACGTCGCTGGCGAACTCGCCGAGCACGGCGTGCAGGGCGAACGATGGCGCCGGCAGGACGGCTGGACGGTGGTACGCGGCGCCGAGGGCTTTGGCCAGTTCTTTCTGCCGGGCCGGTGTGGGCCCGACCAGATTGACCGGCCCGGTGATCTGCGGGTTGTCCAGCAGGAACAGCATTGCGGACACGTGATCGGGGAGGGCGATCCACGGGAACCACTGGCGTCCTGAGCCCAACGGACCGCCCAGCCCCCATTTGGCCAGCGGCAGCATCCGACTGGCCGCACCTCCGTCCGGCGCCAGCACGATTCCGGTCCGCAGATACGCGGTGGGAGCACCGGCCTGCACCGCGGGATCCGCTGCGTGTTCCCAGTCGCGGACCACACCAGCCAGGAACCCTTCGCCGGAGTCACTGCGCTCGGTCAGTCGCTGCTCGCCACGGTCACCGTAGAAGCCACTCGCCGATCCGGACAGAAAGCGCACGTGCCCGTCGAGTGCGGCGACGGCCGTCGCGATCGTGGTCGTGGCATCGACCCGAGAAGAGCGGATGAGCTGCTTGTACTCGGGGGTCCACCGCTGATCACCGATCCCGGCTCCCGCGAGGTTTACGACGGCTGAAACACCCTGCAGCGCTTGCAGATCGATCTCACCGGCACCGGGGTCCCAGGTGACTTCGTCGGCTTCCCGGCCCGGTCGACGTACCAGCCGGATGACCTCATCGCCCCGGTCGCGCAACGCATGACACAGCGCGCTGCCGATCAGTCCGGAGGATCCGGTGACGGCAACGCGCTGTGGCATGCGTTCAACCTAAGCGGCTCAGACCTCGAAGGCACCCTCCTCGAGGCGGGCCTTGATGGTGGTCAGGAAGCGGGCAGCGTCCGCTCCGTCCACGATCCGGTGGTCGTACGACAGGGCCAGGTAGACCATCGACCGGATGGCGATGGTCTCGCCACCGTCGGCGTCGCTCTCCACGACCGGACGCTTGACCACGGCGCCGGTGCCCAGGATGGCGACCTGCGGCTGGTTGATGATCGGCGTGTCGAACAATGCGCCCCGGCTGCCGGTGTTGGTCAGCGTGAAGGTGCCACCACCCAATTCATCGGGGGTCACCTTGTTGTCCCGGGTGCGGCTGGCGAGGTCGGCGATCCGGCGAGCCAGGCCGGCGATGTTGAGGTCCCCGGCGTTCTGGATGACCGGCACGAACAAGCCCTTGGGGGTGTCGACCGCGATCCCCAGGTTCTCGCTGCCGTGGTAGACGATCGAGTCGTCCTCGACGCTGGCGTTCACGACCGGGTAGGCCTTCAGCGCCTCCACCGTCGCCAGCGCGAAGAACGGCAGGAAGCTGAGCTTGATCCCCTCGCGGCGCTCGAACTCGGCCTTGCTGCGTGCGCGAAGCCGGGCGATCTTGGTCACGTCGACCTCGACCACCGTGGTCAGCTGCGCCGATGTCTGCAGGGACTCCACCATGCGCGTCGCGATGAGCTTGCGCATCCGGCTCATCTTCTCGGTGGTGCCGCGCTTGGCCGACACCGCAGCAACCGTGCCCGACGCGGCCGGAGCAGCGGCGGGTGCCGCTGCGGGAGCCGGCTCGGGTTCTGCGGGCGCTGCAGCAGCCTGCTTCGCGGCTTCCGCCGCGGCGAGGACATCCTGCTTGCGGATCCGGCCACCGACACCTGAGCCGGTGATCGTCGACAGGTCGACATCGTTCTCGGCAGCCAGCTTGCGCACCAACGGCGTCACGTAGCTGGCCGCGTCGTCAGTCGCCGCCTTCTGCGGTTCGGCCCCGGCCGCCGTACCCACCGGTTCGGGTTCCTTCGCCGGCTCGGCCGGTGCGGCGGGCTCCGGCTTCTTCGGCTCCGGTGCCTTGACCGGCTCGGCCTCGGGCTCCTTGGCCGCTTCTGGTTCGGGTGCCTCTTGCGCTGGCGCCGCCTCGGCGGGAGCCGCTTGCGTCGGTGCCTTCTCGGCGGGCGCCGCAGCGCTGCCGCCGACGATGGCCAGGTCGGCACCCACCGGCACCGTCTCGTCCTCGCCGACCAAGATCTTGGTCAGCTTGCCCGCCACCGGAGAGGGGATCTCGGTGTCGACCTTGTCGGTGGACACCTCCAGCAGCGGCTCGTCCACCGCCACGTCATCACCCTCGGCCTTCAACCAGCGGGTGATGGTGCCTTCGGTCACGGACTCACCCAGTGCCGGCATGGTGACGGTCTCGCCACCTGAGACCTCGCCACCTTCTGATCCCTGCGCCGGTGCGGCCTGCTCCGTGGAGGGGGCCACCGGCTCGGCCTCGGCCTGCGGTTCCGCGGCTGGCTCCTGCGCGGACTCCGTTGACTGCGAGGCAGATTCGGCAGGTGCATCATCTGCGGGGGCGGCGTCACCGTCGCCGACGACCGCGAGGTCGGCACCGACGGGTACCGTCTCGTCCTCCTCGACGAGGATCTGTTGCAAGGTCCCTTCAACCGGAGACGGGATCTCGGTGTCGACCTTGTCGGTGGAGACTTCCAGCAGCGGCTCGTCCACCGCCACGTGATCGCCCACCTGCTTCAACCAACGGGTCACCGTGCCCTCGGTGACCGACTCTCCCAATGCGGGCATTGTCACGCGTTCAGCCATGCTTCCCAGTCTCTCCGATCTCTCCCAGCCCGCGCACGCGGGGTCCGTGACGTGGTCAACTCACGACGAGGACGGTCACAACCGGCAGGGCCGCACGCCTCGTCGCGTCGCTGTCCGCTTACCGCGATTGTGTCACTGGCAGCGCGCAAATGGCTGGTCCGCCCAGCGGCGGGCATGCAAGAGTGGCCAGAAGGAATCCATCCACCGGGAGGTGATCGAGGTGGCCAAGACCCCTCAGGCACGCGATGAAGATCAGGACCCGCAGGACGCGGAGCAGACGTCGAGCACGCCGGCCGACGAAGCCAAACGCAAGTTCCGTGAGGCGCTCGACCGCAAGCACGCCCACGGTGGGCGTGACGTCAGCGCCGGAGGATCGGACAGCAAGGTGCACGGTTCGCATCGCGCCGAGACCAGCGGGGCGCAGCAGATGTTCCGCCGTAAGTCCGGCGGCTGACCGAGCGGTGTCGTGAGCGTCTACATCGACGACGCCTTCATCGACGCGACGGTGGGCGGCGCGGACCGACGCTTCCGCTCGCGATGGTGCCATCTGGTCGCGGACAGCACCGCTGAGCTGTTGCAGTTCGCTGCACGCCTGGGCCTGGACGAGCGGTGGCTGCAGCGCCGCGGCGAACCCGGCGAACACTTCGACATTCCGGAGCCACGTCGCGAAAGCGTCGTGGGCGCCGGCGCCGTTGAGATCTCCTGGCGCGAGAGTGTCGCGTTGGTGCGAGCGCACCGAGCCGGCGAGACCTTCGATCTCGCCGGCCTGCGCGCCCTGGATCAGTCGGCCAGCGACTCGGCCAACGCGACCACCGTGCGCACGCCGTGGCCGGTGCCACCGGCGGGGGTGTAGCCGTAGGGTGCCTTGTCGTTGAACGACGGACCGGCGATGTCCAGGTGGGCCCACGGGATCTGCGTTCCGCCGACCTCGCCGACGAACTCCTGCAGGAACAACGCGGCCGTGATCGCACCACCCCACCGCTCACCGGTGTGCTTCACATCGGCGATCTGTGAGTCCAACGACGGACGAAGCTCCTGCAGCAGGGGCATCGGCCACATGTCCTCGCCGGTCGCCTTGGCGGCGCCGATCACCTGATCGACGATCTGGTCGGTGTTGCCGATCACCGCGGTGGTGCGACCACCGAGCGCCACCATCGCGGCGCCGGTCAGGGTGGCGACATCCAGCATCAGGTCGGGCTTGACGCTCGAGCCGATCGCCAAGCCATCGGCCATCACCAGGCGGCCCTCGGCGTCGGTGTTGATGATCTCGACCGTCTTGCCGTTCGGCATGGTGACCACGTCGCTCGGGCGCTGGGCGTCGGCGCCGGTCATGTTCTCCGCCAGGCACAGGTAGGTCGTCACGGCGATCGGCAGGCCGAGGGCAGCGATGGCACCCGTGGCAGCCGCCACTGCTGCGGCTCCCGCCATGTCGCTCTTCATCGTGAGCATCCCGTCGGCCGGCTTCAGGCAGAGCCCGCCGGAGTCGAAGGTGATGCCCTTGCCGATCAACGCGATGTGCGCCTTGGCGCGGGCCGGCTTGTAGGTCAGGGTCACCAGGCGCGGGGGACGGGCCGAGCCACGACCCACACCGATCAGACCGCCGCACTGCTGGCGCTCCAACGACTTCTCATCGGCCACCCGTACGGCGACCTTGCTGCCGGTGAAGTGTTTGCGCGCCTCCGCAGCGAAGGAAGCCGGGTAGAGGTCCAGGGGCGGAGTGTTGACCAGGTCGCGCGCCCAGCTGACCTGATCGGCGACGGCAATCGCTCGTGCGAGCACCTTGCGCGCGGCCGCGCCCTTGGCGTCCGCGGTGACGACCGTGAGCCGCCCCACGGGGGCTTTGGCGTCCTTGCTCTTGTACGTCGTGAAGGAGTACGCGCCGAAGAGCGCGCCTTCGGTGGTGGCAGCCAGCAACGCCGGCGTAGCGCTGGGGAAGAGCAGCGCCGCGTGCGAGGTACCGGCCAGTGCCCGCGCAGCCGAGCCCGCCGCGCGACGGACGGATTCCGCGTCGTCGTCTCCGGGGACGGCGCTCAGACCACTGCCGACCACCAGAACGAGCGCCTGCGTGCCGGGCACCCCGGTCACCTTGATGATCTCGTCGGCGGCACCCGATGCACCGACTGCGGTCAGGTGCGCGTCCAGATAGCTCAGCGCCTCCGGGGAGAGCCACTCGACGGGAACGACACCCGCTGCCTTGTCCTGCTGGTAGGACAAGGCCACCAGGGTCGCGACGGCCGGTCGGGTGGGGATGCGGTCGGACAGACTGATCGAGGTCATGAAGCGGATTCCTTCGCGTGGTCGGGTGATCGGTTCACCGCGCAGGTCTGCGGCACTCCCGGTAAAGATACGCCGCGGTCTTCGATACCGTTCGGGCATGACTCTCGCGCATTCTCCGCTGCATGACCGCCACGTTGCCCTGGGCGCCAAGATGGCCGACTTCGGTGGCTGGGAGATGCCGATCGAATATCCCGGTGGGGAGTGTTGCGTGAGCACCAAGCGGTGCGGGAGCGGGTCGGCATCTTCGACGTGAGTCACCTGGGCAAGGCGCGCGTCGCCGGACCGGGGGCTGCCGAGTTCGTCAACGCAGCCTTCACCAACGATCTGCGTAAGGTCGCACCGCCGAAGGCGCAGTACACGATGTGCCTTGATGAGGCCACCGGCGGTGTGGTCGATGACCTGATCCAGTACTTCGAGGCCGAGGACGACGTCTTCCTCGTCCCGAACGCCGCGAATACGAGCGAGGTCGTCCGACTGCTGGAAGCCGCTGCGCCGGAAGGTGTTTCGATCACCAACCTGCACACCGACTACGGCGTGATCGCCGTCCAGGGCCCGAGGAGCACCGAGGTGGTCGCGGCTCTGGGGCTGCCGACCGAGTTGGATTACATGTCCTTCGAACGGGCCGACTGGCAGGGCCGCGAAGTCATCGTGCTGCGCTCGGGCTACACGGGCGAGAAGGGCTACGAGCTGGTGCCCCGGTGGGACGACGCGCCGAAGCTGTGGGATGCCCTGATCGAGGCCATGGCGCCGTACGACGGCCTGCCGGCTGGTCTGGGCGCGCGCGACACCCTGCGCACCGAGATGGGCTATCCGCTGCACGGCAACGACCTGTCGATGCAGATCACCCCCAACATGGCGCGGGCCGGTTGGGCGGTCGGTTGGAAGAAGGACACCTTCTGGGGCAAGGAAGCGTTGGAGGCCCAGAAAGCGCGCAAGGACTACCGCCTGACGTGGGGACTGCTGGCCACCGGCCGCGGGATCCCGCGAGCGCACTGCGCCGTCCTTGGCGCGGACGGGCAGGTGATCGGCGAAGTCACCTCCGGCACCATGTCGCCGACTCTGAAGCAGGGCATTGCCCTGGCGCTGCTCGATCGCGGCGTCGCTGAGGGCGACGAGGTGACGATCGACGTCCGGGGCCGGGCGCTCCCGGCAACCGTGGTCAAGCCGCCGTTCGTGACGCCGCACGTGAGCTGACGCGCTCGGCGTCCGTCAGTCGTCCGTCAGTACGGCAGCGCGGGAAAGGCCGACAGATCCACGGCCCGGCCACCCAGGAGGAGGACGGCCCGGCTCAGGTGGTTGGACAGCACGGTGTTCGCCTGGCCCAGAGCGTCCTGCAGCGCGCGATCGATCGGTGTGTCGGCGGCCACCATCAGGCCGAGTTCGCGGCTGATCACCACCGCGTCGTAGGGCAGGGCCGACAGCAGGGCCGCGAGTTCGAGACTGGCGTCGGTGACCACCGCCGCCGCCTTCTCGGGCGCTTCCCAAGCACCGGCTGCGGTGATCTTGCCGGTGACCCACGCTGGCAGGTTGTCGACCGCGACGGCGTTGCGGGAGTAGAGGATCGAGCGCACCAGGTCGGTGGAGTCCTCGGCCACCCAGCCCTGCGGAGTCGAGTCCAGGGCGGGTGCCGTGACGGTGCTGATCGTGGGGGAAAGGGCCGGGTCCGCACCGTCGGCGACCGGGCGGAGCACTCGGGTGCCGTCGCCTGGAAGCAGCGACTCGGCGTACCGGCTCACAGGGGTGTGCACCCCGGCGAGGACGAGAGTCGTGGTCACGGGGACGAGCGTAGCGCGCGGATTGGACGCCGCCAGGATCGCCCGCACGGTTGCGATACCCTGGCCACCTGCTCAGGTCCGTGATCCGAGCAGGCACGGTGGATGGGGAAGCCGGTCAGAATCCGGCGCTGGTCCGCAACCGTAGGTGGTCTCACGACCACGAGCCGGGATACCAGCCATCGCGCAGCAACTCACACCCGTCGAGATCTGCGGGCCGAGTTCCAGGCTTTCCGCCCAGAATCAGGTCAGGCAGAGGACCTTCAGGAAGGCCTCATGCATCCCACCACCGCCGCGCGCCGCGCCGGCATGTTCGCGATCCCCGCCGGCGTTCTCGCCGTCACGCTGGCGTTCGGACCTCCCGCATCGGCCGCGGACAGTACCGAACCGGGCCACCCGGCCTCTCGCTACCTGGCGCTGCGCATCGCCGACGGGGGCGGGCGACTGTTGTATGACCCCTACCAGGGCCAGCAGTACGACAACCTCGGCGGAACCGCGGACGCGATGATGGGCATGATCGCCAACGGCACGAGCATGATCGCGGTCAAACAGGCCAGGGACTACCTGCAGAAGAACGTCGCCAACTACATCGGCAGCGGCACCGAGTTGTACGCCGGTGCGACGGCGAAACTCCTGCTGGCCGTCGACAGCTCCACCAGCCGGGTCGACCCCACTCCTTCCGTGCGCAACTTCGGTGGCGTCGATCTGGTCGCCCGGCTGCAGAGCCTGCAGACCGAGAGCGGCCGCTTCAGCGACCAGTCCAGTTATCCCGACGGCGACTACTCCAACGGCATCACCCAGTCCCTGGGGATCCTGGCGCTGTCCAAGGTCGGTATCAAGGCACCGACGACGGTCGCCTACCTGCTCAAGCAGCAATGCAGCGATGGCGGTTTCGACCTCACCCTGGACGATCCGAAGGGCTGCACCAGCGACCCGGACACCACCGGATACGCGGTGCAGGCGTTGGTGGCGGCCGGCAGTGATCGCGCCGCGGTCACTCGGGCCACCAACTACCTGGCCGCCGCGCAGAAGTCGAGCGGTGCGGTCGGAAACGGTCAGACCGGAGTGGCGAACTCGACGGCGCTCGCGGCAATGGCCTTCTCAGTCGCCGGGGACACCGCCCGGTGGAGCAAGGCCCGCAGCTACCTGTTCAGCCTGCAGTACCCCTGCAGTACCCCGCCGAAACTGCGTGGTGCCATCGCCGCCAACGCGCAGATCCGGGCCAGCAAGATCGCCGAAGGTGCCAAGGCCAAGCCGGACCAGTCCGATGACGTCGCCACCGGGCAAGCGCTGGTCGCGATGGCGGGTGCGAACTACATCACGTTGGACGCGAACCTGGCCGTGGGCGCGATTCCCGCGGACGAGTGCGCTGCGACGCCGCCTGCGACGTCGGTGACCCCGCCGCCGTCATCCTCGGCAGCGTCGTCGACGTCAGCGGTCAGTTCGTCCTCCGCAGTGACCGGACCGCCGGTCGTCACCGACGGTCCTGAGACCGGTGCTCCGGGGGCAGAGGGTGTGGCCATCGTGCTGCTGGGCGCTGTCGCCGTCGGCGCCGGTGGCCTGTCGGTGGCGCGCCGCGGCCGTGGCCGTCACACCCGATGAGGGGCGCTCTGCGGACGTCCCTCGCGGTGTTTGCCGCCGTGGTGGTGGCACTGGCGATGCTTGTCTGGCAGGCTCCCGCGAGCCGGGCGGCGGCCTGCGCCACGACCACCAGCGGCGTGACGGTGGTCGTGTCCTGGAACGGTGTGGACGGCAAGAGCGGGGTCACGGTCCGATGCGCCCCAGGCAGCCCGTCGTCGGCCTGGTCTGCTCTGCAGTCGGCTGGATTCAGCGCGGCCGGGGTGCAGCAGCAGCCGGGTTTCCTCTGCCGGATCAACGGCTCGCCGGCCAAGGACCCGTGTGTGCGCACCCCGCCCGCATCGGCCTACTGGGCGTTGTGGGTCGGACCGGCGGGCGGCTCCTGGCGGTACAGCTCACTCGGGGTCGCCAGCTACGTTCCGGCGCCAGGGACCGCGGTCGGATTCAGCTTCGGCGCCGGGGCCCAGCCGGGCATCAAGCCGCCCGTGGTCAGCTCGGGCGGGAGTTCGCAGCCGACGACCACACCGACTCCCAAGCCGACGGCGACATCCAGCCCTGCGCCCAAACCCACCTCGAGTCCGCGGCCGTCGTCGACGCGGCCCTCAGCAGCCGTTCCCACCCGGACGCCGAGCTCCAGCAGCACCGCGGATCAACCGCACAGCGGCCCGAACAGCCAAGGAGCACAGGCCAGTTCGTCATCCGCACGTACGTCGAGTGCAGGCTCGAGGAGTACCTCGAGTTCGGGCGGGGCCACCGATGAGTCCGCCACGGCGTCGACGACCTCGTCGAGCACGGTGTCGTCGAGCAGTTCCGCGGCGCACACCAGCGACGGCCCGTCGAGCACGCAATCCAGCAGCACTGCAGGTGGTGCAGCTGCTGCCGGCTCTCCGGCGAGCACATCATCCGCCTCGGGCAGCGGCACGCCGATCGCGGTCGGTGCCGGCGTCCTTGCGGTCGCCGGGCTTGGCGGGGCCGGCATCGTGGCTGCCCGTCGCCGTCGCGGCTGAGCGTTGATCGGTGGCACGGTCTCTGCACGCGGCATCACTGGCCCGCTCCCTGCATCCAGGAGCCTGGTGGGTGTGGGCGATCTGTGTCGCGGCGGCGGTCAGTCAGATCACCAACCCGCTGCTGCTGGCGATCGCCATGGCCGCAGTGGTGTTCGTGGTCATGTCGCGCCGGACCGACGCCCCCTGGGCACGTGCCTTCCGGTGGTACATCTACCTCGGGCTCTTCGTCATCCTCACCCGGGTGATCCTCTACATCCTGGTGGGCGCGAAGACCGGCGACGTGGTACTGGTGAGGTTGCCGACCATCACCATGCCCAGCTGGGCGGCCGGCATCCAGCTGCTCGGCCCCATCAGCCTCGACGGTCTGGTCGTGGCGGCCTGCGAGGGTCTGCGGCTCGCAGCGATGTTCGTGTGCTTCGGTGCAGCGAACGCCCTTGCGAACCCGCGCCGACTGCTGCGGCTGCTGCCCTCAGCGTTGCGCGACGTGGGCACGGCGGTCGTGGTCGCGGTCAGTGTGGTGCCGTCCTTGGTGCTCGGGGTCGGCCGCGTCACCCGGGCCCAGCAATTGCGCGGCGACCTACGCGGCGGGATCCACCGCATCCGCCGGGTCGGGCTGCCATTGATGGAGGAAACCCTCGAGCGATCGTTGGCCCTTGCGGCAGCGATGGATTCGCGCGGCTACGGTGCGTTGCGTGAGCAGTCCCGGACCAGCCGGCTGATCACCGGCGCGGTGACCTTCCTCGGTTTGATTGGTGTGTGCGTGGGCTTGTTCGGGCTACTGGACCAGGGTGATATCCCGGTGAAACTCAGCCTCGGTTTGTTGATCGGGGGACTGGGGCTGGGCGTGGCGGGTGTCGCGCTGGCCGGCCGCCGGAGCCCGGTGACGATCTATCGACCCGACCCGTGGGGCATACCCGAGGCATTGACCCTGGAGTGCGGATTGTGGACCGTAGGCCTGGTGTACGCCGCCCTCGACGCGCACCCGGAGGCGGCGGCGATGCCAACCTCACCACTCGGCGTACCTGGTGTGCCGTTGTTGGCCCTGGCTGGATTCCTGGTCGCCGCGTTGCCCGGGGTCTTCACCCCGGATCCGATGAGCGCCGGACGCGAGGTGGTGGGCACATGAACGAGATCGTGCGGTTCGACCGGGTCAGCCTGGCCTATGAGGGTACGCACACGCCGACGCTCATCGAGGTGGATCTGAGTGTGGAGATGGCCGAACTGGTCCTGATCGTCGGACGCACCGGTTCGGGTAAATCGACGTTCCTCACCGCGATCAACGGACTGATGCCGCACTTCACCGGCGGCACGGTCACCGGCACCATCACGGTGGCCGGGCGGAGCACCGCCGAGCACCGGCCCCGAGACCTCGCGGACGTCATCGGCTATGTCGGGCAGGATCCGGCGGCCAGCTTCATCACCGACACGGTCGAGGAGGAACTCGCCTACGGGATGGAGCAGCGCGGGCTGGCCCCCGAGGTGATGCGCAAACGGGTCGAGGAGACCCTCGACGTCCTCGGCATCGCCGAGTTGCGCAACCGGCCCCTGAGCGACCTGTCCGGCGGGCAGCAACAACGCGTGGCGATCGGGGCGGCCCTGACCATGCAACCGCAGGTGCTGTTGTTGGACGAACCGACCTCCGCGCTGGACCCCAACGCGGCCGAAGACGTCCTGGCGACCATCACCCGACTCGTGCACGACCTGGCCGTGACCGTCATCGTGGCCGAGCACCGGATCGAACGCGTCATCCCGTACGCCGATCGCGTCATCCACGTGGGCACCGACGGTCGGGTGCGGATCGGCGAACCGGCCGCCATCATGGCTGTTTCGGATGTGGCACCGCCCCTGGTCGAACTCGGTCGACTGGCAGGGTGGACGCCGCTGCCGTTGTCGGTGCGCGATGCTCGGCGGCAGGCCGGCCGGATGCGTGCAGCCGCCGCGGACATCGCTGCACCCCTGCCGAAACCCGCGAGCAGCGCCCCGATTCTGACGGCCAGGAGCATCGGGGTCACCTACGGGCGGGTCCCCGCCGTCCGTGGGGTGGATCTGGAGTTCTTCCCCGGGCAGGTCACCGCCCTCATGGGCCGCAACGGGTCCGGCAAGTCCTCGCTGCTGTGGGCGCTGCAGGGCAGCGGTGCGATGGATCACGGCAGCGTGCGGGTCGACGGGCAGGACCCGCGCTCGTTGTCGGCGGGAGCGCGCCGCGAACTGGTCGGCCTGGTCCCGCAAACCGCCGCCGATCTGCTCTACCTGGCCAGCGTGGGTGCGGAGTTGCGGGCGGCGGACAGTGCCGCCGGCGCGGCGCAGGGCACTGCGCGCGCGCTGCTGGATCAGTTCGCCCCGGGCGTGCCTGACGACCGGCATCCGCGGGATCTGTCTGAGGGGCAACGGCTTTCGCTGGTCCTGGCGATCCAACTCGCCGCCCGGCCGCACGTCGTACTTCTGGATGAACCCACGCGCGGGCTCGACTACGACGCCAAGGCAGCCCTGCGCCGGACCGTCCGCCGGCTTGCCGATGAGGGTGCGGCGGTGCTGATCGCCAGCCACGACGTGGAGTTCGTTGCCGCCGCCACCGATCGCGTCGTGCTGATGGCCCAGGGCGAGGTGATCGCCGACGGTTCCACCCCGGACGTCGTGTTGGCCTCGGCGGCCTACGCACCGCAGATCGCCAAGATCATGGCACCCGTTCCGGTCCTCACCCTCGAACAGGTCGAGCCGCTGGTGGTGGCGTCGCGATGACGGCCGCGATCAGTCTCAAACCACGGTCGCTGGCCGCGATCGCCCTGGTCAGTGCCGTCGGCGCCTTCGGCTTCCTGTGGCCGCTGTTCGTGGCCCCCGGATCGGTGCTGGCGCAACACGCCCGGGACGCGCCGCTGCTGTTCGGACTGCTCCTGCCGCTGCTGCTCGTGGTGCTGCTGGCGGAGGTGTCCGAGGGCGGGATCGACGCCAAGGCGATCGCGATGCTCGGTGTGCTCAGTGCTCTGGACGCGGCCATCCGGCCGCTGGGTGCCGGCACGGCAGGGATCGAGGTGATGTTCTTCCTGCTGGTCCTTGCCGGTCGGGTGTTCGGAGCGGGTTTCGGCTTCGTGCTGGGGGCCACCAGCATGTTCGCCTCCGCGCTGCTGACCGCCGGGGTAGGACCCTGGTTGCCGTTCCAGATGCTCGGCGCCGGCTGGGTCGGACTGGGAGCCGCGTTGCTGCCGCGCTGCAAGGGCTGGGCCGAACTGGCGCTCCTGGCGGCGTACGGCGCGGTGGCCAGTCTGTTTTACGGATGGGTCCTGAACATGTGGTTCTGGCCGTTCGCCACCGGCGGTGACACCTCGATCAGTTTTGTCGCGGGCGCTCCGCTGGGGGAGAACCTCACCCGGTTCGTCGCGTTCAACCTGGCGACCTCGTTCGGTTGGGATCTGGGCCGCGCCATCACCACGGTCACCCTCATCCTGCTGACCGGTGTACCCGTCCTGGCGGCACTGCGCCGGGCCGCTCGCAAGGCCAACTTCCGGCCCTCGGTGAGCTTCGAGTCGTGACCGATCAGGGCCCGCGCGTGCCTGCCGGTGCCGGCTGTGGTTGAGTATGGCTCCCAGAGGCCACCCGCACCTCTGTCTTTCCGTAGCGGCCCACGTTGATCCAATCCGGCCCTACGCTCGATGCACGTGCGTTAGTTCTCCCTTTGGAAGGTCCCCTTTGTCATGGCTTCGGCGCCTGCTGACCCCGCATCCACGTATGACTTCGATCCGGCAGACCCGGTCTTCGTAGCCCACGAGGGCGGCAAACTCGGGGTTGTCGCACGCACTCCGCTGCGCGACAGCTCCGACCTGTCGGTCATCTACACCCCGGGCGTCGCGCAGGTGTGCCGGGCGATCGCCGCGGATGCCACGCTGTCCATGCGCTACACCAGCCGCAGCAACACGGTGGCCGTGGTGAGCGACGGCACCGCAGTGCTCGGCCTTGGCAACATCGGGCCGGAAGCAGCGATGCCGGTCATGGAGGGCAAGGCGGTGCTGTTCAAGCACTTCGCCGACGTCGATGCCGTCCCGGTCTGCATGAACAGCGGCACGGTCGAGGAACTGGTCGATGCGATCGCCCGGATCGCCCCGACGTACGGCGGCATCAACCTGGAGGACATCTCCGCGCCGCGGTGCTTCGAGATCGAACGCAAACTGCAGGAGCGGCTCAACATCCCGGTGTTCCACGACGACCAGCACGGCACGGCCGTCGTCGCCTACGCTGCGCTGATCAACGCGGCCAAGGTGACCGGGCAGGAGTTGAAGAAGCTACGGGTGGTCGTCGGCGGTGCCGGTGCAGCGGGCGTTGCGATCACCGACATCCTGCGTCGCTCGGGCATCCCGGACGTCGTCGTGTGTGACACCCGCGGGGTGGTGGAGCCCTACCGGACCGACCTGAAGGACCACAAACCGCGACTGGCGATGTCGACCAACCCACGCGGTGTGCGCGGCACCCTCGGCGACGCGCTGCGTGACGCCAACGTCTACATCGGCGTATCCGGCGGCACCGTGCCGGAGGAATTCATCGCGACCATGGCGCCCGGGCCGATCATCTTCGCGCTGGCCAACCCCGACCCCGAGGTGCATCCCGACATCGCGCACAAGTACGCCAGTGTCGTGGCCACGGGTCGCTCGGACTTCCCGAACCAGATCAACAACGTGCTGGCGTTCCCCGGGATTTTCCGTGGCGCTCTCGACTCCGGCGCCCCGGCGATCACCGAGTGGATGAAAATCGCTGCGGCGCAAGCGATTGCGGGCCTGGTCGAGAATCCCACCGCGGACAAGATCGTGCCGTCGCCGTTCGACGAGCGCGTGGCACCCGCCGTCGCCGCGGCCGTGGCGGCGCACGCCTGAGCTCAATCGCTAGCACGTACGACATCGCTAGCACGTACGACGAGGGGCTGGGTTCCGATCGGAACCCAGCCCCTCGTCGTACGTGGTGATTCGGTGTTACTTCTTGCCGCCGCCGAGCAGGCCGCCCAGGATGTCGCCGATGCCGCCGCCACCACCGGAACCTCCGGCGCCGCCGCCGAGCAGGCCGCCCAGGATGTCGCCGATGCCGCCGCCGGAGCCAGAGCCTCCGGCGCCACCGCCCAGGACGCTGCCCAGGATGTCGCTGAGGCCGCCGCCGGAAGCGCCCGCCTGACCGGACGCAGCCGCCGCGTCGCCCAGGTTGCCGGGCAGGGACACCGGACCGGAGCCGTCGCCGGCGGGGGCGGCCGCTGCCGTGGTGGCACCGGCCGCGTCCTTGTGGCCCGTGAAGACCTTGCCGGCCAGGAACGCCATCACCATCGGGGCGAGCATCGGCAGCAACTTCTTCAGCAGGTCACCTCCGCCGGGGGTCGTCGCGCCAAGGTGCTGGACGACCTGGTCGGAGTTGTCGCCGAAGACGTTGCTGACGATCTTGCTGCCGTCCTCGACGTCGATGTCGTCCAGGCTCTGCGGGTTGTTGCCGGCGTGCTGCTGCAACGCATCGGCCAGCGACTGTTCCCCACCGTCGGCGGCGTTGGCCGCCATTCCGCCCACGAGTGCGGGCACAGCCTTGCTGGCGGCGTCCTGGACCTCGTCGGGGCTGACGCCGAGGGCTCCGGCGATCTGGTCGATGGGTAGCTGGGACAAAATGGAATCGAGGTCGCTCATAAGACGTCCTTGTCATTCAGGAACCGTGCGGTTCTGCCGTGAAGTCACCCGGGCGGGTACCCCCTTAGAAGTGAACTTACCCGTGGGAAACAGGGCAGGACCAGCAAAAGTTCAGGTTCATGTGTTTGCCCCGGTTAGGTTGGTCCCGTGAGTGAATCGTGGACCTGGACCTACGAAGATGCCTCCGGCGCCGTGGTGGCGGATGCGAGCCTGCCGCACACCAGCTACCCCACCCAGAGCGACGCTGAGTCGTGGCTGGGCGACACCTGGCGGGAACTGCGGGCGCAAGGGGTCAGCAGTGTGACCCTCTACGTCGACGGAACACCGGTATACGGCCCGATGGGCCTGACCGACGGCACCTGACGGAGCCTTCAGTCGATCGCGGCGCCGCGCTTGACCTGAGGACGCGGGATGCGCGACATCCGCATCTGGAACGAACGCATGATCGTGTAGAAAGCGCTGCCCTTGGGCGGCGGGGTGCCGAACTTGGCGACGACTTTGCGCTTCACCCGGCGCCACAACAGCGCGGAGTCGATGACCCCCGCGACCAGAATCAGCCAGACCACCAGCAGGCCGCCGAACTGCAGGGCGCGCACGGGCAGGAAGGTCAGCACCAGCACGACCAGCATCAACGGCAGGATCAGCTCACCGACGTTGAGTCGGGAGTCCACGATGTCGCGGATGTAGCTCTTGATCGGTCCACGGTCCTTGGGCGGCAACGCGCTTTCGTCCCCGGCCAACTGAGCCGCACGCACCCGGGCACGCTCCTCGCGGGCCTGACTGCGGGCTTCCTTCTTGGCCGACTTGCGATCCTCAGGCACCAGGGGTCGACGCAGCGCCGCCTCGGACTCTTTCCGCTTCGGAGTGGGGCGGCCCTTCTTGGCCGTCTCACCGGTCCCCAAGACCTCGCTCACCTGCGGGGTGGGCTCTGGGGTTGCTACAGCGCTGTCTTTGCTACGACCGAACACGGGGTCATTTTCCCACACCCGTAGGGTAAAGAAGGTGACGTCTCGTAGCAGCCTTCTCAGCGAGCAGCGCCGGTCTGAACTGGCGCACCGGATCCACGACCTGATGCCGGAGGTCAGACGGGACCTGGAGGCGCTGACCCGCATCCCCAGCGTGTCCCTCGGGTCCTTCGACCAGGCGCACGTCGACCACAGCGCCGAGGCGGTGGCTGCTCTGTTGCGCGCGGAGGGACTCGAGGTCCAGATCGTGCGCGAGGGCGGAGCACCCGCCGTACTCGCACACAAACCCGGCCCCGCAGGCGCGCCGACCATCACGCTCTACGCGCACCACGACGTACAACCACCCGGCGACGAATCAGACTGGGACAGTAAGCCGTTCGAACCCGTTGAGCGCGACGGGCGGCTCTATGGCCGCGGCGCTGCCGACGACAAGGCAGGGGTGATGGCGCACATCGCCGCGTTGCGAGCGCACGGGGACCGGTTGCCGGTCGGTGTGAACATCTTCGTCGAGGGTGAGGAAGAGGCCGGCTCGGAATCGCTGCCCACCATCCTGGAGAAGCACGGGGACGCCTTGGCCGCCGACGCGATCGTGCTGGCCGATTCGCAGAACTGGGAGATCGGCACTCCGGCGCTGACCACCACGTTGCGCGGCCTGGTGCGCGCCGTGGTCACCGTCCGCACGCTGTCGCACAGCGTGCACTCCGGGATGTTCGGGGGACCGTTGCCCGACGCCTTGACCGCGCTCGCCCAGTTGCTGACCCGACTGCACGACGACAACGGGGATGTCGCCGTACCCGGTCTGGTCACCGACGACGTGACCGAATTGGCGTACGACGAGCAGCGGCTACGCGCCGAATCCGGCGCCCTGCCGGGCACCCGGCTGATCGGGACCGGCTCGATCCTGCAGCGGTTGTGGGGCAAACCCACGATGACCGTCATCGGGATCGACGCACCGAGTGTCGCGACCGCATCCAACACCCTGGTCGCGTCGGCCCGGGCCAAACTGTCGATGCGGATCGCGCCGAGCCAGGATCCGCAGGTGGCCTGGGCGGCGCTGCGGGACTTCGTGCTCGCACAGGACGTGTGGGGCGCTCAGGTCGAGATCGACCTTGACGACATCGGGCCCGGCTTCAGCGCACACACCCAGGGGCCGGTGTACGACGCGACCCGGGCCGCGTTCACCCAGGCATGGGACGGCACCGACCCGGTCGACATCGGGGTCGGCGGGTCGATCCCGTTCGTCGCGGCCTTCGCCGAACGCTTCCCGCAGGCCGCCATCCTGGTCACCGGCGTGGAAGATCCGGACACCCGCGCACACGGCGCCAACGAGAGCTTGCACCTGGGCGAGTTCGAGCGAGTCTGTCTGGCTGAGGCGTTGCTGTTGGAGCAGTTGGGTGCGCAGGCGAAGGCGGACAGCTGATGGTGCAGGGCAGTTACGTCGAGAAGTCCTACGAGCGCGACACGCGCTACATCAACGACCGCATCACTGCGGGCGGCTCGGGTCAGTGGCCGGTGGAGCCGGGCCGTTACCGGTTGGTGGTGAGCCGGGCCTGTCCGTGGGCCAGCCGGCTGGTGATCACCCGGCGATTGTTGGGGTTGGAGGACGCGATCTCGATGGGGATCTGCGGACCCACCCACGACGCGGACAGTTGGACCTTCGACCTGGATCCCGGTGGGCTCGATCCGGTGCTGAAGATCCCGCGGATCAAGGACGCCTACGACAAGCGCGAGCCCGGCTACCCGCGCGGCATCACGGTGCCTGCGATCGTCGAGGTCGCCAGCGGCAAAGTCGTGACCAACGACTTTGCGCCGATGGAGTTGGATCTGATCACCCAATGGGGCGGATTCCAACGGCCCGGGGCACCGGATCTGTATCCGCAGGCGCTGCGCGAGGAGATGGATCCGCTGATGCGGCGGATCTACACCGAGGTCAACAACGGCGTCTACCGGTGCGGGTTCGCCGGTACCCAGGAGGCGTACGACGACGCCTACGACCGGCTGTTCACGGCCCTTGACTGGCTGAGCGATCACCTGAGCAGTCGGCGCTACCTGATGGGGGAGCACATCACCGTCGCCGACATCCGGCTGTTCACGACCCTGGTTCGTTTTGACCCCGTCTACCACGGCCACTTCAAGGCCAACCGGAGCAAGTTGTCCGAGATGGACGTGCTGTGGGCCTACGCCCGCGACCTGTTCTGGACCCCCGGCTTCGGGGACACCGTGAATTTTCCGCAGATCAAGCAGCACTATTACCGCGTACATCGCGACATCAATCCGACCGGGGTCGTCCCCGACGGCCCGGACCTGGCCAACTGGGCCGATCCGCACGACCGTCAGGCCCTCGGCGGCAGCCCCTTCGGCGGCGGTACACCGCCGGGACCGATCGCTGCCGGGGAGCGGATAGACCCGGCCGACAACCCCTTCGCGGGTCCGGACGGTCTGCTGGTGCGTCCCGCCGGATCGTGACCGCTCGGGTTGTCATCGCGCCGGAGCGCTGGGGCGAGGTCGACGCGCCGCAGATCGCGGAGGCGATGGCGCGCGGGTGGCGGGAGCGCAATCCCGCGACCGACGTGGTCAGCTGTCCGCAATCGAACGGCGGCGCCGATCTCGTCGGCGTGCTTGCCGCAGCGCGACCCGACGCCACGGTGGGGGTGCTGCCGACGCGAGGACCAGCCGGAACGGAGGTTCCCACCCCTTACGTTCACGTCGAGGATCAGGGTTACCGCACGGCGTACCTGCCCATGGCCCAGGGTCTCCGCCCGGACGGTGCGGTCGGCGATTCCTACGGGACCGGGCAGGCGATCCGCGAACTGATCTGGGCGGGCGCCCGGCGGATCGTGATCGGGCTGGCCGACAGCGGCACGCTGGACGGCGGGTCGGGGCTGATCGCGGCACTGGCCGACCGCCCCTCGCAGGCTGACCACCAACACCTGGCCGCCGACGTAGCCGGTGCGGCCCGGCGGGTGGTGCGTGATCACGGCGTACGCCTGATCGCCGCCTACGACACCGCCATCCCGCTGCTCGGTCTGACCGGAGCGGCCGCGACCGCCCAGGGCAGCCTCGGGCTCGACCCGTATGTCGCGCAGGCGGCCGAGGCCCGGATGAGTGCATGGGCCCAGCAGCTGCAGACGGCGCTGCCGGGTCGCCCGGACTTGTTGACCGGCGCCACGCACCGCTACGACCGGACGCCAGGAGCCGGCGCCGGCGGGGGAGCCGGCTTCGCTCTCGCGGTGCTGGGGGCCGAGCTGCGTCCGGCGTGCGAGGTGGTGGCCGAGGCGACCGGACTGGGCGCGGCGGTCCTGGCCGCTGATCTGGTCGTGACCGCGACCCTGGTCTTCGACTGGCAGCAACTGACCGACAGTGTGGTGATGCAGGTCGGGTCGGTGGCCCAGTCGGGTGCCCGACCCGCGTTGGTCCTGGCCGGCCGGGTCGACGTCGGGCGCCGGGAGCTGATGAGTCTCGGCTTCTCCGGCGGGTACGGCGTCGTGCAGTCCCCGCGCACCCCACTTCCCTGTGGAGCGGCGCAGGTCGTTGCGGCAGCGCAGCACCTGGCCCATCGGGTGGCCGGGACCTGGACACCCACCCACCGTCGGTCCGATGGATGACGTGGCGCGGCATGCCGAAGGGTTATCGTGATGGGGCGGGAAGAATCGGCGGATGCTGGGTGTTGACCCCGTTGACGCCGAGCACGGCACGAGCAGATCCAGACGCATATCCACTAGACGGACGAAGGATTCACCCATGACCTCATCGACCGACACCGGGACCCCGACCCAGTCCGAGACCCACGCTGTCCTGTTGACCGACGTGGCTGCCGCGAAGGTCAAGAGCCTGCTGGAGCAGGAAGGTCGCGATGACCTGCGCCTGCGCGTCGGTGTGCAGCCGGGTGGCTGCTCCGGCCTGATCTACCAGCTCTACTTCGATGAGCGCACGCTCGACGGGGACCTGGTGCGTGACTTCGACGGTGTCGAGGTCGTGGTCGACCGGATGAGCGCGCCCTACCTGGACGGCGCCACCATCGACTTCGCCGACACCATCGAGAAGCAGGGATTCACCATCGACAACCCCAACGCCGGCAGCTCCTGCGCCTGCGGTGACTCCTTCAGCTGATCGCTGAGCATCGCCAACGACCCCCGACCGTGCGAACGGCGGGGGTCGTTGCCGTAGGTTTCCGATATGCGGATTGCCATCACCGGGTCGATTGCGACCGATCATCTGATGACCTTCAGCGGCCGTTTCGCCGACTCGCTGGTCGTTGAGCAGCTGGACAAGGTCTCGCTGTCCTTCCTGGCCCAGGACCTGCAGATCCGGCGCGGCGGAGTCGCAGCGAACATCAGTTTCGGGATGGCCCGTCTCGGGCAGCGCCCGATCCTGGTCGGAGCGGTCGGCGAGGACTTCGAGGACTATCGGTCGTGGCTGGAGCGACACGGCGTCGATTGCGAGTCGGTGCACGTCTCCGAGACCCAACACACTGCGCGGTTCGTCTGCACCACCGATGACGACATGGCCCAGATCGCCACGTTCTACGCCGGGGCGATGAGCGAGGCCCGCGACATCGAACTGGCCCCGGTCGCCGCCCGGGTCGGCGGCCTGGATCTGGTCCTGATCGGCGCCAACGACCCCGAGGGGATGCACCGGCACACCAGCGAGTGCCGCACCCGGGGGATTCCCTTCGTCGCGGACCCGTCCCAGCAGTTGGCCTTCGCCGACGGCCCGTTCATCCGGGAACTCATCGACGGCGCGGCCTACTTGTTCACCAACGAGTACGAAGCGCACCTGACCGAGCAGAAGACCGGGTGGAGTGCCGAGGAGATTCTCGATCGGGTCGGCACCCGCGTGGTCACCCAGGGCAGCAAGGGCGCGGTCATCCAGCGCGCGGGCGAACCAGAGATCCACGTGCCGGTGGCCGGTGAGGTACGCCGCGCGGACCCGACCGGGGTCGGCGACGCCTTCCGTGCCGGGTACCTGTGCGGCCTGTCCTGGGGTCTCGAACCCACCGTGTGCGCCCAGATCGGGTCCATGCTCGCGACGTACGTCATCGAGACGGTGGGAACCCAGGAGTACCGACTGACCGGCCCGGACTTCCTGCGACGCCTGGAGGCGGCGTACGGCGAGGCGACGGCCGCGGCCGTGCGACCGCACCTGCACGTGCGCTGACGAAGGTCATGCCGGCGCGCCCGCCCTACCCGCCGATCGAACCGCCGCCCAGCCACTGGCGGCTGCAGGATGCTCCTGATCTGGCGCAGGATCTGCTGGCCAGCGGAGCGGATCTGGCGCCGGGGACCGTGCTGTCGGCCTACCGGTTGGGCTTGTTCCCGATGGGTATCGGACCGCACGGGGCCGAGCCGCTGGGGTGGTGGTCGCCGCTGCAGCGCGGCGTCCTGACTCCCGGAGATCATCACGTGCAGCGGTCGTTGCGCCGCTCGGCGCGCCGGTTCCGGGTCGCTGTCGACACCGCATTCGACGACGTGGTCGCTGTGTGCGCTGACCCCTCTCGCGATGGCCGCTGGATCACACCGGCCATCGCGCAGGCGTACCGGACTCTGCACGAGTTGGGTTGGGCCCACTCCGTCGAGGTGTGGGACGGCGCAGAACTCGCCGGTGGCCTGTACGGGGTGTCGATCGGTGGGTTCTTCGCGGGGGAGTCGATGTTCCATCGGCGCACCGATGCCGGCAAAGTCGCGTTGTGGGCATTGGCGCAGGCGGTGCTGGCCCATCCGGCCGGTCTGATCGACGTTCAGTGGCAGACCGACCACCTGAGCACCCAAGGGGTGCGGGAGGTGTCCCGGCAGCGCTACCTGGAGCTGCTCGCCGCGGCGCTGGCAGCTCCAGTGCCCGCGCTCTTGCGGGGTAGCGGGAGCCGCGAGATCGATGCCGACTCGTGATCGGTGACTATGCCGACCTCCCGCCAGGAACGAATGGGACTGGGATAGGGTTTCCCCGTGCACGGAACCGATCATCGCGAGGCTGACGAGCCAGCCCTGGGCTTGCGCAGCGACGAGCAGAAAACGCCCGCCAGACGCCGCTATTCGCGCATCACCTTCGCAGCGCTCCTCGCGGTCGCGACGGTGGTGCTGACGGGTTGCAATGCGACCGTCGACCGGGGCTTCCTCCCCAAGGGTGTGACCTCGATCAGCCCGGAGCTCACCGACTTCTGGAAGGCCACCTGGCTGTGGGGGCTGGCCGTCGGAGTCCTCGTGTGGGGCCTGACCTTGTACTGCGTTGTCCGTTACCGCCGCAAGAAGTCCGACACCGGTCTTCCGCCGCAGCTGGCCTACAACGTGCCGATCGAGATTCTCTACACCGTTGTGCCGGTGTTCATGGTCGCCGTGCTCTTCGGAAAGACGGTGGAACTCGAGAACAAGATGCTCGACACCTCACCGAAGCCGGACGTCACGATCAACGTCGTCGGCAAACAGTGGGCGTGGGACTTCAACTACGTCGGCGCCGACGTCTACGACACGGGCATCCAGGCCGACCTGCAGAGCGGTCAGCCGGGCCAGGAGGCGAACCTGCCCACGATGTACCTGCCGGTGAACGAGCGCGTTGAGTTCGTGCTCACCACCCGCGACGTCATCCACTCTTTCTGGGTTGTGCAGTTCCTGCAGAAGATGGACATGATCCCGGGCAAGGTCAACAAGTTCCAGGTCACCCCGACCCAGATCGGTACGTTCCGTGGCAAGTGCGCCGAGCTGTGCGGTGCCTACCACTCAGACATGCTCTTCAACGTCAAGGTCGTCTCCAAGGCGGACTACGAGGCCCACCTGCAGTCGCTGCGTGACCGCGGCCAGGTCGGCTTCTTGTCCAATGCGCTGAACCGCTCCTCGCTGGAGCCGGGTCAGCAGCAGTACCTACCCGAAGGCGTCAAGGAGTCCGACATCAAGGAGGACGCGCAGTCATGACGAGCACCCTGGATCCCGCCACCGGGACCATCCCGGCTCCGCGGATTCCGCGCGAGGACCGCGTCGGTCGCACCTTCGTGAAGTACATCACCACCACCGACCACAAGGTCATCGGCAACCTGTACTTCATCACCTCGTTCACGTTCTTCCTGATCGGTGGCCTGCTGGCCCTGCTGATCCGCGCCGAGCTGATCGAGCCCGGCCTGCAGGTCGTGGACAACCCCGAGCAGTTCAACCAGCTGTTCACCATGCACGGCACGATCATGTTGCTGCTGTTTGCGACCCCGCTGTTCGCCGGCTTTGCCAACGCTTTGGTTCCGTTGCAGATCGGTTCTCCGGACGTCGCCTTCCCGCGGCTGAACATGTTCGCCTACTGGCTCTACCTCTTCGGTGGCCTGATCGCATCGGCCGGCTTCCTCACCCCGCAGGGCGCCGCCGCGTTCGGGTGGTTCGCCTACGCGCCGCTGTCCGACACGACCTTCAGCCCCGGCCTCGGCGGCAACCTGTGGGTCTTCGGTCTGGCGCTGGGTGGTTTCGGCACGATCCTCGGTTCGGTCAACTTCATCACCACGATCATCTGTCTGCGCGCCCCGGGCATGACCATGTTCCGGATGCCGATCTTCACCTGGACGATTCTGATCACCTCGCTGCTGGCGATCATCGTCTTCCCGGTCCTGGCAGCGGCCATGTTCGGTCTGGGCCTTGACCGGGTGATGGGGGCCCACGTCTTTGATCCACAGACCGGTGGTGCGTTGCTGTGGCAACACATGTTCTGGTTCTTCGGGCACCCGGAGGTCTACATCATCGCGTTGCCGTTCTTCGGCATCATTTCCGAAGTTCTGCCGGTGTTCAGCCGCAAACCGATCTTCGGCTACAAGACGCTGGTCTTCGCCACCATCGCCATCGCGGCGCTGTCGGTGAGTGTGTGGGCGCACCATATGTACGCCACCGGCCAGGTCCTGCTGCCGTTCTTCGCCATCATGACCATGCTCATCGCCGTGCCGACCGGTGTGAAGTTCTTCAACTGGATCGGCACCATGTGGGGCGGTTCGCTGACCTTCGAGACGCCGATGCTGTGGGCGATCGGCTTCCTGGTCACCTTCCTGTTCGGTGGTCTGACCGGTGTGATCCTGTCCAGCCCGGCGCTGGACTTCCACCTGTCCGACACCTACTTCGTGGTCGCCCACTTCCACTACGTGGTGTTCGGCACCGTGGTCTTCGCGATGTTCGCCGGGTGGTACTTCTGGTGGCCCAAGCTGACCGGTCGGATGCTCGATGAGAAGTTGGGCAAGATCCACTTCTGGATGCTGTTCATCGGCTTCCACATGACGTTCCTCATCCAGCACTGGCTGGGTGTCGCCGGTATGCCGCGGCGGTACGCGGACTACCTGCCCGAGGACGGCTTCCAGTGGATGAACGACGTCTCGAGTGCGGGCGCGTTGATCCTCAGCCTGTCGATGCTGCCGTTCCTGTACAACGTGTGGAAGACGTGGCGGACCGCACCGCTGGTGACCGTCGACGACCCGTGGGGGTACGGCGCGTCGCTGGAGTGGGCGACCTCCTGCCCGCCGCCGCGGCATAACTTCGACCGCATCCCGCGGATCCGTTCGGAGCGGCCGGCGTTCGATCTGCACCACCCGGAGGCGGCGGCCAGTTCGGTTGTGCCCGCACCCGATCTGGTGTCGCAGATCGTTGGTCCAGCCGACCGCGGTGGCCAGACGTTCGGTGGCGAAGATGCGGGGGAGAGCCGATGAAGGTCGAATACAAACTCTTCACGATCATCGGCGTCTTCGCCGTGGTGATGGGTGCCATCTACGGGCACTTCACACACTGGGAAGAGCCGGTCGGTCCGGTCGCGCTGTTCCTGACCGGCGGGCTGTGCGCGATGATCGCGTTCTACCTGTGGCGGACGGGCGCCAAGCTCGACCCGCGACCGGATGACGACCCGTACGGCGAAATCGATCAGGTCGAAGGCGACTTCGGTTTCTTCGCACCGTATTCGTGGTGGCCGCTGTTCCTCGGCCTGGCCGCCGCGCTGATCTTCCTGGGCGCAGCCGTCGGGTGGTGGCTGGTCATCATCGCCATCCCGTTCGGCGCTGTCGCGTTGTGCGGTTGGGTCTTCGAGTACTCCAAGGGTGACGACGCGGTCTGATCCTCGTCTGAGCACCACGAAGGGGCGGCGCCGGGAAACCCGGCGCCGCCCCTTCGTCATGGTCTTGGGCTCAGCCCCAGCCGAGCTCGTGCAGCCGTGCGTCGTCGATGCCGAAGTAGTGGCCGACCTCGTGGATCACCGTCGTGTGGATCTGGTGCTTGAGGTCGGCTTGATCCCGACTGATCCGGGTCAGCGGCCCGGCAAAGATCTGGATGGTGTCCGGCGTGGCCCCGCCGAAGCCGTAGAAGTCGCCCCGCTGGGTCAACGGGATGCCGGTGTAGAGCCCGAGCAGCTCACTGTGGCCGTCCGCCGCACTGTGCTCGTGGCCGTCCCAACCGCGGGCCTGCCAGTCCGCCGGCGGCTCGTCCTCGACCACGATGGCCACGTTGTCGATCCGGTCCAGCAGGTCCTTCGGAATGTCGTCCATGGCATCGGAGACGACCTGCTCGAACTGCTGACGCGACATCCCGGAGTGCATGGTCACACTCTCTCATCCGCGGATACTTGGTCAGGTGGTGGACTTCGACCTCGAACGGTTCGTCAGCGCCCAGGACACCGGCGGCAGCTACCAGCAGGCGGTGCGGGAGCTACGCCGCGGCCGCAAGACATCCCACTGGATCTGGTGGGTTTTCCCGCAGATCGCCGGTCTCGGGCAGAGCCCCACCTCGCGGGAGTATGCCCTGGCCGACGTCGACGAGGCAGGGGCGTACCTGGCGCATCCTGTCCTGGGCCAGCGGCTACGGGACGCCACGACCGCCCTGCTAGCGGCGCCAGGCGACGATCCGGTGGCGATCCTGGGCGACATCGACGCGGTCAAAGTCCGGTCGTCCATGACCCTGTTCGCCGCGACCGACCCTGCTGAGCCGGTGTTCCAGCAGGTCCTCGACCGCTTCTACGATGGCCAGCCCGATCTCCGCACCATCAGCCTGATCACCGGCTGAGCAACCGCTCGGCGCGGAAGGCTCCGTCGATCAGCCGCGGCGCGACCCTGTCGGCGTCGAGTTGCGCGGCGTACCGCACGTCGTCTTCGAACCCCCGCTGCGTCAACTCGATCCCGCTGCCGCACGCCGGCAACGAGTCCGGCAGATCATCGCGCACGTTCAGGAACGCATCGGCGGCTGCTCGTGCCTCGTAGGACAGGTCCGCCCGGGGCAGACCGGTGGCGGCGATCACCGCACCGGCGCCCCACAGATCCTCCACCGCCGGCCGCAAGGCGCCGCCTGGCCACTGTTCGCCAGCGGCGATGACTGCGACGGTGAGACCGGGCTCGTCGTACAGGCGCCGGCCCAACAGCGAACCCAGCGCGCCGGCGTTACGCAGGCAGCCGGCGTACACCTGCGTCGTGTGCTCGGCGCACCACGCACTGATCGTCGCGCCGTTGGGGGAGGGCAGCACGATCCGTGCGGGCAGGCCGGGCAACTGGGCCAGCCGCGCGGGGGAGAGTGACACGGTGCCGGGCGGCGCGTCGGGTCGGTCGGCTTCGAGTCGCCCGACCGCGGGTACCGCGTCCTGCTGATGGGCGAAGTCCCTCAGCGCGCGATCACGGGCGTGCCAACGGTAGGGGTAGACCACGGCACCCCGGCTGACCGCGATCGAGGTGCTGGTGCTGAAGCGGAGGACGTCGACGACCACGACGACGGTGTCCGACGCCAGCGAGGTGTGCAGCAGGCGCTCGGCGCCCGCCAGGCCCCACTCACAACGGATACGGAAAGTTCCCTGGCCGAACGTGTCGGCCAGGGAACTACCGGTGGAACCGGACGCGGCTACTTGTCCGTCTCCGCGTCGTACGGCACGTTGTCGCCCGACCCGGATCCGGAGGAGACCATGGCGACGCTCTCGTCATCGACCTCTTCGGCGCCGCCGTGCAGGTGGCCACCGAACTGCGGGGAGTGACTCTGCGCGATGACGGCTTCTTCCAGGGCGTGGTCGGGATCGTGGTGGCCGTGATGGGCCGCCTCGAGTTCGGCGGGCGTGACCGCGGGGACCCGGTCCTTGAAGTACAGGTTCGACAGCCGGGTCCGCAGTTTCGCGGCACCGGCACCCTTGCGGCGTACACCGTTCGCGTCGACCGGCGCGAGGTACTCCTGCGGTTCCGGAGATTCGTAGGACACCAGACGCCAGCGGTCGTACTCGTTGAGCGGCTCGTGTGCTTCGAAGAAGCGGCCCTCGGCGGTCCGCACGACCCGACCGGTCTCGCGGCCGTGCAGCACGGTCTCGCGGTCCTTGCGCTGCAGGCTCAGGCACAGCCGCTTGGTCACCCAGTAGGCGATCGGCGGGCCGATGAAGACCATGGCGCGGAACACGTTGGTGATGTCGTTGATCGACAGGTGCAGCTTGATCGCCATGATGTCGTTGCCCGCGGCGAAGAACAGCACGCCGTAGAACGTCAGCATCGCCATCCCCAAACCGGTACGGGTCGGCGCGTTGCGCGGCCGGTCCAGGATGTGGTGTTCGCGCTTGTCGCCGGTCACCCAGGATTCAAGGAACGGATACACACCGGCAACGGTCCACATCGCCGGGATCAGCAGGATGGCGCCGATCATCACGTTGAACGACCACGTATGGCCAAGCAGCGTGAACTCCAGGAAGCCGGGCAGTAATCGCAGCGCGCCGTCCGCGAAGCCCATGTACCAGTCCGGCTGGGAGCCGGCGGTGACCTGCGTGGGTTCGTAGGGGCCGTACATCCAGATCGGGTTGATGGTGACCAGCGCCGCGATCAGCGCGGTGAACCCGAAGACGATGAAGAAGAACCCACCGGCCTTGGCGGTGTAGACCGGCATCAGGCGGAACCCGACGACGTTCTTGTTGGTGCGGCCCGGGCCGGGGTACTGGGTGTGCTTGTGCACCATGACCAGGATGATGTGCGCGGTGAAGAGACCGACCAGGATCGCCGGCAACAGCAGCACGTGCACCGTGAACAGGCGCGGAATGATCGCCTCGCCGGGGAATCCACCGCCGAACACAAAGTACGCGATGTAGGACCCCACGATCGGGATCGACAGCATGAAGCCCTGCGCGGCCCGGATACCGGTGCCGGACAGCAGGTCGTCCGGCAGCGAGTACCCGGCGAATCCTTCGACCAGGGCCAGCATGAACAGGATGAGGCCGATGATCCAGTTGATCTCGCGCGGCTTACGGAATGCTCCGGTGAAGAACACCCGGAACATGTGCAACATGATCGCCACGATGAACAGCAGCGCCGCCCAGTGGTGGATCTGGCGGATCAGCAGCCCACCGCGCACCGACAACGAGATGTCGACCGTGGACTTGTAGGCCTCGCTCATCTGGATGCCGCGCAGCGGGATGTAGTCACCGTTGTAGACCACATGTCCGGCGCTGGGAACGAACCAGAAGGTGAGGAAGGTACCGGTCAGCAACAGGATGATCAGCGAGTACATCGCGATCTCACCGAGCATGAAGGACCAGTGGTCGGGGAAGACCTTCTTCATCAGGAACTTCACGCCACCGGCGGCTCCGGTGCGCTCGTCGAACCAGTTGGCGACCTTGCCGACTGCGCCGCCGCCTTCCGCGGCCGCGGCGCGCTCGTCTTTGGCGTCGTCAGCACGAAGCGAGTCCGGACCCAACTGGTCCGGCCGCACGGTGGATTCGGTGCTCATGCGCGCTCCCAGAACGACGGGCCGACCGGCTGCTGGAAGCCTTGGGCGGCGATCAGGTATCCCTCATCATCAACCGCGATCTTCAACTGCGGCAACGGCCTTTTAGCGGGTCCGAAGATGACCTCGCAGTCGTTGGTCATGTCGAAGGTCGACTGGTGGCAAGGGCAGAGCAAGTGATGGGTCTGCTGCTCGTAAAGTCCGACGGGGCACCCGACGTGCGTGCAGATCTTGGAGTAGGCGACCACCCCGCCGATGCCCCACTCCTTCTGCCGCTCGCTGCGGATCTCGGACTCTTCCAGCTTCACCAGCAGGACCGAGGCCTTCACCTTCTGGTTCAACGGGTGCTCGGTGTCCTCGATACCTTCGGGCAGCACGTGGAACGCCGAACCCATCGAGACGTCGCTGAGCCGGATGGCGGTGCCTTCAGGGTCCCGCATCAGTCGGCGCGGCTTGCCGTTGGGCAGTTTGGTGTCCCACAGCGTCGTCGACAGGTCGTTGCCCGGGAGGGGACCGAGGCCGCCGACCAACTGCACGCCGAGCGGGATCGCGAACAATCCGAGCGCACCGCCGAGGGTGTACTTGATCAACGGTCGGCGGTTGATCTGGGAGACCTCGGCGCCTTCGCTGAGGACCTCGACCGCGCCCGCACGAGCCTCGTCGCTGGAGCGCAACTCGTGCCGCTCCTCGACGACCTCCTCATCGGACATGATCGTCTTGGCCCAGTGCACAGCACCGAACCCGATACCCAGCAGGGAGACTGCGAGGCTGACACCGAGTGCGAAGTGCATCGCCTTCATCGGGCCGATCAGCGGCAGCGTGATGACGTCGTCGTCTCCGACCGCGAAGTAGAAGACGACGAAAAGTACGGTGGCGATCATCGACAGCACGAACAGGCTAGCCACCTGGCGCTCGGAACGACGGGCCGCCTTCGCGTCGTCGTCGCCGAAGCGGTGCACGTGCGGCGGTAGGCCGGGGTTGGGGAAGACGTCCGCGGCGGTCGTCTGCTCCAGTTCGGTGCCGTGCTCACTACTTGGCGAATGCGTGACGTCGCTACTCATCAGGCGGCCTTCTTTCCCAGCCAGACCGCTGCCGCGATCAACATGCCGATACCCAACGTCCAGACGAACAGGCCCTCAGGGACCGGGCCCAGGTTGCCCAGGGTGTGCCCGCCCTGGCTGGGTTCGTCTTTGACGTTCTTCAGGTAGCTGATGATGTCGGCCTTGTCCTGCGGGGACAGGTTCTCGTCGTTGAACACCGGCATCGACTGCGGCCCGGTCAGCATCGCCTCGTACATGTGCTTGCCCGAGACGTCCATCAGCGACGGGGCATACTTGCCCCGGGTCAGCGCGCCACCGGATCCGGCGAAGTTGTGACACATCGCGCAGTTGACTCGGAACAGCTCGCCACCACGGGCGATGTCGCCGTCTCCGGTCGTGTATTTGCTGTCCGGGATCGCTGGGCCGGGGCCCAGCGACGCGACGTACGCCGCGAGCTGCGCGATCTCCTCATCGGAGAACTGAACCTCACCGCGCTGGGCCTGGGTGCCTGGCTGGGCCAGCGGCATCCGGCCGGTGCCGACCTGGAAGTCGGTGGCGGCCGCGCCGACACCGACCAACGACGGACCCTCCTGGGTGCCCGTCCCGCTGAGGCCGTGGCAGGTGGCGCAGTTGGACAAGAACAACGCCTTACCGGCCGCCACGTCATCGGCGGTACTAGCAGCAGCGTCGGCATCCTTGGGTGCCAGCACGGCGTAGAGACCGCCGGTGATCACCAATGCAAGGAGCAACACGAGCAGCAACGCGGCGGGGTGCCGTCGTCGTGCGGCGAGGAAGCTCACAAGTCAATCCTGTCGTCGTGGTCGAACAATGCAATTGTGCGCCGGAAAACCGACAAATCAGCGGACCTGCCTACTTGAGCAGGTAGATGGTGAAGAACAGGGCGATCCAGACCACGTCCACAAAGTGCCAGTAGTACGAGGTCACGATCGCGCCGGTGGCCTGGTGGTGGGTGTACCGGCGGCTGGTGAAGGTGCGCCCGATGATCAGCAGGAACGCGATGAGGCCGCCGGTCACGTGCAATCCGTGGAAGCCGGTGGTGATGTAGAACATCGAGCCGTACGCGTCGGAGTTGATCGAGATGCCCTCACCGAACATCTCGGAGTACTCCATCACCTGACCGGCCACGAAGATCGCGCCGAAGATGTAGGTGAGGATGTACCACTCGCGCATGCCCCACTTGCGGAAGTCCAGCAGCGAGCCGGTACGGGCCGGCTGACCCTGCTCGGCCTTGAAGACGCCCCACTGGCACCAGACCGAGGAGATCACCAGGATCAGCGTGTTCGCCGCGGCGTAGGGCACGTTCAGGTGGGAGGTGCGCTCGTGCCAGAGGTCCGGTGCGGTCGAACGGATGGTGAAGTACATCGCGAACAGACCAGCGAAGAACATCAGCTCGCTGGCCAGCCAGACCATGGTGCCGACGGCGGTCATGTTCGGCCGGGTCACCGGTCCGTGCCCGGTCGGAATCGCGGAGGGTGCACTCGCACTCGTTGCTGTCGCCACGGAAGCATTATGGACCCCCACAGGTTGCTGTGTGGTTCCGACCCCCGAGGTTGCCCCCGAATTGTGATCAGAGCACCGATAGCATCGGGATATGTCCGCCTCATCGCCCGAGTTGGCTAGTCCCTCTTCCGTTCCCACCGACGACGCCGCTGCGACGGCACCGGCCGTGACTCCGGTCCGGGTGCTGCTCTACAGCGACGACGTGGCGACCCGCGATGCGGTGCGCGTCGGCGTGGGCCGACGTCCGGCCAAAGACGTGGAGATCGTCGCCTGGCATGAGTGCGCGACACCCGCCGCCGTGATCGAGCAAGCCGACGCCGGCGGCCACGACCTGCTCATCCTGGACGGCGAGGCGGCACCGGCCGGTGGCCTCGGCCTGACCAAGCAACTGAAGAACGAGATCTTCGACTGCCCACCGGTGATCGTCCTCACCGGGCGGCCCGCTGACGGCTGGTTGGCCTCCTGGTCGCAGGCGGAGGCGGCCGTGCCCCACCCGCTGGATCCGCTGCAGTTGTGCGCGACGATCGCCGAGGTCGTCCGCACGCACATCGCGTGACCTCCGCCGCGGTGACCGGTCGCACGTGGCCGGTGCTGTTGCGAGCCCTGCTCAGCGGCGAGGACCTGACGCACGACGACACGGCCTGGGCGATGGACCAGATCATGTCCGGCACAGCCACCGAGGTGCAGATCGCCGGTTTCCTGGTGGCGCTGCGCGCCAAGGGGGAGACACCCGCCGAGCTGGGTGGTCTCGCGGCCAGCATGATTGATCACGCGGTACCGATCACGGTCGCCGGGCCGACCTTGGACATCGTCGGCACCGGCGGCGACCAGGCGCACACCGTGAACATCTCGACCATGTCCGCTGTGGTCGCGGCGGGGGCCGGAGCGCGCATCGTCAAGCACGGCAACCGCGCCGCCTCCAGTCGATCCGGATCCGCGGATGTCCTGGAAGCCCTCGGCGTACGTCTCGACCTGCCTGCCCCGGCAGTGCAAGCGGTGGTCGAGCAGGCCGGGATCACCTTCTGCTTTGCCCAGACGTTCCATCCCGCGATGCGCTACGCAGCCACGACCCGCAGCGGGCTGGGCGTACCGACCACGTTCAACGTCCTGGGTCCGTTGACGAATCCGGCGCGGGCGACCCACGCCGCCGTAGGCGCCGCGGACCCCCGGGTGGCCGCGCTGATGGCGCAGGTCTTCGCCGACCGTGGCACGCAGGCGGCGGTGTTCCGCGGGGACGACGGCCTCGACGAACTCACCGTGACCGGAACCTCGACGCTGTGGTGGGTGCGCGACGGGGAGGTGTCGCAGCACCAGGTAGATCCCACGGCGCTCGGAATCGACCTGGCACCCGTGGACGCCCTGCGCGGCGGGGACGCTGCGACCAACGCGGGCATCGCCCGCGAGGTGTTCAACGGGACCCGGCAGGACGCCGTACGTGATGCGGTGTTGTTGAACGCGGGGATCGCGCTGGCGGTACTCGATGCTGACCAGAGCGGGCGCTTCGGTGCTGCCGGGACGTTCGAGGGCGCGCTGGCCGCCGGAATAGACCGTGCGGCCCGGTCGATCGACTCGGGTGCCGCGGTGGCGGCGCTGGATCGCTGGGTGGCCGCGTCAGCGAACGCCTCCTGAACCGGGCCGGCTCAGGAGGTCGCGTCTTCGTCCAGGCCGAGGGCGAAAGCGGCGTCCAGGTCCTGGTTGGAGTAGGCGCGGAAGGCGATGTGCGTCTCTGAGTCGAGCACGCCGGGCACCTTGTTCAGCTTGTCGGAGACGATTTCGGCGATCTCGTCGTGCGAGGCGACCTTGACGACGGCGATCAGATCGACGTCACCGGTCACGGAATACACCTCGGAGACCCCGACCAGGTTGGCGATCGCCTGACCCACTTCGGGGATGCGCTGGACGTCGGCCTTGATCATCACAATCGCGGAAAGCACCCGCTCAGGGTATCGCCCGGGCCGCGAGCAATTCGCGTTGCCGCCCTGCACCACCCCTCGGGCAGGTCCACGACCCGACGATGTCCACCAGTCGCACCCCCGGTTGCTCGAGCCAGTCGAGCACCTGCTCGGTCTCGGCCGGATGTGCTGCGGGCATCGGGGGAATCGGCGGGCTGACGACCTCCGCCGCAGCGACCATGGCCTGGATGTACGGCGTGGGATCGGCCCGCGCGGGCGTCACCGTGGTGCCGGCCAGACGGCCGTGCCGCACACACACGACCTCCCAACCGCCGCTCGCGCTGCGCCGGGCAGCGACCAACTCGGCGATCGCCGCCAGGGGCGCAATCCGCTGAGTGCGGGCCAAGGCACGCACCAGACTCAGCATCCGGTCGCGCACCAGCCCCGCGTCCTCGAAGCGTTCCTGTGCGCTCAGCCCGGCCATCCGCTCCTGGAGCGCCTGGATGATCGTGGCCGCATCGGCACTCAAGGCGTGCTGCGCGCGGGCGGCGATCTCGGCGTACTCCTGGTGGCTCTGCTGGCCGGTGCATGGTGCGCCGCACTTGCCCAATTCGGCCAGGACGCAAGCAGTTCGGCGGCCGGGCACCAAGGTGCCGGTGCACCGACGCAGGGGGAGTACGTCGTGCAGCGCCTCGAGCGCGGCCTCCGCTTGTGCGCGGCTGCCGAACGGTCCGGCGTAGCTCGCGCCGTCGTCGCGTACCGTCCGCACGATCGACAACCGGGGGAACCGTTCCACGGTCAGCTTGATCCACACCGCCTTCTCGGGGCGTTTGGAACGCCGGTTGTAGGGCGGTTTGTGCTCGGCGATCAGGCGTAGCTCACGGACGCTCGCCTCCAGACCGCTGCCGCAGACGATCGGGGTGACCTCGGCGGCGATGGCCACCATCTCGGCCATCCGGGTGCGTTGCTCACTGGCGGTGAAGTAGCTGCTGACGCGGCGTCGGATGTCGACCGAGGTGCCGACGTACAGCGGTCGACCCGTGGCGTCCTTGAACACGTAAACGCCGGGTTTGTTCGGCAGACCCGCGGCCAGCACCCGTTTGCGCCGCTGCGCGGGGGTCACCCGACTGGTGTAGGACTGCAATTCCTCCAGGGTCTGGACACCGAGGTTGCCGACCCGTGCGATCAAGGCGTGCAGCACGTCGACCGTGGCTCTGGCGTCGTGCAACGCCCGGTGGTCAGGCGTCTGGGTGGCACCGAAAAGGACCGCCAGAGAGCTGAGTTTGCGGTTCGGGGCCTCGTCGTTGCTCACCAACTGGCGGGCCAGGTGCACGGTGTCGATCACCGGGAAGCCGGGCCAGGTCAGCCCGAGTCCTGCCGCCGCGGTCTTCAGGAACGTCACATCGAACGGTGCGTTGTGCGCGACCAGGACGCTGTCGTGGGCGAATTCGAGGAAGGCGGGCAGCGCTTGGTCGATGCGCGGCGAACCAGCAACCATCGAATCGGTGATCCCCGTCAGCACCGAGATGAAAGCCGGGATGCTCTGGCCGGGGTTGACCAGCGTCTGGAACTCCCCGAGCACCTGCCCGCCGCGCACTCGCACCGCACCGATCTCGGTGATGCCGTCGGTCGAGGCACGGCCCCCGGTCGTCTCGAGGTCGACCACCACGAAGGTGACATCCGACAGGGCTCGCCCGAGATCCTCGAACGTGCCCTGCACGAAATCGCGGCCAGCGGTGATGGTCATGCCGTCAACGTAAGAGGCACCTCTGACAGCCTGCCGCCGCGACACGCATGACGGGAGGTTGTCGGTGCCCGCACCTAACGTCGGGGTATCAAACGAAGGGAGGATCGAGATGTCCCCGAGGAGCTACCCCGACGAAGTGCTCGTCGAGTGTCGCAATTGCCCTGTCCGGCAGACACATTGCGCGGACTGCATGGTGACTGCCCTGTGGCAGCTGCCGGTCCCGCAACGCTTGGACGACCGGGAGCGGCGGGCCGTGGATCTGCTGGTCGGACACGGCTTGGTGAGCGTGGCCGGCGCCGCTGAGGCTCACGTCCACGATGAGCGGGTACGCCGCGGCGTCGGCTGATCGACCGAGCCCACGCCGGTGGGTGGTTGGATCAGCGCATGGTCACCCGGCGATCGGTGCTGCATGCCATCGTCGCGCTTCCCGCGGCCGCTGTGGCGACCTCGCTGGCCGGATGCACTGGCTCCGGCGGCCATGATGCGACTGAGGCTCCCAGTCGCGCCGTAGACGGTTCCACGAGCGCGGTGTCGCCATCGGGTGTCCGGATCGAGTATCAACCGGCGGTCACCGCGCAGATCCGTGATGAGGTTCCCGATCTCGTTGACACTGCGCTGGACCGGGTGCGCTCGGTGTGGGCGGCGCCGCTCGCGGCCACCGGTCGATCCTTGACGACGCCGCGCAGCGTCCAGGTGACAGCCACCCTCGAGCAGTTCGTTGCGCTGGGTGGCGGCACGGCCTCCGGTGTCGCCGCCACCACCCGCCCGGACGGGACGGTCGTCCTGGCCCCGGACGCGTGGACCGGCACGACCCGGCAGGGGCGGATCGTGGTGATTGCGCACGAGCTGACCCACGTCGCCCTCCACAGTCAGAGCAGCACTTCGGCCCGGTGGTTGGTCGAGGGACCGCCGGAGTGGACCGCCTATCACGGCACGTCGTTGGCACTGCCGGTCATCGCTCCTGCGATGGCGACGGCGGTCCGGGCCGGGCGGGTTGCCGCTGGACCGCCCTCGGACGCTGAGTTCACCAACGGCCCGTTGCCAGCGGCGTACCAGAGCGCCTTCACCTGGTGCAGCTTCCTGGCCCAGCGAGCGACGAGCCAGACCTTCACCGCCTTCGTCCTGGCTGCCACCGACGAACCAGCAGACCAACTCGGGAGCATTTTCCAAGCGCACTACGGTGCGACCGTCACACAGCTTGCGGGTGCCTACGAACAGTTCCAGCGGACGACCTTCGGCACAGCGGGGCCAAGCGCGTAGGGTCTGGCCCATGAGCGACAGCACACGAGCCAGCGTGGTTATCGAGGCACCCAGCGCAACCGTCCTGGACGTGATTGCCGACTTCGAGGAGTACCCCGCCTGGGCCGAACAGGTGAAGCGCGCCACCGTCCTGGAAGAGGACGAGGGCGGATGGCCGATTCAGGTCGAGTTCGTGCTCGATGCTGGGGTCATCAAGGACACCTACGTCCTGAACTACGACTGGCAGGTCGATGAGGCCGGTGAGGGTGTCGTGCGGTGGACCCTGGAGCGCTCCAGCCTGCTGAAGTCGATGGACGGTTCCTACACCATCCGGTCCACGCCCGAGGGCACCGACGTCGTCTATGAGCTCTCGGTCGCGGTGACCATCCCGGTCGTGAGCATGTTGCGCCGCAAGGCCGAGCGGATGATCATCGACACCGCGTTGAGCGGTCTGAAGCAGCGCGTCGAGTCCAACTGAGTCCCTGGCGAGCGACCCCACCCAGAAGGAAATAGCGTGGCTTGGAGTATCGGCATCGACATCGGTGGCACGAAGATTGCCGGCGGCTTGGTCGATGAGAGTGGCCAGATCGTGCAGCAGGAACGGGTGGCCACGCCCGCAACGGATCCGCATCACATCGTGGTGGCCGTCGGGGATCTCATCCAACGTCTCGCGGCGCGCAGCCCGCAACCACTGACCGGTGCCGGCGTCGCGTCGGCGGGGTACATCGACAAGATCGGGTCGACCGTCCTGTTCGCGCCGAACCTGGCGTGGCGGGACGAGCCGTTGAAGGCCCGGTTGGCCGCCTACACCGATCTGCCGGTCCTCATCGAGAACGACGCCAACGCAGCGGCCTTCGGCGAATTCCGACACGGAGCGGGCCGGGACATCGACGACATGATCATGGTGACCGTCGGAACCGGCGTCGGTGGTGGGATCGTCATCGGTGGCCGGCCGCTGCGCGGCGCGTTCGGTCTGGCCGGGGAGATCGGGCACATGCGGGTCGTGCCGGGCGGGACCCGGTGCGGGTGTGGCAACCGCGGTTGCCTGGAGGCGTACGGCAGCGGCACCGCTCTGGTGCGCGAGGCCCGGGAGATGGTGATTTCCGGCAGCGCCTACGCCGCGCGGCTCGCGGAACTGTGCGCTGGTGATCCGAGCACCCTGATCGGTGCGCAGGTCACCCAGGCTGCGCACGAGGGCGACCCCGCCAGCCAGGAGTTGCTGGCCGAGGTCGGCCGGTGGATCGGCGAGGCGTGTGCATCGCTGGCGGCTCTTTTCGATCCCGAGCTGTTCGTCATCGGCGGCGGCGTCGCGGACGCCGGGGACCTGTTGCTGGAGCCGATCCAGACCGGTTTCGCCGCCCAACTCACCGGGCGCGGGTATCGGCCGGAGGCGCGTTTCGTCAAAGCCGAGCTGGGTAACGACGCGGGCGTGATCGGAGCGGCCGCGTTGGCGGCAGAGTTGCCGGTACCCGACAGCACGGTAGAGGCGGCCCGGGGGTGACCGCCGGGGCGCCGGCGATCGGTGTCGACATCGGCGGCACCAAGGTTGCCGCCGGTCTTGTCACCGATGACGGCGTCGTGACCGCGCGGGCACGCCGGGACACCCCGCATCGATCCACCCGACCGGAGGTGGTCGAGGACGTCATCGTCGATGTCGTCGAGGAGTTGCTCACGGCGCAGGTGACCGCGGTCGGCATCGGCGCGGCGGGATTCGTGTCGTCGATGACCGGTCGGGTGGTCTTTGCACCGCACCTGTCGTGGCGCGACGAGCCGCTGGGCGAGCGGCTGGCTGCGCGGTTGCCGGTCCCGGTTTTCGTCGACAACGACGCCAACACGGCCTGCTGGGCCGAGCACCGCTTCGGTGCGGCCGCCGGCGAGCGCAACGTCGTCATGGTCAACCTGGGCACGGGCATTGGCGGTGCGGTGCTCATCGACGGCACGTTGCGTCGCGGTGAGTTCGGTATCGCGGGGGAGTTCGGACACATGCAGGTCGTCCCGGGCGGTCATCGTTGTGAGTGTGGCAACCGCGGTTGCTGGGAGCAGTACGCCAGCGGCAACGCGCTGGTGCGAGAAGCGCGTTCGCTGGTCGAGGCCAAAGCGCCTATCGCTGCGGATCTGGCCGCGCGCTGCGGCGATGACCCGGCGTTGCTGACCGGACCGATGATCACGCAGGCCGCGCAGGACGGCGACCCCACGGCCGCGGAGTTGCTGGCTGAGGTGGGTGAGTGGCTCGGGGTCGGGATCGCCGGACTCGCGAATGCGTTTGACCCCGCGCTCTTCGTGATCGGCGGCGGCGTGAGCGCGGCGGGGGAGTTGTTGCTCGAGCCCGCCCGGAAGTCCTTTCGCAGACACCTGACCGGACGCGGCTACCGACCCGAAGCCCGGTTGGTGGCGGCGGCTCTGAGCAACGAAGCGGGCCTGGTAGGCGCCGCCGACCTCGCACGGCGGAGCGTGCAATGACCCGCGGTGCCGGCGTGGTCCGGGTGGCGAGTTACAACATCCACGCCCTCAAGAACGACCGCGCAGCGCTTCACCGGGTGGTCCAGGCCATCGCACCGGATGTGCTATTGCTGCAAGAGGTTCCACGCCATCCGCTGTCCTCGCACCGAATCGCGGCGTTGGCGGCGGACTTCGGACTGACCTGGTCGGGCGGATCCCGGGGCGGCACCAGCACCGCCGTGATGACCAGTCTGCGCGTCGATGAACAGGCAGCGTGGCGAGCGTCGCTGCCCACCCCCCGCTTCAGCGAGCCACGCGGGTACGCCGTGGTGCAGGTCGCACTGCCCGGCTTCCAGCCGTTGACCGCGGTGGGTACCCACTTCGGCCTGCCCGCCGCCGACCGCGCCGCCCAGAGCGCGGCGCTGGTGGCGCGGCTGCGCCGGATCCGCGGTCCGTTGGTGGTCGGCGGCGACGTCAATGAGCGTGCCGGCGGCCCCGTGTGGCACCAGTTGGGCGCGATCCTGCGGGCTGTGCCGGGCGCGAGCAACACCTTCCCGGCGGCGGTACCGGACCGCCAGATCGATGCGTTCTGGTCCAGCCCGGATCTGCAGGTCCAGGCGGTTGATCCTGCTACGTGCGGTACGCCGAGTGATCGGGTCCGCGCCAGCGACCACCTACCGATCGTGATCGACGTGCACCTGCCGGGACTGCGCTGAGCTCTGTTACAGGACCGCTCCGTCGTCGTGGTCGTCCGGATCGCGGGACCACGGCTGGCGCATCACCAACATCACCAAGCCAGCACCGAACAACAGGCACGCGAGGGTCCACCACAGCCACCCGGCGTACGGGTCGAAGAACAGCAAGTAGGCGATCCACAGCGGGGCACCGACCAGGGCACCCACGATCGCCCACAACTGCATGTCTTCCTCGGGCAGGTCGTCCAGGTCCGGCGGTTCGAACTGATCGTCCAACAGTGAGTGCGAGCCGGAGTCGGGGACCCGCCAGCCGGTCGGCAGCTGCAGAGCGGGCGTCGCGGGTCCCACGATGTCGTCGTCCGTTGCGACGTCGTGGTCGGCGTTCATCGCGGCAACGATCTGGGCGAATTTGAGGTCGTAATCGGCCTGGGCGGCCAACTCCGCCTGCTCGTCGTCGCGCGGTTCGGGACTCATCGGCGTGCTGCCTTCGACGCACCGGCTCGCGACATGCCGTCATTGTGTCACCGACCACGCGCGCGACGTAGCGTCGGCTGGGTATTGTTCGAGTCGTCGTCCAAGGAGGTCCGATGTACTGGTTGCTCAAGCATGTGCTGCTTGGTCCATGGTTGAGGTGGATCTTCAAGCCCGAAGTGGAAGGCGTGGAGAACGTTCCCGCCGAAGGCCCGGCAATCCTGGCGAGCAACCACCTGTCCTACACCGACTGGCTGTTCATGCCCCTGGTCATCTCGCGGCGGGTGACGTTCGTGGCCAAGGCCGACTACTTCGTCGGTGGCGGCATCAAGGGTGAGTTCCAGAAGTGGTTCTTCTCCAACACGGGGCAGGTTCCGATTGACCGCTCCAGCGGCGATGCTGCCGCCGGAGCGCTGAACACCGGTCTGCAGATCCTGGCGCGGGGTGAGTTGTTCGGGATCTTCCCCGAAGGCACCCGGTCGCACGATGGTCGGTTGTACAAGGGCAAGACCGGTGTCGCCCGGATGGCCCTGGCCGCGCAGGTCCCGGTGATCCCGGTCGCGGTCATCGGCACCGACGAGATCGCGCCTCCGGGCAAGGTGTTCGGCCGCTTCGTGCACCCCCAGGTCCGCTTCGGCAAGGCGATCGACTTCTCGCGGTACTACGGGATGGAGGACGATCGCTTCGTCCTGCGCTCGATCACCGACGAGATCATGTACCAGTTGATGCTGTTGTCCGGCCAGGAGTACGTCGACATCTACGCAGCCAAGGCCAAGAGCAAGCTTGCGCAGGTGGCTCGCAACATCGGTGAAGGTGCGGCGACCGTCGCGACGAACATCGGTGAAGGCGCAGCGGCAGTAGCGACCAACCTCAACGACAAGATCCACGCCGCGCGGACCGGCGACGATCTCGAGGTTGCCGAAGGCGAGCCGAACCTCGAGGGGCACCCGGCGGCTGTGGCCGTCGAGACGGTCCGCGAAGGCTGAGCGACAGTCCACCTGCTGGGCGGCGGGTCGGTGAGATTCGCTGCCCACCGCGGGTCGCCGTACCCTGCTGGTTGTGAGAAGTGCCCTGGATGTACGCGGCGATGAGGCTTACATGTTTGAACAGGTGACGGATGCGTCCGTCGGTGGCCACCTCGACTGGCCGTCGCTGCCGGCTGCCCAGCAGCCCACCTGGCCCGACGAAGGTGCCCTGCAGCAGGTCCGTGCGGAGTTGGCGACCATGCCGCCGCTGGTGTTCGCCGGGGAGTGCGACGACCTGCGCACCCAGTTGGCGCGCGCCGCTGCCGGCGAAGCATTCGTGCTGCAGGGTGGCGACTGCGCGGAGCGATTCGCCGAGGCCACCGCAGACAACATCCGGGACCGGATCAAGACGATCCTGCAGATGAGCGCCGTGCTGACGTACGGCGGCTCGACACCGGTCATCAAGATGGGCCGGATGGCCGGGCAGTTCGCCAAACCGCGCAGCAAGGACCTCGAGACCCGCGGTGACGTCACCTTGCCGGCGTTCCGCGGCGACATCGTGAACGACTTCGCGTTCACCGACGAGGCGCGTCGGCCCGACCCCAACCGGTTGTTGCGCGCCTACCACACCTCGTCAGCCACGCTGAACCTCGTGCGCGCCTTCACGACCGGCGGCTTCGCCGACCTGCGTCGGGTGCACGAGTGGAACCGCGGCTTCATCGCCAACTCCGCCTACGCCCGTTACGAAACCACCGCGGCCGAGATCGACCGGGCGATGAAGTTCATGGCGGCCTGCGGCGTGGACTTCGATGAGTTGCGCACGGTCGAGTTCTTCGCCGCGCACGAGGCGCTGCTGCTGGACTACGAGCAGCCCCTGACCCGGATCGACTCCCGCACCGGCAACCGGTACGACGTGTCCGGCCACTTCCTGTGGGTCGGGGAGCGCACCCGCCAACTGGACGGTGCGCACATCGACTTCGCGGCCCGGATCCACAACCCGATCGGGGTCAAGGTCGGACCGGCAGCGGACACCGACGAGATCCTGTCCATGATCGATCGCCTCGACCCCGAGCGCGAGCCGGGCCGCCTGACCTTCATCACCCGGATGGGCGCCGGCCAGATCCGCGACAAGCTGCCCCGGATCGTGGAGAAGGTGGCTGCCAGCGGTGCGCCCGTGGTGTGGGTGTGCGACCCGATGCACGGCAACACCTACGAAAGCTCCACGGGCTACAAGACCCGTGAGTTCGACCAGATCATCGATGAGGTTCGCGGCTTCTTCGAAGTGCACGAGGCGCTCGGCACCATCCCCGGCGGACTGCACGTCGAGCTGACCGGCAACGACGTCACCGAGTGCGTGGGCGGCTCGGAGAAGATCCTCGACGCCGACCTGGAGAAGCGCTACGAAACCGCCTGCGATCCGCGGCTGAACCATCAGCAGTCGCTGGAGATGGCCTACCTGGTCGCCGAGATGCTCAGCGACCGCAAGAAGCGCCGCCAGGCCTGAGCTTCAGACGACCGCCAGCCGGATGGTGGTGCCGACCTTGACCTTGCTGCCGGCGTCCTCGCTCTGGCTGCGAACGGTGTCGAAGATGCCGCCGAAGTAGCGATCGACGGTGACCTTGAGCCCGAGGTTCTGCAACATCGAGGTGGCCGTGGCCGTGTCCTTGCCGGTGACGTCCGGCATCGTCACCACATTCGGGCCCTTGGACAGCACGAGCGTGACCGTGTCGCCGTGGTGGGCTTGCTGCCCGTCCGGCGGATCCTGACTGATCACGCTGCCGCTGGCGACCGTGTCGCTGTTCTGCGCCGTTCCGTAGGCCACCTTCAGGCCGGCGTCCGCCAATGACTTCTCCGCGGCACTCTGCGTCTGCCCGGTGACATTGGGTACGCCGACCGGCTGGGGGCCCTGGCTGACCACCAGGTCGACGATGCTGTCGCGTTTCACCGAGGCACCGGCGCCGGGGGAACTACTGATCACCTGCCCGGTGGGCGTCGCGTCGTCGTACTGCTGGGTGATCGTGCCGATCTTCAGGTGCTGCGCGCTCAGCGCGGCACGGGCTTTGTCCTGGGTCAGGCCGGCCAGCGTCGGCACGCTGAACCGCTCCTTGCCCTTGGAGACGGTGAGGGTGACGGCGCTACCGCGCCGGGTGGAGCCAGACGGATCGGTGGACACCACAGCACCCGCCGGCACCGTCTCGCTGAACTCCTGACGCACCGACGTGGTGAAACCCGCGTCCACGATCTTGGTGACCGCCGCCCCCAAGGTGTCACCGGCGACGGTGGGGACCGCCACCGTGCCCATGGGGCCTGCGGTGAAGGTCCAGGCTGCTGCGCCCCCGAGGAGCGCCAGAATGAGCAACGCTGCGATCCACCAGCGCCGCGCGCGGCCGCGACGGGTGCGCACCGCGGACGCGGGTGGTCGTCGGCCGATCGCCTTGGTGGACGCGGCCTGCAGTCGGTCGGTCGCACCGTCCGGGCGTGGGGCTGCAGATCGGGGCAGGGGTTCGTGCGCCACGGGGGTGGCGGCGAGTTGGTCGGCGGGGAGGGCTCGACGTACGTCACGCACGGTCCGCAGGAGTTCGGCGGCGTCCGCGGGTCGCTCGGTGGGATCCTTCGCGCTGGCCCATTCGACGATGTCGTCCAACGCGGCAGGCACCCCGTCGGCCAGTTCGCTGGGCAGCGGCAGTTGTCCGTGCACGTGCTGGTAGGCGACCTGGATGGGCACCTCGCCCGGGAACGCCTTACGGCCCGTGAGCATTTCGAACAGCAGAAGGCCGGCCGCGTAGACGTCGGTTTGTTCGCTCGCGGTCCCGAACTCGACCTGCTCCGGCGCGAGGTAGGCCGCCGTGCCGAGCAACATGTCGCTGTCCGCGGTGAGCGTCTGGGTGCTGACCGCACGGGCCAGACCGAAGTCGGCGACCTTGACGGTGCCGTCGGCGGCGATGAGCACGTTCTCCGGTTTGACGTCGCGGTGCACGATCCCGGCGTCGTGCGCGGCCGCCAGCGCCGCGAGCACGGGTTCGAGGATGCCGAGGGCGCGATCGACCTGCAGGGGGGCATCCGCGCGCAGGACATCGCGCAGGGTCCGGCCGCGCACCAGTTCCATGGCGATGAAGACGTACGGACCGTCCTGACCCTGGTCGGTGACGGCGACGACGCCAGGATGGGACAACCGGGCGGCATTGCGGGCCTCACGGCGGAATCGCGCCACGAACGCCTCGTCACGGGCCAGGTCGGCGCGCATGATCTTCAGCGCCACTTCGCGGTCTAGCCGCTCGTCGACCGCTACGAAGACGCTGCCCATTCCGCCGTCGGCCAGGTGCGCGATCACGCGGTACCGACCGTCCACGACGCGGCCCACCAGGGAGAAGGCAGCGTTGGGCGGCGCAGTGGTCACTTGATGAGTGTACGAACTCCGGCGCCCTGTAGCCGTCAGGCGCAATCGCGCGTCTGATGGGCCGCGAGGGAAGTCCTGGTCCCGGCGCTCCGGCCCGCAGCAGCAGCTTCACGCACCCCAGGCGTTAAACCATGGGGAGCGCAGCGCACTAGGCTTGGCCAGGTGGCCGATCTCGAGACCCTGATCACCGACTGGTTGTCGATCCCGGAGTTCGCTGATGCGCTCGGGGTCCCGCAGCGGCAGGGTCGCAAGCTGGTGGACGAGCAAGTGGTGCTGTCCGCGCGGGTCGGTCCCAACCAGGCGTTGGCGGTGCCGGCCGCGTTCGTGCGTGATGGTCAGTTGCTTCCGGGGCTGACCGGCACGATCACGGTGCTGCGCGACTCCGGCCTACCCGACGATGAGGCGCTGGAGTGGTTGTTCACCCCGGACCCGACGCTGCCCATCGAGGGTGGTCCCATGGGCATGCTGTCGGCCGGCAGGAAGGCCGAGGTTCGCAAGCGCGCCATGGAGCTGGCTCTCTAGCGGGCTGCGCCGAACGCGCCGTCCGGTCAGGCCGTGCGCGCCGTACACACCGTGATCAGCTCGATCAGGCGCGAGCGGGCCTCGTCGGTCAGTTCGGCTCGTTCCAGCGCGACGGCCGACGCGGCGGCCTGCTGGTCGATGAGGTCCTCCACCCGGTCGACCGCGCCGGTGCTGATCGCCAGTTTGCGCACCCAGTGCACATCGTCCTCGGTGAGGTCGGGGGAGCCGAGACACGCGTCGAACCGCTCGAGTTCGCTGGGGCTCGCGGCGTCCAGTAGGTAGGCGACCAGCACTGTGCGCTTGCCCTCGCGGATGTCGTCGCCGGCCGGTTTACCGGTGGTGGCGGGGTCACCGAAGACGCCGAGCAGGTCGTCACGTAGCTGGAACGCCTCGCCCAGGGCGTACCCGTAATCGGACAGCGCCGCAATGCTGCTCTCAGCCGCGCCGGCGCTTGCGGCACCGATCATCAGCGGCTGGGCGATGGTGTAGCCCGCGCTCTTGAACCGGATCACGGTGCGGGCCGACTCAACCCGCTCCTGGGTGCTCAAGGCGCGCCACGAACGCGCTGATTCGACGATGTCCAGGAACTGCCCACCCATCAACTGGGTGCGCATCTGGTCAAGGTAGACCCGGCCCCGCGCCACCTCCTGCGCGGTCATTCCGCAGGTCGCGAACAACTGATCGGTCCAGTTCAGGCACAGGTCGCCGGCCAGGATCGCGCCCGCCTCGCCGAACCGGTCCGGGTCGCCGTACCAACCGGCGCGGCGGTGCTGGGCCGCGAGGGCGACGTGCGCTGTCGGCTGTCCGCGGCGGATGTCACTGGCGTCCATCACGTCGTCGTGCAGCAGTGCTGCGGCCTGGAAGACCTCCATCGCGCTGGCTGCGCGCACCACCGGGTCGCCGTCCGCGCCGCCCGACCCCAAGTACCCCCAGAAGCAGAAGGCGGCACGCAACCGCTTGCCGCCCTGCAGCAGCGAGAAAACCGCGTCGAGCAGGGCCGTGGCGGGTTCCCCGAGAGGGGCCAGCACGTCCTGCTCCTGGATCCGAAAGGAATCCAGGGTGTTTTGCACGCGAGCGCGAAGGTCGCGGGCTTCCAGTGCGTCGGCCACGCAGCCATTCTCGCAAGCCGGGCAGCGTCTCACCAATCGCGGGTGGAACCGTGGACACCACAACGATCCGTAGACTTCCGCCATGCCCGCCGATCGATCCGCCGCGACCTCGGCGCGACCGCTGATACCGCACCTGCTTCGTCGCGCCGAGCCGTCCTTCAGCTTCGAGTTCTTCCCGCCGAAGGACGACGGTGCCGAAGCGGTGCTGTGGGAATCCATCCGCCGGGTCGAGCCGGTGGCTTCTTTCGTGTCCGTGACGTACGGCGCGGGTGGTAGCACCCGTGACCGCACCGTGCGCATCACCGGACAGATCGAATCCCGTACGACGCTGACGACGATGGCTCACCTGACCTGCGTCGGGACAAGCGTCGCCGACCTGCGTTCAGTGATCGGGGCGTACGCCGACGCCGGGATCCGCAACGTGCTGGCCGTCCGTGGGGATCCGGCCGGGGGTCTGGGCACACCCTGGACGCCGCACCCCGGTGGCCTGGACCACGCTGACCAGTTGGTGGAACTCGTGCGTGGCCTGGGCGACTTCACCGTTGGCGTCGGAGCCTTCCCCGACCGGCACCCGGAGTCGGCATCGTTGGCCGCGGACGTGGAGGTGCTTGTGCGCAAGGCGGACGCCGGAGCTGACTTCGCGATCACCCAGATGGTCACCGACGTCGACACGTACCTGCGGTTGCGAGATGACGTCGCGGCCCGACGACCGGACTTCCAGATCGTGCCGGGGCTGTTGCCAGTCACGGCGTACGGACAGCTGCAGCGCATGACGAAACTGAACGGTCAGCCGCTGGCCCAGGCGGTTCTTGACCGGCTCGAAGCGGTCCGGGACGATCCGGACGCGGTGCGCGCGGAGGGGATCGCGGTGTGCACCGAACACGCGCAGCGGTTGCTCGCCGAAGGCGCACCCGGTGTGCACTTCATCACGATGAACCGCTCGACGGCCAGTCTCGAAGTCGTGAGCAACCTGGGCCAGCCTGCGGAGATCTCTGCCGCGTCCTGACGGCGCTCATCAGGCCGCTGACCTGGGCGTTCGCCGGTAGACCGGAGGCTGTCGGACCCCACGGCTACCGTGGCTGGCATCTCGAACAAACGTTCGGGAACGTCCGCCGTCAGGAGCCGTGATGACCGCAACCGTTTCGCGTCCCACCCGCACGACCGCCCCGCGCCCGGTGCCAGCGCCGGTGACCGATCCGCAGGTCGGGGACTTGTTGGATCGCTGCCGGATCGGTCTGCTGGCCGCCGGGAACGCCACCAGCGCCGCCGACCGCTTCGCCACGGCACATCTGGCGGCGCTGCGTGCCGCGGCCGCCATTCTCGCCGCCCGGCCTTTGCCGGCGCGGCGTACCCGGCTGCGCAGCGTGTGGGACATCGTCCCGCTGGTGGCTCCGGAGTTGGCTGAGTGGTGCCAGTTCTTTGCCGCGACCGCTCGTCGCCGCGCGGCGGTCGAGCGCGGCTCGGCGCAGGTCAGTGCGCGGGAGGCCGATGACCTGGTGCGTCAGGTCGGGTTGTTCCTCGACGATGTGACCGCCCGCCTCGGTCTGCCCCCGGTGACTTCGACGCCGCCACTGCTGCGGCCGGTGGTGTGCTGAGCGAGGTTGGCACACAAGTAGGTCGGTATGGCTACCGGATTCAAGGTGCGCGACATATCCTTTTCAGTAGTTAGAAGTAACTGCGTCATCGCCCGTTCCGCCGGGCGAAGTTAATTCATGGGAGGTCACGGTGCCGCTCTCCGATCACGAGCAACGGTTGCTCGACCAGATGGAGCGTGCGCTCTACGCCGAGGACCCGAAGTTCGTTTCCAGCATGGCGGCCGTTCCGCATCGGCTGCGCCAGCGTCGACGCTTGTTGCTAGGTGCTCTGGTGCTGCTGGTCGGAGTCGGTCTGGTGGTGCTCGGTGTGGCCTCACAACTGGTGTGGCTGGGTGCCATCGGTTTTGTGGTGATGGTCGCGGGCGGTGCCTACGCGCTGACCCCGACCCGCCAGAGTCTCGAAGCGGTGGACGGCACGGCGCAGCGGACGACCGGATCCACGAAACGACGCTTCGGTCGGACGAAGAATCCCGGGTCTGAAGGGTTCATGCAGCGGCTCGAAGAGCGCTGGGACAAGCGACGGCACGAAGACACCTGGTAGTTCGAGTACCGGGTCGTTCGATCGCTCACAGCCCGACGACTTAGGGTTACCTTCGTGACGACACGATTGATGGTGACCCGGACTGAAGACATCACGCCAGGACTGCGACGGGTCTGGTTCCACAGTGACGACCTGTCGGCCTTCGATGGAAGTAGCCACACCGATCGCTACGTGAAGCTGATCTTTGCTCGGGACGGTCAGCCGCTCCCAGACTCGGTGGACGTGCGTGCGATGCGGCGGGACGGCGTGCCGGCCGAGCAGTTGCCCGACGTGCGCACCTACACCGCACTCTTCCCGGACGTCGGGGCCGGGACGGTAGCGATCGACTTCGTGATCCACGGCGACGAAGGGGTCGCCGGCCCCTGGGCAGCGCGCGCCGTACCGGGACAGGTTTTGCACGCCAATGGCCCGGGCGGTGGCTACCGGCCCGATCCGAGCGCGGACTGGCACCTGTTGATCGGTGACGAATCCGCGGTACCCGCGATTACTGCCGCGCTGGCTGAACTCGGGCCCGAGCCCACCGTGCGGTTGCTGCTCGCGGTGCCCGGCCCGGACCACGAACTCGCTCTGTCGCTGGGGCCTGACCAACAGGTGCGGTACGTCAATGACGCCTCGGCGCTGGTGGCGGCCGTGCGGGAACTGCCGTGGCTTGCCGGTCGGGTGCAGGTGTTCGCGCACGGTGAAGCGCAGGCCATCATGCACGGCGTGCGGCCCTACCTACTCAAGGAGCGCGGCGTGCCTCGTTCGGATGCGTCGATCTCCGGCTACTGGCGCCAGGGTCGCAGCGAGGACGCGTTCCGGGTCTGGAAGCAGGAGTTGGCCGCCGCCGAACGCGTCGAGTGACCGCTTCCGCCCGCACGGTGCGACCCCGTCCGAAAAGGTCCCTGTAAGAACCCTGAACGTCCACCTACTGTGCCACGATGACAAACACAGGCGCAGTTCCAACCTTCGGTGCGGACGGGGTGCTCGATGTCAGTTCACGACGGTTACGGCAAGGTTGACGGTCCGGCAACGGACGCCCTGCTCAAAGCTGGCCGATTCTTCACGAAGTGGGACGAAACCGACGACGAGAGAGTCGTTTTCCGCGAAGGCGGCCGCGCCGGTGACGTCTTCTACCGGGATCGGTGGAGCCACGACAAGGTGGTGCGCTCCACCCACGGCGTGAACTGCACCGGGTCGTGCTCATGGAAGGTCTACGTCAAGGACGGGATCATCACCTGGGAGACCCAGCAGACCGACTATCCCTCGGTGGGTCCGGACCGTCCGGAGTACGAACCGCGGGGTTGCCCGCGTGGCGCGGCCTTTTCCTGGTACACCTACTCGCCCACGCGGGTCCGCTACCCGTACGTGCGCGGTGTGTTGCTGGAGATGTTCCGCGAGGCCAACAAACGCCTGGGTGACCCCGTCGCGGCGTGGCACGAGATCACCACCGACCCGGACAAGCGCCGCCGCTACCAATCAGCCCGCGGCAAGGGCGGATTGGTGCGCAGCAGTTGGGCCGAGGCCATCGAGATCGCCGCCGCCGCGCACGTGCACACGATCAAGGAGTACGGCCCGGACCGAGTTGCAGCATTCTCGCCGATTCCCGCGCAATCGATCGTGTCGCACTGTGTCGGCACCCGCTTCTACCAACTCCTCGGCGGGGTGATGACCAGCTTCTACGACTGGTACGCCGATCTGCCGGTGGCCAGTCCGCAGGTCTTCGGCGACCAGACGGATGTGCCGGAATCCGGCGACTGGTGGGACGCGACGTACCTGATGATGTGGGGTTCCAACGTCCCGGTCACCCGCACCCCGGATGCGCACTGGATGGCCGAGGTGCGATATCGCGGCACCAAGATCGTCACGGTCAGCCCGGACTACGCCGACAACACCAAGTTCGCCGACGAGTGGATGCCGGCCCAGGCGGGCACGGATGCTGCGCTGGCGATGGCGATGGGACACGTGCTGCTGAAGGAGTTCTTCGTCGACCGCACCGTGGACTTCTTCACTGATTACGTGCGCACGTACACCGACCTGCCCTTCCTGGTCCGGGTTGACGACGGCGAGGGGGAGTACGCCGGGTCGTACGTCGCGGGCAAGTTCCTCACGGCAGCGGACCTGGGTGCCGCTGACCCCGAAGACGCTTGGAAGACAGTGCTTGTGGACGATGCCACCGGTGAGCCGGTGGTGCCGAACGGTTCGATGGGCTTCCGGTACGCCGAGTCCGGAGTAGGTCGGTGGAATCTGGACCTGGAGGGAGTCACGCCCGCTCTGTCGATGCAGGGCGAGTCCAGCGAACCGGTCGAGCTGCTGTTGCCGGCCTTCGTCGATCCGGACGGTGCCGGGTCCGTGCTGCGCCGCGGAGTGCCCACCCGGATGGTCGGTGGTCACCGGGTGACCACCGTGTTCGACCTGATGCTCGCGCAGTACGGTGTGCCCCGCGACGGGCTGCCCGGTCAGTGGCCGAGCGGTTACGACGACGTCGCCTCGCCCTACACACCCGCCTGGCAGGCGGAGATCACCGGCGTCCCCGCGGAGCAGTGCATCCGGATCGCGCGGGAGTTCGCGACGAACTCCGAACAGTCCCAAGGCCGTTCGATGATCATCATGGGTGCGGGCATCTGCCAGTGGTTCCACGGTGACACCATCTACCGGTCCATCCTGTCGTTGCTGATCCTGACCGGCTGCATGGGGCGCAACGGCGGCGGCTGGGCGCATTACGTCGGCCAGGAGAAGTGCCGCCCGATCACCGGGTGGATCTCGCTGGCGAATGCACTGGACTGGAGCCGCCCGCCGCGCACGATGATCGGCACCGGATTCTGGTATATGCACACCGACCAGTGGCGCAACGACGGCTACTCCGCTGACTCGCTGAATTCCCCACTGGCCAAAGGACATTTGGGCGGGATGCACACAGCGGACGCGCTGGCCCAGTCGGCCCGGCTGGGTTGGATGCCGTTCTACCCGCAGTTCTCCACCAACCCGATCCAGGTCGCACAAGATGCCCAAGGTGCCGTCGACGACGGTAGTGCCGCGACCCCGGGGGAGTACGTCGCCGGTGCGTTGCGCGATGGTCGCCTGCAGCCCTCGATCGAGGACGTCGACGACCCACGCAACTGGCCACGCACGCTGACCCTGTGGCGCTCGAACCTGATGGGGTCCTCGGCCAAGGGCAACGAGTACTTCTTGAAGCATCTGCTGGGCACGCACCACAACGTGCTCGGCTCGGAGAACCCGAAGGCGCCGCGGCCCAGAGATGTTCGCTGGCACGAGGAAGCGCCGATCGGAAAATTGGACCTGTTGATGTCGGCCGACTTCCGGATGACCTCCACGACGTTGCTGTCGGACATCGTGCTGCCGGCCGCGACCTGGTACGAGAAGCACGACCTGTCCTCGACCGATATGCATCCGTTCGTGCACGCCTTCACCCCGGCCATCGACCCGCCGTGGGAGGCCAAGTCCGACTTCGAGCTCTTCCACCTCCTGGCGCAACGGTTCTCCCAGCTCGCCGAGACCCATCTCGGGGTGGTCAAGGACCTGGTCAGCGTGCCGGTGCAACATGACACCCCCGGCGAGGTGTCCCAACCCGGCGGACGCGTGGTGGACTGGCGCGACTCGGACGCGCCGGGCACTCCCGGCAAGGGAATGCCGGTGTTCCAAGTGGTCGAGCGGGACTACACCGCGATCGCCGACAAGCTGGCCACCGTTGGGCCGCTTGCGGATTCGCTGGGGTTCACGGTCAAGAACGTCACCTTCGATGTGTCCGAGCAGACCAAGAAGCTGGCCGGTATCAACGGGGTGATGCCCAGCGGAGCGGGTGCCGGCCGACCCGCGATCGACACCGACTCCCACCTCGCCGAGGCGATCCTGATGTATTCAGGTACGACGAACGGCCAGTTGGCGGTCCAAGGCTTCCGGACGCTGGAGAAACGTGTCGGCAAGACGCTGCACGACCTGGCGGAGGGTTCGGAGGAGAAGCGGATCACGTTCGCCGACACCCAAGCCCAGCCGGTGCCGGTCATCACCTCACCGGAGTGGTCCGGCTCGGAGACCGGCGGCCGGCGGTATGCGCCGTTCACGGTCAACATCGAGCGTCTCAAGCCGTTCCACACCCTGACGGGGCGGATGCACTTCTTCCTCGACCACGACTGGATGCACGACGTGGGGGAGTCGCTGCCGATCTACCGGCCACCGCTGGACATGCACCGGCTCTTCGGCGAACCGCGGGTCGGCGAGGACGGTGCCGCGCAGGTGACGGTGCGCTACCTGACCCCGCACTCGAAGTGGTCGATTCACAGTGAGTACCAGGACAACCTGCTGATGTTGTCGCTGTCGCGCGGTGGGCCGACGGTGTGGATGAGCCCGGCGGACGCCGAGCGCATCGACGTGCAGGACAACGACTGGGTCGAGGTCCTCAACGCCAATGGTGTGTTGGTGGCGCGGGCCGTGGTCAGCCACCGGATGCCCGAGCACGTCGTCTACGTGCACCACGCGCAGGAGCGCACGATCGACGTACCCAAATCGGAGGCGACCGGACGCCGCGGCGGGATGCACAACTCGGTGACCCGGTTGCTGGTCAAACCCACCCACTTGATCGGCGGTTATGCCCAGTTGTCCTACACGTTCAACTATCTCGGCCCCACCGGCAACCAACGCGACATCGTCGCCACCGTCCGCAAACGCTCGCAGGAGGTGAGCTACTAATGCGGGTCATGGCCCAGATGGGCATGGTGATGAACCTCGACAAGTGCATCGGTTGCCACACCTGCTCGGTGACCTGCAAACAGGCCTGGACCAACCGGGCCGGCACCGAGTACGTGTGGTTCAACAACGTGGAAACCCGTCCAGGACAAGGGTATCCGCGCAGATACGAGGATCAGGAGACCTGGCGCGGCGGGTGGACGCTGAGCAGCCGGGGCAGCCTGAAACTCAAAGCCGGTGGTCGGGTGCAGAAGCTGCTGAGCATCTTCGCCAGCCCGGTGCAGCCACAACTGGCGGACTACTACGAGCCGTGGACCTACGACTACGACACGCTGATCAAAGCCCCGCTCGGCGACGACTTCCCGGTCGCTCGACCCAAGTCCCTGATCACCGGGCAGAACACCAAGATCAGCTGGTCGGCCAACTGGGACGACAACCTCGGCGGGAGCACTCGCTACGGGCATCTGGACCCGGTCGTGGAGAAGTTGCGCCAGGAGTCCGAGCAGGCGGTGCAGTTCGAGTTGGAGAAGACCTTCATGTTCTATCTCCCGCGGATCTGCGAGCACTGCCTGAACCCCTCGTGTATGGCCTCCTGCCCCTCCGGCGCGATCTACAAGCGGGAAGAGGACGGCATCGTCCTGGTCGACCAGGACCGGTGCCGCGGGTGGCGGCAGTGCATCACCGGCTGCCCGTACAAGAAGATCTACTTCAACCACAAGAGCGGCAAAGCCGAGAAGTGCACCTTCTGTTACCCCCGCGTCGAGGTCGGGCTGCCGACGGTCTGCTCGGAGACCTGCGTGGGTCGGCTGCGCTATCTCGGGCTTTTCCTGTACGACGTGGACAAGGTCACCGACGCAGCGACCACCCCCGACGAGGGCGACCTGTACCAGGCGCAACTGGACCTGCTGCTCGATCCGGAGGACCCGGAGGTGATCGCCGCGGCCCGACGCGACGGCATCCCCGATGACTGGATGGACGCCGCGCGTCGCTCCCCGGTCTACGCCCTGGCCAAGAAATACCAGGTGGCGTTGCCGCTACACCCGGAATACCGCACCATGCCGATGGTCTGGTACGTCCCGCCGCTGTCGCCGGTGGTGGACCTGCTCGCCGAGCAGGGTCACGACGCGGAGAGCAAGGACGTGCTCTTCGGCGCGATCGACGCGTTGCGGATCCCCGCGGCGTACCTGGCCGAACTATTCACCGCCGGTCGCACCGACATCATCACCCACGTGCTCAGCAAACTGGCCGCCATGCGCTCCTACATGCGCGACGTGAGCATGGGCCGCGACGGTGACCCGAGCATTCCGGCGGCGGTCGGGATGAGCGAGGAAGCCCTGTACGAGATGTACCGGCTGATGGCCGTGGCCAAATACGAGGAGCGGTACGTCGTGCCGACCGCCCACGTCGAACGAGCCCACGAGTTGGAGGAACTGGGCTGTTCGCTGGACTACGACGAGGGCCCGGGAATGTACGAGTCGGGGCCGTTCGGTGAGGCCAGCGGACGACCCGCCCCGGTAGCGGTCGAGACGTTCAACGCCCTCAAGGAGCGCCAGACCGCCGACTCCGCTGCCCGCACCGACTCCTCGGGCCAGCTGACCGGTCGCGTGAATCTGCTCAACTGGGACGGCAACGGCACACCACCGGATGGCGTGTTCCCGCGCAAGGAGGCGGGGACGCGATGAGACTCCTGCGGGGCAAAGGGCAGCGCGATGACCGCATCCTCCACCTTGTCGCCGGCCGCGTGCTGGAATACCCGAATCCTGAACTGCTGCAATCGGTTCCACAGTTGCGGTCGGCTCTAGGCGAACAGCCGAGCGGCCCCACGGAGCCGCTACTCGGCGTACTGGACTATCTGGCCGGCGGGGATTTGGAGGTGTTGCGGCAGACCTATGTCGACACTTTCGATCTGTCGCGCAAACACGCGCTGTATCTGTCCTACTGGACTGACGGCGACACACGACGCCGGGGTGAGGTGCTCGGTCAGTTCAAGAAGGTCTACCGCGAGAGCGGTTTCTTGGTCGACACCCACGGTGAGCTGCCTGACTACCTGCCCATGGTGTTGGAGTTCGCGGCGATCGCCGACCCGGTCACCGGCCGCGAACTGCTGAGCACCTACCGGGCCAGCCTGGAACTGTTGCGGATCGCGCTGGTCGAGCACCATTCGCCGTACGCCGATGCCGTGGTGGCCGTGTGCGCGACGCTGCCGGGGCGTTCGCCGCAGACCCGCGCGGAGGTCATGGCGATGGCCGGTCTGGATGGCCCGCCCGGGGTCGAGTCGGTCGGGTTGGCGCCGTACGGGCGCACCGAACTCCCGTTGACCGCGGTGAGCGGAGGGAGCCGCTGATGGACGTGCTGCTGTGGGGTGTGCTGCCCTATCTGTGCATCGTCAGCTTGGTGGGCGGCACCATCTGGCGCTACCGCTACGACAAGTTCGGCTGGACCACCAGATCCAGCCAGTTGTACGAGTCCCGGTTGCTGCGGATCGGCTCGCCACTGTTCCACTTCGGCATCCTGCTGGTCTTCTTCGGTCACGTGGGCGGCTTGCTGATCCCGGAGTCGTGGACCGAGGCGCTCGGAGTCAGCGAGGGCATGTACCACTTCAACGCGTTGTTCTTCGGCATGATCGCCGGGGTCTGCACGCTGGTCGGGATCGGGATCCTGATCTACCGCCGACGCACCACCGGACCGGTCTTCATGGCCACGACCCGCAACGACAAGCTGATGTACGTCCTGCTGGTCGCGGCCATCGTGCTGGGGCTGTGGACGACTCTGGTCAGTGTCGGCGCGGGTAGTCACGCGCACAACTACCGGGAGACGGTCTCGCCGTGGTTCCGCTCGGTGCTCTATCTGCACCCGGACGTGGCGTCGATGGCCGCTGCGCCGATCCAGTTCCACATCCACGCGCTGGTGGGGATGCTGCTCTTCGCGGTCTGGCCGTTCACCCGCCTCGTGCACGCGTTCACGGCACCGCTGCACTATCTGTTCCGGCCGTACATCGTCTACCGCTCACGGGACCAGGACGTCACCGGTGCGCGTTCGGCGCGGCCGGGCTGGAGCCCGGTCGGTACCTCGGACCGCGACCGGTCCCGCTGATCTTCGAACTACCACCGTCAAAGGAGAGTGCGTGATGAGCAGCAGCGCTGAGGAACCGGCCGCGGCCGATCTTTCCGGGCAGGGCAAGAACCTGGCCCTGGCCACGTTCGCCTTCGCCGTCACCTTCTGGGCGTGGAACATCATCGGCCCGTTGGGGGTGCGGTACACGCAGGAGATGCATCTGTCGGGCACCCAGAAGGCGCTCCTGGTGGCGACGCCTGTCCTGGTCGGCTCGGTCGGGCGGATCCCCGTGGGGGCCTTGACCGACCGGTACGGCGGCCGGCTGATGTTCCCGATCGTCACCTTGCTGGTGGTGCCGTTCGTGCTGCTCGTGGCGGTCGCTGGTCAGGCCAAGTCTTTCACGATGATGCTCATCGTCGGCTTCTTCCTTGGCATTGCCGGTACGACGTTCGCGATCGGCATCCCGTTCGTCAACCAGTGGTACGCCAAGGACCGTCGCGGTTTCGCCACCGGCATCTTCGGGGCGGGGATGGGCGGCACGGCGCTGTCGGCCTTCTTCACCCCGCGCATGGTGAAGTCCTTCGGATACGTGCCCACCCACGTGATCTTCGCAGTGGCCCTGGTCCTGACCGCGATCCTGTGCTGGCTGACAATGCGCGATTCGCCGCTGTGGAAGCCGAACAACGCGCCGGTCGGCCCCAAGCTCAAGGCTGCGTTGAAGCTGCCAGTGACCTGGCAGATGTCCTTCCTGTACGCCGTCGCGTTCGGCGGGTTCGTGGCGTTCTCCACCTACCTGCCGACGTACTTGAAGGACATCTACGACTTCGACCTGACGAATGCCGGCACCCGCACCGCCGGCTTCGCGATCGCGGCGGTGATCGCCCGCCCGGTCGGCGGTGTGCTGTCGGACCGCATCGGGCCGCGCCAGGTGGTGGGCATCTCGATGCTGGGCACGGCTATCTTCGCCGCGGTCGTCGCCTTCCAACCGCCGTTGGAGTGGCCGGCCGGGATCGCCTTCGTGCTGTTGGCGTTCTTCCTGGGCCTGGGCACCGGTGGCGTGTTCGCCTTCGTCGGCAAGCAGGCTCCCGCCGCCGAGGTGGGCACGGTCACCGGTCTGGTCGGCGCTGCGGGCGGGTTGGGCGGCTACTTCCCACCGCTGATCATGGGCGCCACCTTCGGGATGGTGTTCTCCGGCTACGGCTTCGGGTTGATGTTGCTGGTGATCGTCGCGCTGATCGCGCTGGTGTTCACCTACACCGGGATCAAGGACCGCGGGCCGGCAGCCTGATCCTCACCGGGTGGCCAGCAGCCCGGCCACCCAGATGAGCGCCACGATCACCGCGGCGGTCAATTCGATGGCGATGCTGGTGACCACGGCCTTCACCGCATGCTTGGTGGAGGTCCAGGCGTCGGCGACGGTCCGGGTGCGGCCGAGCTCGGCGATCAGCACGCCGACCACGAAACCGAGGAACAGGCCGACGACCGGGATCACGAAGAAGCCGATGATCGCGCCGACCGCTCCGATCAGGATCACCCGGCCGGGCACGCCGGCCGCGGCCATTCGTTTGCCGGGCACGGTGTACTGCACGATCCAACCGATCGCTGCCACGACGCAGGCAGCAGCGAAGAACCACCAGGCGGTGCCGCCGGTCGACCACGCCCACAGCAGCACCCCGAGCAGGCTGAGGGCCAGGCCGGGCAGCACGGGCACGATCAGACCCACGATGCCGACCGCGATCAGGAGTCCGGACAGGAGGGTGACGGGCTGCACCGGCTCAGCCAAGCACACCGACGACAAAGCGGGACGGACCCGAAGGTCCGTCCCGCTGTGTCACACCTGATGCTGGTCAGCCCTCTTTGGGCTCCACCAGACGGTCCGTCTCGTCGATGACCTCTTCGGCCACGGCCTGCAGCTTCGGCAGGTGCTCACGCCCGTGGTGGGCGCAGAACAGAAGTTCGGTGTCGCCAGCAAGTCGGGCGCGGATGAATGCCTGTGCTCCGCAGCGGTCGCAACGGTCCGCGACAGACAAAGTAGGGGCGAGTGCAGTCGTCATGACGGTCTTCCTCTCCTCGAAAGCCCAATATCTCCTGCTGGTGCCAACAGTGAATCACGCCAAACCCTTCCCGGATCGCACGTTGGGACAGTGGGTCCGGAGAATGTGTCGTAGGTCACCTGCTGCACACCCCCATCCCAACACATCCGGGTCGGCCGCGTCGTGTGGCGTGCACAGGACCGCCCCGGAGGAGGGTTTACCCTGCGGTCGTGACCACCACCGCATCTTCGGCTCAGGACTACACCGCCCGGCATCTGCAGGTGCTGGAGGGGCTGGAGGCAGTCCGCAAACGGCCCGGGATGTACATCGGCTCCACCGACGAACGCGGTTTGATGCACTGCGTCTGGGAGATCATCGACAACTCCGTGGACGAGGCCCTCGGCGGTTTCGGTGACGACATCCGGGTCGTGCTGCATCACGACGGCAGCGTCGAGGTGCGGGACAACGCCCGTGGTCTGCCGGTCGACATCGAACCGCGCACGGGTCTGTCCGGGGTGGAAGTGATCTTCACCAAACTGCACGCCGGCGGGAAGTTCGGCGGGGGTGCGTACTCCGCCTCCGGGGGCCTGCACGGCGTGGGTGCCTCCGTGGTCAACGCGCTCGCGGCCCGTCTGGACGTCGAGGTGGACCGGGCGGGCAAGACCTACGCGATGAGTTTCCGTCGCGGCGAGCCGGGGGTGTACGACGATCAGGGCGAGCCGTCGCCGGGGGCCCCGTTCACGCCGTACGTCAATAACAGCGAACTCCGGGTGGTGGGCAAGGCCAAGCGGGGCACGTCGGGGACCCGGATCCGGTACTGGGCCGACCCGCAGATCTTCGTCAAGAACGCCACCTACGACTGGGAGGGGTTGCTCGGGCGGGCGCGGCAGACGTCGTTCCTGATCCCGGGGCTGACCATCACGGTGCGCGACGAGCGCGGCGAGGAGCCGGTCGAAGAGCGGTTCCAGCACGATGGCGGGATCAGCGAGTTCACCGACTTCCTGGCCCCGGATCCGGCGGTCACGGACGTGTGGCGGCTGGACGGTTCGGAGACGTTCACCGAGACCGTGCCGGTGCTGGACGGCAAGGGGCACATGGTGTCCCAGGAGGTGGAGCGCGAGTGCGGTGTCTCGATCGCGTTGCGGTGGGGGACCGGTTACGAGACCACCATGCGGTCGTTCGTGAACATCATCGCCACGCCCAAGGGCGGCACGCACCAGACCGGCTTCGAGCAGGCCGTGCTGAAGGTGTTCCGCAAACAACTCGAGGTGAATTCGCGCCGGCTCAAGGTCGGCAGCGACAAGGTGGAGAAGGACGACATCCTGGCCGGAGTCACCGCTGTGGTGACCGTGCGCCTCGCCGAGCCGCAGTTCGAGGGGCAGACCAAGGAAGTGCTGGGTACGCCGGCCGTGCGGGCGATCGTCTCCCGTGTCGTCGAGCGTGAACTCACCGCCCGCCTGACCTCGACCAAGCGGGACGACAAGGCGCAGTCGTCGCTGGTGCTGGAGAAGGTCGTCTCGGAGATGAAGGCGCGGATCAGCGCCCGGATGCACAAGGAGACCCAGCGCAGGAAGACGGCGCTCGAATCCTCTTCTCTGCCACCGAAACTCAAGGACTGCCGGTCCACGGATGTGTCGCGCACCGAGCTGTTCATCGTGGAGGGCGACAGCGCGCTGGGCACCGGTCTGGCGGCGCGCAACTCCGAGTATCAAGCGCTGCTGCCGATCCGGGGCAAGATCCTGAACGTGCAGAAGGCATCGATCGCGGACATGCTCAAGAACGCCGAGTGCGCCTCGATCATCCAGGTGATCGGCGCCGGCTCGGGGCGGACGTTCGACCCGGAGATGGCGCGGTACGGCAAGGTCATCCTGATGAGCGACGCCGACGTCGACGGGGCGCACATCCGCACGCTGCTGCTGACGCTGTTCTTCCGCTACATGCGCCCGATGGTCGAGCAGGGCCGGGTGTACGCCGCGATGCCGCCGCTGCACCGGATCGAGACCGTTGCGCAGGGCCGCGCCAAGGGTGAGGTGATCTACACCTACACCGAGCAACAGATGCGCACCACGATCCGCGACCTGGAGCGCAAGGGTCGCTCGGTCAAGACGCCGCAGCGGTACAAGGGCCTGGGGGAGATGGACGCCCACCAACTGGCCGACACCACGATGGATCCGCGGCAGCGCACGTTGCGGCGGGTGTCGTTGAAGGACGCTGCCCGCGCGGAGGAGATCTTCGATCTGCTGATGGGTTCCAAGGTCGAGCCGCGCCGGGACTTCCTGGTGGAGTCGGCGGACTCGTTGGAGCGGGAGCGCATCGACGCCTGAGCGGTCTAGGTGTACTGCCCCGGGACGTTAGGAACGGTTCTCGGCCTGTCGGCGTGACTTGAGGAAGACCTCCGGGTGAGGTGTGAAGCGACGAAGCAAACACATCCCCAAACCCGGAGGTCCTCATGGTCCACGCTAATGCCCCGCTTTCTGCGACTGGTCGCCTGCGCCTGGCGCGGTGCGTGGTGGACGATGGGTGGCCGTTGCGGCGGGCCGCAGACCGGTTCGGGGTCTCGGTCACCACCGCGCACCGCTGGGCGGCCCGGTACCGCCAGCATGGTGCGGCGGGGATGTGCGATCGTCCCAGCCGGCCCCAGTCATGTCCGCACCGCACCAGTAGGCGCCGGGAACGGCGAGTCCTGGGGTTACGGGTTTCGCGGCGGTGGGGGCCGGCCCGGATCGCCTACCACCTGGGGATGAATCCGGCCACGGTGCACCGCATCCTGACCCGGTACCGGTGTCTTCGGTTGTCCTGGACGGACCCGGCCACTGGTGCCCCGGTACGGGCCGGTCGTCGAAAGGTGGTGCGCTACGAACGCGACGCCCCGGGTGATTTGGTCCACGTGGACATCAAGAAGCTGGGCCGCATCCCCGATGGGGGTGGACACCGGGTCCATGGCCGCGCTGCGGGGAAAGCTAACTCCCGTGCTACCTCCAGCAGTGGGCGGGGGTATGCCTACCTGCACCACGCGGTCGATGACCACTCCCGGTACGCCTACTCAGAGATCCTGGCCGATGAGAAGAAGGAGACCGCGACCGCGTTCATGCAACGGGCGGTGGCGCACTTCGCGCAGGTCGGGATCACCACGGACCGGGTGATGACCGACAACGGGTCCTGTTACCGCTCCCACCTATTCCGGAACATGCTGCAGGACCATGGGATCACCCATAAACGCACCCGCCCCTACACCCCGAAAACCAACGGGAAAGTCGAGCGGTTCAACCGGACCCTGACCGAGGAGTGGGCCTACGCCCGCCCCTACACCAGCGAGACCGAACGCGCCGCCGCGTACGAGGACTTCCTGCACATCTACAATCACCACCGCGCACACACCGCGCTCAAAGGTGGCTCACCCGCAGACCGCGTACCCAACCTGGCGGGGCACTACATCTAGGGACGTTACTTGACCCCCTCGGACTGCTTGTCTCCCTCGTGACAATGGTGGTCGACGCGTTGACGGACGCTGCGGGTGGGTTGGGAACCTGACAACGAGTCGAGAATCGCCGTCGCTACGGGCGAAGCAACGTCAGCGTGCGAGCAACGCACCCCGGATGCTTGGAGCTGTCCAGCTCGATAGCCGCGTCTGTATGAAGGACCTTCTCACCGTCAGCACGATCGTCGACAGCTACGACCGTCAAAGTGAGGCGAACTTTCGAGCCGACCGGGACAGGCCTCGGAAAGCGCACCTTATCCAGGCCATAGTTCACCGCCATCGAAATGCCATCAAAGGTTCGCAGCTCAGCCTGCATGGCGGGCAACATCGATAACGTGAGATACCCGTGGGCGATCGTGCCGCCGAACGAGCTCTCGGCTGCGCGTTCCGGGTCGACGTGAATCCACTGGTGGTCCCCGGTTGCTTCCGCGAACAGGTTGACCCGGTCCTGCTCAACCGTGTGCCACGGGCCAGGCCCCAATGTGAGGCCGACCTGGTCGCGAAGATCGTTGAGGTTCAGCACTGTGGGCGGGACGGTCATACGGCTCGCTCGAACACTGCTGCTAGGCCCTGCCCGCCACCGATGCACATGGTCTCTAGGCCGTAGCGGGCTTCGCGGCGGACCATCTCGCGGCTCAGGGTCGCCAAGATCCGCGCGCCAGTGGCGCCGACCGGGTGGCCGAGGGAGATGCCGGACCCGTGGACGTTGACGCGGTCGAAGTCGTCGGCTCCCAGCCCCCAGCTCGTCGTGACGGCGAGGACCTGGGCGGCAAAGGCCTCGTTCAGCTCGATCAGGTCGACCTCGGCGAGTTTCAGCCCGGCGCGCTCCAGGGCGACCTCGGTGGCTGGGACGGGTCCGAGGCCCATCGTGGCGGGGCCGAGCCCTGCCAGCCCCCAGGAGACGAGGCTGACGAGCGGTTGGAGGCCGAGTTCGTCGGCGCGGGCGCGGGTGGTGACGACGCACATGGCTGCGGCGTCGTTCTGGCCGCTTGCGTTGCCAGCGGTCACAGTCGCCTCGGGGTCGTCGCGGCCCAGGACCGGTCGCAGGGTGCTGAGCGATTCGACGGTCACTCCGAGGCGCGGGTGCTCGTCGGTTTCGACGACCACGTCGCCGCGACGGCTGGGGACCGTGATCGGGACGATCTCTTCGGTGAAGACGCCGTCAGCCTGGGCCTGGATGGCTCGCTTGTGGGACTCGACGGCGAGCTCGTCCTGGGCGATGCGGCTGATGCCGAACTCCCGGCGCAGGTTCTCGGCGGTTTGCAGCATTCCGCCGGGCACCGGGTAGTTCTTGCCCCCAGCGGTCACCCGTCCTCGGCCAAGGCCGTCGTGGAGGGTGCTGCTGGCGGTGGTGCCCCAGCGGACGTCGAATGAGTAGTGAGGTACGTTGCTCATCGACTCGACTCCGCCTGCCACGGCCAGGTCGATGTCGCCGGACTTCACCAGGCTCGCAGCGGTCAGGACGGCCTGCAGGCCGGAGCCGCAGCGGCGGTCGAGCTGCATGCCGGGAACGGTGACGGGCAGTCCAGCGTCGAGGGCGACGACGCGGCCGATGGCGGGGGCCTCGCTGGTGGGGTAGCTGTGGCCGAGGATGACGTCGCCGATGTGCTCGCCGGTCAACCCGGTCCGTACGACGAGCTCACGCAGGAGCTGTGCCCCCAGCTCGTCCGCTCCGAGCGGCTTCAGGGCGCCGCCGTATCGGCCGATCGGGGTGCGGATCGGTTCGCAGATGACGATGTCGTCAGGGGAGGCGTTCACATCAGTCTCCCGCCGGTGACTTCGAGGACTGTTCCGGTCATGTACGACGACATGTCACTAGCGAGGAAGAGGGCGACGTCCGCGATCTCCTCGACGGTGCCGGCTCGCTGCAGCGGAATCTCAGCCATCTTCGACTCCCAAATGTGCTCGGGCATCGCCCGGGTCATCTCGGTGGAGATCAGCCCAGGCTGGATGGCGTTGACGCGAACGTTGTCGCGGGCCAGCTCCTTCGCAGCGGCCTTCGTGAGCCCGACGACGCCGGCCTTTGCTGCGGAGTAGTTCGTCTGACCGAAGAAGCCGACCTTGGCGCTGATGGACGACATGTTCACGATGGAGCCCCCACGTCCTTGCTCTCGCAGGACTGCTGCAGCGTGCTTGGTGCCGAGCCAGGCGCCCCGCAGGTGAACAGCGACGACCTGGTCAAACTCGTCCTCGGTCATCTTCTTCATGGTCGCGTCGCGGGTGATGCCTGCGTTGTTCACCATCACGTCCACGCCTCCGAAGCTCTCCACCGCGAACTGGAGCAGAGCTTCGACCTGCTCGCCGTTAGTGACGTCGCAGCCGAAGCCCCGGGCGAAGTCTTCGCCGATCGCCTTCGCGGTCAGCTCGGCAGCAGCACCGTCCCGGTCGCCGAGGACGACGAAGGCACCCTGGTCTGCGAACCGTCGGGCGATGGCCTCGCCGATGCCCTGGGCGCCGCCGGTGATGACTGCGACCTTGTCAGTGAGGAGGTTGGTCATGAGAGAGCTTCCTGTGGTTGACGGTTGGAGTGCTGCGTTGCTGCGCCGCGCTGCACGAGTGAGTGGGCATCAGCCGAGCTGATGCCGGCTTCGGCAAGGAGGTTCAGCGTGTGCTGGCCGAGGGCAGGGACGTCGCCCATCGCGGCCTCGACGTCCTGAAACGTCACCGGGGGGAGGAGGGCCTGGACCTGTCCGCCTTCGGTGTCGACCGTGCGCCAACGGCGTCTGGCCTGCAGTTGCGGGTGTTCGACAAGGTCTCGGACGCTGCTGACCTGTGCGGCCGGTACGCCAGTTTCAGCGAGCCGGGCACTCAGGTCGGCCGTCGTCCATCTGCTCGTGTGTTCGGCTACGGCTGCGTCGCAGGCGGCCCGGTTCTCGACGCGCAAGACATTAGTGGTGAACCGCGAATCGGAGGCGAGCGCGTCGTTCCCGAACACGCTCGTTGCCAGGGTGCGCCAGCCGCTGTCGCTTTGGATGCCGATGAGGACCTGGCCGTCGATGGTCGGGTACGCGTCGTACGGGGCGATGGCGGCGTGGCTCAAACCCATGCGGGGGATCTGCCGGTCGGCGTAGAGCTGGACGTACATCGGGTGGCCCATCCACTCGGCTGTCGCCTCGAACATGGTGACCTCGATGGTTGCTCCTTCGCCGGTCCGTTCGCGGCGCAGGAGCGCGGCGAGGACCGCCTGGGTGCAGTACATGCCCGAGGCGATGTCGGCGGTGGGGATGCCGGTCTTCACCGCTTCCGCGGGAGTTCCGGTGATGGAGACGAGGCCCGCTTCGGCCTGAACGAGCATGTCGTAGGCCTTGCGGGTCTCCATGTCGCCGCCAGCGCCGTAACCGGACAGGTTCACGACCACGAGCTCCGGCTTGGTCGCGCGCAGCGTGTCTGCATCCAGGCCAAGGCGAGCCGCTGCGCCTGGGGCGAGGTTCTGGAGGAACACGTCAGCTTCGGCGATGAGTCGCCCGACGACGTCGCGGCCGGCCGGATCCTTCAGGTCGACGGCGAGCGACTCCTTGCCGCGGTTGAGCCACACGAAGTGCGACCCGGTGCCGTGGACCAGGTGGTCGTAACCACGGGCTAGGTCCCCGTCGCCGGGGCGTTCGACCTTGATGACGCGGGCGCCCAGATCGGCCAGCTGCCGGCTCGCCAAGGGGGCGGCGACAGCCTGCTCGACTGCGATGACCGTGTAACCCTCGAGGGGGAGAGTCATGACGCGTTCCGCTTGGCCTGGTTGATGAGGCCGCCACCGATGATGAGGCGCTGGATCTCGCTGGTGCCCTCGTAGAGCCGCAGCAGGCGCACGTCGCGGTAGATGCGTTCGACGGCGACGTGGCGCATGTAGCCGCCGCCTCCGTGGACCTGGACGGCCAGGTCGGCGACCTTCCCGACCATCTCGGTGCAGAACAGCTTCGCCACCGACGGGGCGATACGTCGGTCCTCGCCGGACACGTACTTCTGGGCGGCCTCTCGCACCAGGGCGCGACCGGCCATGACGCCAGCCTGCTGGTCGGCGATCATCGCCTGCACGAGCTGGAAGTCTCCGATGATGCTGTCGCCCTGCTTGGCCGACGCCGCGTAGGCGACCGACTCGTCGAGAGCCCGCTGCGCGGATCCGACCGACAGCGCGGCGATGTGCACGCGTCCGCGGGCCAACGAGGTCATCGCGGCGCGGTAGCCGACCTCGGGCTCTCCGCCGACGAGCGCGTCCGCGCCCACCCTCACATCGTTGAAAATGACGTCTGCGGTCCAGGCGCCTTCCTGCCCCATCTTTGCGTCCTTCGGTCCGACCTCGACCCCCTCGGCGTCCGCCGGCACCAGGAAAACGGCGATGCCGTTGCCCTTCTCGGGTGCAGGCTCGACCTTGGCGAAGACGACGAACACCCCGGCGATCGGGGCGTTGGTGATGAACTGCTTACCGCCCTCGATGACCCACCCATCGCCGTCGGCGCGTGCGGTGGTCCGAAGTCCGGCAGGGTTCGACCCGGCGCCCGGCTCGGTGAGGGCGAAGGAGGCGACGACGTCCCCTGACGCGATGGCCGGCAGCCACCGCTCCTTCTGCGCGTCGGTGCCGAAACCGACAAGGACCTGACCGGCGATGCCGTTGTTCGTGCCGAACATCGACCGCAGCGCCAAGGACGTGTAGCCCAGCTCCATGGCGAGCTCGACGTCCTGGACCAGGTTCAGCCCGATACCACCCCACTCTTCGGGGATGGCGTACCCAAACAGCCCCATCGCGGCTGCCTGCTTGCGCAGGTCTTCCGGGATGGCGTTACCGTCCATGATCTCGATCTCCCGAGGGACGACCCGGTTGCGAACGAAGTCCCGGACTTGGCTGAGAACGGCGTCGAAGACGTCTGCATCGACGGACGGTGCGGCGAGAGTGGTGGTCATGCCATCCAGCATCACCCGACTGATTACCTCCAGTCCAATATAAGATTGTGCGCTGTGTTATGCGTTTGAGGTATGAAAGGATCCGGGCATGGACATTGCGCATCTTCGGGCATTCATCGCCGTGGCGGAGGAGCTGCACTTCGGCCGGGCAGCAGAGCGTCTCCATGTTGCGCAGCCCCCGCTGAGCCGAACCATCCAGCAACTGGAGCGCGAACTCGGCTCCAAACTGTTCGACCGCAGCACCCGCTCAGTGCGACTGACCGCAGCTGGCCAGGCGCTTCTCGCGCCAGCGCACCAGGTCATGGAGTCGCTGCGTCGAGCCGAGGCCGCCGTGCAATCGGCTGGCAGTGGGGAAGTCGGCTTCATCCGAATCGGGTTCGCAGGAATCTCCTCCTATCAGCTCGTTGCCGAGTGGGCGCGCGTCGTACGCCAGCACCGACCCGGCATCCGCCTCGAGCTGTACAGCCAGAACTTCGCCCTTCCGGCGATGCGCAAGCTCATCAACGATGAAGTCGACGTGGCCCTGGGCCGTTGGGACATCATCCCGGGCGGCATCTCCTCACGCATCGCGTCCGCCGACTCCTTGGTGATGGCCCTGCCCGACACCCACCCGATGGCACAGGCTAGCAGCGTCTCCATCGCAGACCTCCGCCACGAAAGCTTCATCTCGCTGCCGCCCTACGAGGGCGCTGTCCTGCCGGATCGGCTGCGAAGGCTCGCCCACGATGCCGGGTTCTCCGCGAATGTCGTGCAGGTCGCACCTGACACGCTCTCGGCTCTCGCGCTGGTCAGCGCCGAAGTCGGCTGCCACCTGACGCTGGCATCGGTCGCGGAGCACGCGAACCAGACTCACGTCGAGTTCATCCCGATCACGGACGAGACTCTCGAGGTGAACCTCCAGCTCGCGTGGCGCTCCGACGACGTCAACCCGGCGCTGGCTGCCGTCCTCTCGCTCGCAACGGAGTTGCTCAGCCCCAGGAGCCGATAAGCCCGTGCCTCACAGCGACGCTTCGTCGCCCTCGATGTGCAGCTGACGCAACCGGCGATACAACGTAGTTCGCCCGATTCCGAGGAGCTCGGCCGCCGTGGACTTGTTCCCGCCCGCCAAGTCGAGGGCGCGCACGATCGCGTCGCGCTCGGCCGTCTCGATCAGCGTCATCTGCCGAGTCTTATTCCCCCGTCGCAGATGCTCGGGAAGCTGGCGGCTGTCGATCACCGCTGAAGGCGCGTTCGCGACCAGGTCCTGAAGCAGGCGCCGGAGTTCACGCAACTCGCCCGGCCAGTCGTACTGCATGAACGACTGAAGCGCAGACGCCGTGACCGTGAACCGGCCCGAAGGGTCGACATCGCCCAGCACCGAACGAACCAGTCCCGGTATCCGGTCAGGCGATGCCCGCAGCGGTGCGATGCGGGTCGTCGATAGCCCGAGCGACTTCGCCAGCTCCCGGATCGCGGCGGGTGCGTCGTCAGGCGCCAGCGTCAGCACGAGGCGGGAGGTTCGTTGACCTCGGCCTACCGAACGCTGATGAGTGCGCACCAAGGTGGTCAGCGCCTCGGCGTCGCCAGCGCCGAGGTTCTCCACCCGTCGCAGCACCACATCGCGGCCGTGGGTGAGTGCGGCCTCGGCCACCTCGGCCCAGTCCGCGTCATCGGCCGCCACGGCCGTCACCGGCTCATCCATGGTTTCCGACGACACGATCTCCAGCGCCAGCTTGAAGCGACCAGAACCAGCCGGCCCTTCGACCATCACAGCGTCCGAACGTGGGGCCCGCACTCGTGCCGGCTCGATCGCAGGCATCACCGCTCGTTCTTGGGCGAGGGTCTCGGTCAGGTTCACGTCGAAGAAGTGCGCAACGAATTGTGGCTCTGTGGAGCTGTCCAGGCGACGTCCGACAACCCTGATGCCATCCGGAAGCACGATCTCGGCAGTCGGGCTCCGGCGCCAGTCGTGTCCCTTCATCAACTCCCACAACAAGACGTGGCTGTCGACGCTGACGAACGGCAGTGCGGGGGTGTTGGCTAGCAGCGAGTGCTGGTCGACGACCACGGTGGGGCGACGCGAGTTCTTGTATCGCATGAACGACATCGCCAACGCGAGGTCTTCCGGCCGGCTTTCTGCGCGCAGCCGGGTCTCGATCTGGCGGCCGATCTCTGCCGTCAGAGACAGCATCAGCTGGCTTCCCTCAGCCACCGGGCCGCCGAGCGACACCGACCCGAGGACTGACCCGCCAGGTGCCGCGACAGGGACGGCCGCACAGGTGATGGGGGCGAGGAGATCATTGAAATGCTGACTGCCTGAAATGAGGACGGCCTGATTCTCGGCCAGGGCGGTTCCCAGCCCGTTGGTACCCATTGTCTCCTCGGAGAAGACGAATCCTTCGGCGGCGTGAACCTCGTCGAGCCTCGACGCCTGGTCGCGTGCTCCGAGACGTCGGGCAACGATGCGGCCCACCCTGTCACTGAGGAACAGCGTCATAGGTGTCTCGGACAGTTGCTCCTGCCACCGGTCCAGTACGGGCGCGGCCGCCCGGTAGAGAGTGCTCTCCGGGTCGACGTCGCGGTGGTCCTCGCTGACACGGTCGCTGCCCACCGCGTGGCTGATCGATCGGCGCCAACTGCGCTCGATGACCTCGGGAACGATGCTCGGAGCGTCCTGGCGCTCAAGCAGACCCGCGCGCTGTAGAGCTTCGCGTGCCTCACGCACCGGGTCTGACGCAACCACCCGAGTCTCCTTCTCGATGAACCTTTGAGATTTCCACTGTGGCATGCACCACAGGTACCTTCCAAGAACATAATCGGACACATATTGATACCTCATGGGTATCAGGGGGCGGGATTTCGCGCCTCCCAGAGGTGTTCCAAAGCGGAACACCAGCCCAACTGTGGCGCGGGTCACGATCGTCGCATCACAACGACGTGGCCCCACACGGGCTGACCTCACCGAAGGAGCAACAACTCATGAACACAACTGGTCACGAGGCCAACACCTACGAGCTGGACGCTCTCATCGTCGGTGCAGGGTTCGGCGGAATCTACTCGCTATACAAGCTGCGCAACGAGCTCGGCCTGAACGTCCAGACCATCGACCGTGCCGCCGGCGTCGGGGGCACCTGGTTCTGGAACCAGTACCCGGGCGCCCTGTCGGACTCCGAGAGCCACGTGTACCAGTACTCGTTCGACCGTGACCTGTACAACGACACCAACTGGGGGACCAAGTTCGTCACGCAGCCCGAGATCCTCGCCTACCTCAATGGTGTCGTGGACCGGTACGACCTGCGCAAGGACATCCGCCTCGAGACCAGCATGACCAGCGCCACCTTCGACGACCGCGCCGGCACCTGGACCGTCGCAACCGACAAGGGCGACACCATCATCTGTCGCTTTCTTATCACCGGTCTCGGCCTCCTGTCGGCCATCAACAAGCCCGACTTCCCGGGCGCCGACGACTTCAAGGGCGAGATCGTCCACACCGGCGCGTGGCCCACCGACCTCGACCTGACCGGCAAGCGCGTCGGCGTCATCGGCAACGGATCCACCGGCGGCCAGGTCATCACCGCCGTCGCTAAGGTCGCCGGCCACCTCACCAGCTTCCAGCGGACCCCGCAGTACAGCGTCCCCGCCGGGAACCGTGCCTGGACGGCTGAGGAGTTGCAGGCACAGAAGGACAACTTCGAGGAGAACTGGAACCAGGTCAAGACCTCCAGCGTGGCCATGGGCTTCGTCGAGAGTGAGGTGGAGATGTTCAGCGTCAGCGCCGAGGAGCGCGAGCGGATCTTCGAGGCGGCCTGGCAGAACGGCGGCGGCTTCCGGTTCATGTTCGAGACGTTCTGCGACATCGCCACCAACCCGGAGGCGAACGAGGAGGCGGCCAAGTTCATCCGCCGCAAGATCGGCGAGATCGTCCACGACCCCGAGACTGCCCGCAAGCTCACGCCGACTGACCTGTACGCCCGCCGGCCGCTGTGCGACTCCGGCCTGTACGAGACATTCAATCAGCCGAACGTGTCCCTGGTCAGCATCAAGGAGAACCCGATCGTCGAGCTGACCGAAGCCGGCGTGAAGACCGCCGACGGAGTCATCCACGAGCTCGACGTCCTCATCTGCGCCACCGGGTTCGACGCGGTCGACGGCAACTACAAGCGCATCGACATCCGCGGCCGCAACAACGAACTGCTGCGCGACCACTGGGTCGACGGGCCGACCAGCTACCTCGGGATGGCCACGAGCGGTTTCCCGAACATGTTCATGATCCTCGGCCCGAACGGCCCATTCACGAACCTGCCGCCGTCCATCGAGACCCAGGTCGAGTGGATCGCCGGCGCCATCGGCTACCTGGCTCCCAAGAGCGGTGCCTGGCTCGAGGTGCGGCCCGAAACCGAGTCCGAGTGGACCGACATCTGCGCCGACATCGCCGATCAGACCCTGTTCCCGAAGGCCGCCTCCTGGATCTTCGGGGCCAACATCCCCGGCAAGAAACGCACCGTCATGTTCTACCTGGGCGGCATCGCCGCATACCGGGAGATCCTCGACAGCGAAGCCGCCGAGGGCTACCCCGGCTTCGTGTCCCACGTCTCCGAGCCCGCGCTCGTCTGACAAACCCCGACCGGCCAGGGCGGCGCGCCGGCAACGGCGCGCCGCCCCGGCTCTCCGACTCACCGCAGGAGCAAGCGACCCATGTCGAAGTACCGCAGCACCAACCCGATGACCGGAGAGGTCGTCGCCGAGTACCCCGTACTCGACGACACCCAGGTCCAGACCGTGCTCGACCAGGCACAGCAGGCCTACCTGTCGTGGCGTCGGGTTGAGCCCGCCGAGCGGACCAAGGTGCTAAGCCGGGTAGCCGACCTCCACCGTCAGCACGCCACCGAGCTCGCCGAGCTCTCGACCCTGGAAATGGGCAAGCCCATCAGCCAGGCCCGCGGCGAGGTTGAGCTCGCCGCCGCGATCTTCGAGTACTACGCCGAAGAAGGCCCCAACCTCATCGCCGACGAGGAACTGACCATCGCTGGCACCGGCCGGGCGATCGTCCGCACCGCCGCCATCGGTCCGCTCCTCGGCGTTATGCCGTGGAACTTCCCGTACTACCAGGTCGCCAGGTTCGTCGCGCCCAACCTGCTGCTCGGCAACACCATCCTGCTCAAGCACGCCGCCAACTGTCCCCAGCAGGCGCTCCGCATCCACGACATCCTGGCCGAGGCCGGCGCACCCGCAGGCGTTTACACGAACATCTTCGCCACCAACGACCAGGTCGCAACCATGATCGCGAATCCCATCCTGCAGGGCGTTTCGCTGACCGGTAGCGAACGGGCCGGCACAGCCGTTGGTGAACTCGCCGGACGCCACATGAAGAAGTCCGTCCTGGAGCTCGGCGGCTCGGACGCACTCATCGTCCTCGCCGACGCCGACCTACCGGCGGCCATCACCGCTGCCGCGGCGGGACGTTTCCACAACGCCGGCCAGACCTGCACCTCCTCCAAGCGCATCATCGTGGAGGACTCCGTGTGGGACGAGTTCCTCACCGGCTTCCTCGATGCCGCCGATGCCTGGCAGATCGGCGATCCGACCGACCCCGACACCAAGGTCGGCCCGATGGCGTCCTTCGCTGCACGTGACGACCTGGCGGCACAGGTCAACGACGCCCTCGTCAAGGGAGCCACCCTGCACCTCGGCGGAGCCGTCCCCGAATCGTCCGCCTCGTACTACCCGGCGACCGTGATCTCCGACCTCACCCCGGACATGCGAGCCCACCGAGAAGAGCTCTTCGGACCGGTCGCCCTACTGCACCGGGTCCATTCGGTCGATGAGGCCATCGAGGTCGCCAACGACTCGCCCTTCGGCCTCGGAAGCGCCATCTTCACCGCGGACGAAGCCACCGCCCTGGACGTTGCAGAGCGCCTCGATGTCGGCATGGTCGGCATCAACGCCACCGTGAAGAGCGCTCCCGATCTGCCCTTCGGGGGTGTGAAGCGCTCCGGTATCGGGCGGGAGCTCGGCAAGTTCGGGCTCGACGAGTTCGCCAACAAGAAGCTCATCCGCATCCCCTGAACGTCCCTCGCCCTCCAACACTCGGAAACCACCAAGGAGAAGTCATGCGCGCAGCGGTCTACTACGGCAACAGCAAAGTCGAAATCGAAGACGTCCCGGAGCCGGATGTCACTGACGGTCACGTGAAGGTCAAGGTTGCCTTCAACGGCATCTGTGGAACCGACCTTCACGAGTACTACGACGGGCCCATCTTCATCTCCCCGTCGGACCCTCACCCCCTGACGGGCATGGCGATGCCCGTGGTGCTTGGCCACGAGTTCTCGGGCACCGTCGTGGCCGTCGGCAAGGGCGTCACGGACGTTGCCGAAGGTGACCGGGTCACCATCGAGCCGGTCTACCGCTGCGGCGAGTGCCGAGCCTGCCAGGCAGGCCAGTACAACGTATGCAACGTCGTCGGGTTTCACGGGCTGATGGCTGACGGCGGCATGGCCGAGTACACGGTCGTCCCGCGAATCATGATCCACCACCTGCCACAGAACGTCTCGACCGAGCTGGGTGCCCTCGCCGAGCCGATGTCGGTCGCCTACCACGCAGCCGCGCTCGGGGGCGTGACCCAGGAGAGTCGTGCACTCATCTATGGGGCCGGCCCCATCGGCATCGGTCTGTGGTTCGCCCTGCGCGGCATGGGGCTGACCGAGATCGAAGTCGTCGAGCCCACACCGACCCGACGCGCGGCCATCGAGACGCTTGGTGCGCGAACGCTCGACCCGTCGGCAATCGACGTCGCTGCCTACATCGCCGACCAGACCAACGGGGCCGGCGTCGATGCCGCGTACGACGCAGCGGGTGTCGCGCCGGCTGTGTCGTCGGCGCTCGACTGCCTCGGCGAACGTCGAACGCTGGTCAGCGTCGCCATCTACGACAAGCCCATCGAGACCCCGTTGCTCAGCCTCGTCCTGAAGGAGCGGCGCATCCAAGGGACCATCTGCTACACCGCAGACGACTACCGCGCCGTTCTCGATCTGATGGAGGCCGGCCACTACGACACCACCGGCTGGGTCGAGACGATCCCGATCTCCGGGCTGCTCGACCAAGGCTTCGCCCAGCTCCGCGCCGGACAGAAGATGAAGGTCCTGGTCGACCCGACGGCCTAGGAGGTCACTACGTCCTCTGGACTGGACGGCTCCGGTCGTCTGGTGGGAGTAAAGGCCCCAGTCTTGAGACTGGGTGACCCCTCCGGAAGGGCGGTCGCTCGGCGTCGCGGTCCTTTAGTGTCGGTGGTCTCCGACGAGGGGGTCGATCGTGTCCGACAAGTCCCAGCAACCAGCTGCCGCACCACCCGTGGTCGACCGCGCCGCCTTCGATGCCGCCCTAGACGCGCAGGTCGTCAAGGAGAAGCAGGTCACGCGGCTGAACGACGAGGTGTCCGCTAGCCGTCGACGGTTACCGATGGTGCAGGTGGCGGACTACGAGTTCGAGGGGCCGGACGGCCCGGTCCGGCTGAGTGAGTTGTTCGGTGACACCTATCAGCTTCTGGTGCAGAACTTCATGTTCGCGCCGGACTGGGAAAAGGGCTGTCCCAGTTGCACTTTCGCGGCCGACAACCTGCCGTTCAATATGGACCGGCTGGCTGACGAGGCGATTGCCTTCGCGATGATCTCGCACGCGCCGGTCGAGAAGTTGCAGGCATGGCGTGCGGAGCGCGGCTGGCCCTACACCTGGGTGTCGTCCTACGGCACGACCTATCACGACGACTGGGCGTGGAACTCGACCTACCCGGACGGCAGCACCGGGCCGGTGCCCGGTTACTCGTACTACCTGCTCAAGGACGGCACGCCGTACCTCACCTACTCCACCCGTGCCCGGGGCACCGAGGCGATCCTGCCGGTCGCACAAATCATGGATCGTACGGCGTACGGCCGCCAGCAGGACTGGGAGGACAGCCCGGACGGCTGGCCGCAGTACCCGACGTACGGCTGATCGGGGCGTGCGGTCCCCGGCTCAGCGGCGCGGGTCGATGATCGTGGTGCCTGCTCCCGCGGAAGTGGCCATGGCGGGCAGGGCTGTCGCGGCTTCGGCGAGGCCGATCGTGCCTGCCAGGAGCGCGGCGGGATCGAGCGTGCCGGCGGCGACCAGCTCCAGCATCGGCGGATAGTCGGCGGCGGCCATTCCGTGGCTGCCCAGGACATCGAGTTCCCAGGCGATGACCCGCGCCATGGGCACGGGGCTGGTGCCATCGGCGCTGGGCAGTAACCCCACCTGCACGTGGCGCCCACGTCGACGCAGGGAGAGTACGGCGCTCGCTGCCGTGGTCGGTGACCCCACCGCGTCGATGGAGACGTGGCTACCACCGCCGGTGAGTTCGTGGATCCGGGCGGCAACCTGTGCCGGCGCGTCGGCGGGTTCGGTCTGGATGACCTCGTCGGCGCCGAGTCTCATCGCCGCCGCGAGTGGAACGGGGGAGCGGTCGAGCACCACAACGCGGCCCCCGAGCGCCTTGGCGATCATCACGCTCGACAGGCCGACACCGCCGGCGCCGACGACGGTGACCCACTCCTGCGGCTGGAGGCGGGCCCGTGCGGTGAGGGCTCGGTAGGCGGTTGCGAACCTGCAGCCAAGGAGCGCGGCGGCCTCGAAGCCGACACCCTCGGGGATAGCGACCAGGTTGGTGTCGGCGGCGTGGATGACCACCTGCTCGGCGAACGAACCGGCATGGGTGAATCCCGGCTGCTGCTGGTGCGGGCACACCTGTGCGTTGCCGGATCGACACCATTCGCACTGTCCGCACCCCTCGACGAAGGGTGAGGTGACGCGGTCGCCGACCTGCCAGTTTTCGACGCCTTCGCCGAGTTCCGTTACAACACCAGCGAATTCGTGCCCCGGCACGTGGGGGAGAGCCACATCGTCGTCGTGGCCGGACCAGGCGTGCCAGTCGCTGCGACACAGGCCGGTGGCCGCTACGTCGATGAGCACCGCTCCCTCTGGGACGTCCGGTGTCGGGAGGTCCCTGATCTCTAACGGACCGCCGAATTCGTCCATCACCAGCGCGCGCATTGGTACCTTCCGTTCTCGCCGGAGTCAGTGTGTCAGAGCGACGCCGCATCCCTGCCGGATGCATCGATGACCCGCGGTGTCGGTCGTGCTGTGTCGCGTCTACGTGTCGGTCGGCTCGGTGGCGGCCGATGAGCGAACTCGCCGCAAGGTCGGCATGAGCCGGGATGGGCTCTACAAGGCCCTTTCCGAGGATGGCAATCCCACCTGGTCCACCATCCTGAAAGTCACCCACGCGCTCGGACTGCGTTTCGAACTCCACTTCGTAGCCTGAACTGCGCGCGGCAGATCCGGCCCGTGGTGCCGGGTGTGGGTCACCACGTCATCTCCAACGTCATGTCCTGGCACGGCTAGTTGCTCACGTATTGCGCCGTCTTCGACAGTCTTGGGTCCTCGATGGCGTCCAGGAGCGCTGTGGCGAGGTCTCCGTAGCGCAGGGAGCGTCCGCCGGGTGGTGGCGTGGGGCCGATGCGGTAGCTGCCAAGCGCTGGTTTGGCAAGCAGCCGGGGCGGGCGCAGGGCGACCCAGTCGGCGGTGCTTGCCTGCAGGATGCGTTTCATCTCGCGCATGTCTTCATACGTTTCCCCGAATAGTGCTTCGAGGATCGGCAGCACGATCTTGTGTTCGAGGCCGGGATGATCTGATCGGGGCCCGACGGGGGCAGCCGAGATGACCGCGAGCCGTTGAATGGTCCTGCTGTGCATGGCGTTAAGGATTTTCCTGACGCCGACGGAGTACACGGTTGTGGGTTTACGGGAGGTACCGATCCCAAGCGTGGAGATCACGACATCAGTCCCAGCCAGCGCGGCTCGTAACGCCTGCTCGTCCATCACGTCGGCGGGTCGTACGGTCAGTCGTTCGTGTTGGGTGGTCACGTTGTGTGGTTGGCGGGCGACCGCGACGACGTCGTGGCCGCGGTCTAGTGCCTGCTCGGTGGCAAGGTGCCCGGTCCGGCCGTTTGCTCCGATGATCGCGATCCGCATATAAGCACACTACATGATAGTCACCAAGTATGACAGTCACCGTGTGGTTATGCTAGGAGTGTGAGTAAAAGTGACTCGACGCGGTACGGGGATTCGTTGGCGTTTCTGTTGTCTCAGCTTGGTGCCCAGTCGGCGGCGATGTTCGCGCAACAGATCGCGCCGACGGGGGTGACGCCTCGGCAGTTCGCGCTGCTGAGCCACTTGGCTGTTGGTGGTCCTAAGTCGCAGCAGCAGTTGGCAGACTTGCTTGGCATCCACCGCAACAACATGGTCGATCTGGTCGACGCCATGGAGGGTGCAGATCTGGTGGAGCGGGTCCGCGACCAGGTCGACCGCAGGGCGTTTGAGATCCACCCGACGGCGGAGGGGATGGCGGCCGTCGCGCAGATCAACGCCCTGGTGCCGGCTCTGGATGCTGAGATCGCCGGACAGCTGAGCGTGAAGCAACGCCACGCCTTGATCGACACACTCCGGGGCCTGGCTGACCACCTTGGTCTCGATGCTGCCGTGCATCCCTCGGTCGCGGGGCGCCAACGGTCAAAGCCCTGAGCTCGCGGGATCGTCGGCGGGGGAGCGGTCCAGCAGCAACATGCGCTCCTCGAGAGTGGCAGGAACGACAGTCAGGGTCGCGTCCAGGCCGGCCGCGCTCAGCGCGCTGCGGATCTCGTCGGTGGTGGAGGCAACCACCCGGACGTTTGTTCCGTCGAGAGTGGCGGATCTGTGTTGATGAACGCGGGAAGCAACAACCACCCTCCGCGCGCGTTGCGCAGTTCCGGCTATGAGCCGTGGGAAGTGGCGACGACCCACAACGACTTGTCCGACACCGTGACTAGGTTGGCGGCACACATGGCCGATCGGTGGACAGGAGGAAGCATCGGGATCATCGCCCCGCAGCGCAGACTCGCCCTGCTACGTGACCGCCTACCGGATGCCACCGTGGTGAGCGCGACCGAAGCCAAAGGCCTGGAATGGGACGCCGCGCTCGTCGTGGACCCAACCGGCATCACCCAGGAGCCCCGTGGCTGGAACGGCCTGTACGTAGCGCTCACCCGATGCACTCAGGAGCTCGGCCAGATCCACCTAACCAACGCCTAGCCTCCGCTCTGGTGTCCACGACCGGGACACGCGCGAATCACCTACTACCCGTGACGATCTCGGCGAGTTTGTCGGGCGCCTGAGTCGGGACCATATGTCCGACGCCGTGCAGCATTCGCAGGTCTGCGCAGGGGATGAGCCGGGCAAGTACGGCGGCCTGGCGACGGTTGGGCCAGTCTCGGGTCCCACATACGACGGTGGTGGGCAGATCGAGGGCGGCAGCGCGGGCGCGTAAGTCCACCGTCCGTAACTGCTTCATGGGTTTGATCAGCGCTCGCCGATCCACGTCGCGACCAAGTAGGGCCTGGGGCACGAACCGGAACGCGGCGGCCTGGGTTGAGAGCAATTTGCGTGGGGCTTTCGCGAACCCGCTCACCAGGACCAGATGGTCGAGGCGCACGTCGGTCAGAGCAGTCGCGAGCGCAACGACAGCGCCGAGGGAATGCCCCACGAGAACACATTGAGCGGCGTCCACTCGCCCGAGCGCCTCGCGGGTGATCTCTACGGCCCCGGCGAGGCTGAAGTCGAGGGAGCCGTCGACAGCGCAGATGCGTGGGGCTTCGATCGTGGTGGCTGGACCCAAGTGACTGCGCGTCGCTGCCCAGTTGTCGGGTCCGGTGCCCAGCCCGTGCAGCAACACGACGCCGAGCGACTCGTCCATGCTCACTCGGCGACCCTAGACGGCCCACCGTGACGCGGCGGTCCCCGCCGCACTTCCTGGGAAGACCAGTGGCCCTATCGCCGGGGTCGGATCATCCACACTTCTGCCGGCCAACCGGGGCTCTGGCTAACCTCCCGGCGTAACTCGCGGAATCCGTGCCGACGGTAGAACCGGGCTGCCGCTTCGTTGCCATCGATGTAACTGAGTACGACGCCGTCGGCATCGGGTGGTGTGTCCTGGATCAGACGCGTCAGAAGCTGGTGTCCGATCCGACGTCCTTGGTGGCCAGGCAGCACGTACAGCTTCCAGATCGTTGGGAGTTCCTGGCGTAGGTCGATGTTGCCCATGCCGACGATGACGTCCCCGTCCTGCGCCACATAGGTGTTCGTCACCTCCAGACTGGTGGCGACCGCCTCCCGGCTCCACCATGTGGCCAGGCCGTGCTCGACATACTCCGAACCCGCGAAGCCATAGGTGGTCGGCCACGTCGCGGCCCCGACGCCACGGATGGCGCCGATGTCGTCGTCGGTCGCGCTGCGGATGACAACGTCGGTCGGCAGGTCACCCTCCATGGCCAGCAATGTACGACGCGGCAGGCGGCGCACCGTGGCCATCCGTCCAACTGGTCGCACCGGCTTACGCGTGCCGTTGCAAGACACTGAGTTCTCTGGTGATGGTCATGGCTCTGCAGATCGCCGAGCACCCGGCCGCGGACAAAGTGTTCCCGAGATCCGGGCACTTAGGGCAGCAGCGCGCAGTCCGCGGCGGCAGCAGCGAGGCGTGCGTCAAGGGTCAGTAGGCGGCATTGCGCCGCCCGAGCAAGCACGACGTACATGGCGTCGTAGGCGCTGACATTGTGGCGTAGGGCGTAGACGGCCGGGAGCATCTGGTCCATCGACACCTGCTCGATGTCGAGAGCGATGAACTCGCGAAACGCCCGGAGAGCGCTCTCATCAGAGATCTGCCGACTGAGCGACCATCCGCGGACGACGGAAGCGAATTCGGCCGTGAGGTGCTGCGGAGCCAGAAGCTCGTGACCGTCAAGCGCGGCTGCCGCACGCTGACCGGCCGCGGTTCCGAGCAGGATCTCGGATACGGCGGATGCATCGACGACGAGTGTCATCGGGCTGCGCGCTGATCCGCGAGCACCTCTGCCGCAGAGGTGAGTTCGACGACTCCGCGGCTTGCGATCTGTTCCAGCAGCTCGGCACGACTCGGGCGCGTCGCGATGCGGTCGAGTTCGCGCAACAGGTAGTCGCTCAAGGAACGACCTTCCAACGCGGCCTTCGCCTTGAGCGCGCGACTGGTCTCATCGGAGACGTTGCGAACCTGGATCGTTGTCATGCATCCAGCATACGTTCCATGCATAGTGCATGCACTGGCTCGATTCCGGGTGCCTATACCGCGTCGTCGTCGGTCGACTCGTGGCTCTGAGAAGACGCTGGGTTCTAGGCTGAGAGCCATGGCTTTGCAGATCGCCCAGGACCCGGCCGCGGACGAAGTGCTCTCGAACGATGCGTTCGGACTTCTGGTCGGCATGTTGCTGGACCAGCAGTTCCCGATGGAGCGTGCGTTCGGCGGACCGCTGAAAATCAAGGAGCGCTTCGGCACGTTGTCGCCGGAGAAGATCGCTGCCGCCGATCCCGAGGCATTTGCTGACCTGTGTGCGACCCCGCCCGCAATTCACCGGTACGGGCGTTCGATGGCTGGGCGCGTGCAACAACTCGCCGTTGTGGTGCGCGATGAGTACGGCGGCGACGCGGCCTCGATCTGGACCACCGCCTCCTCGACGACCGAGTTGCTGAAGCGGCTGAAGGCACTCCCGGGCTTCGGCGATCAGAAGGCCCGGATCTTCGCCGCGCTGCTCGGCAAACAGCTGGGCGTGCAACCGGCCGGTTGGCGCGAAACCATCGGCCCGTACGCCGAGCCCGGCAGCTTCCGCTCGGTCGCCGATGTCGTCGACGAGGGTTCGCTGCAAAAGGTTCGCGAGTTCAAGAAGGCTGCGAAAGCAGCGGCCAAGGGCTGACCCTTACCCAAGAGCCCCAACGTCTACAGGTCGCCAACGGCTGCACAACTCCTCGTCAGCCTTCGGTCAAGAACATTGCTTCACGATGCGCGTGGCGGATAGCAAGGGTCTACCCCCTTGTTACGCAACGCGATACGGAGCGACATCAGATGAAGACCATGCCGAAGACAGCCCTGACTCTGGCAGCGGCAGCGGCCCTCTCGACCGGAGTCATGGCATCGGCCCACGCTGCACCGACCCAGACCACCTCGCCCGGCGGCCGCGTCCTACAGATCCACCAGGCCGCGAGCAAGAGCACTGCTGCCAAGGTGACGCCGAAGATCATCGGTGGCACAAGCACGACCTCGCCGTACATCGTGCAGTTGGTCTTCGGGCAGTCCGGCGGCACGTACGGCTGCACGGGAGAGGCGATTTCGGCGAACTGGGTTCTTACTGCGCAGCACTGCATCGACGGCACCGACTGGATGGACGTCTACTACAGCAACAGCACGAGCAACCCCGGCACTCCGGTGGCGGCCGACGAGGTCTATGGGTCGTCGTACGGCGATGTGGCCCTGGTGCACCTGTCCACGGCCAAGTCGGTTTCGACCTACGGGTCTCTCGCCACGTCGTACACCGCGAAGGCGGGGGACGCAGGGACGATCTACGGCTACGGCCTACGAGCCAACCAGCAGCAGAGCACCGGCCTCTACAAGGCGACGGTCAACGTGCTCGGTGCGAGCACGGATGCCTACAACGGCAAGGCCGTTCACGTGCAGGGCGTCAACGGCGCTAGCAATCACGGTGACTCCGGTGGGCCGCTGATCGTGGGCGGCAAGATCGTCGGCGTGTGCTCGACCGGCGACCAAGCCGACCCCGGCTCGAACATCAACGCGACGTCGAACTACGCGAACCTGACCGCAAGCCGGTCCTGGATCAAGTCGACTTCGGGAGTCTGAGCGCCCGAATCGGCTGACACCGCAACGGTGTCGGCCGATTCAGGTGTTGTTGGGCGAGGACGGCTCGCCGAAGTCGACCATCCAACGGATCCCGAACCGGTCGGTCAATTCGCCGTAGTAGTCACCCCACGGTGCCTGCTTCAGAGGCACCTCGATCGTGGCGTCCTCGGCCAGGGCATCCCACCAGCCTTGGACGACCGCCGGCTCATCGCCGGTGAGAGCAACGACGCCGTTCGGCGGCAGCTCCATCGAGCCCGGGATGTCCGCACCCATCAAGGCGTGACCACCGGCGGTCTTGAGCAGGCCGTGCATGACCCACTCCTTCTCAGCGTCATCGACCGGCATGTCGAACATCGAGAAAGTGGTCAGGTCGAGGTCACCACCGAAGATCGTGTGGTACGCCGTCATCGCCTCGCGCGCGTTGCCACGGAAGCTCAGATAGGGATTGAGGCGCGTCGTCATGGTGTCTCCTTGGGGTCACAGGCGGGTCGATCGAGCGTAGCGCTGGGCACGGGGGGTGGGGGTTGGTCCAGCCGGTATTCAGCCTTTCGGACTAGCGTCCCGGCCTGTGCACAGGCGAGGGTTTCTGATCACGACCGCGCTGACCGTTTTGGGCCTTGCCGGCTGCGCATCGCCCAACTCGGCACGGACGGGCACGTCGTCATCGGAGCCCACCGCAGCAACGCCTCAGAACCGCCGATTCGCTGCTCCCACAGGGGTCGTCAAAGCTGCGGTGCCGCACGGCACGGTCTACGCGCTGCCCGGCAAAGGGCGAAACCTCGCCCTCACGGTTGACGACGGTGCGGACGCGGCGGTGGTCGCGGCGTACGCGAAGTTCTGCGCGGACACCGGCATGCGGATCACCTGCTTCGTCAACGGGGTGAACCGGGGCTGGACCGACAGCCGGCCCGTCTTGGCGCCGATGGTGGAGTCCGGGCAGGTGTTCCTGGCCAATCACACCTGGTCGCACCCGGACCTGCGCGCTCTGACGTCGGTGCAGGTCAGTGATCAGGTGACCCGGAACGAGAAGTTCCTGCGATCAACGTACGGCGTGTCAGGCCGACCATTCCTGCGACCACCGTTCGGGTACTACAACGCAGCCCTGGCCCGGCAGTTGTCCGACCTCGGCTATCCCGCGATCACCATGTGGCTGGGCAGCCTGTCCGACGCCAGCGTCATCGCGCCCGAGCGAGTGGTGTTTCACGCCAAGCAGTGGTTCCTGCCGCAGCACCTAGTGATCGGGCACGCCAACCATCCCGCCGTGACCCACGTCTACGGGCAGTTGGTCGACATCATCCGGGAGCGCAACCTGCGACCGGTCACCCTCGCCGATGTCTTCGATGTGACGGCACAATGACCAGATGACCTCTGCGCGGACCGACCCACCACTGCAGGCCGACGAGCCGACGATGTTGCTGGCCTTCTTGCAGTACCACCGCGACACGCTTCTGCTCAAGGCGTCTGGCCTCAACGCGCGGCAGCTCGACACCGCGCTGTCGCCCTCGCCGATGACCTTGGGTGGAATGCTGAAACACCTTGCGCTGGTGGAAGATAACTGGATCCAGGAGGTCCTTCTGGGTCGCCCCGAGCCAGAGCCGTGGGCTTCGGTGGACTGGGAGGACGATCGCGACTGGGATTGGCACAGCGCCCGGGACGACGATCCGCTGACTCTGTTCGCGCTGCTGGAACAGGCGCAGGAGCGCTCCGATGTCGGGATCAGCGAGGCGCTGTTGGCTGGTGGGTTGAACGCCCTATCCGCGCGGCCATCCCGCCACACCGGCGAGTTGTTCAGCCTGCGCTGGATCCTGTTGCATCTGATCGAGGAGTACGCCCGACACAACGGGCACGCCGATCTGATTCGTGAGTCGATCGACGGCTCAACCGGAGAATGACACCTCGAAGAACGACGACGACTTAGCCACCTTCACGCAGGAGTCTTTGAGCTCCGGGCCAGCCACTCGGCGTACGTCGACCGGCCAGGTCCGCCCGTCGCGGTGGGTGACGCGTCCGGTCCAGCCGTCGCCGTCCGGATGTAGTTCGGTGCTCAAGGTGCGGAGGGACAGCTCCGAAATTGATTCGCGGACAACGGATTCCGCCGCTTGCGCTGGGGGAGTGAGGACGGAGCGGCCCCGGTCGTACGCCGAGTGGTTGAGTTCTGCCGGAATCTCACCTCGACGTTCGGCCGGGATGATTGCGGCCGCGGTCTCTGCAGTCACGCGGGCGTAGGTCTGGCCGGACGGCAACGCGATCCCGGTGGGCGCGAAGCGGTGGCCGCCGGTGTGCGAGCACTCCCACACCCGTCCCGGGAACTGCTCCTGGAGCGCCAACGCGAGAGGTCGTCCCCGCACGGCGCAGCACACGTCGCGCTTGCTGTTGGTGCAGATCAACAGCGCCGGGTCACGGGTCTCGTCGAACGTGTCCAGAGTCGCCGTCACGGCGTCAGGGTCTTCCCCGGCCAACAGCGGCCACGGCGTCCGCAGCAACTCCCTGGGGTCATCGACGCTTCCCACCAGCAGCCACGGGTCGGTGGCCAGGCCGCCGGCGATAAGAACGGTCGGCGAGGCGGTGCCCACGTCGACGTGCCTACCCGGCCGGCGGATCAGTAGCAGGCGACCCCCATGATCCGAACACGCCTGTGCCAGAGCGGATCCCACCGCGGGATCAAGGTGCGACTCGGTGATCGCCTCGCGACCCCACGGGCCGTCCTGCTCGAGCGCGACCCAGAACGCCGCCTGCGACGCAGTGCCCAGGGCGGGCAGGCCGGCGTCGTCCCATTGCCCCGAGCAGGAGTCCGCGGTGGCGCTCACGACTCTTGCGGCGACGCGGACACACCGGTCAGGACGCTGGAGGCCAACGCGGCGATCGGCGCGGCCGCCGGGGTGCCACTTCCGTCCCGCCTGCCCGGCTCCGTGGGTAGCGCGACCTGGGTGCCGGAGGATGCAGCGGCCCGCACCGGCGGCGCACCGACGTAGGCGAGGATGAGTTCGTCCTCCCCGCGCAGGAACCGGTGCGCCCGCACGCCGCCGGTCGCCCGACCCTTACCGGGGTACTCCTCGAACGGGGTGATCTTGACCGAGCCGGTCTCGGTGCCCGGCAGGGCACCGGACGAGCCGGCGATCGTCACCACGGCCGCCTCGCCGGATACCGCACCGAAGAAGACGACGCGCTGACCGGCCGCCAGTTTGATACCGGCCATGCCACCGCCGGCGCGACCCTGGGGTCGCACGGCAGAAGCCGAGAAGTGCAGCAGCGACGCGTCAGTGCTGACGAAGACGAGTTCCTCTGTGCCCGAGACGAGTTCGACCGCGCCGACGACCTCGTCGCCATCCTTGAGTGTGATGACCTCGAAGGAATCCTTCGCCGGGTAGTCCGGGTTGACCCGTTTCACCACGCCTTCGCGAGTGCCGAGCGCGAGCCCGGGGGAGTCTGCCTGCACCGAGCACAGGGTGAGGATCCGTTCGCCGGCCGGCAGGTCGACGTACGCTCCGATCGGTGCTCCTCCGGCGAGGGCAGGCGGATCGTTGGTCGGGACCAGGGTCGGCAGCTCCAGGGCAGACAGCCGCACCACGCGCCCCGCGGAGGTGACGGCACCGAATTCGCCGCGGACCGTCGTACGCACAGCGCCGACGATCACGTCGTGTTTGCGCCGACTTCCCTCTGTCGCAAGGGGATCCACGTTGGTCGTCCGCGCGAGCAGCCCGGTCGAGGACAGCAGCACGAAGCACGGGTCGTCAGCGACTTCGAGCGGTGTGTCGATCGTCGCCGGGGTGCCCGCCGACTCCAGCAGGATGGTGCGACGCGGCGTGCCGTGCGCTTTGGCGACGTCCGCGAGTTCGCTGGAAACCAGTGCCTTCAAACGGTTTTCGTCACCCAGGATAGCCTCGAGCTCCTCGATCTCGCGGCGCAGTTCCTCGGCCTCCTTCTCCAACTCGATGCGGGAGAACTTGGTGAGGCGGCGCAGTTGCAGGTCGAGGATGTAGTTGGCCTGCACCTCGGTCAGGTCGAAGACGTCGATGAGCCGGGCGCGCGCCGTACCCACATCGTCGCTGGTCCGGATCACCTGGATGACTTCGTCGATGTCGACCAGGGCGAGCAACAGACCGTCGACCAGGTGCAGGCGGTCCTTGCGCTTGTCCAACCGGAACTGGGTGCGCCGGCGCACCACGTCGATCCGGAAGTCGACGTAGACCTTGAGCAGGTCCTTCAGGCCCAGCGTCTGCGGCTGACCGTCGACCAGCGCGACGTTGTTGATACCGAAGGACTCTTCCATCGGGGTCAGTTTGTAGAGACTGGCGAGCACGGCGTCAGGGTTGAAACCGTTCTTGACCTCGATCACCAGGCGCAAGCCGTTGTTGCGGTCCGAGAGGTCCTTGACGTCCGAAATGCCTTGCAGCTTCTTGGAACTGTGCAGGTCTTTGATCTTTTCGATGACCTTCTCCGGGCCGACCAGGTAGGGCAACTCGGTGACCACGATGCCCTTGCGGCGCGGGGTGATGTCCTCGATCCGGGCGGTCGCGCGGGTGCGGAACGTGCCGCGACCGGTCAGATACGCATCGCGGATGCCCTCCAGTCCGACGATCTGCCCGCCCATCGGCAGGTCCGGACCGGGGACGAACCGCATCAGGTCATCCAGGGAGCAATCCGGGTGCTTGATCAGGTGCCGGGCAGCGCCGATGACCTCGACCAGGTTGTGCGGCGGCATGTTGGTGGCCATGCCGACCGCGATCCCGGCCGCGCCGTTGACCAGCAGGTTGGGGTAGGCCGCGGGAAGCACCGCCGGCTGCATGAACTGCTCGTCGTAGTTCGGGACGAAGTCGACGGTGTTCTCGTCCAGGCTCTGCGTCATCAGCAGGGCGGCCGGAGCCAGGCGGGCCTCGGTGTACCGGCTCGCGGCCGGGCCGTCGTCCAGCGAGCCGAAGTTGCCGTGCCCGTCGATCAGCGGCAGCCGCATCGTGAACGGCTGCGCCATCCGGACCATCGTGTCGTAGATCGCCGTGTCGCCGTGCGGGTGGTACTTACCCATCACCTCGCCGATGACCCGGCTGCACTTGACGTGCGGACGGTCCGGGCGCAGCCCCAGCTCGGTCATCGCGTAGAGGATTCGCCGCTGCACCGGCTTCAGGCCGTCGCGTGCATCCGGCAGCGCCCGGGCGTAGATGACGCTGTAGGCGTACTCCAGGAACGCCGTCTGCATCTCGTCCTCGACGTCGATGTCGATGATGTGCTGCTGGTCGTCGGGGACGAAGCCGTCGTCGTTGTTCTTCTTGGTCGCCATCCGGGCCGGGTTCTCCTTGCGCGTGCGATGAGTCCCGCCCATCTTCCCGTACGCCGAGTGGTCACCTGCCGCGGGACACGCGCTGGCCCTTGGGCTGGGCAGGCGCGGGCGGTTTGGTAGCGGATTGACGGTTTCCGTCGCTTGAGCGGTCCATCCGCTACCAAACCTCGCCGATCTCGACACCAGTGACCGTCTACGGTGCGGTCTCCCAGGGGTCGAGGCAGCGAACGGGCAATGGTGCGAAGTGCCGCACGTTGCGGGTCACCACGACCAGGTCCGCGGACTGAGCAACCGCCGCGATGAGCGCGTCGTCGAGTGGGGCGTGCTCAGGCACCCGATAGCTCGCCAGGACCACGGCGGCGGGAAGGTCGAAGCTGAGCACGCGTCCCGCGAACGCCGGCAGCACTCGCTCTTCGAACCAGTGCCGAAGAACTGCGCCCGCTGCGGGGTCGGTGCGCTCTTTCGCCGCCACACCGCGTCCGATCTCAGCAATCGTCATGGCCGTCACGAACTGGTCGGAGACCGGGACCGACGCAGCCCACTTCTCGACCGCCGGGTTGCGACCCAGGACCCGTAGCGCGGACACCACGTTGGTATCGAGCAAATACTGCGTCGAAGCGGTCACAACTCAGTGCTGCGTGCGGTCAATCCGAGCCGCTGCGGATCGAACGTGATGTCCGCATCGCTGGTGCCAAGGAGGTCGACCATCGTCGCGTTACTGGCCTCGACGGCCGCGGCGAGAATCAGGCGCGCTTCCGCCTCGAGGGAGCGTCCGTGTTGCTGTGCGCGTGCCCGGAGTGCGGACTTGGTGCCCTCGGGAAGATTCCGGATCAAGATCTGCTCGGCCATGATCACCTCCGATATCGTGCGATGATATCACTCAGGCCCGGGCAAGGTTTGGTAGCAGATTGACGACCTCCGTCGCCGCGGCCGTCAATCTGCTACCAAACCTTGGCTGACCGGCCCTACAAGCTGTCGCGCCAGGCCACGAACTCCTGCACCCGCGTCAGGTCGTAGTCCGGGCCACCGGTCCCCACGGTGAACTGCGTGACGCCCTGCTCCAACAGCTTCGGCCCGATCTCGGCCGCCGAACCCGCGTCATCCGGCACGCCCAGCGAGATCTCGATATCCTCGAAGTTGCGCCCGACCGCGTCACAGTGCCCCTTCAACACGGAGATCTTGTGGTCCAGGGTCTCGCCGGTCACGAAGGTGTGCCACACGTCGGCGTGCTGGGCGACCAGACGCAGTGTCTTCTTCTCGCCACCGCCACCGGTCAGCACCGGGATCTTGCGCGTCGGCGCCGGGTTCAGCTTGCCTAGCCGGGACTCGATCCGCGGCAGGTCATCGCGCAACTTGTCGAGTCGGCCACCCGCCGTACCGAAGGTGTAGCCGTACTCGTCGTAGTCCTTCTCGAACCAGCCCGACCCGATACCCAGGATCAACCGGCCGTCACTGATGTGGTCGACCGTGCGCGCCATGTCGGCCAGCAACTCGGGGTTGCGGTAGCTGTTGCACGTCACCAACGCGCCGATCTCGACGCGGCTGGTCTGCTCGGCCCACGCCGCGAGCATGGTCCAGCACTCGAAGTGCTTACCCTCCGGCTCGCCATAGAGCGGGTAGAAGTGATCCCAGTTATAGGCGATGTCGACGCCGAGATCCTCAGCGCGAGCGACCGCGTCCCGGATCTGTGCGTACTCCGCGTGTTGCGGTTGCAGTTGGACACCAATGCGAACGGGTCGTGTCGTCATAGGCTCGATAGTAAGGACCAAGTCTGCGAAGGGATGCCACTAGTGGAGGGGAGTCTGGAGGCCAGCGCGAAGGCCGCGCTTGACCCTGACGTCTGGCACTACGTCAACCGAGGGGCCGGAGGCGACGTCTCCGTCGACGAAGCGACCGCTGCCTGGCGGCGGTACCGCTTCCGCCCCCGTGTCCTGCGCGACGTACGCCGGGTCGAAACTGATCTCGACCTCTTCGGTCATTGGCGTACGCCGATCGGTATCGCCCCCAGCGCATTCCACCGCCTCTACACCCCCGATGGTGAACTCGCTACTGCCGCAGCGGCGCTCGCGTGCGGTGCACCCATGGTCCTCTCGAGCCGAACCACGACGCGTCTGGAGGAGGTCGCTGCCGTCATCAACGGGCCGTGGTGGTTCCAGGTCTACGTCATGCGGGAGCCGAGCATCACTGCTGCCACGGTACGGCGAGCGCGCGACGCGGGAGCCAGCGCTCTGGTGCTCACGGGTGACACGCCGTACGTCGGATATGTCCCACCGACGGGCACGGCCCGCCCGCTCCCGCTCACCGACGAACTCGCGCTGGCCAACGTGGCCGAGCACCTACCGGCGGCAGGTGTCGACGACATCTGGGAGTTGATCGACCAGGACGCGGGTATCACCACGGACACGATCGGCTGGCTGGCAAACGAGTCGGGGCTGCCGGTGATCGTCAAAGGGATCCTGCGCGGCGACGAGGCGGTCCGCTGCGTGGAAGCAGGAGCCAGCGGCGTGTGGGTGAGCAACCACGGCGGTCGCCAGCTGGACCGCGCGCTACCGACCGCGCAAGCCTTGCCGGACGTCGTAAACGCCATCGCCGGGCAGGTGCCGGTTATCGTCGACGGTGGAATCCGTTGCGGCGCAGATGCATTGGCTGCTCTGGCCCTCGGCGCGAGTGCGGTGTTCCTCGGCCGACCGGTCATCTGGGGCCTGGCCACCGACGGCCAGGCGGGCGCCGAGCGCGTCGTGGCCGCAGTAACCGACCAGCTGCGGCACGCGATGGGCCTGGCTGGCGCCGTCGATCTGGCCGGACTGGATCCCAGTCTGGTGCTCAGGGTTTCTGCGGGCTGAACGGCGAGCCGAACCGTCCGGAGTGGAACACCTCATCCACCCCACGCCGCGCCCGCTTGCGCGGACTGCCGGTCGACTTCTCCTCCGCCGAGTAGCCCAGGGCCACCACGCCGACGATGTTGCGATCCTGCGGAATGCCGAGTGCCGAACGTACGGCGGGCAGATCCTCCACCTGTACGCCGAAGAACAGCGCGCCCAGGTCGGCGTCGACCGCCAGCAGCAGCATCAGCATGGCCGCCATCCCGGTGTCGACATCCCAGTAGAAGACCGGCCAGTGCTTCTCCTCGCCGTCCTGGAACGGTTTGTCCTTCTCCTGGTAACGCTTCAGGTAGGTCGACTTGTCCGAGAGGCAGACGATCAACGTGGGTGCGCTGCGGACGCCGGCCAGCCAGGACCCGGGCCAGTTCTCACTGGCCATCGCCGCCCAGAACGGATCCCGCTCGCTGCCCTGCAGGGCCAGGAAGTCCCAGCCCTGGCTGAATCCCGCACTCGGTGCTCGCAGCGACAGTCTGGCGATCTCAGAAAGCACCTCCGGTGGCACCTGGCGGTCGGGATCGTACTTTCGGATCATCCGCCGTTTGCGGATCGCGTCCTTCAGTTCCATGTGCCTACTGGTATCACGCGGGTTCTCGGGCGTGCGGATTACCCTGGGACACGTGCCGGAGCCCGTCGTCGATCAGCCGGTCGTCGATCCTGCCGTCGAGGCACCCACCTCGACCCGCATTCCGTGGCACGGCATATCTGTGGGCCTGGGCGTCGCGTTCGGACTGATGGTCCTGGCGTTCGCCGTGTACGCAGTCACCCTGCATCCGCTGGGTGGTGAGGTCCGACGCGGCGACGCCGTGAACCCCGGCCAGGTCGTCTACGGGACCGACGTGACCAGCGCCCCGGTCGAGGCGCCTCGCCCACAACCGCCACAACCCGTGCCGCCGGGTCTGCGCACGTGGTCGTTGGCCAATGCCGGTTCGGGGTCATTGTTCGCGTTGGGCGCTGCCGACTGCTCCGACGACGTCTGCCCGGTGCTGTTGCGTTCCTCGGACGACGGGACCTCCTGGAACGCGGTGCAGACCTTCGCAGATGCCGATACCTCTAGTGCCCGAGGCGATTTCGTGCCTTCCGTGCAGCCCGACCGGTCGATCACCCAGACCCGGTTCCTGGATCCGCAACGCGGCTATGTCTTCGGTGGCGACCTGTGGCTGACCCGCGACCGCGGGCAGACCTTCACCCGGATGCCACACGTGGGTCAGACGATCCTGGACGTCGCGGTGGACGCAGCCAGGGGCAGGGTGGCCGTGCTGTCGTCCGACGGTTGCGTCCAGGGCACCTGCACCGGACCGATCTACCTGAGTCTGATCAAACCGTCCGACAACGCGGTCTCCGGCGTGACCGCGAGCCTGGTGCCGACCATCGCGGTGAGCGCGGGTTCGTTGGTGCTGTCCGAGGGTCAGGTGTTCGTCCAACTCGGCGGCAGCCCGACCGGGCCCTTCGACGCCTATTCGATCAAGGGCAGTTCCTTTGCGCCGATGAAGGGTCCGACCGCGTGCCGGGGGACCGGGATCGGCGCCTTGACCGGTGTCACCGGCAGCAAGGGGATGTACGCCGTGTGCGCGCCGACGGCGGTCGGTGACCGCACGTCGTACACCGTGATCCACTCCACCGACGGTGGTGCGTCGTGGTCGGTGGCTTCGGTCGGTGCGCTGGTGCTGCCCGCCATCGGCCAGGTCAGCCTCGCCGCGCCCGATCCGTTGGTGTTGGTCGCCGCGAGCGGCGGTCCGCGCGGTGACGTGGGTTTCGTGCCCAAGGGCTACGCGGCTCTCGTGCGTTCGGACAACGGTGGGCGGGGGTTCGCCGCACCCAAGACGCCGCCCACGTCCGCGACCGGCTTCGATGATGTGATCAGCGCCGGCAACTCGACGCTCTACGCCATCCCGCGTACTGCCTCGGGATACTGGACCAGTGACGATGACGGGACCACCTGGCGCTATGTCGACCCGGCGGTGGAGGAACGATGACTGACTACCCCCAGCACTGGGAGGCCGATGTTGTCCTGCGGGACGGCTCGGTCGCCCAGGTGCGGCCGATCAAGCCGTCCGACGATGACGCGCTGCGCGCGTTCCACGACGCCCAGTCGCCGGAGTCCACCTACCTACGCTTCTTCGCGCCGATGAAGCATCTGTCCGACAAGGACGTGCACCGCTTCACCCACGTCGACTACATCAATCGTGTCGCGCTGGTGCTGCGCAGCGGCGAGCGGCTGGTGGGCGTGGGACGGTTCGACCGTTTCGACGACGGCCGCAAGGCCGAGGTGGCGTTCAACGTCTCCGATTCCTTCCAGGGTCGCGGAGTCGGGTCCGTGCTGCTGGAGCACCTGGCCGCCATCGGTCTGGAACTCGGCGTGGAGGAATTCGTCGCCGACGTCCTGCCGCAGAACACCAAGATGCTGTCGGTGTTCACCGAGGCGGGGTATGCGGTCAATCGGGCGTTCGAGGACGGCGTCGTCGCCTTGTCCTTCCCGATCGAGCCGACGTCGGCTTCTCGGCAGGTCGTCGTCGCCCGGGAGCAACGGGCGGAGGCGACGAGTCTGCGAGCGCTGCTCAGCCCTGCCTCGGTAGCCGTGGTCGGAGTCAGCGAGAAGCCCGACCGGCTGGGCCGTCGGGTGTGGCAGCAGGTCGCCGACGGCGGTTACACCGGTGAGCTCTTTGCCGTGAACTCCTCTGTGCACGAGGCAATTTCGGGGGTGACGATTTATCAACGCGTGACCGATCTGCCGCATCCGGTCGATCTGGTGGTGATCGCTGTGCCCGCGGCCGCGACCCTGGCGGTCATCGATGACTGCGCCAAGCTCGGGGTGCGCTCGGTGACGGTGCTCTCCGAGGGGTTCGCCGAAGCGGGCGCGGCCGGCGTGAAGTTGCAGCGAGAGCTGCTGCGGCGAGCTCGCAATGGTGGCATGCGGGTGCTCGGCCCCAACTCGTTCGGGCTGATCAACGCTGAGACACCGATCCGGTTGAATGCCTCACTCGCGGACCGGTTGCCGGACCCCGGCGGGCTCGGGCTGTTCTCCCAATCCGGTGCACTGGGCGTCGCCGTCCTCGATTTCGCGCAGTTGCGCGGCCTGAGCATCAGCCAGTTCGTCAACGCCGGCAACCGGGTCGACGTCTCCGGTAACGACGTCATGCAGTACTGGATCGAGCACGACGAGACCACCCTGGTCGGTCTGTATCTGGAATCGGTCGGCAACCCGCGCAAGTTCTCCCGCATTGCGCGGCGGCTGTCCGAGCGCAAGCCGGTGATCGTGATCAAGCCGGGCACCTCGGCGTACGGCGTGCCCGCAGGTCACCGGGTCCGTGGCACTCAGGCCGACCCGAAGGCGTTCCAGGCGATGCTGGACCAGGCAGGCGTCATCCGGGTCGATGACCTGCACCGGATGTTCGATGTGGCCCAGCTGCTGCTGCACCAACCGGCGCCGCGAGGGCAACGGGTGGCGATCGTCGGGAACTCCGATGCCCTGGGTGCGATCGCCGCCGACACCGCAGTCAGCCACGGCCTGGAAGTCACGCGCGGACCGGTGAACCTGCCGGCGGAGGCGGCCCTGGAGGACATGCGCGAGGCGCTGCGCGACGCCTTCGCCGATGTCTCGGTGGATGCGGTCGTCACCAACTTCATGCGTCAACAGCAGGGCGACGGTCAAGCCGTCGCTGCGATGCTCGCAGAAGTCAGTTCGATCAGCGAAAAACCCTGTGTGACAACGATTCTTGGTGTCCAGGGAGTTTCTGAGTCGTTGGCGGCCGGCACGCTGGAGGACGGCAGTCGCCGCGTGGTGCCTGCCTACCCGCTGCCCGAGGACGCGGTCCGTGCCCTGGCCTTAGCGGCACGACGCAGCGATTGGACTGCTGCCGACCGCGGTGAGTTGGTCCTGCCGGAGGGCATCGACACCGATGCTGCCCACGCCCTCATCGACCGCGTGCTGGAGGAGAGCCCGCAGGGTCGTGATCTCAGCACCGATGAGGTGCACGAGCTGTTGGCGGCTTACGGCATCACGGTGTGGCCGGCGCAACCGGTTGACTCCGCTGCCCAAGCGGAGGTTGCGGCCAAGGACATCGGCTACCCGGTCGTGGTCAAGTCGGTCTCGCCGCGGGTGCGCAGCCAGACGATCACTGCCGTGCGCGCTGACCTTCGGCACAAGGTCGCTGTGCGCGATGCGTGGAGCGCCCTGCACGAAGCCCTCTCACCGACCGGCGATGCCCAACTGGTGGTCCAGCACATGGCGACCCCCGGGGTGGCCTGCGTGGTCGAGTCCGGCGAGGATCCGCTCTTCGGACCCGTCCTGCGGTTCGCGATCAGCGGGGCACCCGAGGAGATGGGCGATGTGGGCTACCGCATCCCGCCGCTCACCGGTGGCGACGTGCGCGACCTGATCGACTCGGTGCGCGCGGCACCCCTACTGCACAACGTCGGCGGGGGCGGCGCCATTGACCGCGCTGCGCTGGAGGACCTGATCGCACGGGTGGCGGTGCTGGCCGACCAGTTGCCGCAGGTCGCTTCGCTGCGGCTCAGCCCGGTCAACACCCACCCCGGCGGCGTCGACGTCCTGGATGCGCACTGCGCGGTCGCGCCGCCGCAATCACGTCAAGACACCGGTCGACGCGCGCTGTCTGCCGGCTGATCGGCACGCGCACCCGACGCGGCCGCCGCGAAGTGCGAAGATGGCCACCATGTCGGTCACACGTCAGGTCACCTCTGCATCTCTGCCCAAGGCACTGGTCGACGACATCAGCAACGCCGGGTACTACCCGGCGTTGGTCTGCGATGTCGTGGCCGCCGCGCTCGGCGGGGACCAGGTGGTGTCCCACCTGGTGCACTGCGAGACGACTTTTGATGCCTCGACGGTCCGACGGCACATCACCGTGCTGATCCTGACGCCCACCCGGCTGGTGCTCGCGCACACCGACGACCACGGCCCGACCGAGACCGAGGGAGCCGGTTCGTTCGCGACCGCCACTACCGAGACGGTCCCGCTGAGCGCCGTGCGCGGGGTGATGCTGGCCCACGTCATCGCCGACCCGGAGAACTACGATCCGGGTTCGCTGGGCCGCGAACTCACCGTCACGATCGGCTGGGGCACGGTCTCCCGGATCGACCTGATGCCCGCCAGTTGCGCTGATCCCGACTGCGAGGCCGATCACGGGTATGACGGCACCATCACCGGTGACGACGTAGCGCTGCGGATCAGCGCCGACGCCGATGGCGACGCCGTCCTGCAGCAAGCAGTCCGCTTCGCCGCGGCCCTGTCGGCCGCCCTCGCCGGTTGAGCGCCGTTCCGCCCGTCCCCGGCTACGACGGCAACGACCTGGCCGGGGTCCTACCCCGCGTCGTCGCTTCGCTGGGGGTCCGCCACTCGCCGTACGCCGAGATGTTGCCTGCCCTGGAACCGGCACGTTCCGCCGTGGTCGTCCTGGTCGACGGTCTCGGGCTGGAGTTGTTGCGCGCTCGCAGCGGTCACGCGCCGTACCTGCGCAGTCTGCTCGCCAGCAGCCCAGCTCAACGAGGCACCGCCGGCTTCCCGTCCACGACCGCCACCAGCATGGGCACGTTCGGCACCGGGCTGCCGCCTGGTCGGCACGGACTGGTCGGCTATGTGGTGCGCGACCCCGCCCGCGATGTCCTCTTCAACGAGCTGGATTGGATCGACGGCCCGAATTCGCTGACGTGGCAACCGAATCCGACAGCCTTCGAAATTGCTGGGCGGGACGGAGTCGACGTCACGATGGTCGGCGCCGACTACTTCGACGGCTCCGGTCTGACCCGGGCCGCGCTGCGTGGAGCACGAGTCCTCAGTGCCTACCGCCTGGCCGATCGGGTGGACCTTGCCCTGGCAGCGTTGCGGGGCAAGGGACGGCAGCTGATCTACCTCTACTGGGGTGACATCGACCGGATCGGGCACACCAGCGGGTGCGGGTCGCTGCAGTGGGTCGAGGAACTCGAGCGGGTCGATGCCGAGTTGTCCCGCCTCGCGCGCGCGTTGCCCGCGGGGGTCTCGTTGACCGTCACCGCCGACCACGGCATGGTCGATGTGCCCTTTGCGGATCGCATCGACCTGGCCGCCGACGCGGACCTGGTTGCGGGCATTCACCTCACCGGTGGCGAACCCCGTGCCCTGCAGCTCTACACGGTGCCCGGGGCCGCCGACGACGTCGCGGCGACCTGGCGGGAGCGGTTCGCCGACGATGCGTGGGTGCTGACCCGCGACGAGGCGATTGCTGCGGGTCTCTTCGGGGCCACCGCGGCGGGAGTCGATGAGCGGATCGGCGACGTCCTGGTGGCGATGCGCTCGACCGCGTGCGTCTACGACTCGCGCACCATCAAGCCGGTGCTGCTGGAGTTGGTCGGCCAGCACGGCTCGTTGACCGATGCCGAACTTCTCGTGCCGGTGCTGCACGCGCCGGCCAGCTGAGCGAACGGGATACTTGCTCTCATGGCCGATCTGGTGTTCTTCGCCGGGACGATGGACTGCGGCAAGTCCACGCTGGCGCTGCAGATGGACCACAACCGACGCGCTCGCGGCCACCGGGGTGTGCTCTTCTGCAAGTTCGACCGCGCGGGCGAGCAGATGGTGTCCTCGCGATTGGGTCTGCGGCGACCAGCGGTCGAAGTCGGCGACGACATGGACTTCTGGGCCTACCTGGTCGATCTGGCCGTCGGGGGCACGGTCGTGCAGTACCTCATCTGTGACGAGGCCCAGTTCTACACCTCCGCCCAGATCGAGCAGCTGGCACGGATCGTCGATGAGATGGACATCGACGTCTACGCGTTCGGGATCACCGCCGACTTCCGCACCGAGTTATTTCCCGGCTCCAAGCGACTCGTCGAACTGGCCGACCGGGTCCAGGTGTTGCAGGTCGAAGCACTGTGCTGGTGCGGTCGGCGGGCCACCCACAACGCGCGACTGGTGGACGGTCAGATGGTGACCGAGGGCGAACAGGTGATCGTGGGCGATGTCGACGACGCCGCCGCCCGCGCGTCGGTCCCCGATGCAGCCCCGGCCGCGACCGACAGTGGGAACGTGGAATACGAGGTGCTGTGCCGGCGGCACCACATGCGCCGGATGACCTCCGCGCGGGCCCGCCAGGCCGCGCCGCAGGTGCTGCCGTTCGACGAAGCGCGTCCGTGACCGATGAGCGCGGGCCGGACCCGCAGAGCGATCAGACGCCCTTCCGGTACGCCGATGGGTCGCCGATGCGCCCCGACGAGGCACCGACGTGGCCGCCGCTGCACGTACAGCGGCGAGCGGTCACCGCTGCATTGCCCCAGGTGGAGGCGACCCGACCGGCACCCACCACTGCCAGCGAGGAAACCCCGGACGACGACCCGGTGACGCAACCGACCGTTCGCAAAGGGCGGCGCGTCGTACGGGCCACGAAGGCGGCACCCGGCCGCCTCCTGCACGCCACCCGGCGGGCCACGGAGGCGCAGGGCGCGGGGGAAAGCGGTCTGTCCCGACTGATCGAGGTGCACGCGCTCAGTTCGGCCGGCGATGCTGCCTTGGCGGTCGGCCTGGCCGGAACCGTGTTCTTCGCGGTGCCCAACGGGCAGGCCCGCAGCCAGGTGCTGCTCTTCCTGCTGCTGACCATGCTGCCGTTCGCGATCATCGCGCCCCTGGTCGGACCGCTGCTTGACCGGTTCCGACGCGGTCGGCGCTGGGCGATCGGCGCGACGTTGGCCGGGCGGGCGTTCTTGTGCTGGGTCACCGCGCAGACCATCGAGGACCACTCGAACTGGCTGTTTCCTTGTGCGCTAGGCGTTCTCGTACTCTCCAAGGCGTACCTGGTGACCCGGTCCGCCGCGGCTCCCCGGTTGTTGCCCGCGCAACTGACCCTGGTCAAAGCCAACGGCCGGCTGTCACTGGCCGGTGTCGTCGGTGCAGGTGTCGGCGGTGTGCTGGCCGGGGTCGCCGCCAAGGTCGGCCCCGCGTGGTCGCTGCGCGTGGCGTTCCTGCTCTTCGTCATCGGCACGGTGCTGGCCATCCTGCTCCCGGCCCGGGTCGATTCCAGCGAAGGTGAGGAACCCACCGATCTGGTCGATCTGGCGCGGGGTCAGGGCATGTCGGCACTGGGGATCGGGCCGGACGTGGTCACGGCCCTGCGGGCGAACGCCGGGTTGCGCTGGTTGTCCGGCTTCCTGACGATCTTCCTGGCGTTCCTGGTGCGCGCCCATCCGTTCCCCGGCTGGGAGGACCGTCAGACCCTGCTGTTCGCGTTGGTGCTGGGTGCGGCCGGTGTGGGCAACGCGCTCGGCACCGTCATGGGGGCGCTGCTGAAGATCGCCAGCCCGCGGATGATCGTCCTGGGCACCCTGCTCGCGGATGCCGTCGTGATCCTGGTCGCAGCGGCCCGATTCAGCATCGTGACGGCCGTGCTGGTCGGTCTGGTCGCCGGCATCGGGCAGCAACTGGGCAAGCTCGCCCTGGATTCGCTGATCCAGGACACCGTTCCGGAGAAGCGCCGCACCAGTGTCTTCGGTCGTTCAGAGGCGCTGCTGCAGCTGTCCTGGGTGTTGGGCGGCCTGGTCGCCGTACTCGTGCCGCTCAACGCCCGGATCGGCACGGTCGTCGCGGCGGTGCTGGTGGTCGGCTGGACCGCCGCCGTGATCACCTGGCACACCGGCCACCGACTGCCGGTGCCTCGGCGGGCGCGTCGGCGGGCTGGCGGGGAGCAGCCGGTCAGTCCCGGGCGCGACGACCGAACATGATGTCGTCCCAGCTGGGGACGCTGGGCCGCCCGGACCGCGCTGCTGCCGGTCGGTCGGGGACCACCGGTGCCTCGTCGTCCTGATCGATGACCTCGCCGGACACCGTGGGCGCCTGCTGCAGGTCAACGTCCACGTCCTCGTCGATCACGGCGTCGCCGTCATCGTGCGTGTCGTCGTCGTACAACTCGGCATCGGCGAAGTCGTCCTGGGCGAGGGCCTCGGTCAGGACCTGCTCCGGCGGGGTCGGGTCGTCGACCTGGGTGAACAGGTCCACGGTGCCGGTCACCGGATCCACTTCGTCGCCCGGAGCCTGCGTGACGTCCTGATCGGTGGGCGGCTCTTCCTGCGCCGGCGGTTCGCTGGGTGCAGCGGCCCGCGAACGGCTCTGCTTGCCCCGCCGGTTGGCGCCGCGGCGGCGGATCGCCGACACCAGGTCAACCGGTGCGCCGCCCTGCTCGGGGTCGGGAGTCGCCGCCAGCGGGGCGGTGTCCTCATCCTGGACAACGGTCGGTTCCGGTGCTGCGGCCGCGGCTTCGGGAACGGCTTCGCCGGTACGGGAGAACGGCCCGGCGGGTCGGCTCTGCCGGCGCGGTCGCGGGGTCGTCGTCGCGTGCTCGAGACCGCCGTCGGCGATCACGTCGTACGGCGCGGTGACCCGGGCAGCGGGAATCAAGCCGGTGGGGGAGTCGTCCTCGCTGAGCCAGCGCGACTCATCGTCGACCGGGACGGCCCGGCGATCGGACGGGTCGAACGCCCACTCCGCGCGGCGGGCCCGCCCACCCGCCTCGAACGCACAGACCACGGTCCACGCGTTGGTGGTCACGTCGCGGAAGGCGTCCCACTCCAACTCTTCGGCATCGACTCCGCGGCCGGCGAGCCGTTCGGCGACCTGCTCAGCGAAGGTGCCCTCCGGAGTGGGCAACCCCTGCACCAGGGAGGACACGTACTGCCGTTCGGCGCGGATCGGCGGTTCGTAGCGCTCGACCCGCCGGGCCTCCCATCCGGTGCGTTCGGCGACCTCGTGCACTGTTCCGCCGGCTCGCAGCATCGACTGCACGTCCTTGGCGGTGGCCGGCGCAGCCAACTCCGGCAGTTGCGCGGCCGGGCGCGGGGTGCGCCGCAACGTCGCACGCAGTTCATCGGTGAGTGCGAGGGTGTACTCGGACCCGTCGGCGTCGGAGAGCACCAACTGCCCGCCGTCGTCACTCACGCGCGTGAAGTGCAGTTCACTCATCGTCCCGCCCCATGTCGGATGTCCCGTCGGATGTGTCAGATCGGTGTGGGTCGGTGCTGCACCGACCCACCGCCCAACGATGCCACGCCGCACCAGAAGGAATGCCGGTGGCACGCCGGGCGGCTCGTGCTCGTAGGGTTTGAATGTGCCTACTTCTCAGCCTGCGGCGGCCTCGGTCGCACCCTACGACGCAGTCGTCCTGGTCTCGTTCGGCGGACCCGAGGGGCCGGAGGAGGTCATGCCGTTCCTGCGCCGGGTCACCGGTGGGCGCGGCATCCCCGATGAGCGGTTGGCGGAGGTCGCCCACCACTACGACCGCTTCGGCGGCAAGAGCCCGATCAACGACCAGTGCCGGGAGTTGCGCGCGGCGCTGGAGGCGGACCTGCGGCGGCGCGGCATCGACGTGCCCGTGCTGTGGGGCAACCGCAACAGCGAACCGTTCCTGACCGACACCCTGCGGGATGCGTACGACGCCGGCGCGCGCCGGGTGTTGGCCGTCACCACCAGTGCCTACTCCTGCTACAGCTCCTGTCGGCAGTACCGCGAGAACATCGCCGACGCGTTGCAGACCCTGCAGGACGAAGGCCGCGAACTGACCGTCGACAAGGTCCGCCAGTACGCCACCCACCCCAGCTTCGCCCGGGTCAACGCCCGACTGGTCACCGACGCCGTCCGGCAGATCGGTCAACCGGACGACGACAAGCTCCGGATCGTCTTCGTCACGCACTCCATCCCGGAAGCGATGGATGACACCTCGGGACCGGGTGACGGTGAGGGCAATCTGTATGAGCACCAGCACGATGAGATCGCGCACGTCATCCTCGACGAAGCCGGCTTCACCCTGGACCGGGAACTGACCGGCGCACTGGTCTACTGCTCGCGCTCCGGGCCGCCGACCCAGCCGTGGCTGGAGCCGGACGTCAACGACCACCTGCGCTCGCTGGCCGCCGACGGCATCACCGATGTCGTCGTCGCCCCGATCGGCTTCATCTCCGATCACATGGAGGTCAAATTCGACCTGGACGTCGAGGCGCGCGAAACCGCCGACGAACTGGGTCTGAACATGGTGCGGGTTCCTACCGTCGGTGTTGACCCGGAGTTCGTGATCGGCCTGGTCGATCTGATGACCGAGCGCGCTGCACAAGCGCGCAACGTGCCGGTGGAGATGGTCGCCTGGCCAGGCGAGGCGATGCCGCCGGTGTGCCGACCCGGGTGCTGCCCGAATCTGCGCGAGGCACGCCCAGCCGCCTGCGGAATGGACTGAGGGGCATGCCTGAGGACCTGAGCCTGGCGGCGCTGGGAACGCTCGAGACGATCTGCCGGGAACTGGCCGTGTTGGCCGGGGAACTCATCGTGCGCGAGCGTCCGGCGCACCTGGGCGTCGCCGACACCAAATCCAGCGCGACAGACGTGGTCACAGTCATGGACCGGCGCAGCGAACAACTGTTGCAGGAGCACCTGCGGCAGCGCCGCCCGCAGGACGGGATCCTGGGCGAGGAGGGCGCATCGGTCGAGTCCGCCAGCGGCATCACCTGGATCGTGGACCCCATCGACGGGACCGTGAACTACCTCTACGACATCCCGGCGTACGCCGTGTCCGTCGCTGCGTGCACCGGTGACCCCGCAGGGGAGTGGGAAAGCGTCGCCGGTGCGGTGTTCAACCCGGTGACCGGTGAGTTGTTCCACGCCCGCCGCGGCGGTGGCGCGTTCTTGCGGACGACCGGCGCCGAGTCCTCGGTAACGGCGTTGTTCGTCAGTGGTGAGCGGGAGCTGGGTCAGGCGTTGACCGGGACCGGCTTCGGGTACGACGCGGACAAACGCGCGCAGCAGGCGCAGATCCTGACCCACGTGCTACCCCAGGTGCGCGACATCCGCCGGGCCGGCAGTGCGGCGCTGGATCTGTGCGCCGTGGCGGCCGGCCGGTTGGACGTCTACTACGAATCCGGGCTGAACGCCTGGGATCGCGCGGCCGGACAGTTGATCGTCACCGAAGCGGGCGGTGTCGTGCGCGGCGCCGGCCCACAGCCGTCGCGCGACCTGACCCTCGCCGGGCCGGCGGTACTGGTGGAGGCGCTGCACGACGTACTGCGATCGGCGGCGCAGTAAACCGGGTGGTCCGCCCGATGGAATGTACTCGGCGGTAAGGGTGTTCCTTGGCCATGTGAGCACGTATGCTGCCGCCTCCTGGATCTGACGGCGGGAACGATCCACCAGAGGGCCCGGTGCGGGCACTGTCTTGGAGGTAGGGCAGAATTCCGGGCCGGGACGGGCACATATCACGTACGACGAGCGTTGAACGGCGCACAAGGCGCGGCACATCGCGTGACCGCGCCGCACAGATCTTCGAACCAGAGAACGAGAGAAGCGAGTAACCCTCGAGATGGCAACTGATTACGACGCCCCGCGCAAGACCGACGACGACATCGAGCACGACTCGATCGAGGAGTTGAAGTCGCGACGGGTCGACAAGAACGCAGCCAGCGTCGACGTCGATGAGTCCGAGCAGGCGGAAGGTTTCGAACTGCCCGGTGCTGACCTGTCCGGTGAGGAGTTCACCGTCACGGTGATCCCGCGTCAGGCCGACGAATTCACCTGCTCGCGGTGTTTCCTGTTGCACCACCGCAGCCAGCTGGCCAAGGAGGTCGGCGGACTGCCGGTCTGCAGCGAGTGCGCGGCCTGAGCCGCCACCCGTGAGCGCGTTGCGCCTTCCGGTCAGCCGGATCGACCCCGATCTGCCGCTGCCGACCTACGCCCGCCCGGGCGACGCAGGGATGGACCTGTTGGCCCGGGTGGGCGTTACCTTGGCGCCGGGGCACCGGGCGCTGATCCCCACCGGAATCGCCATCGCGCTGCCGCAGGGGTACGCCGGGTTCATCCACCCGCGCTCGGGCCTGGCCGCCCGGCACGGGATCACGACACTCAACTCTCCAGGCACCGTGGACTCGGGCTACCGCGGTGAGATCCACGTGAACCTGATCAATCTGGACCCGCGGGAGTCGTTCACGATCACCCGCGGCGATCGCATCGCGCAACTGGTGGTGCAGGCCGTGACGGTCGTGCAGTGGGATCCGGTGGAGGTTCTGCCCGACAGCGTGCGCGGCGCCGACGGGCACGGTTCGACCGGAGGGTTCTCGCAGAAGTAACCTCAGAAGAGGGCGGCTGGCAGGGACCGGCCGATCGACGATTCGAAGGACGGCAGTGGGCATCTTCAAGAAGCGGGCCAAGGACGGTGCCGCGACCGGCGACCAACCGGATGAGGTTATCGAGGTCCCGCCGGAGGGATCCGAGCAAACCGAGGTGGACGTCGCTGGCGACGACTCGCCGGAGGAGGTCGAGGAGACCGTCGCCGTCGTCGACCGGTCCGCAGGCCCGTTCGATGTCACGGAGGTCGACGACGACCTCGAGCGGGTGGACTTCGGCTCGTTGCGTTTTGCGGTCTCACCGGAGCTGCAGTTGCAGGTGGATGCTGACGAGACCACCCAGCAGTACACCGGGGTGACGGCCATCGTCGATGGATCCGCGTGTCAGATCCAGGCGTTCGCGGCGCCCAAGAGCCGCGGGGTGTGGCGCGAGATCCGAGGGGAGATCGCCGACAACCTGATCGCCGGCGGCGGCAGCACCGACATCGTGGACGGCCCGTTCGGGCCGGAGCTGCACGCCAAGTTGCCCAGCCAGGGCCCGGATGGCCGCACCGTGCTGGCGCCGGCACGTTTCGTGGGGGTGGACGGTCCGCGCTGGTTCCTGCGCATCGTCCTGTCCGGCAACGCCGCCGTCGACGACGCGGCCGCCGAGCCGCTGCTGGCATTCGCCCGGTCGGTGGTCGTGGTGCGGGGCAGTGAGCCGCGCGCGCCGCGGGAACTCCTGGAGTTGACGTTGCCTGAGGCCCTCACGCAGGCACCAGAGGAAGCGGCTGCTGCGGCTACGGCGCTGAACCCCTTCGAACGCGGCCCCGAGATCACCGAGGTGCGTTGAGATGGGCCTGTCGCACACCATCAAACGGCTGGCCCGCAGCGCCGAGGCCCATGAGCAGGACGAACTACGCGAAACCCTCGATGAATTGGGCGGTACCCCGATCGATCAGGTCGAGGACAAGTGCGTCACCGAATGTTGCGGCACCGTCCGGTCCATCAGTCTGCGCCCCCGGCAGAACGACGTGCCGGCGCTGGTCGTGGACCTGGACGACGGGCACCGCACGATGAATCTGGTGTGGCTGGGTCGGCGCACCATCGCCGGGATCGAACCCGGTGTCTTCTTGAAGGTGAAGGGGCGGGTGCTGTTCAAGAAGGGCGTCCCGACCATGTACAACCCGGCCTACCAGATCAAGCCGATCGCGCAGAAGGGCTGACCGCGCGGCGGCGGTCAGAACGACTCGATCGTCCGGATCGTTTCCGGACTGCGCCCGGTCAGCACCGCACCCAGCTCTGACTCGGCATCAGAGGTGGTCAGGAAGAGCAGTTCATCCAGCGCCTCGACGGTGTCGTCGTCACTGGGCGCGAGCGGTTGCTCGTCGCGGATGATCCCGACCAGGACTGAGTCGGCCGGGAGTTTCAGCTCCCGGACCGCGCGCCCGATCGTCGGGCTGTCCTCCGGGACGGTGATCTCCACCATGGTGGCGCGCCCCTGCTGGAACTGGAACAACCGCACCAGGTCGCCGATGGTGACGGCTTCCTCGACCAGAGCGGTCATCAACCGTGGGGTGGACACGGCCACGTCGACACCCCACGCGTCGTCGAACATCCACTCGTTCTTGGGGTTGTTCACCCGCGCCACGGTGCGGCCAACCCCGAACTCGGTCTTGGCGAGCAGGGAGACGACCAAGTTCGCTTTGTCGTCACCGGTCGCGCAGACCATCACATCGGAGTCTTCTGCTGACGCCTCGACGAGGGTCGCGATCTCACAGGCGTCGCCCAGCAACCACGACGCGTCCGGGACCTGCCGCGTGCGCCGCTCATCGGCGTACTTGTCTATTAGCAGCACCTCGTGGCCGTTGTGCAGCAATTCGCGGGCAATGGAGCGTCCGACGCTTCCGGCTCCGACGATGACGACTCGCATCACGAATCCCTTACTCAGTCAGCGGGTTTGGTGGCAGCCAACTGAGCTTCCACCTCGGCGAGACGATCAGTTTCGACCAGCAACTGCAGCAAGTCGCCTTCTTGCAGGACGGTGTCCGCGGCAGGCAGCATCGCCTCGCCGAGACGGGTGAGGTACGCGACGCGGGCACTGGTCTCGCGCTCGATGAGGCGCAGCGGGGACCCGATCCACGACCGGTCCGGTGGCACCTCCGCGAGCGTGATGCTGCCGCTGGGGTCGGTGTGCAGTTGTACGGCGCCCTGGGGCACCAAGCGGCGCAGCACCTGATCGGCGGTCCATTTGACGGTTGCCACGGTCGGGATCCCCAGGCGCTGGTAGATCTCGGCGCGGGCCGGGTCGTAGATCCGGGCCACGACGTGGTCCACGTCGAAGGTTTCGCGGGCGACGCGGGCGGCCAGAATGTTGGAGTTGTCACCCGAGGACACGGCAGCGAACGCGTAGGCGTCCCGGATGCCGGCGCGGACCAGCGTCTCGCGGTCGAAGCCCACCCCGGTGACGCGCCGACCCTCGAACGTCGGGCCAAGACGGCGGAACGCGGACTCGTCCTGGTCGATGACGGCGACCTGTTCACCGCGCTGCTCCAACGCGAGCGCGAGGGTGGAGCCGACCCGCCCACATCCCATGATGACGAAGTACACGCCTGGAACGGTACCGGAGTCGCTGCACGCCCTAGCCAGGCGGCATACTCTCGCCTTGTGTCAGGAACCAGTCGGGCGCTCAAGCGTGTCGTGGTGGGCCGCGCCATGCGCAGCGACCGGCTCGGGGACACGCTGTTGCCCAAGCGGTTAGCGCTGCCGATCTTCGCCAGCGATGCCCTGTCATCGGTCGCGTACGCACCCGACGAAGTCCTCATCGTGTTGGGTAGCGCCGGCGGCGCCTTCGCCTTCACCCACTCATGGCAGATTACCCTCGGCGTGATCTTCGTCATGGCGGTGGTCGTGGCGTCCTACCGGCAGAACGTGCACGCCTACCCCTCCGGGGGTGGGGACTACGAGGTCGCCACCGTCAACCTGGGACGGCGCGCCGGTCTGGGCGTGGCGTCCGCACTGCTGGTCGACTACGTCCTCACGGTGGCGGTGTCGGTGTCCTCCGGTATCCAGAACGCCTCGGCTGCATTGCCCTTCGTGCGGGGCAAGGAAGTGATTTTCGCGGTCCTGGTCGTGGTGCTCCTGACGGCGATGAATCTGCGCGGCGTCCGTGAGTCCGGCGCCATCTTCGCGGTGCCGGTCTACCTGTTCATGCTCGGGGTCTTCACGCTGGCCGTCGTCGGCTTCGTCCGCAAGATCAGCGACAACCTGCCCCAGGCCGAAAGCGCCCAGTTCACCCTGGGTCCACAGCAAGGCATGGACACCCTTGGCCAGATCGCCATGCTCTTCTTGCTCTTACGGGCGTTCTCGTCCGGCTGTGCGGCCCTGACCGGTGTCGAGGCGATCTCCAACGGTGTGCCGGCCTTCCGCAAACCCAAGAGCAAGAACGCCGCGACCACGCTGCTGATGATGGGCGGCATCGCGATCTTCATGCTGGCCTCGATCGTGACCCTGGCCAACTGGACCGGCGTCCAGATGCAGGACCCGGATCACCCCGGAAACCTGCTCCTGAACGGCAAACCGGTGGAGAACTACCACGAGGACACCGTCCTGGCGCAGTTGGCCAAGTCGGTGTTCAGCGGTTTCACCCCGGGTTTGGTCTTTATCGCGATCATCACCGGCGTCATCCTGATGCTCGCCGCCAACACCGCCTTCAACGGCTTCCCGGTGCTCGGCTCGATCCTGGCCCGGGATGGCTGGCTACCGCGCCAGTTGCACACCCGCGGCGACCGGTTGGCCTTCTCCAACGGCATCATCGCCCTCGCCGGGATGGCCATCGTGCTGATCGTCCTCTACGACGCCGAGACCACCCGGCTGATCCAGCTGTACATCGTCGGCGTCTTCGTTTCCTTCACGCTCAGCCAGTCCGGCATGATCCGGCACTGGAATCGGCACCTGCGCACCGAGACCGACCCGGTGCGACGTCGGCAGATGATGCGCTCGCGGGTCATCAACGGCGTGGGCGCGGTCATGTCAGGTCTGGTGCTGATCGTCGTACTGCTCACCAAGTTCCTACACGGCGCCGGCTACGCCGTGGCGGCGATGGTGGTGCTGTTCTTCCTGATGAGCGCGATCAACCGGCATTACGAGCGGGTGGGCCGTGAGTTGACCCTGGCCGAGGACGACAACGAGCAGCTGCTGCCCTCGCGCGTGCACGCGATCGTGCTGGTGTCCAAGCTGCACAAGCCGACGATGCGAGCGTTGGCCTATGCCCGGGCGACCCGGCCCTCGGTGCTGGAGGCCGTCACCGTCAACGTCGATCACGCCGAGACCGAGGCCCTGCAGGCGGAATGGGAGAAGCGGCAGATTCCGGTGCGTCTGAAGATCGTCGCCTCGCCGTACCGGGAGATCAGCCGCCCGGTGATCCAGTACGTCAAGTCGATTCGGCGCGACAGCCCGCGCGATGTGGTCATGGTCTACTTGCCGGAATACGTGCTGGGTAAGTGGTGGGAACAGTTGCTGCACAACCAATCCGCGCTGCGACTCAAAGCGCGGTTGCTGTTCACCCCCGGTGTGATGGTGGCCAGTGTGCCGTGGCAGCTGGACTCCGCCCAGGGGCACGAGGAGCGGGTGTACGACGGTCCGGCACCGGGCGCCGTACGACAGGGTCGCTGACGTGCCCGGCCGCCGCTCCTCTCATCGCCGCCCGCGCTCGCGGCAGACCCGTGGCACGTCCCTGGTCGGCACCCAACTGACCCTCGAGGTCGGCAACGTCGCGCACGGCGGGTTCTGTGTCGCCCGCGCGGACGGCCGGGTGGTCTTCGTCCGGCACACGTTGCCGGGGGAGCAGGTCGTCGCGACGGTGACCGAGGGGGACACCGAGTCGCGTTTCCTGCGGGCGGACGCGACCCAGATCGTGGTCGCCTCACCCGAACGTCGTTCTGCGCCTTGCCCGTACGCCGGTCCGGGACTGTGCGGGGGATGCGACTGGCAGCACACGTCGGCGGCGCACGGACGGGTCCTGAAGGCGCAGGTCGTGGCCGAGCAGTTGCGCCGGTTGGCGAAGCTGGACGTGCCGGTCACCGTGGAACCGGTGCCGGGGGATCAGGACGGGTTGCGTTGGCGCACCCGGGTGGAGCTGGCCGCGGCAGCGCCCGGGCGAGCAGGGCTTCGCCTCGGGATCCGCAAGAACCGCTCGCACGAGGTGCTGCCGGTCGAGGACTGCTTGATCGCGGTGCCGGACGTCGCTGCGACCGGGATCTTCACGGAGGTCTTCGACGAGGGCATCAGTGGGGCCGATGTCGCGGTCGGCACCGACGAGACGGTGGTCGTTGAACTGCCCAACCACGACCCGGTGCCCTCACTGCGGCAAGAGGTGTTGGACCGGTCCTTCGAGGTTTCGGCCCGCGGCTTCTGGCAGGTGCACCCGGGTGCGGCCGCGACCTTCACCTCGGTGGTGCTGGAGGCGCTGGAGCCGCAGCCGGGTGACCACGTGCTCGACTTGTACTGCGGCGTAGGGCTTTTCACCGCCTTCTTCGCGGCCGCTGTCGGTGCGTCCGGGCAGGTGCTCGGTGTCGAGGGTGATCAGCGGGCGGTGCAGGACGCGCAGGACAACATCCCGGCGAACGCCTCGGTCGTGGCCTCGGACGTCGAAGCCTTCTTCGAGTCGGGGCAGGTGGAAAGCACGCTGGGGGCAGTGGACCTGCTGGTGTTGGATCCGCCGCGATCGGGTGCGGGCCGGGCGGTCATGCAAGCGGCGCTGGCCCGCCGACCCCGGCGCGCGGCGTACGTCGCGTGTGATCCGGCCGCTTTGGCCCGCGACCTGGCCTACGCGGCCGAACACGGCTACCGGTTGGCGTCGCTGCGGGCGTTCGACGCGTTCCCGATGACCCACCACGTGGAGTGCATCGCGATCCTGGAACCCGCCTGACCCCTCCGCCCTTTTTGGCGGCGGATCTACCCGGGTTAGCGAGTTCGCAGGAACTCACGCGCTCCCCGCAGTCGGGTGGTGAGCACCGCTTGGGTGGCGGTGCTGTCCAGACGTACGTCGCGTGGTCGCCACTGCTCCATGCCCTGGGTCCGCGACGGCAGACCTGCGGGATCCAGCCCGTCACGAGTCGCAATGAGCTGACCCAGTTCCAGCCGGGACACCGCATCAGCACCACCGACGTGATGGATGCCGCGGCGATCGCTGACCGCCAGTTCCACCAACGCGGACGCCAGATCGGCCACGTGCACCGGGCAGCGGAATTCGTCGGTGAACAGGAATCCTGCGCTGCCAGAAGCCAGCTCGTGCACGAACTGCTCCGGCTGCGATGAACCGTCGGAGCTGATGATCAACGATGAGCGGGCGATGATCGCGCCGGGGTCGATCGACGCGACGGCGACTTCGGCGGCTGCCTTCGCCGCGCCGTACGGGGTAATGGGAGACGGATCGTCGGTCTCGACGTAGGGGGCGGGGCGCCCGGCGAACAGCGCATCCGAGCTGACCTGCACCAGGCGGGCGCCCGCAGCGTGAGAGTGGCTGGCGAGCCGCGCCGCGCCCAGCGCGGTGACCTGCCAGTCCGCCCCGGCGTACGCCGCGTTGATGATGATCTCGGGCCGCACGTCAGCCAGTACCTCGGTGAGGTCCTGCTGCGACCGCAGGTCCAGATGCCGCCAGGTGGCCCAGGATTCGCCGGGCCATCGGGCGAAGGTGCCAACGACCTCATGGCCTTGCCCCATCGCCTGCAGGAGCAACTCCTGACCCAGCAGACCGGTCCCACCGACGATCAGCACCCGCATCCGTCGATCGTAGGACCGAAGGGCTGCCACCACGGCGCCAGCGGTGGGAGGATCGGGAGCGGGCCACACCGAACGTCAGGTTAGGTCTGCCTTCGCTGAAACGGCGCGGGCGGATGTGAGAACATTATCTTGACGTCAAGATAAATCGATCGGACGAAGGAGTCGTCGTGAGCAGCGACAGCTTTGGTGCCAAGGGCACGCTCGAGGTAGGGGACAGCTCCTACGAGATCTACCGGATCAACACCGTCGAGGGGAGTGCGACGCTGCCGTTCAGCCTCAAGGTGCTGTTGGAGAACCTGCTGCGGACCGAGGACGGCGCCAACGTCACCAAGGAGCAGATCAGCGCCCTGGGTAGCTGGGATGAGAACGCCCAGCCCGACACCGAGATCCAGTTCACCCCGGCCCGCGTGATCATGCAGGACTTCACCGGTGTGCCGTGTGTCGTGGACCTGGCCACCATGCGCGAGGCCGTCGTCGACCTGGGCGGTGACGCCACCAAGATCAACCCGCTGGCTCCCGCCGAGATGGTCATCGACCACTCCGTCATCATCGATGTGTTCGGCCGCCCGGATGCCTTCGAGAAGAACGTCGAGATCGAGTACGGCCGCAACCGCGAGCGCTACCAGTTCCTGCGCTGGGGCCAGACCGCGTTCGACGACTTCAAGGTCGTCCCCCCGGGCACCGGTATCGTGCACCAGGTCAACATCGAGCACCTTGCCCGCACGGTCATGACCCGTGACGGCAAGGCCTACCCCGACTCCTGCGTCGGCACCGACAGCCACACCACCATGGTCAACGGCATCGGCGTCCTCGGCTGGGGCGTCGGCGGTATCGAGGCCGAGGCCGCGATGCTCGGCCAGCCGGTCTCGATGCTCATCCCGCGCGTGGTCGGCTTCAAGCTGAGCGGCAAGATCCCCGCCGGTGTGACCGCGACCGACGTCGTGCTCACCATCACCCAGATGCTGCGGCAGCACGGTGTGGTCGGCAAGTTCGTGGAGTTCTACGGCGAAGGCGTCGCCTCGGTGCCGCTGGCCAACCGCGCCACCATCGGCAACATGAGCCCCGAATTCGGTTCCACCTGTGCGATTTTCCCGATCGACGAGGTCACGCTGGACTACCTGCGCCTGACCGGTCGCTCCGAGGAGCAGGTCGCCCTCGTTGAGGCCTACACCAAGGAACAGGGCCTGTGGCACGACCCGTCGCACGAGCCGCGCTTCTCTGAGTACCTGGAACTGGACCTGTCGACGGTCGTGCCGTCGATCGCCGGCCCGAAGCGCCCGCAGGACCGGATCGTGCTGGCCGAGTCCAAGCAGCAGTTCGCGCTCGACGTGAAGAACTACGGGGTCGAGGGCAACTACCGCGAGGTGCCGGTCACCGACGCCAGCGGAAACTCCTTCGGGCTCAAGGACGGTGCGGTCGTGATCGCCTCGATCACCTCCTGCACCAACACCTCCAACCCGTCGGTGATGATGGCCGCTGCGCTGCTGGCTAAGAACGCCGTCGACAAGGGCCTGACCTCCAAGCCGTGGGTGAAGACCTCCATGGCGCCGGGTTCGCAGGTCGTCACCGGTTACTACGAGAAGGCCGGTCTGTGGCCCTACCTGGAGAAGCTCGGCTTCTACCTGGTCGGTTATGGCTGTACGACGTGTATCGGCAACTCCGGTCCGCTGAACGAGGAGATCTCGGCGGCCATCAACGAGAACGACCTGACCGTCACCTCGGTGCTGTCCGGTAACCGTAACTTCGAGGGCCGCATCAACCCCGACGTGAAGATGAACTATCTGGCCTCGCCGCCGCTGGTCATCGCCTACGCGCTCGCGGGCACGATGGACTTCGACTTCGACACCGACCCGCTGGGTCAGGACGCCGCAGGCAACGACATCTTCCTGAAGGACATCTGGCCGGACCCGGCGCAGGTCGAGTCCACCATCGCCGCGTCCATGGACCGCGACATGTTCATCAAGGACTACGCCGACGTCTTCGCCGGTGACGAGCGCTGGCAGTCGCTGCCCACCCCCGAAGGCAACACCTTCGAGTGGGCTGAGGACTCGACGTACGTGCGTAAGCCCCCGTACTTCGAGGGTATGGCGCACACGCCGAGCCCGGTCAGCGACATCTCGGGTGCCCGCGTGCTGGCCAAGCTGGGTGACTCGGTGACCACCGACCACATCAGCCCGGCCGGTTCGATCAAGGCCGACAGCCCGGCCGGCAAGTACCTCACCGAGCACGGCGTCGAGCGCAAGGACTTCAACTCCTACGGCTCGCGGCGCGGTAACCACGAGGTCATGGTGCGCGGCACCTTCGCCAACATCCGGCTGCGCAACCAGCTGCTGGACGACGTCGAGGGCGGCTACACCCGCGACTTCACCGTCGAGGGCGCGCCGCAGGCGTTCATCTACGACGCCGCGGAGAACTACGCCAAGGCCGGCACCCCGCTGGTCGTGCTGGGTGGCAAGGAGTACGGCTCCGGGTCTTCGCGTGACTGGGCCGCCAAGGGCACCCGGCTGCTGGGTGTGAAGGCGGTCATCACCGAGTCGTTCGAGCGCATCCACCGCTCCAACCTGATCGGGATGGGTGTGCTGCCGCTGCAGTTCCCGGCCGGTCAGAACGCCGACTCGCTCGGCCTGGACGGCACCGAGACCTTCGACATCACCGGCGTGACCGCGCTGAACGAAGGGACGACGCCCAAGACCGTGCACGTCACCGCCACCAAGACCGACGGCTCGAAGGTCGAGTTCGACGCGGTGGTCCGGATCGACACCCCCGGTGAGGCCGACTACTACCGCAACGACGGCATCCTGCAGTACGTGCTGCGTTCGCTGGTGAACTGACTTGCGTTAGAAGGACATTCGCCAGTACGGCGCGAAGGGGAGTCCCGTTGGGGGCTCCCCTTCGTCGTACCCGAGTGAGCTCCCCAGGCCGTTTGGCACGCGATTGCGATGTGCTCGCACGATGGGCATGCGATTGCGGGGTGAAGCAGCACATGACCACGATCCTGTGCCAGTCGCGACGCCTGACCGCAATTCCGTGCTACTGGCTACCTCTTGGCGATGAAGTCTCGGCCGAACGCCCAGTAGGCGCCGACGAGAATCGACAGCACGATCGCGACGACGAGCACCACGGAGTGCGCGCCGGTCATGGCGTAGACGACCCAGACGATGCCGGCGACGATGCTGAGGATCACCCCGGCGCGGTTGGCGGTCTGAAGTTGCTGCGGGGAGTCAGTCGGTTGAGTCATCGCTTCTCTCCTGATACGTGATGGACTGCGGCGAGCTCAACTATGGCCTACCCGACGTCGGCGAGGGCGCGACGCGCCAGTCAGGGCGGTCGGTGGCCAGCGCAGCGTAGGTGTATCCGTCGATCCAACCCAGTGCGTGGTGCCACGAATCCTGGACGCCGTGCTGCTCGCGACGCATCCCGGCCTTTTCCAAGACCCGTACAGATGCGAGGTTGTCGGCGAAACACCCGGCAGTGACCCGGCGCAGACCCAGGTCGACGAAGGCGGCGTCCAGCAGCCCGCGCGCGATCGCGGTTGCGACACCCCGGCCCGCACGCTCGGGTCGCACGATGTAGCCGATGCTGGCCTCGGTCGCTTGAGGCCACCCGGGCTGGCCCATCCCATTGGTCAACTCGAGGAATCCCATCCCGACCACCTCGCCGTCGAGGATTGCAGCACAGGAGAAGTCGGTGTCGCTGGTGGCCACTGCGCTCCATTCGCCGCGGAAGGCCGTTGGCTCGACGTGAGTGCGAAGCATCCACTCGTTCACCGGCTCCAGGTTGCGGAACGCGAGCAGATCCTCGATTTCCGCTGCACTGGGGTAACGCAAGGTCAGTCCAGCGACGTCCTTGGGCCAGGGTTGCGACATGGCGCTCATCATCACGGCCGGACCAGGTAGGTGTCGACTGGTTAAGGGGCAGAAATTTTCGGTCCGAAAGACCCCATCGTAAGAACTTTCGGTGTCTCATAGATAACTGGAAACAATTTCCTGACCGGAGGTCCCATCGTGCCTGCTTCATCGTCCCGTCAGTCCGTCCGCAGCAGCGTTGCTCCGGTAGCTCTTCCGCGTCTCAGCCGCCGGCAGCTGGTGATCGGCGGTGGTGCCATGGCTGCCGGCGGCCTGCTGCTCGCCGGGCCGTCCAGCGCCGCATCCGCCACGACCCGGGCCGTCACCGGCAGGGATCAGAAGATTGCCAACCACCACTTCCGGGCGCCCTTCGACTTCCTGCGGGGCAGCCGCGACGGTGTACTGCCCTCGGCCGCCGGGTTGCGTCTGTTGCACCCCACCAAGCAACGCAAGTACGCCGACCTGGCGGCAGGCAGCAAAACTGTCACCTACGACTACGGTTCCTGGACCTCGCCGTGGCTCAGCCAGGGATTCGGGCTCACCGAGTTGATCAGTTCGTGGAACGCCGAGACCCCGAACGGCACCTGGATCGAGTCGCAGGTGCGTGGCGTCGACGAGACCGGCGCGACGTCCGATTGGTTCGTGCTCGGCCGCTGGTGCAGCAACGACCTGGCCGATGGTGGTGCGATCAGCCGCACGTCCGTTGACGGGCAGGGCACCGACATCGCGACCGTGTGGACCGACACCCTGCACCTGTACGACGACCACACCTTCGGCAAGGTGCAGTTGCGAATCCTGTTGATGCGCAGGGCTGGAACGCACCTGACCCCCACCGTCCGCTTCTTCGGCGCCGTGGCCTCGAACCTGCCGGACGACGTACCGGCCACCAGTTCGTTCGGCCTGCGTAGGGGCGTTGCCCTGCCGGTGCCGACCTATTCCCAGGAGCTGCACGAGGGTCAGTATCCGCAGTGGGACAACGGGGGAGAGGCGTGGTGTTCCCCGACCTCGACGTCCATGGTGGTTGCTTATTGGCATAAGGGCCCGAGCGCTAAGGATCTTGCCTGGGTGGAGCCCAAAGTGGACCCCCAGGTGGCGTACGCCGCGCGCAACACCTACGACGCGGCGTACGAAGGATGCGGCAACTGGCCCTTCAACACGGCGTACGCCGGCCGGTACGGCTTGGAGGGGTACGTCACCCGGCTGCGCAACCTACGCGAAGCCGAACCCTTCATCCGGGCAGGCATTCCGTTGATCACCTCGGTCGCGTTCGAGCCGGGGGAGTTGGACGGTGCCGGTTACAGCACCGACGGGCACCTGATCGTGCTGGCCGGATTCACCGACACGGGCGACGTGGTGGTCAACGACCCGGCCAGCCATCTGATCAAGTCCGACGACGCCGTGCGCACGACCTACCGTCGCGACCAGTACGAGAAGGTCTGGCTCGCCGCCAGCGGTGGAACGGCGTACGTCATTCACCCGACGTGGCTGCGCCCGCGACGGTGACATCTGTATAGGTTGGACCTATACAACCTCCTGTATCTGTACTAGTATTACAGGTACAGATACAGGAGGTTTGTGCGTGCTGATCACTCTGGACCCCACGAGCGACGTCCCGATGTACGTGCAGATCCGGGATCAGATCATCGTGGCCATCGCTCGGCGCAGATTACGCGCCGGCGAAGCGCTCGCGTCGGTGCGCCAACTGAGTGCCAGTTTCGGGATCAGTCCGGCGACCGTTGTCAAGGCGTACGACGACCTGCGCGCCGACGGCTACCTGCGGACTGCAGCAAAGTCCGGCTCGGTGATTGCCGTGGACCCGGAAACCCCTGCGGACATTGACGATCCGGCGATCGAGCTGCGCTGGCGTGCCGACCTCGAGACGGTCATCGCCCGTGCCTATGCGCGAGGGATGCCGGCCGACCGGATCCGTCGGATCGTTGCCGAGGTCCTGGCTGACCTGGAGAGGAACTGAGATGTTGTCGTTGGTCAATGCGCTCGTCGCAGCCGTCATCGGTATCAGCATCGCGCTGGTGCCCCGACTCTCGCGGCCCGATGTCCCGCTGGGCGTGAACGTCCCCAGCGGTCGCCGCGACGATCCCGTCGTTCGCAGGGCCGTGCGGCGCTTCGAAGCGATGGTGCTCGTCGCCACCGCGGTCGCCGTGGCCCTCGCGCTGATCCTCTCCACGCACGCAGTGGTGATCGCATCGCTGCTGCCACTGCTCCTGCTCCTGGTCGCGGCGGTGGCCTGGGCCGCATGCCGCCGATCGATCATGCGGGCGAAGGCGGAACAGCGCTGGTACGACGACGTTTCCGTCGCCATGGTGGCCCCAGCGACACCCCAGAAAGTGCGGCAGCTGTGGTGGGGGTATGCCGTGGCCGGGGTCGTGCTGGCGGTAACCGCTGTCATTGGCGCTACGCGCTGGGACCGGCTGCCCTCGCCGTACCCCACCCACTTCGGCGGCGACGGACACGCTGACTCCTATGCCGACAAGACCGTGTGGAGCGTCTTCGGTCCGCTGATCATCATGGTCATCGTGATAGCGGGACTCGCTGTCCTGCAGTGGATTACGCTTCGACACGGCACTCGCCAATACGCCGACGGCACTTCCGATGCGGGAGCCGACCGGGCGCGGATGCTGACCCACCTCACGCAATGGGTGCTCAATGTCAGCGCGGTGTTGGTGGCTGTCGTGGTTGCGGCCATCAGCGTGACGATCTATCTGGGCGGTTCGTCGGCGGCCGTCGCCGCCGTCACCCTCGCGATGGTCGCCGTCGTCCTGCTCGGTGTCCTGATCAGCGTGATCGTCGCAATGCAGAAATTGCGCCGGCAGCCCGCAGCGCCGGGCAGCGGGCCGGACGCACCGGACGATGATGCGCACTGGAAGGGCGGCCTGGTCTACGTCAACCGCGATGACCCGGCGGCGTTCGTCCCCAAGCGCACGGGTGTGGGGTTCACGGTGAACTTCGGCAGTCCCGCGGGCAAGACGATCTCTATCGCCTTCGTGGTCGTCATCCTGCTGATCACAGTCGGCACCATCGTTGCGAGCGGCGGCTGAGGGGTTACCGGTCGAGATGGGCCTGCGTGAGTAGTGTCAGTTCCGCGACGAAGGTCTGCTGGTCGATCGCGGGTTGCTCGAGCACCCACTGCACGCAGAGGTGCTCCACCAATCGCACCAACAGCCACGCACTGCTGGCCGCGGGCAGCCGGGCCGACGTGCCGCCGGTCGCGGTCAAGTAGACGGCGACCAGGTCTTCGATCCGGCGCTCGACCAGTTGCACGTGTCCGGCGACCTGCGACTGTGGCAACTCGAGGCGGACGACCCGCACGTACTCACGGTGTCGCGTCAGAACTTCCAACAACGCGGTGAACGCCGCGTGCAGTAGTTCGGGCACCGGTAGGTGCATGGCCTCGAGGTAGGCGGCGGCGACCTCGTCACCGATCTGCGCGGAGTAGCGGTCGACGACCGCGGAGACGATCGCCGCCTTGTCCGGGAAGTACTGGTAGAGCGAACCGGGGCTGATCCCGGCGCGCTCGGCGATGCGGTTGGTGGTCAGCCGGGCCAGTCCGTCGGCTACGAGCAGATCGCGAGCCGCTTCGACGATCCGGTCGACCATCGCCCGCGAGCGCGGTTGCTGCGGCTGGCGCCGCATCCGGTCAGCTGCGGTCGCCATGCGCGACTTGTATGCGAGTAATTGCTCGTGTCACGGTTCTCAGTATGACCGACGTCACAACGCCGACCCTGGCCCCGCGCCGGTATCGCGCGCAGGAGCAACGCGGGCGCAGGTTGGGCAAAGTGCTGGCCCGCCTGGCGACCGTCCAGGAGGTCGACGAGGACCTGATGCGCGAGATCGGCACCGGCTTCACCCGGATCGATCAGGTCGGTGCGCAGCTGGCCGCTGCGATGACCACGCGGGGCCCGGAGCGGATCACGCACGCGCAGTTCGAGGCGGTGCTGCGCGACGGTGTGCAGGACGACACGCCCGAGCCGATTCGGGAGTTCCTGGCCGCGGTCACGCCTGCCCCGGCTTGGCTCGACTGGGACACGGTCAACGAGGGAGCCCGGATCTACCGGCGGCTGGGTCGCAACGCCGGTGACGTGCTGCTGCAACTGTCGCTGATCGGCGGTTATCGCTTCGGCGGACCCACGGACCTGCTGGTGGCGACCGGCGGCCTGGTGGGGGATATGACCCGGCGCCGGCTGGCAGAGACCCAGCACTGGACGATGCTGGTCACCGAGCACGACGCCCTGCGGCCGGGCGCGCCCGGCTGGTGCTCGACGCTGCATGTGCGCCTGATGCACGCGATGGTCAACCGCCGGTTCGCCGATGATCCGGCGTGGAACAGGGCCCGCTGGGGCGAGCCGATCAACCAGTCCGACCAGGCGTCCACCCTGTGCCTGTTCAGCGGGACGGTGCTGATCGGCGTACGTGCCCTGGGTGTTCCACTCAGCGACGCCGAAGCCGCAGCGGTCATGCACTTGTGGCGGTACGTCGGGTGGCTGATGGGCGTGGACGAGCAGTGGCTGTTCGCCGACGAACGGGAGCAGTACGCGTTCAGCTATCACCTGTTGCTCGCCCAGAACGGGCAGACCGACGCCGGGCGGCAACTCAGCCAGAGCATCGTGGCGATCCAGCCGGACCTGGACTTCGAGAGGTGGCCCGCCTGGCAACGCGTCTATGCGCCGCGCCGGTTGCTCAGCATGATGACGCTCTTCCTGGGCCCGGCCAGCATGCGCGATCTGGGTCTACCCGTGCGGGTGCCCTGGGCGTTCGCGATGGCGGTGGCGGGCAACACCTGGCGGTACCGGGTGCGGGGGCGCGGCGCGGCGGGCAAGGACCGCCTGGAGCGCTGGGGTAATGACTACCGGCGCCGTGTGCTGCGCCGTTACAACGGCCCCGAGCCCGCCGGCGTGGCCCCGTTGCCCGCGAACTGAACCACTCGGCGTACGTCGATCGGCAGCTGACCGGTCCAGGCTGGCTCTCGTCGTAGACTCAGGAGACTCACGACGAAAGGTGTGCGCTGACCGTGGGACTTCTGGAGGGCATCGACGGCCCGGCCGACGTCAAGGCGATCCCGGCGGAGCGATTGGACGATCTCGCTGCTGAGATCCGGGCGTTCCTGGTGGACTCGGTGTCACGCACCGGTGGGCACCTCGGACCCAACCTCGGCGTCGTGGAACTCACCATCGCGCTGCACCGGGTGTTCGACAGCCCGCGGGACGCGATCGTGTTGGACACCGGCCACCAGTCCTACGTCCATAAACTGCTCACCGGACGCCGCGACTTCTCCAAGCTCAAGAAGCAGGGCGGTCTGTCGGGCTACCCCAGTCGCGCGGAGTCGGTGCACGATGTCGTCGAGAGCTCGCACGCGTCCACCTCGCTGTCCTGGGCGGAAGGCATCGCCAAGGCGCGGGTGTTGTCGGGGCAGGGTGACCGGCACACGGTCGCTGTGATCGGCGACGGCGCGCTCACCGGGGGGATGGCCTGGGAGGCCCTGAACAACATCGCGGTCGACAAAGACCTCCCGTTGGTCATCGTCGTCAACGACAACGAACGCTCCTACGCTCCCACCATCGGCGGACTGGCCGACCATCTGGCGGCGCTGCGGACGACGCGCACGTATGAGCGGATGTTGGACTGGGGCAAGGACACTTTGCAGCACACACCCGTGGTCGGGCAGGCGATGTTCGAGACGCTGCACGGGGTCAAGAAAGGCCTGAAGGATATTGTCGCCCCGCAGGGGATGTTCGAGGATCTGGGTCTGAAGTACGTCGGGCCGGTGGATGGACACGACATCCCTGCCGTCGAACAGGCGTTGACCCGGGCGCGGGATTTTGGTGGGCCGGTGCTCGTGCACGTCATCACCCAGAAGGGTCGCGGCTACCAGCCAGCGCTGGAGGACCTGGCCGATCACATGCACGGCATCGGCAAGATCAACCCGGAGACGGGCCTGCCCTTCGAGGTATCGGGCCGCATCTGGACCGACGAATTCGCCGACGAGATGGTGCGGATCGGCAAGGAGCGCCCCGATGTCGTGGCGATCACCGCCGCGATGCTGATCCCGGTCGGGTTGGACAAGTTTGCTGCCGCCTACCCCGAGCGGGTCTTCGATGTCGGCATCGCCGAGCAGCACGCGATCACCATGGCCGCCGGTCTGTCCTTCGGCGGGATGCATCCGATCGTCGCGATCTATTCGACCTTCCTCAACCGGGCGTTCGACCAGTTGCTGATGGAGGCTGCGCTGCACAAGCAGGGCATCACCTTGGTGTTGGACCGCGCCGGGATCACCGGCTCGGACGGTCCCTCCCACAACGGCATGTGGGATATGGCGATCGCCTCCATCGTGCCGGGGTTACGCCTGGCCGCTCCCCGTGACGGTGAGCAGGTCGTGCGCCAGGTGCGTGAGGCGCTGGACGTCGACGACGCGCCGACGGTGGTGCGGTTCCCCAAGGGTGACGTCGCCGAGCCATTGACCGCGGTCGCACAGCGTGGCGGTCTGGACATCCTGCGCGACACCCCGGACGCGCCGGACGTGCTGTTGGTGGGCGTCGGCGCGATGTGTGCGACGGCCCTGGGTGTGGCAGAAAAGCTTGCGGCACAGGGCATTACGTCCCGCGTTGTGGATCCACGGTGGGTGCTGCCCATCTCTTCTGCGCTGGTCGATGAGGCACGAACCGCCGGTCAGGTCGTGGTGATCGAAGACGGTCTGGTCACCAATGGCGTGGGGCAGGCGCTGAGTTTCGCCCTTCGTGAGTCCACCGTGCGCACGCCGTTGCGCACCTTCGGAGTGCCACAGGAATTCCTCCAGCACGCCTCCCGCGGTCAGGTGCTCGACGCCATCGGGTTGACCCCTGATGTGATCGCCACGAAGCTGATCGCCGACCTGCTCTGAGCATGCCGGCCGGAAGCGCGTTGTGGCGCTCCGAGCCCTGGCACGCCCAGGCGACCGCGTTCGTCGATGAGACGCTCGCGGCGCGCGGATTGCGTCGGACAGGTCCGCTGGAAACCATTCGGGTGCAACCGTGGTCGGCAAATCTGCGGTTCTGCTACTCCGGCCGATCCAACGGCGTTGGTTGGTACAAAGCCAACGTGACACCCAACCGGTTTGAGGCCGACCTGATCAGTGCGCTGGCCGAGCACGACGATGATCGCGTCGCGCCGCACTGGGCGGCCAACGACGCGGGGGAGTTCATCAGCCCCGACTACGGGCCGGTGCTGGGGGAGGTGGTCGCCGCACAGAACCTCCGCCGTCGGTGGGCGGCCGTGCTCACCAGGTACGCCGAGTTGCAAGTCTCGGTCGCGCAGACAGGTATCGTCCTGCCGGCCCCCACCTACCCACCGTTGCTGGTTGCCGACGAATTCGACTCGCGCACAGACGATCTCGTCGCACGCGACGTGGTGCGCGCTGCGGCAGCCCGCCTCGCGTCGGGTCCGGTACCGCTGTCGATCCAGCATGACGATCTGCACCCGTGGAATGTGTTCCTGGCCGCGGACACCGCGGAAGCGGTTGATGGGGCTCGGTTCTACGACTGGGGTGATAGCCACTTCGGGCATCCGTTCGCCTCGACGCAGGTGGGGTTGGACCAGTTCGACGATGACCTCGCCTGGCCGGTGGGCCCCGAACACGAGGAACTGCTCACGGCGTACCTGCTGCCCTGGCGTGCCTACGCCGATGACGCGACCTTGCGAACCCTGGTCAACGATGCGCTACTGGTCGTGCCCGTGTCGCGGGCGCTCTCCTGGGAACGCGCTCTGGTTGATCTGGATCCGGCCGAGACCGAATGGGCCCAGCGTCCTGGTCGGTGGTTGCAGATGGCCATCGACCGGGCGCACATCGCCGCGGCTACGCCCGGCGGACACTAGCCGGTTCGATGTGATGGCGGCGGACGATGAGCAGGATTCCGACCACCAGGTAGGCCAGGATGGCCGCGCCCGAACCCACATAGGCGTGCTGGTTGGCGAGCACACCCGTGCCGGAGATCACCGAGAAGTCGAACAGGCCGTGGATGACCGAGTTGAGGACATTGCCTCGGCTGACCCGGCGGATCAGGTAGAAGAAGTATCCGGCGAAGCTGACCACGATGGCCTGCGGAAGGGCTTGGCTGAGATTGCCGGTGAGCGCATTGCTGATGTGGACCGCACCGAACACCACGCTTGACCACAGCGCGACTTTGCCTTCGGAGAGTTGATGGTCGCGCAACGTGACTACGCCGATGCCGCGGAACATCCCCTCCTCGCCCCAGCCGACGATCTGCGTTGCTACGAGGAGGGCGAGGACATAACTGACCGAGGTCTTGGACAGTGCGGGGTAGTCGATGGCCAGGGCGATGCAGACCAGGAAGATGGCCGGGACCGCCCACACCCAGCGCTGCGTCGGGTGAGCGTCGTGCAGGACCGGGCGTCGCCAGCCGAGCCAGGCCACCCAGGCGTAGGTGTAGACCAGCGCGGCGCCCAGCGGGAGCCACAGCCCAGGATCACGTCACGGGTCGCGTACGTCGTGTGGACATCCCAGATCCGGCTGACCACGAAGCCGCTACCTTTGATCACGGCCAGATAGCCGATCACGATGGCCGCGAAACCGACGTACGACAACCGACGGCGGTGAGCTTGCACCTGATCGCTGGCGGTCATGGCGGAGAGCGTAAGACGCCAGGTTGCGGGTGGTCCCCGGCTGCCAACCCTAAGGCGCATCCGTCAGGACTACGCCCATTGGCCTCGATCCTGCAGGACCTGCTTCAACAGGTCCGCGCGATCGGTCAGGATGCCGTCGACACCCTCGTCGAGCAGCCGGTGCATCGCGTCGGCATCGTTGACGGTCCACACATGCACCTTGACGCCAGCGGCGTGTGCTCGGGCCAACAGTGACGGCGTCAGGATGCGCAGGCGACCGTGCTGCTCGGGGATCTGCAAGATGTTCACATCGCCGAATGGCCTGCGCCGCAACGGTGTCCAGCGAAGCAACTTCGCGCCCGCGATGACGGACTGTCCGGCCGACGTCACCACCGGTCGGGACAGCCGGGCAAGCACGGCGCGACGCCGGCTGTCGGAGAAGGCTGCGACACAGACGCGGTCGTGCGCCCGGTGCTTCTCGATGGTCGCTGCCAACGGGCCGATCGCCGTACTCGCCTTGCAGTCGATGTTCACCCGCACGTCGGGCCAGGTTTCGAACAACTCATCCAGCGTGGGGACCGGCTGGGTTCCCCCGATCCGGGCTTGGCGTACGACGCTCCACGGCAACGCGTTGATCGCACCTGACCCGTCGCTGACCCGGTCGAGAGTGGTGTCATGGAACGCGACCAGAACGCCGTCGGCGGTCGCGTGCACGTCGGTCTCGACGTACCGGTAGCCCAGTTCCACGGCCGCCGCGAAGGCGACCCGGGAGTTCTCCAAACCCTCGCGGGAGAAGCCACGATGCGCCATCGCGATCGGGGCGGGCCAGTCCAGGAAACCGCTCACCCAGGGATTATGTCGCGCCCGGATACGCTCGACGCGTGTCACTCAATGATCGGGAAATGGTCACGACCAGCCCCGACACGCGTGCTGACCGCTCAGCCGAACGTGACCTCCAGGTCCGGATTGCGCACGGCGGCTCGCGCGGCTGCCGTGCGGTGCCAGGACGCGGTGTAGCCCGCGTACCGCGGCAGCGCACGGATGAAGGCGCGGTCGTCGGTGTAGACCCGCACCCGCTTCTGTGTGGCCATGCCGGCCACCACGGCGTCGGTGAATCGGCCGATGGCTTCGATGACTTCGTGTAGGTCGTCGGGGAGGCGCTCGTCACCGGACAGGATCCGGTGAAGGCGCGGCAGGTCGATCTCCAGCAACCGGGCCGCGGCGGGCGCGGTCAGGTCAAGCAGTTGTAGCGTCCCCGTCAGTTCGGCGGATCGCAGAAGGGTTGCCATGGGACCAGCGTGCCGCAAACGTGACCTACGTCACGTCGTACGAACGGATTTAAATTCCTCCGCTTTTTAGCGGAGGTGAAGACCGTGACTAATCGCTGAGCTTATGCCGCGACTCGTCGACCTCGCTGCTCCGGCGCCTACTCCGCTTCGCTCCGTCGACACCTCCGCGCTCGCTCTTCCTTAGTCGCGGAAGGCCTGGATGTCCGCACCCAACTCGTTCAGCCGCGAGAACAACTCCTCGTAACCGCGGTTGATCACGTAGATGTTGCGCAGCACCGACTCACCCGGCGCAGCCAGCATCGCCAGCAGGATCACGACACCGGGACGCAACGCCGGCGGGCACATGATCTCCGCGGAGCGCCACTTCGGTGTCGGGCCGTTGATCAGCACCTTGTGCGGGTCCATCAACCGCACGCTGGCGCCCAGGGTGTTCAGCTCCGTCAGGTAGATCGCGCGGTTCTCGTAGACCCAGTCGTGGATCAACGTCTCGCCCTCGGCCATCGCAGCGATCACCGCGAAGAACGGCAGGTTGTCGATGTTGACGCCCGGGAACGGCATCGGGTGGATCTTGTCCTTCGGCGCGGTCAGCGTGGAGGGCACTGTGGTCAGGTCCACCAGCCGCGTCGCGCCGTTGGCCGAGGTGTACTCCTCGCTGATCTGGTACTTCAGACCCATGTCCGCCAGGATCGTCAGCTCGATCTCCATGAACTCGATCGGCACCCGACGGATGGTGATCACCGAGTCGGTGACGATCGCGGCGGTCAGCAGGGACATCGCCTCGATCGGGTCCTCCGAGGGGCTGTATTCGATGTCCACGTCGATCTCTTCGACCCCGCGCACGGTCAGCGTCGTGGATCCGATGCCGTCCACCTCGACGCCGAGTTCACGCAGGAAGTAGCACAGGTCCTGGACCATGTAGTTCGGGCTGGCGTTGCGGATGATGGTGGTGCCCGGGTAGCGCGCCGCGGCGAACAGGGCGTTCTCGGTGACCGTGTCACCACGCTCGATCAGGATGATCGGCTTGGTCGGGTGCACCGCGCGGTCCACTTCCGCGTTGTAGTAACCGGACGTGGCGTGCACGTTCAGACCGAACGAACGCAACGCGTGCAGGTGCGGCTCCACGGTGCGCTCACCCAGGTCGCAGCCGCCCTGCATCGGCAGCTTGAACTCGTCGAACTCGTGCAGCAGCGGGCCGAGGAACATCAAGATGGTGCGCGTACGCCGAGCCGCGGCTTCATCCATCGCGTCCAGATCCAGCCGGGCCGGGGGAGTGATCTCCAGATCGGAAGAATCCGGCAGCCAGCGGGTCTTCACTCCGATGGAGTTGAGGACCTCGGTGATCCGGTTGACCTCTTCGATCCGGGCCAGGCTGCGCAGCGTCGTCTTGCCCTTGTTCAGCAACGCGGCGCACAGGCAGGCGACACCGGCGTTCTTGCTGGAGCGGACATTGATCGTGCCGGACAGCTGACGACCACCGGTGATCCGCAGATTGATCGGCCGGTTCGGATCGGGCAGACCGACCACGTCGGTATCCAATGCCTCGCTGATCCGGGTCAGCATCTCCAGGCTGACGTTCTGCTTACCCTGCTCGATGCGCGCGATCGCGCTCTGGGAGGTCTGCAGCGCCTCAGCCAGCTCCGCCTGCGTCAGCTTCTTGTGCATCCGCGCGTCACGGACGAGACCCCCGATGCGCGACAGCGTCTGCGCCGTCGTCTCGGATGCAGTAGTCGTCAAGGTGTCGGTCATGCGGACCAATGTAACTCATATATGAGATAAAGCCGATCGCCCGACACGCGTGTGTCGAGCGATCGGCCTCTTCAGAGTGGGTCATATGCCCCAGGTGGTATGACGAAGATCACGAGCCAGCCGGGAGTGAGGCGACGCCCGGCGGCAGGAACCGCTGACCGTTGACCTTCTCGGAGACCCCGAGCCGGTCCAGCAGCGGCGTCACGCCACCGTTCCAGAACGGGAAGCCGGCGCCGGTGATCATGGCCAGGTCGATGTCCTGGGGAGCCGCGACGACACCTTCCTTGAGCATCAGGCCGACCTCTTCGGCAAGAACGTCCAGCGTGCGCTCGCGCACCTGGTCGCTGGTCAGCACGACCGGGTTTGCCGGCGCGTCGAACAGTTCGAGCACCGACGGGTCGACCTTGCCATCCGGACCGTAGAAGCCCGGCTTCTTGGCTTCGACCACCTTCGCCAGGTTCGGGGAGGTGTAGAAGCGGTCCGGGAAGGCGGCGTGCAGCGTCTCGTTGTTGTGCAACGCGATCGCCGGACCGACCAGACCGATCAACACGAACGGCGGCATCGGGGCGATCCCGGCAAACGCTGCGTCCGCGTCCTCGATCGGGGTGCCCTCGTCGACGATCTTGCCGACCTCGCCCATGAACCGGCCCAGCAGGCGGTTGACGACGAACGAGGGGGAGTTCTTGACCAGGATGCAGGTCTTGCCCAAACCCTTGCCGGTCGCGAACGCCGTCGCCAAAGTGGCGTCGTCGGTGTGCTCGCTCTTGATGATCTCCACCAGCGGCATCACGGCCACTGGGTTGAAGAAGTGGAAGCCGACGACCCGCTCCGGGTGCTTCAGATCGGCCGCCATCTCGGTGATGTCCAGCGAGGAGGTGTTCGTCGCCAGGATGCACTCGGGGGAGATGACTTCCTCGCACTGGGCGAAGACGGTCTTCTTGACCGACATCTCCTCGAAGACCGCCTCGATGACGAAGTCCGCGTCGGCGAACGCCGCCTTGGACGTCGAGCCGGTCACGATGCCCTTGAGGAAGTTGGCCTTGTCCGGGTTGACTCGGCCCTTCTCGGCCAACTTGTCGACCTCGGCGTGCACGTAGGCCACACCCTTGTCGACGCGATCCTGGTCGAGGTCGGTCAGCACGACCGGAACGCCCAAGCGCCGGGCGAACAGCAGCGCCATCTGGCTGGCCATCAGGCCCGCCCCGACGATGCCCACCTTGGTGACCTTGCGCGCCAGCGCCTTGTCGGGCGCGCCGGCGGGCCGCTTGGCGCGCTTCTGCACCAGATCGAAGGAGTACAGGCCGGCGCGCAACTCATCGGACATGATCAGGTCGCCCAGCGCCTGATTCTCGGCCTCGAACGCTTCCTCGCGGGTCGCCGTACGGGCCAGCGCCACCAGGTCCAACGCGCGGTAGGGCGCCGGTGCGGCACCGCCCACGCGGGCGTCAACTTGCCCCCGCGCCTCGGCGAGCGTGCCATCCCAGGTCGCTTCGCTGAAGTCGACCTCCGGGCGCTGCACCTGCTCGCGGCCGGCGATGACGTCGGCAGCGAACTTCAGCGAGTCCTCCAGGAAGGTGACCGGCTCGAAGATCTTGTCCGCGACCCCGAGTTTGAAGGCCGAGGGGCCGTTCAGCATGCGGTTGTTCGACAGCGGGTTGGACACGATCAGCGTCAACGCGTTCTGTACGCCGATCAGCCGGGGCAGCAGGTAGGTCCCGCCCCAGCCGGGCACCAGACCCAGGAAGCACTCCGGGGTCGCGTAGGCCGGGACGCCGGAGGAGATGGTGCGGTAGTCGGCGTAGAGCGGCAACTCGACACCGCCGCCCATCGACGCGCCGTTGATGAAGCCGAAGGTCGGCACCGGCAGGTCCGCGAGCTTGCTGAAGGTCTCGTGACCCATCCGGGCGATCTCCAGTGCCTGCTCCTTGGCGGAGATGGCGGGAACCGCGGTCAGGTCGGCGCCGACGGCGAAGATGAACGGCTTGCCGGTGACGCCGACGCCGACGATCTCCTTGGCCGCAGCGCGCTCACCGATGGTGTCCAGGGCAGCGGACAGCTCCGAGAGGCCCTGCGCGCCAATGGAGTTGGGCTTGGTGTGATCGAACCCGTTGTCGAGGGTGATCAGCACGAAGGTGCCCTCACCGCCGGGCAGGGTGATGTCCTGCACGTGCGCGTGGGTGACGACCTCGTCGACGGTGGGCAGAGTCGTAGTGGCAGTCATCAGGCGACCTCTTCCTTCTTCGCAACGCTGCTGGCGTAGTCCTTGTGGTGTGGGTTCTCCCAGATGACGCTGCCGCCCATGCCCAGACCGATACACATCGCGGTCACGCCGTAGCGGACCTCCGGGTGCTCGGCGAATTCGCGGGACAACTGGGTCATCAGCCGCACCCCGGAGGAGGCCAGCGGGTGACCGGTCGCAATGGCGCCACCCCAGGGGTTCACGCGCTCGTCGTCCTGGTCGATGCCGAAGTGGTCAAGGAACGCCAACACCTGCACGGCGAACGCCTCGTTGAGTTCGAACAGACCGATGTCTTCGATGCGCAGACCGGCCTTCTCCAGCGCCTTCTCGGTTGCCGGAACCGGTCCGACACCCATGACCTCGGGTTCGACACCGACGAAGGCGTACGACACCAGTCGCATCCCGATCGGCAGGCCCAACTCGGTGGCGGCCTCTTCGGAGGCCAGGACGCACGCCGTCGCACCGTCGTTCAGGCCGGCGGCGTTACCTGCGGTCACGTTGCCGTGCGGGCGGAAGGGGGTCTTCAGACTGGCCAGGGACTCCATCGTCGTACCCGGACGCGGGGGCTCGTCCTGGACCGCAAGGCCCCAGCCCTTCTCCTGGTGCTGGGTGGCCACGGGTACCAGGTCGGACTGGATCTGGCCGTTGGCGTAGGCCTTGGCCAGCTTCTCCTGGCTGCCGACGGCGAACGCGTCGCAGCGTTCCTTGGTAATGGCCGGGAAGCGGTCGTGCAGGTTCTCAGCGGTCGAGCCCATGACCAGAGCGGAGGGGTCGACCAGTTTCTCGGCCACGATCCGCGGGTTGGGGTCGACGCCCTCGCCCATCGGGTGGCGGCCCATGTGCTCGACGCCACCGGCGATGGCCACGTCGTAGGCGCCGAACGCGATCGACGATGCGGTGTTAGTGACCGCGGTCATGGCGCCGGCGCACATCCGGTCCACCGAGTAGCCGGGGGTGGACTTGGGCAGACCGGACAACAACGCGGCGGTGCGGCCCAGGGTCAGACCCTGGTCGCCGATCTGGGTGGTCGCGGCGATGGCGACCTCTTCGACCTTCTCGGCCGGCAGCTGCGGGTTGCGGCGCAGCAGGTCACGAATGCATTTGATGACGAGGTCGTCGGCGCGGGTCTGGGCGAAGATGCCCTTCTCCCCGGCCTTGCCGAACGGGGTGCGAACCCCATCGACGAAGACGACTTCCGAGAGCGTGCGGGGCACGGTGCCTCCAACGGTGAGACGACGGGAACGTCTCTACTCTAACGCTTTTGTTACTCGTCAGTAACAGGGTCCGGGGCAGGCGTGGCGGTGGCGGCTTCCTTGATCACCGGCAGGGTGAGGTCCACCTGCCAGGGTCGGGCACCGCGATCGGTCAAGAAACCGCGAATTGCATTGTCGTCCAGCGGATCCGGCAACTGCCACAGGATCCGGCGCAGCGTGTCCGGCTGCAGGATGTTCTCGACCGGGACGGTGCGCTCCTCGCTGATCACGGCCAGTTGCTCCCGCGCGGACGCCAGCCGCGCGGCTGCGGCCGGGTCCCGGTCGGGCCACGCCCGCGCCGGCGGGGGCGCATCGGTGCGCGGTGGCGGACCGGGTAGTTCGGCGGCGGGCAGGGCATCGGCTCGGCGTACGGCGTCCAGCCAGTCCCGCTGGTAGCGCGGCACTCCGGTGTGGGCCGGTCGGGCCTTGCCACGCCGGGAGGTGGCGTCGGTGCGGATCGCGGCCAGGTCGGCGGCAGTTTTCGGACCTTGCTTGGCGATCTCGATCAACACGGCATCCGGGACGACACGTCCTGGTGCGGTGTCACGATCCTGGGCGATCCGGTCACGGGTCTGCCACAACTCCCGCACCCGGCCCATCACGCGCCGATCGCGCACGGTGTGCAGGCCGGAGGTGCGGCGCCAGGGTTCTTCGCGCACCGGTGGCCCGCTGAAGTGGGTAAGGGCCGCGAAGTCCTGCAGCGCCCAGTCGAGCTTGCCCTGGGACTGCAGGTCGGCGTACATCGCATCCCGGACGTCGACCAGCAACTCCACGTCCAGGGCGGCGTAGCGCAACCAGGGCTCGGGCAGCGGACGGGTCGACCAGTCGACGGCGGAGTGCTCCTTGGCCAGACTCACGCCCAGATAGTGCTCGATGACCGCTGCGAGGCCGACCCGGGGCAATCCCGCCAGACGCGCGCCGACCTCGGTGTCGAACAGGCTCGCCGGTCGCAGCCCGACCTCGGCCAGACAGACCAGGTCCTGGGTGGCCGCGTGCAGGACCCACTCGGCGCCGTCGATGGAGTCCTGGACCGGCGACAGGTCCGGGATCGCGGCGGGGTCGAACAGGAAAGTGCCCGCGCCGGTGCGGCGTAACTGCACCAGGTAGGCACGGTTGCCGTAGCGGTAGCCGGAGGCGCGCTCGGCGTCGATCGCGATCGGACCGGTGCCGGCAGCGATCGCGTCGGCAGCGACCAACAGGTCCCGCTCGGTCGCGGTGACCGGGGGCAGGCCGTCGCGGGGTGCTTCCAGGACGGGGTAGGTCTCGGCGTCCTGCGGCACCATCAGCGACGCGGCCGGGGTAGCGCGATGACGCCTTCCGGCAGCGGCGGCAGTCCGGCGAGGGTGCACAGCAGGCCAACCCAGGCGTGCAGGTGTGTCTGCAGGTCGAGCCCACTCGGCGACCACGAGGCGCGCACCTCGATCTCGGTGCTGGTCCCGCTGTCGCTCAGCCCGCCGTACCCAGTGGACACCACGTGCGTGACGGTGCCGGAGGGGGCGTGGAAGTCAGCGTCATGCGCGCCGAGCGCTTCCTGTAGCCAACTCCACCCGACGTCGTTGAGGAGTGGGTCTTCGCCGAGTTCGGGTTCCAGGCTCGCCCGGGCGAAAGTGACGACGCGCCAAGCGCCTTGCCAGGGCTCGGGCGCTGCTGGGTCATGCAGGACGACGAACCGGCCGGAGGCGAGCTCGTGCTCGTCGTCAGGGTTGTCAGTGGCCAGCACGTCGGCGGTCAGGGCCATGGCGTACGGCGCGACCCGACTGGGTGCCGGGACCTCGGTCAGCACTACTTCAGGGCGAACGGTCACTCCCGCCAGGTCGCGGACGACCTGGTCGAACGTCGACTCGGGAGTCGAACTGATGTCTCTGCTCGGCACCAGATCAGCGTAGGTCGCGCGGCCCGTAGGACGCGGCAACGGCGCGCCGTGCGACGATCGCCGGGTGAGCCTCGAACTTCCGACCACCGGTGATCCCCGAGACAGTGATCTGGTCCGGGCCGCACGCGGGCTGCCGGTGCGCCGGACGCCCGTGTGGTTCATGCGTCAGGCGGGCCGCTCGCTGCCGGAGTACCGCGCGATTCGAGAGGGCACCTCGATGCTGCAGGCGTGCCGGACGCCGGACCTGGTCACCGAGATCACGCTGCAACCGGTGCGCCGGCACGGCGTGGATGCGGCGATCTTCTTCAGCGACATCGTGGTGCCGTTGCAGGCCGCAGGTGTCGACGTGCAGATCGTGCCCGGCGTCGGCCCGGTCGTGGCGAATCCGATTCGCACCGCGGCTGACGTGGCCGCGTTGCCGTCGTTGCAGCCCGATGCGGTCGAGGACATCGCGACGTCGGTGCGGCAGATCACGGCAGAGCTCGGCGGGGTGCCGCTCATCGGGTTCGCGGGTGCGCCGTTCACCCTGGCCAGCTACCTGATCGAGGGCGGACCGTCGAAGAATCACGAGCACACCAAGGCGCTGATGGCCGGCGCACCAGAAGTCTGGAACGCGTTGTGCGCCAAGCTTGCTGACATCTCCGGGACGTTCCTGCGGGTGCAGGCGTCGGCGGGTGCGTCGGCGGTGCAACTCTTCGACTCCTGGGTCGGTGCGCTGTCGTTGCCCGACTATCTGCGACACGTGCAGCCACATAGCGCCGCCGCACTGGCCGCGGTCGCCGACCTGGACATCCCGCGGATCCACTTCGGAGTGGGCACGGGGGAGTTGCTGGCCGCGATGGGCCAGGCCGGCGCCGACGTCGTCGGAGTCGACTTCCGGGTGCCGCTCGACGTCGCCGCTGAGCGACTCGGTGATGCCTACGCGGTGCAGGGCAACCTCGACCCCGCGCTGCTCTTCGCGCCGTGGGAGGCACTGCAACCGGTGATCGCCGACATCCTGACGCGAGGCAAGTCCGCCCCCGGGCACATCTTCAACCTCGGCCACGGCGTGCTGCCGGACACCGATCCGGAGGTTTTGACCCGGGTGGTCGAAGAAGTACACGCCAGCTCAGCGAACGGTCAGAACTCCGTAAATTAGTGTCGCTGTCCATCGCTTTGGGTAAAGAACTTCCGTAACACTGAGCAGACCGTCACTCCTTTTCCGTTCGCGGAGGTTGCTCATGCAGACCCAACTGACTCGTCGCACGCTGATCACCGGTATCGCAGGAGTCGCTGGTGCGACCGCGCTCGGCGGCCTTGCCGCCCCCGAGGCGCTGGCCGCCAACTGGAAGGTGCTCAACCACGAGTACCAGGCCCAGCAGGCCGGTTACTGGTGCGGGCCGGCCGCTACCCGCATCGCCCTCACCTGTCGCGGGATCTATGTCGCTCAGAGCACGTTGGCCTCGCAACTGGGCACCACCGTCAACGGCACTGACTCGATCACCCAGGTCACCGCAGTCCTGGGCAGCTACGTCGGCTGGTTCGAGACCAAGCAGATGCCCAACGATCCGCCCACGCAGGCGCAGAAGGATCTGCTGTGGCAGGACATCACCTTCAACATCGACCGGGGATACCCGTTGGTCGCGAATATCGTTGCGCCACCGGGCAATCAGCCGCCCGGTTACCCGTCCGACCAGACGATTTACCACTACTTCACGATCATCGGGTACAACCCCGATCTGAAGCAGGCGTACATCGCCGACCCGGCGAACTTCTCGGGCAACAACCACTACTGGCTCAGCTTCGAGCAGTTGGCCTCGCTGATCCCGCCGAAGGGGTACAGCGCCTGAGCAACGTCGGATAGGCGACCCTGCCATGCGCGTCCACCGCCGGCGGTGAGACGGTAGAGGCATGGCGGACATCGTGGTCGTCGGAGCCGGGATCACCGGTCTGGCCGCGGCCGAGCGGCTTCTGCAGCAGGAGCCCGGCGCGGACATCCTGGTGCTGGAAGGATCCCCGCGCGTCGGCGGCAAACTCCATGTTGGTGACCTCGCGGGGCAGCAGATCGACCTCGGCGCAGAAGCCGTGCTGGCCCGTCGCCCAGAGGCGGTCGGCTTGATCGATGCACTGGGTCTGACCCGTGAGTCGCCAGCAGCGGTGGGCGCGAGCCTCTGGAGTCGCGGCGCGCTGCGACCGATGCCGCACGACACGTTGATGGGCATCCCTGCGGATGCCGCCAGCCTCTCGGAGGTGCTCGACGCACAGGAGGTCGCCCGCGCCGGGGTGGAGCAGCCGGTGCAGATCGACGGCGACCTCAGTCTTGGCTCCCTCGTAGAGCAGGCCCTCGGCCCGGCGGTCGTCGACCGGTTGATCGAGCCGCTGCTCGGCGGGGTATATGCCGGGGACGCGCGGGAGTTGTCGGCGCAGGCGTGTCTGCCCGCGGCGTACGACGCGGTTGCTTCGGGTGGGACGCTGACGGCCTTGGCGGCTCGCGCAGCCGCTGAGCCCCGCTCGGACGCACCGGTCTTCGCCAGCCTCGTCGGCGGCATCGGCGGCCTGCCGATCGCCGTGGCCGAGCATCTGGCGGCGAAGGGCATCACCATCGAGACGGACGCCATGGTTCGCGAACTGCGCTGCGTACCAGATGGTTTCGAGCTGACAGTCGGATCGGCCCGGTCACCTCGCACGGTGCGGGCCCGCGCCCTGGTGCTCGCCGCGCCAGCAGCGCCGACCGCCCGATTGCTGGGGCAACTTGCGCCCGCGTCGTCGCAAGCGTTGGCCCAGATTGACTACGCCTCCATGGTGCTGGTCAGCTACGCGTTCGAGCGCGGCACGATCCCCGATGACACGTCCGGCTTCCTGGTGCCGCCCGTCGAGGGCCGAGACATCAAGGCTTCCACCTTCTCCAGCGCCAAGTGGCCGTGGCTGCGTAAGGCGCTGCCGGCGTACGACGTGGTGCGGGTCTCCTTCGGTCGCGCCGGTGAGGTGCGCACGCTGCAACGCACCGACGAAGACCTGGCCGCCGCTGGCCTCGCTGACCTGGCGCAGGCCCTTGGACGTTCCCTGCCCGCACCGGTCGACAGCCGCGTGCAACGTTGGGGCGGCGGCTTGCCGCAGTACGCCGTGGGGCACCTCGAGCGGGTTGCTGCGGTGCGCGCTGGCCTGCCCCATGGCCTGGTGGTTGCCGGCGGCGCCTACGACGGTGTCGGGATCCCCGCCTGTATCGCCTCCGCCCAGCGCGCCAGCGACGAACTCCTCGCCCGGATCGCCGGGACCACGCAAGAAAGCGAAGAATAGAGATATGTCTGATCAGACCCCGGACGTCGAGACCATCAACGCCTCGATCCGCTACTGCATGTACTCCGTCTTCAAGGCAGGCCGCGAGCTGCCGACCGACCGGGAGGCGCTGGTGGCGGACACCAGTGCGTTCTTCGACAAGTTGGCGACCGAGGACGTCGTGGTCCGTGGCCTGTACGACGTGGGCGGGCTGCGCGCGGATGCTGACCTGATGATCTGGTGGCACGCCGACGACGTCGAGGCACTGCAGGCGGCCTACCGCGGGTTCCTGGCGACCCCGTTGGGTCGGACGCTGGACCCGGTCTGGAGCAATGTGGGTCTGCACCGCCCGGCGGAGTTCAACCGCTCGCACGTGCCGGCGTTCCTCGCGGGGGAGCCCGCGTTGAAGTATCTGTGCGTCTACCCGTTCGTCCGCTCCTACGACTGGTACGTCCTGCCGGAGGAGGAGCGCAAGCAGATGCTGCGCGAGCACGGTTTGGCGGCAAGGGATTACGCGGACGTGCGGGCCAACACGGTGGCGTCCTTCGCCCTGGGTGACTACGAGTGGCTGCTGGCTTTCGAGGCCGAGGAACTGCACCGGATCGTCGACCTGATGCGCGAACTGCGCAACACGCAGGCCCGGTTGCACGTGCGCGAGGAGATCCCGTTCTACACCGGCCCGCAGACCAGCGTCGCGGAGTTCGCCGCCCGCCTGCGGTAGCGCCCCCTTCCCGACTTTTGAAGCGCAATTCACGCCGACCGCACGGGGTCGCGTGAGTTGCGCTACGGAAGTGCCGGGGAATCAGGCCTCGGTCGGCGTCAGGCGCAGGCTGATCGAGTTGATGCAGTAGCGCTGGTCGGTCGGGGTGGGGTAGCCCTCACCCTCGAACACGTGACCCAGGTGCGAACCGCAGTTCTTGCAGCGCACCTCCGTGCGGACCATGCCGTGCGAGCGGTCCTCGATCAGCTCGACGTTGTCGGCTTCGCTGGGCTCGTAGAACGACGGCCAGCCGCAGTGGCTGTGGAACTTCTGGGTGTTGCGGAACAACTCGACGCCGCAGGCGCGACACGAGTAGATGCCTTCGGTCTCGGTGTCGGTGTACTCACCGGTGAAGGCGCGCTCGGTGCCCGCCTGCCGCAACACGGCGTACTCAGCGGGGGACAACTCCTCGCGCCACTCCTTGTCCGACTTGTGCACGCGGTAGTTGGTGGTGGCCGGGAACTGGTCGTTCACGACGTACTCCTTCTCACTCGTAGGGAACGTCCGCTCTGATCAACAGTGTGACCGGGGCGTTCGTTCCCTACGGGTGAGGTCGGCGTCAGCTCAGCCAGGAGGGCCACAACTGCAGGCGCACCACCTGCGGGTCGTGGTCGGAATCCTGTTCGGAGAACTCGGCGTTGGTGTGCACCACGTCATAGCGGTACGCCGGGCCGGAGAAGGGCAACGGGATCTGCAAACCCTTGCTGATCAGAATGTGATCGAGCACCTGGGAGTTGCCCTCGTAGTCGTAGGTGTAGCGCTCGTTGGCCGGCAGGGTCCGCGGCAGGTCGGTCAGGGCCGTTCGGCCGCTACCGACCAGGATGTCCGCGGTCTGGCTGAACTCGAAGTCGTTCAGGTCGCCCAGCACGATCACCTTGGCCAGCGGGTCAGCCTTCAGCAACGAGTCGACGAAACCACGCACCGCCGTCGCCTGGTTGTGGCGCTGGGTCTCGGAGGACCGCAGCGGCTGCTGGAACCGGCCGAACAACGGGTCGTCGCCGCCCTTGGAGTTGAAGTGGTTGGCGATGACGAACAGCTTCTGGCCCTTGTAGCTGAACTGTCCGACCAGCGGCTTGCGTGATGCGGTCCACGCCCCGTTGGTCGGGTCTATGCGACCGGGCGAGGCGGACAGTCTCGTGCCCAGCCACGAACCGACGACACTGGTCGACGTCGTTGCGTCCCCGCCAGGAATGTCGGTGAAGCTGACACCGCGATCGGTGCGGAAGATGAACACCTGCCGGATGTTGCCACCCGGCTGACCGCCGTCGGTGTCGTTGGTCGGGTTGATCCACCGGGCCTGGTACGACGGGCCACCGGCCGCCTTGATCGCGGCGATCAGCTTGGTGATGGTGTCGGTCGAGTCGACCGTGCCGTCATCCTTGGCGCCGCTGTTGTCCTGGATCTCCTCCAGCGCGACGATGTCGGGAGCCTTGAGGTTGCCGACGATCTGTCCCGCGAGCCGGTCGAACTTGGTCTGCGGGTCGCTCGGGGCGAGATTCTCGACGTTGAAGGTCGCCACAGCGACCTGACCCTTGCTGGCCGCAGCGGTCGTCTCCCGTTGCAGCCCTGCGGATTTCAGAGTTCCCGCGCTGGTGGCCAGCAGGTGGAAGTTGCCGAAGCTGTAGTCGAGTACGCCGATCGTCGACCCCTCGTAGACGTCACCGACGTTGGCGGTCGGCACCGACCCGGCTGGCAGCAGACTGTCGTCCAGGATCAGCCGCATCGCGTTCGGCTGGTCGTACCCGCCGTACACGACCGCGCGACGGGCGGACCGGGTGGCGGTCACGTTCTGACCGGGGACGACGGGTGTCTCGCCGTAGGAGGGATTGGTCGGTCCCACCGCGACGGCGTCGTCCAGTTCGACCCGCATTCCCTCGAGGGACTCATCGAAGTCGATCGCGCTCTTGGTGGGGTCGAACGTGCCCGCGGTCTCGACGTCACCCGGGTCGCCGTCCTTCACGGTCTGCTGCGGCGCGATCCGGTCCTTGCCGATCACGACCGGCGCCGGAAGCGGGTCGCCACTGCTGACGATGGCCGTGGTCGGGTTGGTCAGTTCAGTGGTCGTCAGGTTGGCGGTGCCGCTGCTGCCGCCGGGGCGGTATTCGCTGACCGTGCCGGCCGCGGTCACCGCGTCGCCGACCTTGGCGCTCGGGGCGCTCTTGGTGAAGACGAACAAGCCCTCACTGGTCGCGGGATCATCGTCCGGGGTCGTTGACTGGATCCAGTAGCCGGTCGTGCTGGTGGCAGTGACCACACCGGCGACGTTCTTGACCGCCTTGCCCTCCAACGGAGAGCGGTGGGCGGCACCCTGGACTTGCTCGATGGTCGCGTCCTGACCGGTGGGCGGCGGTGGCGGTGTCGTCCCGCCGCCACCACCGGTCGTGCCGCACTGGCCGATGGCGCTGGTCGAGTTGTTCGGGGCTGGTGCGGCGGTGACGAAATCGGTCGCGTTGTTGTCGGTGTCGGCGCAGCCGCTGGTGCGGATGTCGGCGAGGGTGTTGCTCGGTGCGGGCGCCGGTGAGGTCTCCGAGACGGACGCGGTGCTGCCGTACCCCAGCAGGTCGACCGTCGTCCCGCTGGCGTCGACGATCGCGACCCGTCCGGCGGTCGCCGACATGGCGATGGCGCCGGTCGCATCCGGGGTCGGCAACGCGGCGGCCGCGGTGTTGGAGCCGTCGGCCTCCTTGATCAGGAAGTGGTGTCCGGCGTCGATGCTTCCGGACAGCGCCGTGCTCGTGGCGCTCGTGCCGGTGGCCGACCAGTACTGCAACTTCCAGCCGGTGAGGTCAACGGTCGCACCGGAGCGGTTGTAGAGCTCGACGAAGTCAGCGGCGTACGGCGCTCCGGAGTTACCGCCGCCGCCGAACGCCTGCGCGATGACGACACTGGAGGAGGCGGCTTGGGCGTGTGGGGCGAGAGCCAGCGCCGGCAGGCCGGCGATCGGTATGGAGCACAGCAGAGCGAGAGCGCGACGGCGCGGCATGGGCGGACCTTCCAGGGGTGTGGGAATAGGTGCTGATGGGCAGTCGTTCGACCGGCCCTCGGCAACGCTAGGTAGTCGAACCGCCCGATCGGGTCTTGCGTCGGTGAGCGTTCGGTAAACAGTTGGTGGCTGGCTCTCGCACCGATCGATTTCTGATGCACCGCATTAGGCTGCTGGGCATGGCTTCGAAACCGGCCGCCACCGTCACCGTCGACGACCGCGAGGTGCGGGTCACCTCACCTGACCGGGTCGTCTACGAGGCCACGTCACGCACCCCTGCGATCACGAAACTCCAAGTGTGTGAGTACTTCTCGTCGGTGGGTGCCGAGCTGATGACCGCGCTGGGTCAGCGTCCGACCGCGATGGAGCGTTGGCCGGACGGGTGGCGCGAGGGGATGCGACTAGCAACCGGCCCGCAGGATCGTGAGGGTGACGGGTTCTATCAGAAGCGGCTGCCCAAGGGGGCGCCGGCGTACGTCGAGACGGTCCAGGTCCGCTTCCCCAGCGGCCGCACCGCCGATGAGTTGTGTCCGACCGAACCCGCGGCGCTGGTGTGGGCCGCGCAGATGGGCGCGCTGACCTTCCACCCCTGGCCCGTACGACGACCCGACGTCGATCACCCCGACGAGTTGCGCCTCGATCTGGATCCGCAACCGGGCACCGACTTCGCAGACGCGCAGCGGGTCGCTGACCTCGCGCGAAAGGTCCTCGAGGAACTGGGTATTCGCGGTTTTTGTAAGACCAGCGGGAACCGCGGGATCCACATCTACGTGCGGATCCAGCCGCGGTGGAGTTTCGAGGATCTGCGTCATGCCGCGATCGGTTTCGGCCGGTTGTTGTCGCAGCGCGACGACGGCGTGACCACGGCGTGGTGGAAGGAGGAGCGCGGCGAGCGGATCTTCATCGACTTCAACCAGAACAACCGGGACCGCACGATCGCCTCGGCTTGGTCGCTGCGGGCCCGGCCCGGTGCGCCCGTCTCGACGCCGATGACCTGGGAGCAGTTGGCGGCGGTCACGGATCCGCGGGACTTCAATCTGACCACGGTGCCGGCGTTCGTGGCCGAGCACGGCGATGCGTGGTCAGCCATGGACGACGAAGCCTTCTCCCTGGAGCCGTTGCTGGAGTTGTGGGAGACGCTGCCCGGTGGCGAGCTGAACTTCCCGCCGGACTATCCCAAGATGCCGGGCGAGCCACCGCGAGTGCAGCCGTCGAAGAAACGCGCGGACCACTGGGATGCCGACGGCAACCGGATCGAGGACTGAGGCGATGGATCTGCCTGTCATGCCGCCGGTTTCGCCGATGCTGGCCAAGTCGGTCAAGGAGATCCCGGACGTCGGGCACGTCGAGCCGAAGTGGGACGGCTTCCGTACGATCGTCTTCCGCGACGGCGACGAGGTGGAACTGGGCAGTCGTAACGAGAAGCCGATGACGCGCTACTTCCCCGAGTTGGTCGAGGCGCTCAAGGCGAATCTGCCCCCGCGGTGTGTCGTCGACGGCGAGATCGTCGTCATCGCCGGCGACCGCCTCGAGTTCGAGGTGCTGCAGCAGCGGATCCATCCGGCGGCCAGCCGGATCGCCAAACTCGCCCAGGAGACGCCGGCGTCATTCATCGCGTTCGACCTTCTCGCCCTGGGGGACGACGACCTGATGGAGGCTGCGTTCGAACGGCGTCGCGCCCTGCTGGAGACGGCCCTAGCCGATGCTACGGACCCAATCTTCCTCACACCGAGGACCAACGACCTTGCGGTTGCGCAAAATTGGTTCACCCGGTTCGAGGGCGCGGGCCTGGACGGCGTCGTGGCAAAGCCCCTGGACGGCACCTATCAACCCGACAAACGCACGATGTTCAAGATCAAGCACGAACGCACCGCAGACTGCGTCGTGGCGGGCTACCGGCTGCACAAGACGTCGACCCCTGACAAGCCACTGCTCGGCTCGCTCCTGCTCGGGCTCTATGACGGCGACCGGTTGCAGCACGTGGGGGTTGCCGCCTCTTTCACCGCCGCTCGGCGCGCCGAACTCATCGACGAGCTCGAGCCGCTAACGCATGACGTCGAGGACCACCCGTGGCTGGAGTGGAAGGAGTGGGTGATCGCCAACCCCGACCGGGTGCCGGGCACCCAGAGCCGGTGGAGCCAGGGCAAGGACCTGTCGTTCGTGCCGGTACGGCCAGAACTGGTCGTCGAAGTCGCCTACGAGCACATGCAGGGCAGCCGGTTCCGGCACACGGCCCGGTTCCGCCGGTGGCGTCCGGACCGTGATCCGCGCTCGTGCACCTACGAACAGCTCGAGCAGCCGGTCGATTTCAGCCTGGCCGACATCCTGCAGGACGGTCGGGGACAATAGCAGTATGAGTCGTCGCCGCGTCATCGCCGGATCGGTTGCCGCCAGTGTCGCGGGCACCGGGGTGCTGGGCACGGCCGCCGGGCTCAGCATCGCCTCGTATTTCGCCCGGCAGGTGCTCTCACCGAAGCCGCCGTTGCCGGATGTGGAGATCGTGGGGTACGACGATCGCACCGTGACGTTGACCCGGACGATGGCCAGTGAGGCTCCGGGCCGGTACAGCCTGTATTGGGACGGGCGGGACTCGCACGCTCGGCTCGGTGAGGTTCTCGAGCGGGCGGGTGGACACGTCGTACGGGAACTGCTCGGCGTCGATTTCGGTGAGTTACACGAAGGCCCAGGCAGGTTCACCGGCTATTTCTACGCAGGGCCGCCGGCCACGACGCTACCGCTGCCGATCGAGGACGTGTCGATCGACGGCCCGCTGGGGGAGTACCCGGCGTGGATCGTGCGGGCGCCGCAGAGCGGCGCCAACCGATGGGCGGTGCTTGTGCACGGCCGGGCAGCTGCGCGCGCCGAGACGCTGCGCGCGGTGCGGCCGCTGACCGACGTCGGCTGGACCTGTCTGTGCCCCAGCTACCGCAACGACCAGGACGCACCGGCCGACCCGGCTGGACGATACGGGTTGGGGCTGACCGAGTGGCGCGATGTCGAAGCTGCGGTCGCCTACGCGTACGCGCAGGGCGCCAGCGAGGTCATGCTGACCGGCTGGTCCATGGGTGGGGCGGTGTGCCTGCAACTGCTGGACCTGTCGACGTACGCCGAGGGGATAAGTCGGGTGGTGCTCGACGCGCCCGTGGTGGATTGGCTGGAGACGATCGATTTCCACGCGCGCCTCAACCGGGTGCCGATGCCGCTGAACCGCCTCGCCCAACGGGCCGTCGCCAGTCCCGCCGTGCACGGTCATTTCGCGGGATTGTCTGAGCCGCTGGACCTTCCGGCGACCAACTGGGTCCGTCGCGCCGCTGAGCTGCGCACGCCAACCCTGATCATCCACTCGGAAGACGACGACTTCGTGCCCTACGGTCCGTCGGCGGCGTTGGCCACGGCGCGCCCCGATCTGGTGCGGTTGGAGCCTTGGCGGGTGGCGCTGCACTGCCGGGAATGGAACACCGAGCCGGATCGGTGGGAGAGCGTCGTGCGCGAGTTCGCGAGCTGACTCAGCTTTCGCGGCGCCACCGCGCGAGGAGTGTGCCGTCCTCCTCGAGCAGTCCCGCGAGATGCAACGGGACCGTTGTCGCATCGCCATGAAGAACCCGCCCGCCGTCACCGGCAACCGCCAATGGGCTTGTGGTCAGGCACAATTCGTCGATCAGGCGCTGGCTGAGCAGTTCGCCGGCCAGGGTGGGGCCACCTTCGGCCAGGATGTGCCGATAGCCACGTCGGTGCAGACCCGCGATCACGTCAGGCAGTCCATCTTCACCAACCGGCGTGGCGAACACCTCGCCGCCGTCGCTGGTTGCTAACCCCTCGGGTAGTCCACGACTGGTGACAACGGCCATCGCGGGATGCGCGGGCCTGCCGGTGCGCAGGCGCGACCACCGGGGTTCGGTCTGCGCAGCACCGTAGCCCTCGGCAGCGACCGTGCCCGCCCCGACCAGGATCACATCGGCCCAGGCGCGCAGCAGCGCGAACACCCGGTGGTCGGCACCGGTGTTGATGGACCCCGACAAGCCATCGGCGCCAACAGCCGAACCATCCACGGTGGCAACCATGTTCAGACGCAACCAGGGGCGGTCAGCTGGCAGATCGGCGTATCGGCTGATCAAGTCCTCATCGGATAGGTCACTGGCCGGGGTCCCGTTCAGAAGATCACGCACATTCCGATTGAACCGTGCCACGATGGGTCATGGCCAAAGGGAAATCGAAGAAGTCCAAGAAGAAGAAGCAGCCAGGGGAGTTGTGCGACCGGATCGCCGAGGCGCTGGTCGTGGCAGAAGGTTTTGATCTGAGTCAGGTCGATCCGGCATCGACCCCGCAACTGGACGGCAAGGAGAAGGACGCCGTCAAGCTGCAGGAGAAGTCCTCCGACGAGGTAGCCGATCTGCAGGAACGGATGTACGCCAACAAGGGGACTGGCCCGGCGATCCTGCTGGTGGTGCAGGGGATGGACACCTCCGGCAAGGGTGGCATCATGCGCCATGTTGTGGGCCAGGTCGATCCCCAGGGCATCCATCTGACGTCCTTCAAGGCGCCGACGAAGGAGGAGCTGTCGCACCCGTTCCTGTGGCGGATCCGCAACGCGCTGCCGGCGTCCGGGATGATCGGCGTTTTCGATCGCTCGCACTATGAGGACGTCCTCATCGCACGGGTCCGCAACCTGGTCCCGCCGACGACCTGGAAACGTCGGTACAGCCAGATCAACGCCTTCGAACAGGCCACCACCGATCGCGGCATCCACATCATCAAGGTCATGCTGCACATCTCCCCGGACGAGCAGGCCAGGCGCCTGACCGAGCGGGTGAGCCGACCCGACAAGTACTGGAAGTACAACCCCGGCGACGTCGACGAACGGGCCCTGTGGCCGGCGTACCAAGAGGCGTATCAGGTGGCACTGACCAAATGCTCGACCGACGTCGCACCCTGGTACGTCGTGCCGGCGGACAACAAGTGGTACGCCCGGTTCGCCGTACATCACCTCTTGTTGCGGGAGTTGCGCACCCTCCAATTGGACTGGCCGCCAGCCGATTTCGACCCCAAGGTCGAAAAGAAGCGGATCGCGGCCAGTCTCGCGGAGGGTTAGTTCTTCGGCGGTGTGACCGCAGCCGTAGCAGGGCGCTCCTTGGCCTTCTCGGGATTGGCGGGTAGGCGCTCACGGTCCTGCGGCACCGGTGACTGCAGGACCACGATCGAGCGAGCCTGCAGCGTGAGCCGCGAACCCTCCGGTAGGTCTTCGGCCACGTCGGTGGGGTTGTCGTCGTGGGTGTGCAGCGCGATGCTCCACGTCTCCTCGGTGACCCCCTTGGGCAGGATGAATTCGACGTCCTCGTCCGCTGCGTTGAACAGCAGCAGGAAGTTGTCATCGACGACGCGACGTCCTCGCGGGTCGGGGCCGTCGATGGCGTCACCATTCAGGAAGACCCCTAGGCTGCGGGCGAATCCGGTGTTCCAGTCGTCGTCGGTCATGACGTTGCCGGCTGGGTTCAGCCACGCGATGTCGCCCGTGTCGCCACCGTGTGCGTCGCCGCGGAAGAACCGGCGCCGGTGGAACGTCGGGTGGGTGCGGCGCAGCGCAATAAGGGCGCTGGTGAAGTCCAGGAGATCCTCGTTCTCCTCGGTCAGGTCCCAGTCGATCCAGGTGATGTCGTTGTCTTGGCAATACCCGTTGTTGTTGCCGTTCTGGGTGCGGCCGAGTTCGTCACCGTGCGCCAGCATCGGCACACCCTGACTCAGCATCAACGTGGCCAGGAAGTTGCGTTGCTGACGGTTGCGCAGCGCGTTGATCTCCTGATCGTCGCTCGGTCCCTCGACACCACAGTTCCACGACTCGTTGTCATCTGAGCCGTCCTTGTTGTCCTCACCGTTGGCTTCGTTGTGCTTCTCGTTGTAGGAGACCAAGTCACGCAACGTGAAGCCGTCGTGGGCGACGACAAAGTTGACCGACGCGATCGGCCGCCTGCCTGAGTGTGCATACAGATCGCTGGATCCGGTGATGCGAGAGGCGAATTCACCCAGAGTGGAGGGTTCGCCCCGCCAGAAGTTGCGCACGGTGTCCCGGTAGCGGCCGTTCCACTCCGACCACAACGGCGGGAAGTTGCCGACCTGGTAGCCGCCGTCACCGAGGTCCCACGGCTCGGCAATCAGCTTGACCTGGGAGATCACCGGGTCCTGCTGGATGATGTCGAAGAACGCCGACAGCCGGTCGACCTCGTGGAACTGGCGGGCCAACGTGGCGGCCAGGTCGAAGCGGAAGCCGTCCACGTGCATATCGGTCACCCAGTACCGCAACGAGTCCATGATCAGTTGCAGGACGTGCGGGTGTCGCATCAGCAGGCTGTTGCCCGTGCCGGTGGTGTCGTAGTAGTGGCCCTGGTCGCCGTCAACGAGCCGGTAATAAGCCTGGTTGTCGATACCGCGGAAGGCGATGGTCGGGCCCAGTTCGTTGCCTTCTGCGGTGTGGTTGTAGACCACGTCGAGGATGACCTCGATGTTCGCCTCGTGCAGCGCCTTGACCATGGTCTTGAACTCGGCGACCTGCTGACCGTCCTGGCCGGCGGCCGAATAGGCGTTGTGCGGCGCGAGGAAACCGATGGTGTTGTAGCCCCAGTAGTTGCTCAGGCCCTTGTCGATCAGGGTCGTGTCCTGGACGAACTGGTGCACGGGCAGCAACTCGATCGCGGTGACCCCGAGCGAGGTGAGGTGCTCGATGATCGCCGGGTGCGCGATCCCCGCGTAGGTGCCACGGATCTCCTCCGGCACGTCCGGGTGGGTCATGCTCAGCCCCTTGACGTGGGCTTCGTAGAGCACGCTCTCGTGGTACTCGTGCTTCGGCGGGCGGTCGTGACCCCAGTCGAAGAACGGGTTGACCACGACCGACAGCATCGTGTGGCCCAGCGAATCGGCGTCGTTGAACGCCTCGGGGTCATCGAACTTGTAGCTGAAGAGCGACTCGTCGCCGTCGATCTGCCCCTCGATCGCCTTGGCGTAGGGGTCCAGCAGCAACTTGCTGGGGTTGCAGCGCAGCCCTTGGGCCGGGTCGTAGGGTCCGTGGACCCGGAAGCCGTAACGCTGACCCGGCTGCAGCCCCAACATGTAGCCGTGCCAGACGTGCGCGTCGACCTCGGTGAGGTCAAGGCGCTCTTCGGCGCCTTGGTCGTCGATAAGGCACAACTCGACGCGCTCGGCTACTTCGGAGAACAGCGCGAAGTTGACGCCACTGCCGTCGTAGGTAGCACCGAGCGGATAGGGGTGCCCTGGCCAAATCTGCATGGCCCCATTGTGGTGCACGGGAATCGATGCCTCGCACGGCTACCGTAGGAAGGGGTGCCGGGTACAAGAGGACAGGAGATCGGGTGTCGGTGACGACGCGGCTGCGGGCGGGTGTGCTCGCAGTGGTCGGGCGCATCCCTGGCGGCCGGACCGTTCTGGAGCTCGTGCTGCGGACGATCAAAGTCTGCATGGACAACCGGGTCACCGGATTGGCCGCAGAAGCAGGGTTTTTCGCGCTCTTGTCGCTGCCGCCGCTGCTGTTCGGACTGCTCGGTGGAGTCGGTTACCTGAGCGGCTGGCTGGGTGACAACACCATGAACCTGGTGCTGGAGAGCATCCGGGAGTACGCCGAACGCTTCCTGACCGAGCAGAGCCTGCGTGATGTGCTGATGCCCACACTGACCAAGGCTCTCGACACGCCGAGACCGGACATCATTTCTGTCGGTTTCCTGGTGTCCCTGTGGTCCGGGTCTCGTGCCCTCAACGTCCTGCTGGACACCGTGTCGATCATGTACGGGCAGGGCGGGCGCCGTGGGATCGTCCGGACCCGGATCCTGTCGCTGTCGCTGTACTTCATGGCCATCCTGATCGGGGCCATCGTGGTGCCGCTGATCGTGATCGGCCCCGGTCTGCTCTCGGACTGGCTGCCGGGGGAGCTGCGCTGGCTGATGGTCTTCTACTGGCCGCTGGTGGCCGGGTTGACGGTGGCCGGGTTCGCGACGTTGTTCTACCTCTCGACCCCGCACCGGACGCCCTGGAAGCGGGACGTGCCGGGCGCCGTACTCACCCTGATCATCTGGCTGCTCGCGTCGGTCGCCTTGCGCTACACGCTGGCCAACTCGGTCGCCGGAGCCAGTACGTCGATCTATGGGCCGCTCGCCGCATCGATCGTTGTGCTCATCTGGCTGTACTTCCTGGGGATCGCGGTGCTCATCGGGGCCGCGTTCAATGCGGCCACCATGCAGAAGTGGCCCGTGGACACTCGTGATCCGGTGCACATCTGGGTCCAGCAGCGCATCGAAACCTCCGTGGCGCGCCGGCGGGCGCTCGCCGATCCGACGGCTCCCACGGAGCCGGTGCTGTTGCGTCGAGCGGCCGTCCGGTTGCCACGCTCGCGGGGACGGGCCGAGGAGCCCCCGGAAGCCGACGACGGGGACGTGTCGCGTTTGGATTCGCCTCGGGCGATCGGTTAGTCTCAGGCGGCACGAAGCGCTGAAACGGCGCGGGTTGCAGTGCGGACATAGCTCAGTTGGTAGAGCGCAACCTTGCCAAGGTTGAGGTCGCCGGTTCGAGCCCGGTTGTCCGCTCCAGTGGTCGCTTGTCGGCCGCGCCTGGTGGAGTGGCCGAGAGGCGAGGCAACGGCCTGCAAAGCCGTCTACACGGGTTCAAATCCCGTCTCCACCTCGGACCCCGTTTTGGTGCGGGGGAGTGCACTCGGATAGAGTTCACGACGTTGTCCAGCCGGTAACGGTGCGGACAGCAGGCGGACATAGCTCAGTTGGTAGAGCGCAACCTTGCCAAGGTTGAGGTCGCCGGTTCGAGCCCGGTTGTCCGCTCTGATGGTCGTTGATTCGGCCGTCTTTGGGCGATTGGCGCAGCGGTAGCGCGCTTCCCTGACACGGAAGAGGTCACTGGTTCGATCCCAGTATCGCCCACCACTTCTCTAGGCCCCTGACCAGCAGCGATGCAAGGTCAGGGGCTTTTCCGTTGCCCGCCGTGCCCCATACGTGGCACACGATTGCCGTTGGCCGCGACGAGTGGCACGCGATCGCTGGGATTTCGGCGAAGTCACGCAAACGCGTGCCAGTTGCGCCGAGTGGGAGCAATCACGGAACACCTGCGACGTCACTCGAGGCGGATGATGGTGCCCATGAGCGCGTTGACGGCCATCGATGAGAACTTGCTCCGCCAAGCGATCGAACTGTCTGCATCAGCGGTGCGGCACGGCAACCACCCGTTCGGCGCACTGCTCGCTGACAGTGCCGGAAACGTGCTGTTGACCGCAGAGAACACGGTCAACACCGATCGCGACGTTACCGGTCACGCCGAGACCAACCTGGTCCGGGCCGCGTCGCGATCGGGTCTGCTCGACAACGACGCTGCCCGGTTGACGCTCTTCACCAGTTGCGAACCGTGCGCTATGTGCTCGGCCGCGGCCTACTGGGGCGGGATCGGGCGTGTCGTGTTCGCTATGGCAGAGACCACTCTCTACGAGGTCACCGGCGCGCACCCGGAGAATCCCACCCTGGCGTTGCCCAGCCGGACGGTTTTCGCTGCGGGACAGCGAAACACAGTTGTCGAAGGCCCGTTCCTGGAGGATGTGGCGGCCGTTCCGCACGCCGGCTTCTGGCGTTGATCAGGCGACGGGATACTGGGGCGGGTGACGACCTTGGCTGAGTACTACCACTCCCTCACCACAGCGGGCCGTGGCCATGGTGGCTGGCTGTCCCAGCCCTGATCGCGGTCCTGGCCATGGTTGCTGGGGTCGCGTGGCTCCTTCGCAATGGCAAGAGGATCGCCGCGCAGAGCGACGAGCAGCTGCGGATCCTGAGAGCGAGCGGAACGACGGACGACCTCGACGTCTGATTGCGCTAGCCGGATGACGTCGAGCGGTTGCTATCCCCGCGGCCGTTCCGCGGGGAGCTTGGGGCGGGGGGGGAATTCGCTTCTGACCGACGTGATCCTCACCCTGGCCGCGTACTGCGGACTGACCCAACTGGTGAAGAAAGTCTTCATCCGTCGGTACGAAGTCTGGGTGTAAACCCCCAATCCATGGGGGTGAGCACCTCTCGCTCACCTCCATGGTCCACACTCGGCGTACGTCGCGTTGCATGTTCCCGTTCCCCTGACCGTTTGGAGGCGCCATGGTGCTCGACTGGGCAGAGATTCTGACCCGGATCTTCGCCGGCGTCGGCTGCGGCGCGCTGATCGGGTTCGAGCGGCAGTGGCGCGCTCGCACTGCCGGGGTGCGGACCAACGCACTGGTCAGTCTCGGCGCAACACTCTTCGTGATCATGGGCGCATACAGCTTCCACGGCCCGGACGCCGACCCGACCCGGGTTGCCGCGCAGATCGTCTCCGGCATCGGCTTCCTCGGCGCGGGCGTGATCATGAAGCAGGGTGCCTCGATCTCCGGACTGAACACCGCCGCAACGCTGTGGGCTTCTGCAGCCGTCGGTGCGCTGGCGGGCGGCGGCTTGGTTTGGGTCGCTGTCGTCGGAACAGCGGTCGTGATCGCCGCCAACGTCCTGTTGAGACCCGTGGGCCGAGCCCTGGATGATCGCGTCGGCTCACGGGGTCGGGAGAACAACAGCGAGGTCGAGTACACCTTCGAGGTTCGCTGTGCCCAGGAGAACGAGATCCCCATCCGCGCAGTCGTTTTCGAGGCGGTGCAGCGGCCGGAATTCACCGTGCAATCGATCGGCGCCTCGGACCTGCCCGAAGACCTCGTGGTCATCACCGCGGTCGTCATCAGTCAGCAACGTGACGACAAACAGCTCGAGCACGCGATCGCCGATGTCATCCGCGCGCCCGAGGTGCTGGGCGTGCGGTGGACCGCCGACGACTTGGAGCCTGTCGACTGAGCCGTCACGCAGAGGAGTCGGCCAGCGTGGAAAGCTCCTGGCGCAGTTGCCGCTTGAGGATCTTCCCCGACGGATTCTTGGGTAATGCGTCGGTGATGACCACGTACTTCGGCGTCTTGTAACCGGCCAACAGGCCACGGGCGTGCGCGATCAGATCATCCTGCGTGGCCTGCTGGCCGTCCTTGAGCACGACGACCGCCGTCACGGCCTCCACCCAGCGCGGGTGCGGTACGGCGAACACCGCGACCTCGGCGACCGCCGGGTGGGTGTAGATGGCCTCCTCGACCTCGCGGGTGGCGACGTTCTCGCCGCCGGTCTTGATCATGTCCTTCTTGCGGTCGACGACGTAGAGATAACCATCGGCGTCCACATACCCCAGGTCGCCGGAGTGGAACCAGCCGCCGCTGAACGCAGCCGCTGTCTTCTCAGGCTGGTTGTAGTAACCGAGTGTCGCGTGCGGTGTGCGATGGCAGATCTCGCCGATCTCTCCTGACGGGACCTCGTTGTTGTCGTCGTCCAGGATCCGGGTCTCGACGTTCAAGGCGGGGCGACCCGCGGACCCGGCTCGAGACACCTGGTCTTCTGGGCCGAGAAGCGTTCCCAACGGAGCGATTTCGGTCTGTCCGTAGAAATTCCACAGTCGGGTCGTCGGCAAGCGTTCTTGCATTTCCTGCAGGATGGCCACGGGCATCGGGGACGCGCCGTAGTAGCCCTTCGCCAGGGTCGACAGGTCAGCGGAGTTGAACGCCGGTGACCGCAGCAGCCCGATCCACACGGTTGGGGGAGCGAAGTACTTGGTCACCCCGTACTTCTCGATCGCCGCCAACACCGCGGCCGGCTCGGGTGCCGGCAGGATGATCGACGTCGCACCCAGGTACACATCCACGCCGAGGAAGCAATCCAACTGGGCGCAGTGATACAGCGGCAGCGTGTGCAGCTCGATGTCGTCGGCGCTCATCTCGCCACCGACGACGCACGACACGTAGTGCCACATCAGTGAACGGCTCGACAGCAGAGCACCTTTCGGCCGTGATTCGGTACCCGAAGTGAACATCATGCGCACCGGATCGTCGTCGGCCACCTCGATCTGCGGGCACACCCCGTCGTGCGACGTCCACTGGCTCAGTGCCGACCACCCGTCCGGCGCGGTGCCGATAGCCATCCGCACCCCCACGGGTCCGGCCTCTGCGATGGCTTTCTCAGCGGTCGGGACCAGCGCATCCTCAACCACGAATCCCGCTGCGCCGGAATGCTGCAGGATGAAGGCGATCTCGCTGGCCGTGAGCATGAAGTTGATCGGCACGAGGACAACGCCAGCCCGGGCCGCCGCGAAGTCCAGCACGGCGTACTGCCAGCAGTTGTGCGACAACAGCGCTAATCGTTCGCCCTTGGCCAATCCAGCGGCCACGATCGCGGCGGCGGTGCGATCCACGGTCGCCTCGAACTGGGCGAACGTGAGTGTGGTGTCCCCGTCGATGATCGCCGGCTTGTCGGGGAATCGTTGAGCGCTGCGACGCGGCAAGTCGCCCAGGCTGTGCCTGCGGGCCAGGGCAATCTCGGGAGTCTGCTGATCGGGCACGGTATCTCCTTTGACCTCGGTGTCTCCGAACGTACCTTCTGCCGTCGAGCACGCACAGACCTCACGCCGTCGGCATCTGCCATGTCGGCCCCATCGCAGCCAGTTCGATGAGTGTCGTGTCCGGGGCGATCATCGCCAGGGTCTGTGCGAACGTCTCTGCGGGAGAGTGCATCCAGTCCAGTCGGCGAAGGTTCAGCCCGAACGGGTGCAAGGTGCCGTAGTGGATCGGCACCACGAACCGTGGCCGCACCACCGCGCACACCTCTGCCGCGCCAGCCGCGTCGAGATGCCCCGCGGACAGCCGTGGCCCCCAGCCGTGAATGGGGAGCAATGCGACGTCGATCCGGCCGCCGGCCCAGTCCGGCAGGTCCGCCATCTCCGGGTAGGCCGCGGTGTCCCCGGCAAACCACACCCTGCCCGACGCGGCGCGCAGCAGGAAGCCATTCGCATCGCAGGGGCGCCCTGGCAATGGTCGCGCGTGATGCTCGGCCGGGACCAGTCGGATCTGCGCCGAGGTTGAGTCGGACACCGACTGCCACTGCGCAGACGTAGCGGTTGTGCGCAGGCCGCGCTCCGATAGCCACCCCGCCACAGCAGCCGACGCGAAGATGGGCGTGGTTGGCAACTGGCGCAACGAGGCGACGTCGGCATGATCCAGGTGCAGATGGGACAGCAAGATTGCGTCGGTGTCGGCCCAGTCCGCCCGCCCTGGCGGGGGAGTGACTCGTCGCAACAGGCCGACGTGGTTGCGCAGTAACGGATCGGTGAGCAACCGCGCCCCGTCGAGGTCGATGACGACCGTCGAGTGTCCGAGCCACCGGATGCGGATCATGTATCGCCGTTCAGCGCAGCGCGCCAGCGATCGAACTGTTGGTGCAGCGCCACCGGTCCAACGGCGATGGCTGCCCCGTCGACCTCGGTGAGCAGGTCAGCGTGGAGCGGCCAGGCCGCCGGGTGCACCAACAAAGCATGGTTCTGCGGCCCACCGATTCCGCCGTGCGAGCCGACCTGATTCTCGAAGGCGTGGATCCGGCCGCGCTCATCCACGGTGGAAATGATGACGAGGTCACCCGAGCGGGACACGCCGTGCAAGCGGATCAGGTCGGGCGCCGTACGCGAGGGATAACCCACCAAGGGGTCGTCACCGTCGACCGCACCGGTCACGAGTGCTCGAGCACCGGTGGGGCCGAAGACGATCGGCTCGTGGTCTTCGTTGGTCACCATCACCAGGCCGACACCGGGCGTCGCGACCAGACCGGGGATCAGCCGGGGCCAGTGCTGGGTGACCTCGCCCAGCGTCGGTCGGTGGGGAAGTCTGGGAAACCAGACCATCCCCAGGTTGCCCCCGCCGGTCACCGCGACCTCGGGCAGCTCCGAGGGCGCGTCGTCCTTGTCCCGGTCGGGACCAAGAACCGGGCCGTCAGGCATCCGGTCGCCCTTGGACACCAGGGAATTGATCAGCGCGTTGATCGGCCCCCACTCTTCACCAGCAGTGTGGGCAAGCACCGAAACGTGATCGGACTGCGCGGTCATCAACGACGCCACGTGGTCGGGTAGAGCGGTCCCGGTCAGTTGCGCGAACGTGTCGCCCAGGCTCTGCCCGTGATCGGAAATCACCACCAACTCGTATTCGCGATTGCTGGAGTGCGCCACCTGTTGCAACAACGCGAGCGCACCGTCGAGTCCTTCGAGAGCACGCATCGACTCAGGCCGTTCCGGACCGGCATGGTGGGCGATCTCGTCGTAGTCCACGAAGTCGACGAAGATGATCGGCCGCCCCGCTGCCATCTCCTGGGCGATCAGGGACAGATTCAGTTTGCGCAGTAGCACGTTGGTGAGTCCGCGCAGCGCGACGTAGCTGCCCGAGCGGGAAATCCGAGGTTCCACGCCGCGGACCTTCTGGCGGCGCGCCTGGTAGAGCTCCTTGATCATCTCGCCGACGGTGAGCACGAGCGCACCCGGCAGCAGGAACGGGCGGGAGAAGAAGTTGACGTACGTCGCGCCCGACCCCAAGCCGCGACTACCCGTTGCGTGGCTGATGGTCAGATAGGCCTGGGACGCTTCGCCGCCGAACGTCGTACTGATGGCCGTGCCGCCGTCGCGCAGCAGACCCCGCCCGGGTACGAACCGGTTCTCGATCAGCCGGGCATCCGACGGGCGGCTCACGGCCAGGAGGCGTCCCGATTCCCTGTCCCACCAACGGAATGCAGGCACCTGAGCATCGTCGCCGTGGAGGACGCCGGCCATGGTCGCCGGAGTGGTCGACGGGATGGTCTTCCACCAGGTGTCCATCCGATGCGTGCTGCCCAACCAACGAGCCAGATTCGGTGCCTGGCCTGCCTCGATGGCGCGGTCCAGGACCTGCGGGGAGACACCGTCGAGTTGCACGACCAACAGACCACGTCCCCCGGTACGCGCTGTGGTGCGTCGTCTGGTCGCCGCCCCCACGATGTAGCCGCTGTCGGTCGAGCCCACCAGCCACCGGCCCAACGCCAGAATCGCGGCCGCCACGATCAGGGCCTGCCCCACCTGCCACCAGCCGACCCCGGAGCCACCGACCGCGACGAGCACCACGACGCCGAAGAGAGCCAGTTGCGCGCCCAGGCCGAGCACCATGGCCAGGATGGCGCTGCCGCGCGCAGCGATGCGACGCAGGATGGGGCTGAGGACCAGTTCCATCAGCGCGAAGCCCACGGCCAGCGCCAGGAGGAGCAGCGGGAAGCTGCGCACGGACTCGATACCGGCGACCGCCAGCCCAGCGCTGAAGGCGACACCTGCCACCAGCACCGACCAGAGCGCACTGGCCACGTCCCGCAGGAGGGGCAGGGCAGGGGATCGCGAACGGCCAGCTTCTTGGTCGGCCCAACCCGAGCGTGGCAGTGGCGTCACGCCCTCATCCTGCCAAGGCATCGGCCATCAGTCAGGACGTGGGCGTCACCATTTCCTGGCCGCGCAGTTGGTCCAACCGTCGCAGCCGGTCTCGGCCGGAGTACGCCAGGCGGGACACCGCGTCTCGCAGGAGCAATTCCACGATGACCGCGGTCGAGGTGATCCCACCAAAGGGGGAGGCCGACCAATCAGGGACCGTGAGGACGACGCTGGCGTCCGTCGCCGCGGGGGAGAGGCTGTGATCGGTGACCAGGATGACGGTCGCTTTGCGCGTTCGCGCGTAGCTCACGACGTCGATGGTCGAGGTTTGGTAGGTCGCCACGTCGAAGGCCATCAGCACTGACCGTGCGTCGAGGTCGACCAGCAGGCTTGCGTCAGTACCGAGCGGGTCGCGAAGGAAGTGCGCTCCCGGGCGGACGGTGTTGAGCGCGGCAGCGAAGAGTTCGGCAATCGTCCCGGTGAATCGGCCTCCGACACAGAGGACTTCGCGGCTGAGATCGCACAGCGCGGTCAGCGCCGCCTCCCATTCCGAGGGGTGTTGGGCGCGCGCGGTGTCGATCACCGAGTCTGCGAGTGCCTCGGCCGCTGCGGCGATCGGACTGTTGCCACGGTCGATCTTGCGTTCCACGCGGGGGGTGCGGGCCAGGACATCGGCGGCGATCTCGTCGCGAAGTCTCAACTGAAGGTCGGCGAAACCGTTGTAGCCCAGGGACGTTGCGAAACGGACAACGGTGGGGGAGCTCACCCCGGCCGTCTTGGCCAACGCCGCCGTGCTCCCCAGGCCGGCGCGCGGGTAATCGGACAGCAGGGCCCGCCCGACCTTGCGTTCGGCGGGGCTCAGGTCGCCCATGTGCTCCCGGATCGTGTCGTTGATCATGCAGCCAGCTCCTGGGAGTCAATCGACAACTGCAGAGAGGCCAGGTCCACCGTGCTGATGGAGTCTTCCGGAAGGGCAGTCCAGGAGTCGCTGCCCAGCCCGGTCGAGGTGAATACCCAGCCCCCGCCAGGGACGGCTCGGTAGCTCATCCGGAAGTACACCTCGGAATGGTCCAGCGGCATGTCCTCGGTGCTGAGGCCACTTGCCATGAAGTCCTCCCACGGCACCCGCGCCAGACTGCTCGAGTGGATGACGCACAGCGAATCTGCTGTGAGGGCAACGGCGTTCAAACTAGCTTCGGGGTACGCCGATCGAAGGGCTCGCACGGTCCGCGCCGCCGCGTCCCTCAGGTCGCCGGACTCCGACAGGTGACGTCGTAACAACGTGAAGTACATCTCGCTGTCCGTCGTACCGGTGAGGCCAGCACGCTCGTCATCGGTCAGTAGTCGTTGCAGCGAGTCGGTGGGCACGATGGATCCGTTGTGGGCCAGCGCCAGAGTCCCGTCAGAGAACGGGTGGGCGTTCATCGCAGTGACCGCCATCGAGTCAGTGGCCAGGCGTAGGTGGACTATTCGCGCAGCCGCTGGATCGGACTCCAGGACACGCCGCAATCGGTCCTGCGTGTGCGCCGGAGAGGCATCCCGGACCCGGTGCACCGAGCCGCCAGGTGCGTCGACCCATGCAGATCCCCACCCGTCGTCATGCAGCAGGGACATCCGCTCGAAGCGTCGGGCCAGCTGTGCGCCGAGCACCCGACGGGTCGTGAGCGCGGTCGGCGTGGCGTGGGCGAGGAGTCGGCACACAGGGCCTCCGGTTGTTAAGGCGGTGTAACAAAAACTACACACAGGAATTGATTCATGCGTTTGTACGAATTGTGACACTCTCTCGCGGCAGGATGAGCGCATGGTGAGTGACTCAAGCGCTCTGTCCGCCCAGCGAGCCGAACTGGCCGCGGCCGGGGTGCGATTCGTTGCCGGTTGGGCGACCAACGCCTCGAACTTGGTGCACGCCAAGACCATGCCGCTGGAGCGCTTTGCCGACTTCGTCACCTCCGGTGCCGGGATGAGCCCGGTCTACAACGGGTACAGCCTGGACGCGAGTATTCAGTTCACTCCCTATTACGGGGCGGTCGGAGACCTCCGGTTGCGTCTGGTCCCCGAGACGGTGCGCCTTCTCGGGGACGGTCTCGCGATCGGGGCAACGCGGGCAGTGGACCAGGACGGCGCAGCCGACCCGTGCGCGCCGCGCAACATCCTGGAACGAGTCGTGGCCGAGGCGATCGTCGCCGGGTTCACCCCACTGATCGGGCATGAGTTGGAGTTCACTCTGGTCAACCCGGACGGCTCACTGATCGAGGTCCCGTCGTGGACGCCGTACGGCCTCGGTCCGGTGATCGGACTGCAGGGGTTCGTCGATGACCTGATCAGCCAGGGCGCGGTCGCCGGAGTCAGTTTCGAGCAGGTTCACGCCGAGTACGGCGCGATGCAGATCGAGGTGTCGTTGCCGCCCGCGGAGCCGGTCGTTGCTGCGGACACCGTCGTGGTGGCCAAGACCGTCATCGGTCGGGTGGCGCGCAAACACGGAATGTTGCCCAGCTTCTCTCCCGTGCCGATCGATGGTGGCGTCGGCAACGGAGCCCATCAGCACTTCTCGCTCTCTCGCGGGGATCAGTCGATCTTCGCCGGCGGGAGCGGCGCGCGAGGGATGACGCCGCAGGGGGAGAGTGCGATCGCCGGGGTTCTTCATGCGTTGCCCGAAGCGCAAGCCGTCTTCGCGGGGTCGGTGCTGTCGGGAACGCGGTTGGCCCCAGGCTTCTGGTCGGGCGCGACGGCGTGCTGGGGTACGGAGAACAGGGAGGCGAGTGTCCGTTTCCTGCAAGGGGGTTCGGCCAACCCGCACGGTGCGAACGTCGAAGTCAAGATCATCGATCCGTCGGCCAACCCCTACCTGGCATCCGCTGCCATCCTCGGCCTGGCGGTCCGCGGCGTTGCCAGCAGTGCGACGCTGCCGCCGGAGATCACCGAGGACCCCAGTGGGTTCAGCGACGAAGAACGCGCGGCTGCCGGCCTGCTGGTGTTGCCGAGCGACCACCGCACGGTTCTGGACGCTTTCGAAGGATCGGAACTGATGCGCGAAATCCTCGGACCACAATCCGTCGCCGCCCTTCTGGCCGTGCGTCGACACGAGAACGACGTCTACGGCGAAGTTGAGGCGAGCACGCGCAGCGAGACTCTGCGATTGGCGTGGACAGTGTGAGTATCAACGCGGTCCTCCGAGACACCGTCGAGCAGTTGCCGCTGATCGACCACCACGTCCACGGCGCGCTGCGCGACACGCCGTCGCACGAAGAGTGGGCCAACAGCTTCATCGAAGCCGATACGCAACCCTTCCCGCCGCAATTGGATCCGCTGGACTCGCAACTCGGGTTCGCCGTACGCGCATGGTGTGCTCCTGTCCTTGAGCTACCTCGGCATGTCGATCCGCAGACCTACTGGCAGCGGCGTACGACGCTGGGCGAGCAGGAGGTGAACCGCCGGTTCCTCGCCGCTGCCGGGGTGCAACGGTGGGTGGTCGACACCGGATTCGCAACCGACACGATTCTGAGCCCCGAGCAGATGCACGAAGCCTCCGGCCAGCCCGCCGATGAGATCGTCCGGTTGGAAGTCCTCGCCGAGGAATTGCACGCCGCTGGAACCCTGCCGGCCGACTACCCCGACGCGTTTCGGAACCTACTCAGCGCGCGCACCCGTGACGCGGTGGGTACCAAGACGATCCTGGCCTACCGATGTGGCTTCGACGTCGACTTGAGCCGACCGAGCGACGCGGCAGTGTCCAGCGCGTATCGCCAGTGGCAGCAAGGAGATTCACGGCTGACTGACCCGTTCCTCATCGCCTTCGGCATGCACGAAGCCACCCGCACCGGATTGCCGCTGCAAATCCACGTGGGGTTTGGCGACCGCGATCTGGATCTGCGGGCCGCCGATCCGCTGCTTCTCACCGACTTCCTCCGGGATCCGCAGGTGCAGCAGGCCAGCGTGCTGTTGTTGCACTGCTATCCCTACGAGCGGGCAGCGGGCTATCTGGCCCAAGCCTTCTCCAACGTCTATCTCGACGTGGGTCTGGCGGTGAACTATCTCGGGGCACGCTCAGCGGCAGTCATCGCCCGATCGCTGGAACTGGCCCCGTTCAGCAAGATCCTCTACTCCTCCGACGCCTACGGTCCTTCGGAGTTGCATTACCTCGGCGCCCGTTTGTGGCGCAGCGGCCTGACCAAGGCACTGTCGCAATTCGTCGCCAGCGACGAATGGTCCGTGGACGACGCCGTCCGCATCGCCCACCTCATCGGTTCCGGCAATGCTCGCCGGGCCTATCCAGCTCTGAGCCTCAAGGAGCAATCCGTATGACCAGCAACGAAACCACCCCGCGCGGACTGCGCCGCACGCTGTCGGTGTGGGAGGCGATCGGCGTCTCCGTCGCGCTCATGGCGCCCTCGATGGCCGTCAACATCAACCCACAGGGCATCAGCAGTAGCGTCGGTCGCGCGGTGCCGCTGGCGTTCGCACTGGCGACGGTCAGCGTGCTGCTGATCTCCTGGACGTTCGTGCGTCTGACCCAACGCTTCCACCACGCCGGCTCGGTCTACGGCTTCGTCGGTGCGACTCTCGGCCCTCGCGCTGGCATCTTCGCCGGCTGGTCATTGGTGGGGACCTACCTGTTCTACGCCGTCGTAACGTCAACCGCCGCAGGACGTTTCATCAGTGAGGAACTGTCCGCGTGGGGTGTGTGGAAGAACGCCCCGGACTGGAGTTCCTTCATCTTCACCCTCCTGGCGTTGGCCATCGTGGTGTTGCTCGCGACCCGCGAAGCCCGCAACTCCACTCGTCTCCTGCTGACGATCGAGGCGGTCACGGTGACACTCATCGTCCTGGTGTCGGTTGTCGTTCTGGGCAAACTACTCGGCGGTGGCGGGCCGAGCGGTCAGAAGTTCGATCTGGCCGTCTTCTCCCTACCGCCGGGGCTGGGCGCCTCGACCGTCTTTCTCGGTGTCGTCTTCGGTCTGCTCTCGTTCGCCGGGTTCGAGTCTTCGGCGACGCTGGGTGAGGAAGCCAAGAACCCTCGCCAGGACATTCCGCGCGCCATCCTGGGCACCGCGATCTTCGGCGGCGTGTTCTTCGTGGTGATCACGGCCATCGAGATGATGGGCTTCGGTGCTGACGACAAGGGCGTCGCTGCGTTCACTTCATCGGAGTCGCTGCTCGCGGACCTGTCCGGGGACTACCTGGCGGGCTGGGTCGGTCACGTCATCACGATCGGTGCGACAGTCAGCGCCATCGGATGCGCTCTGGCGTGCGTGGTCGGCGCGTCGCGGCTGATTTTCGCGTTGTCCCGGGACGGGGCCGGGATCCGCTCGCTCAGTGCGGTCGATGAGCGCCACGGCGTACCTGTCCGCGCCGTGGGAGTAGTCGCCGGTGCGGCCGCGCTGATCGTGCTGCTGGCCTGGATTGTCCTGCGAGCACAGTCATTTGACGTGTTCCTCTACTCCGGCACGATCGGCACGCTCATTCTGATCGTCGTGTACATCTTGGCGACCGTCGGCGCCTACAAGTTGTGCTTCACGACATCGGGGCCGGGTGTCGGCGATCTGCAGGTGCGCCGCTGGGAGTTGGTCATCCCGGTCCTGGCCATCCTGGTGCTGGCCTACACCTTGTTCCGCAACGTCTACCCGTTCCCCTCGGGGGCCGGCTGGTGGGGGCCGGCCCCGGCCATCGCCTGGCTGCTGGCGGTGCTCGCGTTGGTCGTCGTACGCCGATCGGCCACCGAAGAGGCGGGCCAGAAGCTCACTGCCTCAGAAGGTTTGACCGCTGCCAGACCGCAGTGACCTCCGGGCGGCAGCCGCCCCGCCGCATGAGAAAGGCCGCGAGCAACAGTGCTCGCGGCCTTTCGATGAGCTCGCTGACTCAGTTCGGCTGCAGGTCGACGGTGACCGCGTTGCCAGATCCGGTCGCGATGGTGTTGAGCAGCGGGGTGAGAATGCCGCAGTTGCTGAACTTGGGGATGGTCAGCTGACCCTTCGCGCTGATGGCGCCGAACAGGTTGACCTGCCCGGTGTCCAGGCGCGACAGGTTTCCGGACAGCTTCAGCGTCGTCGTGCTCGTCGTGCAGCTGCCGCTGATCAGGTTGATCGGCAGGCCGAGGGCGGTGGCCTTGGTGATCTGCAGACGCAGGTTCTGCGTCAACTCCAGATCGTTCTTCGTCGGGTCGAAGGTGCCCGTCGCGGGTCCCTGGGGAAGGATCCGAACCTCGAACGCCGCCAGCTTGAGATTGCCCAGCTTCGGTCCGGTGGTCAGACTCGCGTGGCCGGTCTGCGTCGTGATCGCAGAAGACACGGGAATCGGAAGCTTGCCCAACGGCACGGTGGTCGTGTCTGCGGCGGCAAACGTGACATTGGTGTTCAGCGTCTTCAGGTGAGTGGTGATCGTGCCCTTGTGGTGCAGCACCCACGGCGCAAGATCGGCGGCCGACGCGCTGGGAGCCGTCGCGACCGCTGCGGCGACGCCGACGGCGGTGAGGCCCGCACCGACCAGGGCGCTGCGACGGGCAGTGGTTGACGACAGGTGGATCGGGCGGAACATGACGACTCCTTCGCGGCGGGGCGATCGGCGCGGTGGCGCCGGGCCTGCTGATGGGTACGTCGTCCGACGCTAGGTGGCTGGCGTCACATTCTCAACTTGAAGCTACCGATCAGTAGGGTCCGGGCAGCAGCCAACCACGGCCTGACCAGCGATGATGCAAACTCCGTAAAGATTTGGTCAGCAATGCAAAATGCGCCTGCCGTCGCGGATCACCGACCGTGGACGAGGTGGCCGCTGCAGTTCCTGGGTGTCTGCCGGGTCGGCGCGTCGGGGACGGCACAATGACCGGGGTGGAGGTCGAACCGCACGCGCGATTCCGGGAGTGGACCGCCCACGGGCCGGTGCACATCGAGCACGATCCGCGCGTGCTGGACCAACCGGGCTTCTGGGTCGTGGCCATCAGCTTCGAAGGTCACCTGACCGCAGTGCGCTTCGATGACGTACGCCGGGCCACACCGCGCGAGGTATCCGCACCAACCGCGCCGCTGGCCAGGCCCGGACCTGGTGCGTGGCGCACCTCGCTGGACCGATCGGCGTACGTCGAGGGGGTGGTGACGGTGCGTGACGCCATCGCCGACGGGACGGTCTACCAGGTCAACGTCTGCCGGGTCCTGGAGCGCGAGGTGCCGGTCGCTTTCGACCTGGACACCCTGGATGCGGCTGTCTGCCAGCGCAGTTCGGGCCGGTACGGCACGCGGGTCTTCGTGCCGGGCGCCGACCTGGACATCGTGTGTGCCTCGCCGGAGTTGTACCTGCGCCGGGTCGGCGAGCAGCTGACGTCGGGTCCGATCAAGGGGACTGCGGTCACGTTGGAGGCGATGCTGGAGAAGGACTACACCGAGAACGTCATGATCACGGATCTGGTGCGCAACGATCTGCAGCGGGTGTGTCGCCCGGGGACAGTGCGCGTCGACGGGCTGTGCACACCGGAGGAATACCCCGGCAGTGTCCACCTGGTGTCCCATGTGGGCGGGACACTCGCGGCGGACACGCCATGGGAGCAGATCCTGCACGCGTCCTTCCCACCGGGATCGGTGTCGGGTGCGCCGAAGCATTCGGCTCTCCAGGTGATCGCGTCGATCGAGCCACAGGAGCGCGAGATCTATTGCGGCGCAGTGGGGTACGTCGACAACCGAGATCCGTTGCGGCCCTGTGCGGAACTCGCTGTGGCGATCAGGACGTTCTGGCGGGTAGGGCACACCCTGCGGTTCGGGGTCGGCGCCGGCATCACCTGGGCCTCCGACCCGCAGGGGGAGTGGTGGGAGACTGACCTGAAAGCCAGGTGGTTGGTCGATCTGGCCGACGCGGTCATCGCAGACAGCCCGAGTCGGGCGTAGGAGGAGACACAGTGAGCATGCGGGTGTGGGTCAACGGGCGCATCGTTGGCGACGAACCTAGTTTGAACGCGCTCGACCACGGGGTCACCGTGGGCGACGGGGTGTTCGAGACCTGCAAGGTCGTCGACTCGGGGGTGTTCGCGTTGCAGCGCCACCACGAACGGCTGGACCGCTCGTTGGCGGCGATGGGGCTGCCCGCCGCCGACCGGGGGATTCTCGATGAGGCGATCGGCGCCGTACTGGAAGAGCCCATCACGTTCGGGCGGTTGCGCTACACCGTCACTGCCGGCGTCGGCCCGATGGGCTCGGATCGCGGTGACGCGCCACTCAGCTACGTTGTCGCCGCCGCCGAGGCAAAACCGTTCGCGCCGACCGCCAAAGTCGTGGTCGTGCCCTGGACCCGCAACGAACGGGGCGCTCTGGCGGGCGTGAAGTCCACGTCGTACGGCGAGAACGTGCTTGCGCTCGCCCGGGCCAAGGCCGAAGGCGGCAGCGAGGCGATCTTCGCCAACACCCGGGGCGAACTGTGTGAAGGCACCGGGAGCAACATCTTCGTGGTCATCGACGGGGTCGCCGTCACCCCGCCGCTGACCTCCGGGGCGCTGGCTGGGATCACCCGGGCTCTGACGTTGGAGGCCGCGGCCGCCGCGGGGATCCCGACCGCCGAGCGGGACCTGCCGATCGACGTACTCGACACCTGTGAAGAGGTCTTCCTCACCTCCACCACCCGCGACATCCAGCCGGTGCACGCGGTGGGCGAGCGGCGTATCGCAGCACCCGGACCGGTCACTACGCAACTGCAGGCGGCCTTCGCCGAGGTCTCCCGCGAGATGGGCGTCACTCGCTTCGCGCCGGTATGAGCCAGCGCAAACCGAAGGACAGCAAGTGGTGGGTCGATGCTGACGAGGACCCCTGGGCCTGGCGACGGGCGCTGAAGTCCAACTGGACCACGCTGATCATCTACCGCACCGTCGTGATCGTCGTCGGGCTGGCGATCGTGGTGCTCGGGGTGATTCTGTTGCCGTTCCCCGGGCCGGGTTGGCTGGTGATCTTCCTGGGATTGGGCGTGCTGGCCTCGGAGTTCGAGCCGGCGGCCAAGCTGCGGTCGTACGCGATCAAGCAGGTCAAGAAGTGGAACGAGTGGCAGAAGCAGCAGTCGCTGTGGGTGCGCGCACTGCTCGGTCTGGGTTTGTTCATCCTGATCGTTGTGCTGTTCTACGCGCTGTTCGCGATCAGTGGTGTGCCGGTGTATTTGCCTGACCCGATTGAGAATTGGCTTCGTGGCCTCCCGGGCCTTCACTGAGCGGGCCCAGCGATTCCGCGCGCTGGTCCTTGCCGTCGCTGACACGGATCCGGACACCGTGGACCGGATCATGCGCGAGATGGGTTCACGGCGCTTCTTCCTGGCCCCACTGGCGTGGGCGGCCGGATCCGTGGTCCTCATGCTGCGCGGGATCACCCTGATCCTGACCAACTGGCGCTTGACGTTGATCCAGCTCGTTCCGGCGATGCTCATCTGGCTGGGGATGTACGAGGTGAGCCGCTACGCGCTGCACGGAGCCGAGTTACGCACGTTGTCACCAGGCTGGCTGCTCGCAGGAAGCCTGCTGATCATCGCCGCGACGATGGCCTCCTTCTGGTGCAACACGGTCTTCGCCTTCGCGATCGACGCCGTCCCGCCCACGATCCGACCCGCCATCCAGGCCACGCAGCGGCGGATCTGGCCGGTCCTGATCGCCGGTCTGCTGGGTGGAGTGCTGCTGTCCTTCGCCGCGCTGGTCCTGCCCCGGTTCGGGAAGCGGTGGGTCTTCGAAGCGGTGCTGCTGGGCACGCTCGGTCTGTTGATCGTCGCGTTCGTCGCCGTACCCGCCCGGATCCTGCAGCGCCCGCCCCGCAAGTTGCCGCCGCGGGAAGCCGTTGGCCGCACCCGGGACTATCCGAAATTCGGTGTTTCTGGTCCTCATGGTTAGTACTTCTCTGCGGTGGGCCAGCGGCCTTCGAAGACGGTCGCGAAGACGTTCAGCGCTGGCTTCCATCGCATGGTCCATCGTGCCTGCCCCTTACCGGTGGGGTCCAGTGACCGGGTCACCAGGTACAGGCACTTCAGTGCGGCGTGCTCGTTGGGGAAGTGTCCCCGGGCTCGCACGGCCCGCCGGTATCGTGCGTTCAGCGACTCGATCGCGTTGGTGCTGAACAGAATCCGGCGGATCTCGACCTCATACGCCAGGAACGGGGTGAACTGTTCCCAGGCGTTCTCCCACAACCGGATCAGCCCGGGGTAGCGCGCACCCCATACCGCGGCGAACTTCTCGAACTCGTCCCGGGCCGCTGCCGCGGTCGGGGCGGTGTAGACCAGTTTGAGTTCCCGGGCGATCTGGTCCCAGTACTTACGCGAGGTCAGCCGGAAGCTGTTGCGCAGCAAATGGATGACACATGTCTGCACGATGGCGTCGGGCCAGGTGGACTCCACGACCTCGGGTAACCCTTTGAGCCCGTCACAGACCACGAACATCGTGTCAGTGATGCCGCGGTTCTTCAGCTCGGTCAGCACCGCCAGCCAGTACTTGGCGCCTTCGCCGTCGCCGGGGGTGCCGGCCCACAACCCCAGCACGTCCTTGCACCCATCCACGCTGACCCCGATCGCCGCGTAGAACGGGCGGTTGGCGACTTGCCCGTCGCGGACCTTGACCACGATCGCGTCGATGAAGATCGCCGCGTACACCGCGTCCAGTGGGCGAGCTAACCATTCGGTCATCTCCTCGCTGACCCGCTCGGTGATCCGGGCGATGGTGTCCTTGGACACCGACGCACCGTAGATCTCTTCCAAGTGGGCACTGATCTCCCCGGTCGTCAGCCCCTTGGCGGTCAGCGACAGCACCAGGGTGTCCAGGCTGGCGAGCTTGCGGTGATGTTTGGGCACGATCACCGGCTCGAATGTGCCCGCCCGATCCCGCGGGACGGTGATCTCGACCTTGCCGGCCGAATCGGTCATCACCGTCTTGGTGCGCGAACCATTGCGCACATTGCGCTGCTGGTCCACCGGCACGGTCGCACCCGCCTCATCGGTCGACGGGTGGTGCTTGGGATGACCCAGGTGCTCGGTCATCTCCTCCTCCAGGGAGGTCTCCAGCACCATCTTGGTCAGCTTCTTCAACAACCCTTGCGGCCCGGCGATCGGGTCACCGTTGGCACGGGCCTGACGCACCAACGCAGCGATCGCCTCCTGCTCAGCCCGTTCGGCCTCCGAGCGCTTCGGTCGACGATCCCGCGGCCGCTTGCGACCAGCCGTGTCGTCCCGGGCCGGCTCGATCTGCTCCTGATTCATGCCCTGCAGTGTCATGCGTGCCTACTCCGATCCCGCCCACAGCCGTGGGCGTGTCACGGACCAGAAACACCGAAACTGCGATAGTCCCCAAGTGGATTTGGCCCCGGGATGACGGCCTGACTGGGCCCCGCTTTTGGCGGGTAGTTGTGGGCGCGTTGAGACGCGTGATCGTCGATGGTGGCGATCCGCGCGGCCTCAGTGGTGCGGGGGTGTGTCGGGGTCGCCGCCCATCGTGTGCAGCATGCTGGTTCCGCCGCTGCGGACGAACCGCGCGCACAGCAGGGCTGCGAGGGTCAGGAAGGCGATGTTGAGCCAGGCGGTGTAGTTCCAGCTGATTCCGGCGTCTCCGGTGAAGGCGTGCCCGGAGGCTGGGACGAGGTGGGCGAGTTGGAAGAGGATCTCGACGGCGTACCCGGCTGCCACCATGCAGATGTAGAAGACGCCGGTGATGCGTAGGGTCATGGTCCACCCGTAGTACTTGCGGTAGATGGCCAGGATGGGCAGGATCAGCAGGTCGGCGAATAGGAACGACACGACGCCGCCGAAGCTGATGCCGCCGTTCCACAAGACCGCCGCTAGCGGAACGTTGCCGATGGAGCAGACGAAGCTGGCGATCGCGATGACGGGGCCGATGATCGGCCCCCAGATCGCCGACCAGACCGGGTGACCGTTCAGGAACAGGTGCTGCCAGAAGCTCTGCGGTACCCAGGCGGCGACTGCGCCGGCGATCAGCAGCCCGATGACGATGTCGCGGATGACTGCGGCCCACTCCATCACGAAAATGTGACTCACGGCGGTGATCCCGCGCGGAGAGGCGAGCCGGGACCAGAGCGAACCCTCGCCGGTGATGGACATGTCCATCGCGGCGTGGCCTTCCATGGACCCGGCGATCCCTTTGTCGGCTTGGGTGCGGGCGTCGCGGATCAGTTTGTCCCGCAGCACGATCCGGAACACCAGGGCGACCAGGATGATGATGATGGGGCCGCCGACGAACTCGGCCAGGGTGAACTGCCAGCCCAGCAGCAGCGCCAGGATGATGCCGAGCTCGACGACCAGGTTGGTGGAGGCGATCTCGAAGACCATCGCCGCGGTGAAGCTGGCACCCTTGCGAAACAGCGACCGGGCCAAGGCGACCGCGGCGTACGAGCACGACGAGGAGGCGACGCCGAGCCCGGTGGCCTTGGCCAGGGTGGCCGGGCGGTCGTCACCCAGCAGCCGGGAGACCTGCTCGCGGCGCACCACCGCTTGCACGAGGGAGGCGAGCAGGAAGCCCAGGATCAGCGACCAGCAGATCTGCCAGGCCATCATCCCGGCCATCCGTAACGCATCGAGCACCCAGTTCAACATTTCGGGTCATCTCCTCCAGCGCCGGACAGTACGCGCCGGGCGGGTCAGGTGACGCACGGGCAGCGGCTAGGGCGATCGGCTACTACTTGGCTGCCTTCATCTCGTCCTGGACGACCCACTTGTGGTTCTTCATGGTCATGCCACCGGCGGTGTAGTCCACGACGTAGACGGTTTGGTCGGTCGAACTGGTGATCGTGGCGGTCGCACCCTTCATCCCGGGCATGTGGTCCGCGGTCAGAGTCACCTTCTTGCCGTCGGGTAGCCGGCGGGTGCCGGCATCCTTGATTTCCTGTTGGACGACCCACTTATGGTCTTTGACCATCGCCCCGCCGGTGGTCGGGGTGTAGTTCACTGCGTAGGTGAAGGTCGAGTACGCGCCCACGACCGTCGCCCGGGCACCGTCCATCCCGGGCATGTGGTTCGCGGTCAAGATCACCGTGCTACCGACCGGGTACTTCGGATGGCCGGCCGGCTTCATCCCGGCCGGTACCGGACCGCTGTCGCCGTGGTGCATCGGCATCGATGACGCCATGGAGGGCATCGAAGAACTCATCGACGAGTTCATCGCCGTGTGGTCCATGGCCTGACTGGAACCGGTGGTCGCGCCCTGGCTGCCGGAGCCACCCGAGCACGCGGCCAGCACCAGAGCAGTAGCGCTGGCGGCCACAGTGAGCAGGGTTCGTCGGGGCAGTTTCGAGATCGAAGGTGTGATCATTCACCGAATGATACCCCTAGGGGGTATGGACGTTGAGTGGGGGTTGTCGGTCGACGTTCAGCTGGTCGATTGCCGCGCGTGCGCGAGCCGGTAGCTGGTGGTGCCGGTTTCGATAATGGTGCCGTGGTAAGTGAGGCGGTCCACAATCGCGGCGCACAGACGAGGGTCGGTGAAGGTGTCGGTCCACCCGGAGAAGCTCTGGTTGCTGGCGATCGCGATCGAGTTCTTCTCTTCGCGTTCGGTGAGGACCTGGAAGAGCAGTTCCGCGCCGCGGCGGTCTAGTTCCATGTAGCCCAGCTCATCAATGATGAGCAGGTCGACGCGGCCGTAGCGGGCGATCGTCTTGGCCAGGAGCTTGTCGTCGGCGGCTTCGACCAGCTCGTTCACCAACCGGGTGGCCAGGGTGTACCGGACCCGGAAGCCTTGCTCGGCAGCCGCTGTCCCGAGGCCGATGAGCAGGTGGCTCTTGCCGGTGCCGGAGTCGCCGATCAGGCACAGCGGTTCGCCTTTGCGGATCCAGTCGCCCTTGGACAGCTGGTGGATGGTCGCGGCCTCGATCGCTGGGTTGGCCTCGAAGTCGAAGTCGCCCAACCATTTGGCCCGTGGAAACTGGGCGGCCTTGACCCGGCGGACTGAGGAGCGGCGGTCGCGGTCGTCAACTTCGGCCAGCAGCAGCTCGGCCAGGAACCCCGGGTAGGACAGCTGCTCCTTCTTGGCCACCCCGATCGCTTCATCGAGCACGCCGCGGATCGTCGGCAGTCGTAGCCGGCGGCAGGCCTGATCGACCGCGGCCAGGGCTGCTTCCTCAGTCAGACCACGCCGTCGGCGCAGGGTCGGGGTGATCGTGCTCGCGGGTGCATTGGGCATCAGCTGGTACTCGCCTTCGTCAGATCGGCTGTCGAGGTCGCTGCCGCGGCGCGGCGGGGTAGGAGTTCGTCGTAGGCGGCCACGGACGGCAAGGGCCGGGTGTCCGCCGGCAGGCCCGCGATGACCGCGGCCGGGTCGGTCAGGCGTCGTTGGGTGAGACTGACAACACGGTGCTCACCCACGTCACCTTGAGCAGCGGGGTGACGGTCAGAACTGGCCCCACCTTCGCCAGCAGCGGCGGAGTCGAGGGTTGCGGCGTGTCGGCGTGCTTCGACCGCGACCACCTCGGCGGTGACCGCGCCGACCGTAAGTGCAGCGGTGATCCCGGCGGCCACCGCCTCGGCCGGCAACGACCGGTGCAGTAGCAGGACGTCGATGAGTTCCCGGGTGCCCTCGGCATCGCCGTTGACTTTCCGGGAGGCGGCCCAGAACGCGTCATGCGCCGCCGTGAACGTTCCCGCGGCCCGGGCGGCTGCCAGTGCGGTCGACCCGGGTAGCGCGCCCGGCTTGTGTTTCAACACCTCGAGGTAGTGGTCGAGGTTGACGACGTGGCCGCCGCGGGAGGCGACCCGCGGGTGGGTGGCCACGGTGGTGTGGCCTTCGAACACGATCAGGTGCGAGGCCCGCAACGAGACCCGGACTGTGCGGCCGATCAGGTGCGCGGGGACGGAGTACTTCATCATCCGCACGGTGATCATCGCTGACCGGTCCACTCGTGGGTGCAGCACCAGCCCGGGGTCGAACCTGTCGACCGGCAACGGGGACAACATATTTTGTTCCGCCTGGTAGTCGGTGCCGATGGTGTTCAGTTTCCCGGTGATCCGCCGGCTGTCGTCGGCGGCCTCCCAGGCACGGATCTTCTCGTTCAGCTCCTCCAGCGACTCGACTTCGGGCATCGGGGTCAGGTGGTTGCGGCGGAACCAGCCGACCTCACCTTCGACGCCGCCCTTTTCGTGCGCGCCGGCGATGCCGGGCTGGCAGTAGAAGGAGTCGAAACCGTAATGCGATTTGAACAGCACCCACCGGTCGTTCTCTTTCCGGCGGCGGTCGCCGCCGTGCAGCACGGCCAGCACTGCGGAGGTCAGGTTGTCGTACCGGATATGCCGGGTCGGGATGCCTCCGAGGGTTTCGAAGGCGTCGATGTGGCCTTCCAGGAACGCTTCCTGCGCGCACGTCGGGTACACCCGGTGGATTGCTTTCCCCGAGTATGAGAGCCGGTAGATGAACATCTGGCACTTGGTCTTCACGCCGTTGATGACGACCCAGACTTCGCCGAAATCGACCTCCGCCTCCTCACCCGGCTCGTGTATCTGTGGGACGAAGGCGGCCTCTTCGACCCGGCGACCGCCTTCGAGGTCTATTTGTGCCCGGCGGACCCGCACGTAGTCCCGCACGGTCGAGTACGACAGGCCAGTTGCGGCGTGCTCGTCGATCAACCGGGCCAGGATCCTGGTCGCGGTATGCCGCTGCTTCCTGGGCGCATCCAGATCGGCACGGAGCATGTCGTCGATCGCGTCCTTGAACGGGTCCAACCTTGGCGAGGACCTCGTCGGCGTCTTCCGTGCCGGTGGCATCGCCGACGCCAACGCTTGCCGCACCGTGCGCCGATGCACCCCATGCCGCTTCGCTAGTTCCCGGATCGAGAGCTCCTCGACCCGTGCGTCCCGGCGGATCGCCGCGAACAACTCCACCCGTGACTCCATCCCCAAACCCCATCCCGTCGAACCAGTAGATGAAGCCAAGGCTCAGGTGGGGCCAGATCAAACCGTCATAACCGCCCCCGGCAAGTCGCAAGTGGGGCCAGATCAGACCGTCACAGTGGGGCCAAACCAACCTGTCACAACCACCACGTCGGCACCAACGGCAAAATCTCCCTACGCCGCGCCGGCAAAATGCACCACCTCGGCATCGGCACCGAACACCACGGCAAACCAGTCGTCATCATCGTCACCGAAACCACCGTCACCGTCATCCACCAAGGCACCGGCCACGTACTAGCTGTACTGCCCCGGGACGTTAGGAACGGTTCTCGGCCTGTCGGCGTGACTTGAGGAAGACCTCCGGGTGAGGTGTGAAGCGACGAAGCAAACACATCCCCAAACCCGGAGGTCCTCATGGTCCACGCTAATGCCCCGCTTTCTGCGACTGGTCGCCTGCGCCTGGCGCGGTGCGTGGTGGACGATGGGTGGCCGTTGCGGCGGGCCGCAGACCGGTTCGGGGTCTCGGTCACCACCGCGCACCGCTGGGCGGCCCGGTACCGCCAGCATGGTGCGGCGGGGATGTGCGATCGTCCCAGCCGGCCCCAGTCATGTCCGCACCGCACCAGTAGGCGCCGGGAACGGCGAGTCCTGGGGTTACGGGTTTCGCGGCGGTGGGGGCCGGCCCGGATCGCCTACCACCTGGGGATGAATCCGGCCACGGTGCACCGCATCCTGACCCGGTACCGGTGTCTTCGGTTGTCCTGGACGGACCCGGCCACTGGTGCCCCGGTACGGGCCGGTCGTCGAAAGGTGGTGCGCTACGAACGCGACGCCCCGGGTGATTTGGTCCACGTGGACATCAAGAAGCTGGGCCGCATCCCCGATGGGGGTGGACACCGGGTCCATGGCCGCGCTGCGGGGAAAGCTAACTCCCGTGCTACCTCCAGCAGTGGGCGGGGGTATGCCTACCTGCACCACGCGGTCGATGACCACTCCCGGTACGCCTACTCAGAGATCCTGGCCGATGAGAAGAAGGAGACCGCGACCGCGTTCATGCAACGGGCGGTGGCGCACTTCGCGCAGGTCGGGATCACCACGGACCGGGTGATGACCGACAACGGGTCCTGTTACCGCTCCCACCTATTCCGGAACATGCTGCAGGACCATGGGATCACCCATAAACGCACCCGCCCCTACACCCCGAAAACCAACGGGAAAGTCGAGCGGTTCAACCGGACCCTGACCGAGGAGTGGGCCTACGCCCGCCCCTACACCAGCGAGACCGAACGCGCCGCCGCGTACGAGGACTTCCTGCACATCTACAATCACCACCGCGCACACACCGCGCTCAAAGGTGGCTCACCCGCAGACCGCGTACCCAACCTGGCGGGGCACTACAACTAGCCACCAACACCATCGACCCCACCCGCACCTACTGGCGCAACAACGACAAAGCGCCCGGCCGATGGCCGAGCGCTAAGCCCAAACTATGAACGATGACCCGACTCACCTATGAACGGTGTCTCGACTCATCACATGGTGGACGTAAAGGGACTCGAACCCCTGACCTCTCGCGTGTGAAGCGAACGCTCTAACCAACTGAGCTATACGTCCAGGTCGGTCGCGGAACCAGCCGCGCCGAAGGGAAAGACTACTAAGCCACCGTCCAGATCCGAAATTGGCCGGTCACCTGGGCCTTCCTTGTCGCCGTCGACTTCTGGCAGCCTCGAGGTATGGACCAGATCGAGCTGCTGTCGCGAGTCCGCGAGCGTCTCCTGACGGCCGGTGACGTGCAGGAGAAGCGGATGTTCGGCAGCATCGCCTTCATGGTCAACGGCACGCTGCGGCTCGCGGTGGGGCAGAAGGACGATCGGCTGATGATGGTCCGCGTTGACCCGAGCGAGTACGACGCGGCGTTGGCCAAGCAGGGAGCCTCACCGGCCGTCATGAAGGCCCGAACCATGCGCAACTACGTGTTCCTCGCTGACGCAGCGGTCGAAGAGGACGTGGACTTGCAGTGGTGGATCGATCTGGCGTTGCGGTCGCCGGACGCGAGCCACTAGTACCCGCTCAGCGATCCTTCCACAGCACCCGGACGGCGTCCGTCGCGGCGAGCGCCCCAGCCACCAGCAACGGTTGGAAGACCAGCCGGATCGCCCGCTTGGTGTCAGTGTCGAGGCCGAATCCGTCCTTGTGCTCGGTGAATTGGGCGATGTTGCCGGGGAACACTGCCACGAAGAACGCGCCTGCGGTGGCGCCCACGTACGCTCGAGCTGGCTGCTTCCAGGTGGTCAGAAGCGCTGTACCCAAAGCGATCTCAACGACGCCGGAGGCCAGTACGACGAAGTCGGTGTTCGCGGGGAACCAATCCGGCACCTGCGCCTGGAACTCCTGCCGTGCGAAGGTGAGGTGGCCGACCCCGGCGAAGGCGAGAAAGCCACCGAGAGCTGCTTGTCCGGCAATACGGGCTTTCGAACCGAGCGAACGCGACACGGGCAACCTCCAGGTGGGGGAACGGAATTGACGAGCCCAGTGTGTCGCACCCACCCGCCACCTCACCCTTCTGGTCGGCTCTGGAAACACGATGACCGCCCCCGAGGAGCGGTCATCGTGGCGCGATCGGTGGTCTCAGACCAGCCAGCGGGCTTTGCCGACGATTTTCTCCCAGAGCAATCCGAACCCGAGGGTTCGCCCAGCGAGGAATGCCGCACAGACGATCCCGGCCAACGCGTAGACCACGTGGTAGTCGACGATCGGGTTGGTCGACCCGCTGGGGTCACCGGTGGAGGTGACCTTGTCCAGCGGCCATTCGGCCATCCACATCATCGCCATCAGCGCGACGTTGGCAATTGCGGCGATCCGCAGGCCGATACCCAAGATCAGCGCCAGGCCGATCGCGGCGAGCCGCGGTAGGCCGCTGGCACCTTGGCGAGGTCGACTTTGAGCAGTTGCAAAGTGTCCTGGGTCCCGTCCGGCAGCGTCTTGGTGTGCAGCTGGAACGGCGCCGCAGCGTTGGTCACGCCGTCGATTCCGAAGTCACTGTCGTTGGCGATCACGACCTCGCGGCCGCCGTGCAACACCGCCACGCCCTCGACTTTGTCGTGCCCGTAGAACTTGCCGGTCGGGTCGATGGCCGTCACCAGGCCGGCCACGTCGAGGAACAGAGAACTGGTGACCGGGGTAATTCCGTTCTGCTCCAACGCAGTTGACGCGTTGACCGTCGACTTCTTGCCGGCGATCGCTTCCACTGTTTGACCGTTCACGAGCAGGCCACCAGCTCCTGCGACGTACGTCGAGCCGGCAACCCTGCTGCTCGGTCCCACGTCCGTGGCGCCCGTGAGGTCGATCTTGAACAGCTTCTTGTTAGCGCCCGGCTCCAGGTTGCCGTCCCGCTCGTCGACCAGGAACTGGGTGTTGCTGATCGCAGAGATCTCGCTGGCCGCGGTCGTGACGTCCTCACTGCCGTGGTGCAGCAGGTAGACGAACTCCTTGGTTGCGCGGGTGCGCAGATCTACGGTCACGATCCGAAGAGCGCTGGCCTTCTTGGCTTTTGGGCCATCGGGGGTGTTCAGGCCGGACTGCATGATGCCGACCAGGGTGCGTCCGTCGGGCGTGACGGTCAGACCCTCCATGCCGCGGTTGGGTTCACGATTCTTCAACTCCGCCGGCAGCGTCCCGTCGTAGGGGGAGAGCCGCTCGATCTGTCGACCCCACCGATCGAAATGAGTGATGAACGGGCCGTATTCGTCACTGACCCAGAAGGTTCCGTCCCGCAGCGCCACCAGGCCCTCCGGGTCGTAGCCGTAAGGACTCGCGGGCAGGACGTTGCCGTCGAGGTCGGTGATCGTCTCTCCTGTGCTGGCCTGCGAGTTGACCTGACCGTTGTACGGCGTGCCGTTCGCCGCTCGTAACGGGATGGTGCGCAACAGGATTGCCCGACCGTGGATCAGGAGGAACTCACCGATACTCGGGGTGAACTTCGGCAACGGCTCGATCTTGCTGCCGTCCGGTCCGTCCACGTTCGGTCCCCGGTCGGTCAGCCCGTAGAAGAGGACGTCGGAGCCGGGCTTGGCAACCCACGACGACCCCCAGCCGGAGCCGTCGATCCGCACCCCGCCGATCGTGGCCAACGGGGGCAGGTGCTGGGAGTAGACCTCGACCGCGTCTCTGGCCGACGGTGCCCGATGGGCTTGCGCGGGGACACTGGTCAGAAAGGCGCAGGCGGTGAGCGCAGCGGTGGCGGTGGCAAACAGGCGACGGTGGGACACGGCGTACGCGCTCCTTGGGGGTGACGGGAAACCAGATGGTGGTGGCGGCCCGTATCACCCGGGCCGCCGCAGGTCAGGCAACTGCCGGCCGGTGACGGGCACACGTCGGCGCCGTGGCCGCGGCGTGAACAGCCGGTGGCGGATTAATCGATGCAAGCCTGGCGCCGGTTGGCCGATAACCTGGGTCGAGCGCCGCGCCCGTGGCGCGTCACCCGAGAACGCGAGGAGAACGCCCGTGTCTGCCCAGGTCCCTGCCCCCATCGCCGGAAGCGAGCGAGCGGCGCTGCAGGGCACTACCGGCACGGAGCTCTTCGGCGACGACAAAGCGATCGTCGCGATGCGCGTCAACGGCCAGTTGCAGGACCTTTTCCGCGAGCTGCCCGCCGATGCGAAGGTCGAGCCGGTGCGCATCGACGAGCCGGACGGCCTGAACATCCTGCGGCACTCCGCCGCCCACGTGCTGGCCCAGGCCGTGCAGCAGATCAACCCGGACGCCAAACTGGGGATCGGACCGCCGATCACGGACGGCTTCTACTACGACTTCGATGTCGCGACGCCGTTCGTCCCTGAGGACCTCAAGGCCCTCGAGAAGGCGATGCAGAAGATCATCAACGAGGGGCAGACGTTCTCCCGGCGCGTCGTCTCCGATGAGGAAGCGCGCGCCGAACTGGCCGACGAGCCGTACAAGCTCGAGCTGATCGGGCTCAAGGGCAACGCGGGTGAGGCCGCCGAGGGGGCGGACGCGGAGGTCGGCGGAGGCGAGCTGACGATCTACGACAACCTGCGTCGCGACGGGTCGCGGGCGTGGGGTGATCTGTGTCGCGGGCCGCACCTGCCCTCGACCAAGCTGATCGGCAACGCGTTCAAGCTGACCCGCTCCGCCGCGGCGTACTGGCGCGGAAGCGAGAAGAACCCGCAGTTGCAGCGGGTCTACGGCACGGCGTGGCCCAGCAAGGACGAACTCAAGGCCTACCTGGACCGCCTCGCCGAGGCCGAGAAGCGCGACCACCGCAAGCTGGGCGCGGAGTTGGACCTGTTCTCCTTCCCCGACGAGCTGGGCTCCGGGCTGCCGGTCTTCCATCCCAAGGGTGGGGTGATCAAGCGGGAGATGGAGGACTTCGTGCGGCGCCGGCACATCGAGGAGGGCTTCTCCTACGTCGGCAGCCCGCACATCACCAAAGAGGGCCTCTTCCACACCTCCGGCCACCTGCCGTACTACGCCGACACGATGTTCCCGCCGATGGAGCTCGAGGGCGCGAAGTACTACCTCAAGGCCATGAACTGCCCGATGCACAACCTGATCTATCGGTCGCGCGGGCGGTCCTACCGCGAGTTGCCGATCCGGTACTTCGAGTTCGGTTCGGTCTACCGCTACGAAAAGTCCGGTGTGGTGCACGGTCTGACGCGGGTGCGGGGTCTGACGCAGGACGATTCGCACTCCTACTGCACCCCCGAACAGGCGCCGGCCGAGGTCAAGCATCTGCTGGACTTCGTGCTGTCGGTGCTGCGTGACTTCGGCTTGGACGACTTCTATCTCGAGTTGTCCACGCGGGACACCGAGGGCGACAAGAAGGACAAGTTCATCGGCTCCGATGAGGAGTGGGAGATCGCGACCAAGGTCCTGGAGGACGTAGCGAAGGAGTCCGGGCTGGAACTGGTGCCCGATCCGGGCGGCGCGGCGTTCTACGGTCCGAAGATCTCGGTACAGGCACGGGATGCGATCGGGCGTTCGTGGCAGATGTCGACGATCCAGTACGACTTCAACCAGCCGCGCGGTTTCGAATTGGAGTACCAAGCGGCTGACGGTTCGCGGCAACGGCCGGTGATGATTCACTCGGCCAAGTTCGGCTCCCTGGAGCGCTTCTTCGGGGTGCTCGTCGAGCATTACGCCGGCGCCTTCCCGCCGTGGCTGTCCCCGGTGCAGGTGCTCGGCGTGCCGGTCGCCGAGGAATTCGCCGACTACCTCGGCGGGGTGCTGGACACGCTGGCAGCGCAAGGGGTCCGGGTCGAACTCGACGACTCCGACGACCGGTTCCCCAAGAAGATCCGCAACGCATCCAAATCCAAGGTGCCGTTCGTGCTGATCGCGGGGGAGGAGGACCGATCGGCCGGTGCTGTGTCCTTCCGCTACCGCGACGGTTCGCAGAAGAACGCCGTACCGCTGGCTGACGCGGTAGCCGAGATCACCTCAGCGATCGAACGCCGCGCCCAGGTCTGAGGCGGTCCGTTCGCCGGTCGGGTGTGCTTCGATGCGAGGCATGAGCGACGTCCGCATCATCCCCGCCACTCGCGATGAGGGCCTGATCGTGGCGGCGCTCGCCCTCCAGATGGACCTGGAGGACGACGCCGCCACGCCGCGTCCCGGTTTCATCACCGAGTACGCCGATGCCTGGCTGGCCGACTACGCCCGCCGACCGACGTGGCTGGCTTTCGGTCCCGAGGGTGAGGCGGTCGGCCTGGTGCAGGCGGCCCTCATCACGAAGCTGCCGTCGTTGCGCAGGCCGGTCGTCAGTTGGCTGCACGTTGGCCAGGTCTTCGTGGTCCGCGCTCACCGCGGGCACGGTCTCGCCGGGCGGATGCTGACGGACGTGCAGGACTGGGCTCGTCGCCATCAGGTCGACCGCATCCAGCTCAACGCCCGGCAGCAGGCCCGCAGCGTCTACGAGCGGGCCGGCTTCACCCCGGCCGCGGACCGGCTGATGGAGTGGCGCCCCTGATTCAACCGAGAGGGCTGCAGGATCAGCCGACCGTGCGGACCGGCTCCACCACGAACACCGGGATCTGCCGGTCGGTCTTCGTCTGGTAGTTCGCGTACTCCGGGTACGCAGCCACGGCGCGATCCCACCACTGCTCGCGCTCCGGGCCGGACAGCTCACGGGCGATCCCGATCAGTTGGGTGGTGCCGTCCTGGACCTCGACCTCAGGGTTAGCCTGCAGGTTGTGGTACCACGCGGGGTGCTCCGGCGCGCCGCCCTTGGAGGCCACCACGCCGTACGAGCCGTCGTGCTCTACGCGCATCAGCGGCACCCGGCGCAGCAGACCGGATTTACGCCCACGGATGGTGTAGACCACGATCGGCCGGTCCATCACCTGGACCGACTCGGTGGTACCGGTCTTGTCGATGGTCTCCAGCTGGCCACGGACCCACTCGGTCTTCTCTTCGGCGATTTCGCCCGGCAACGCACTCTTGAAGGTCATATTCCCGCCAACCATGTGCGCCCGGCGATCATTCCGCGCCGGCCCGCACTGCCTAGGATCCAGCTATGGAGCGCGACGACGACTTCGCCCGGGTGCCCGATGGGTTCGAGCGGCTGTGGACCCCGCACCGGATGGTCTACATCGACACCCCGAAGCCGGAGAACGACGACTCCGACGCGTGCCCGTTCTGTGTCGCACCGACTCGCAGTGACGCCGACGGGCTGATCGTGCACCGCGGCGACCTGTGCTTCGTGGTGCTCAACCTTTTCCCGTACAACCCCGGCCATCTGCTGATCTGCCCCTACCGGCACGTTCCGCTCTACGTCGACCTGACCGACGAGGAGACGGCTGAGTTCACCGCCCTCACCAAGGCCGCCATCGCAGCGCTCACGACAGCCTCGGCGCCCGACGGGTTCAACCTGGGGATGAACCAGGGTGCCGTCGCCGGGGCCGGGGTCGCCGCGCACCTGCATCAGCACGTCGTCCCTCGCTGGGGCGGCGACGCGAACTTCCTGCCGATCGTCGCCCAGACCAAGGCGTTGCCGGTCCTGTTGGAAGACACTCGCGAGCGCCTGATGGCCGCTTGGCCGGAAGCGCAGGCCTGAACCCGTAGGCTCAGCAGCACCATGCTCAACCGATTCGCCCGGGCCCTGTTCACGACGTTGTTCGCCCCCATCGCCCGGTTCCTTCTGAAGCTGGGCATCAGTCCCGATGCCGTCACCATCGTCGGGACGCTCGGGGTGTGCGTCGGCGCCCTCGCGTTCTACCCGCGCGGCTCGTTCTTCTGGGGCACGATCTTCATCACCTGCTTCGTGTTCTCCGACATGATCGACGGCAACATGGCCCGCCAGTCCGGGCGCTCCAGCGTGTGGGGCGCCTACCTGGACTCCACCCTGGACCGGGTCGGTGACGCCGCGATCTTCAGCGGCCTGATCCTGTACTACGCCGGCAAGGGCGACAACATGGTCATGACCGCCCTCGCGCTGGCCTGCCTGGTGCTGGGCAGCGTCGTGTCCTACGCCAAGGCCCGGGCCGAGGGTCTGGGCATGACCGCCAACGTCGGGATCGCCGAGCGCGCTGACCGGCTCGTCGCGGTGCTGGTGACCACCGGGCTGGTCGGGATCCCGTTCCTGCATCTGCCCACCGCAGTCCTCGGCGTGGTGCTCGCGCTGTTGGCCGTGGCCAGCCTGATCACCGTGATCCAACGGATGCTCACCGTGCGTCAGCAGGCGCTCGCGGCGGAGACCGGGGCGTGAGCCGCCGCAGCGAGCTGACCGGGGCAGCGACCGTCGCGGGCTATCGCGCCGGGTGGGGGTTGGTACGGCGGTTGCCCGAGCGATCGGCGTACGCCGCGTTCCAGGTGATCGCTGACCGCGCCTACGCGCGGGGCGGCAAGAGCGTCCAACGGCTGCGGTCCAATTACGCCCGGGTCCGTCCGGAACTGGATGAGCCGGCGCTCGAGGCGTTGGTCAAGGAGGGGATGCGCTCCTATCTGCGGTACTTCTGCGACGCGTTCCGGTTGCAGTTGCAGAACCGCGAATCCCTCGACGGCATCGTCGAACTGGAGGATCACGGTGACGACATCCGGGCCCAGGTGGGAGCCGGCAAACCGTTGGTCGGCTTCCTCGGCCACATGGGCAACTGGGATCTGACCGGTGCGTGGGCGACCTACCACTTCGCGAAGGTGACGACGATCGCCGAGCGGCTCAAGCCCGAGGAGTTGTTCGAGGAGTTCCTGGAGTTCCGGGAGAGTCTGGGCATGACGATCGTCCCGCTCACCGGTGGCAGCGCGCCGTACGCTGCCATGCGCGACGCGCTGAACGAGGGTGGCTTCGTGCCGTTGCTCGCTGATCGTGACCTGACCTCGCACGGGGTCGAGGTGCAGCTGTGCGGGCATCGGGCCAAGGTGGCCGCCGGACCGGCCCGACTCGCCCTGGAGACCGGCGCCGCGCTGCACACCATCGCCATCCGCTACCGACCGTTGCCCGGCCGCGCGATGCAGGGCATCACCGCCCACATCGGCCCCCGGGTCCCGGTGCCGGACGGAGTCGACGACACCGAGAAGGTGCGGTTGATGACCCAGGCCTGTATCGACGTACTGGGTGAGCAGATCAGGTTGCACACCGCGGACTGGCACATGATGCAACGGGTCTTCCTCGACGACCTGGATCCGGCGCGCACGAGGGACGCGCGGTGAGGGTCGGGATCGTCTGCCCGTACGCGATGGACGTGCCCGGTGGCGTGCAGTTCCACGTGCGCGACCTGGCCGAATACCTGCTGGCGGCAGGACATCACGTCAGCGTGCTGGCGCCCGCAGATGAGGACACTCCGCTGCCGCCGTACGTCGAGAGCGCCGGCAAGGCGGTGCCGGTGCCCTACAACGGGTCGGTCGCTCGGTTGCTGTTCGGCCCGGTCACCGCGGCGCGGGTCTCGCGATGGGTCGAGCGCGGCGAATTCGACGTGGTCCACGTGCACGAACCGATCAGCCCCAGTCTGTCCATGCTGGCGATGTGGGCGTGTGAGGGGCCGCTAGTGGCGACGTTCCACACCAGCAACGCGCGCTCGCGAACCTTGAGCACGTTGCAACCGTTGATGCAGTCGGGCCTGGAAAAGATCCGTGGCCGGATCGCCGTGTCCGAGGCCGCCCGCCGGTTCCTGCTGTCGCATGTCGACATGGACTGCACCGTCATCCCCAACGGCGTCTACGTCGATGACTTCGCCCGCGCACACGTCACCCCGGGTTGGCGGGGGACACCGCAGCGGCCGACCATCGCCTTCCTCGGACGGATCGAGGAGCCTCGCAAGGGCATCGCGGTGCTGCTCGAAGCCCTCCCGCAGGTGCTGCTGAGCTATCCCGGCCTGCGGGTGCTGATCGCCGGGCCGGGTGATCCGCGGGAGGTGATGTCCGGGCAACCGGAGCAGGTCAAGCAGGCGTGTGAGTTCCTCGGTCCGGTCACCGATGAGCAGAAAGCTTCGATGCTGCACTCGGTGGACGCCTACATCGCGCCGAACACCGGCGGGGAGAGTTTCGGCATCATCCTGATTGAGGCGATGAGCGCGGGCGCCCCGGTCATCGCCAGCGACATCGAAGCCTTCGATGCGGTCCTGCGCGGTGGGCTGTGCGGCGCCCTGTTCGCCAACGAGGACCCGTCGTCCCTGGCCGGCCAGATCGAGCGCGTACTGCGCGACGGCGACCTGCGCGCCCGGCTGCGCTCCGCTGGTCTGCAGCGGGCGAGGGAGTTCGACTGGTCGCGGGTGGCCACTGAGATCATCAATGTGTACGAAACCGTCATCGCCGCAGAGCCTCGCCCGGCCATGATGGAAGAGGCCGCACCGAGTACCACGCGGCGGGGGATGCGGTTGTCGGCTGTCCGGCAACTGCGCAGACTGACAGGAGGCGACTGATGCAGACGCTGGGGTGGATCGCACTCGCGATCGCGATCATGGCCGTGATCGCCTGGTATTTGTCCTACAACGCAGCCCGGCTCGACCGGCTGCACGCCAAGGTCGAAGGATCGGTGTCGGCGCTGGACGCCCAACTGGTGCGGCGCGCCGAGGTATCGGTCGAACTGGCCAACTCCGGTTTGATCGATCCGGCCAGTGCCCTGTTACTCGCCGAAGCGGCCAGTGAGTCCCTGGACATCTCCGATGCGGCCGCGGTGCGTGCGGAAGTCTCCGAGCAAGGCGTCGATGCCCATCGTGCCCAGGTCGAGACCAACCTGACCAAGACCCTGGGCGCGGTCCTCAGTGCGGAGGTGGTGGAGTCGATGCGGGCGCGGGACGGCTACGCGGTGGAGCAGATCGACCGGGTCCAGGCGGCCTGTCAGCGGGTGCAGTTGGCGCGCCGGTTCTACAACGATGCCGTCGCCGATGTGCAGAACATGCGCGCCCAGCCGTTGGTGCGGGTGTTCCGCCTGGCCGGGCACACCGACCTGCCGCAGGTGCTCGACTTCGACGACACCGTCCCTCAGGTCGCGATCCCGGTGCCGGAGGCCTGAGCGCGGCAGGAGGTCCTCCTGTCCGTTTCATGCCAAATGCTGGTCGGTGGCACGTAGCTGCCTGCAGCGGCCTCTAGCCTGATGGCATGACGAACGAGACGACGGGAACCGCGCGGGTCAAGCGCGGGATGGCCGAGATGTTGAAGGGCGGCGTCATCATGGACGTCGTCACGCCCGACCAGGCGAAGATCGCCGAGGACGCCGGTGCTGTCGCGGTGATGGCGCTCGAGCGGGTCCCCGCCGACATCCGCGCCCAGGGCGGCGTCTCACGGATGAGCGACCCGGACATGATCGACGGCATCATCTCCGCCGTGTCCATCCCGGTAATGGCCAAGGCCCGCATCGGTCACTTCGTCGAGGCACAGGTCTTGCAGAGCCTCGGGGTCGACTACATCGACGAGTCCGAGGTGCTGACCCCGGCCGACTACAGCAACCACATCGACAAGTGGGAGTTCACCGTCCCCTTCGTGTGCGGTGCGACCAATCTCGGTGAGGCGCTGCGCCGGATCACCGAGGGTGCGGCGATGATCCGCTCCAAGGGTGAGGCCGGCACCGGGGACGTGTCGAACGCGACCACCCACATGCGGCAGATCCGTCAGGAGATCCGGCGGTTGACCTCGCTGCCCGAGGATGAGCTATTCGTGGCCGCCAAGGAGCTGCAGGCGCCGTACGAACTGGTCAAGGAAGTGGCATCCCTCGGGACGCTTCCGGTTGTGCTCTTCACCGCCGGCGGCATCGCGACCCCCGCGGACGCGGCGATGATGATGCAGTTGGGCGCCGAGGGTGTCTTCGTCGGGTCCGGCATCTTCAAGAGCGGCAACCCCGCCGAGCGCGCCGAGGCGATTGTGAAGGCCACGACGTTCTACGACGACCCCGATGTGATCGCCAAGGTCTCCCGCGGCCTGGGTGAGGCGATGGTCGGCATCAACGTGGAGGAGATCCCGCAACCGCACCGCCTGGCCGAGCGCGGCTGGTAACGCGTTACCGGGTGAGCCGGTCGCGCAGCCGGTCGACCTCGTCCTGGGACCAACCCTGGTCGCGTAACCAACCGGCCGCGCCACCCCAACCGTCGGCCAGGGCGGTGAGGATCGCCAACGCCGAATCCGCGTGCGGCGTCTGGTCGGCCAAGGTCTGGGTCGCGAGGGCCTCGCCGTACGACGGGCGCTGGGACAACCGGGCCACGATCGCGGCGAGCCGCTCCTGGGTGAGAGCGTAGTCGGCGGCGATCTCGGTGTGCGGCACTCCCGCAACATCCAGCGCCATCGCCACGACGGTGCCGGTGCGGTCCTTGCCGGCTGCACAGTGCACCACGGTGGCTCCCGAGGCGTCAGCAATGGCCGACAGGGCCCCGGAGACCGAGTCCGGTCGATGTTCGAGATAACCCAGGTAGTTGCGTGCCCAGAAGTCGGCGTCGCGGACCCGGCGCGGCGTCGTGCCCAGGGCTCGCTGCGCCACGTCCTCGGTCGATTCGTCGCCCTTCTCCCGCAGCAACGAGTGGTGATGATGGGTCACCGTGCTGACCTCGCGCATCGGACCGGGCCCCTCGAGGTGCAGCTCGCGGTCGGCGCGCAGGTCCACGATGTCGGTGACGCCGAGGTCGTCGACCAGGCGTCGCACGTCTTGCGCGGTGAGGTCCTGCAGGTTGTCCGACCGGATCAACCGGCCGAACTGGGTGCGACCGCCGTTCGCCGTCGGCAGCCCGCCGACGTCGCGCATGTTGACCAGGCCGTCGAGATCGATCCATCGTCGTGTCACCTGTGAATCGTAGGCACGTGCGGAGGGTGCTTCCGGTAAGGGTGGTTCACGACAGCCCCGCACGGCGTAGCGTTCCTCGCGTGACAAGCACTGAGCGCACCGACCCGCCAGCCATCACCACGGTCGGACAGTTGCGGGCCAGCGGCCACGTTCACCGCACGGTGCGGGAGGAACTGCGCGCGAATCTGCTGGCGGCACTCGCCTCCGGCCAGGACCCGTGGCCCGGGATCCAGGGGTTCGACGACACCGTGCTGCCGCAGCTCGAACGCGCGTTGCTCGCCGGCCACGACGTCGTCCTCCTCGGCGAGCGGGGGCAAGGAAAGACCCGGCTCCTTCGGACGCTGCCGTTGTTGCTGGACGAGTGGACCCCGGTGATCGACGGTGCCGAACTGGGGAGCACCCCTACGACCCCATCACCACCGAATCGCGGCGCCGCGCAGCCGAACTCGGCGACGACCTACCCGTGGCGTGGCGGCACCGATCCGAGAGGTACGCGGAGAAGCTGGCTACCCCTGACACCTCCGTGGCCGACCTGGTGGGTGACGTCGATCCGATGAAGGTCGCCCAGGGCCGCAGCCTGGGTGACCCCGAAACCATCCACTTCGGCCTGATCCCACGGGCGCACCGCGGGATCGTCGCGATCAACGAGCTACCGGATCTGGCGGAACGGATCCAGGTCGCGATGCTGAACGTGATGGAAGAGAAGGACATCCAGATCCGCGGCTATCTGGTCCGGTTGCCGTTGGACGTGCTCGTCGTCGCGAGCGCCAACCCGGAGGACTACACCAACCGTGGGCGCATCATCACCCCGCTGAAGGACCGCTTCGGGGCGCAGGTGCGAACCCATTACCCACTGGACCTGGCCGGTGAGGCCGCGGTGATCGAGCAAGAAAGTGCGGTCGTGGCCGAGGTCCCCGCATCGGTGCTCGAAGTCATCGCCCGCTTCACCCGGGCCTTGCGGGAATCCTCCGCCATCGATCAACGCTCCGGTGTCTCAGCCCGATTCGCGATCGCCGCCGCCGAAACGGTGGCCGCCGGCGCGTTGCACCGAGCCACGGTCAGTGGCGAGGCAGCGGCGGTCGCGCGCGTCGTGGATCTACCGGATGTGCTGGATGTGCTCACCGGCAAGGTCGAGTTCGAATCCGGTCACGAAGGCCGGGAGCGACCGGTGCTGGAGCACCTGCTGCGCACCAGCATCGCGGACACCGTCCGGGGCACGCTGGCCGGAGTGGACCTCGCGATGCTGGTCGCGGCGATCGAGGATGGCGCCCAGATCGAGACCGGCCCGCGCACACCGGCGCAGGAGGTGCTGGCCCAACTACCCGCGATCGGCGAGTCGGATCTCTACGACCAGATCGAGCAGCGCTTCGAGGCGACATCGCCGGGGGAGCGGGCCAATGCGATGGAGTTCGCACTCGAGGGCCTCTATCTGGCGCGACGGATCGGCAAGGACGCCGACGAAACCGGCCACACGACGTACGGATGATGAGCAGTTCTCGCGGCGACAGCCGCTACCACCGCTACTCCGGCGGTCCGGACCCGTTGGCGCCGCCGGTGGATCTGGCCGAGGCCCTCGATGCCGTCAGCGAAAGCGTCATGGCCGGGTACTCGGCGGACCGGGCGTTGCGCGAGTTCCTGCGCCAGGGTCCGCAGGGGCGCCGGGGCCTGGACGATCTGGCGGCGCAGGCGATGCGCAGGCGCCAGGACCTGCTGGAACGCAGCAACCTCGGGGGCACCTTCGATCAGATCCGCCAGCTCCTGGATGAGGCGGTGCTGGCCGAGCGGCAACAACTTGCGCGCGATCTTGACGATGACGCCCGGTTCGCCGAGATGCGGATCGAGAACCTTCCGCCGTCACCGGCGGCCGCCGTGACCGAACTCGGCGACTACCAGTGGCGCAGTTCGGATGCGCGGGAGAAGTTCGAGCAGATCAAGGACCTGCTGGGCCGGGAGATGCTCGACCAGCGCTTCGCCGGGATGAAGCAAGCCCTGCAGAATGCCACCGATGAGGACCGCCAAGAGGTCAGTGAGATGCTCTCCGACCTCAACGACCTGCTCGATAAGCACGCCCGCGGTGCGGACACTCCGGCGGACTTCGATGAATTCATGGCCAAACACGGCCAGCACTTCCCCGAAGCGCCGCGCAACATCGAGGAACTGCTCGATTCGCTGGCCCAGCGCGCCGCGGCCGCCCAACGGCTGCGCAACTCGCTGACCCCGGAGCAACGCGCCGAACTCGATGAGTTGGCGGCCTCGGCGTTCGGCTCGCCGCAGCTGATGTCACAACTGTCGCAACTCGATTCGCTGTTGCAGGAGCTTCGTCCGGACGCCGGCTGGGGTGGTTCGGAGGCGATGGACGGCGAGCAGGGCCTGGGCCTGGGGGACGGCACGGGGGTGCTGCAGGAAGTCGCTGCGCTCGACCAACTGGCCGAGCAACTCTCCCAGTCCTACGCCGGGTCGCAGATGGCCGACCTGGACCTGGATGCGTTGACCCGGTTGCTCGGGCCGGAAGCGGCCGACGCCGCACGGCACCTGCAAGACCTGGACGCCGGGATGCGCCAGCGGGACATGCTGCACAAGGACGCCGACGGGGACCTTCGATTGTCCCCGCGCGCGATGCGCGAACTGGGTAAGACGCTGCTGCGCGACATCACGCGATCTCTGTCCGGTCGGGACGGGTCGCGGCAGGCGATGCGCGCCGGTCTGGCCGGAGAAGCGACCGGGGCGAGCAAGCAGTGGGCCTTCGGCGACACCGAGCCCTGGGACGTATCCCGCACGATGACCAATGCGGCGCTGCGGCGGGCCGTGGACGGTGGCCCGGTGCTGGTGATGGACGACGTCGAGGTGCAGGAGACCCAGGAACGCACCCACGCAGCGGTCGCGCTCCTGGTCGACACGTCGTTCTCGATGGCGATGGATGGGCGTTGGCTGCCGATGAAGCGCACCGCGGTCGCGCTGCACCACCTGATCCAGACCCGCTTCCGCGGTGATCAACTGGACCTGATCGCGTTCGCCCGGCGGGCCGAGCGGATGCCGATCGAAACCCTGACTTCCCTTGCGCCGGAATGGGATAAGGGCACCAATCTGCATCACGCCCTGCTGCTGGCGCAGGAGTTCTTCCGCAAGCACCCGGCCGCCCAACCGGTCCTGCTGATCGTCACCGACGGCGAGCCCACCGCCCACATCGAACCCGATGGTGAGGTCGCCTTCGCCTACCCGCCGCACCCGTTGACCGTCGCCTACAGCGTGCGGGAGTTGGACGCGGTGACCCGCCTTGGTGCGCGTACGACGATCTACCGCCTCGGCGAGGACCCGTCCCTCGAGCGCTTCCTGAACCAACTCGCGGACCGGGTCGGTGGCACGGTGGTCGCGCCCGAACTGGACGACCTGGGTGTCGCGGTCGTCGACGGCTACCTGTCGAACCGGGCACGGCGCTGACGGTCCGGTCGGATCGCTTCTCGTTTGCCGGGACCCGCAGGCTTCGTGGGCCGCGTCCGGCCTATTGTCGGCGCATGACCGTCATCGGGGTGCTCGCGTTGCAGGGCGACGTGCGAGAGCACCAGAGTGCCCTCGAGGGCGCCGGCGCCCAAGCCCCTGCGGTACGTCGACCGGCGGAGTTGGCGGTTCTCGACGGGTTGGTCATCCCCGGGGGTGAGTCGACGACCATCGACAAACTCATCACAACCTTCGAACTGCGAGAACCGTTGCGGCAGAGACTTGCCGACGGGATGCCGGTGTACGGCTCGTGTGCCGGGATGATCCTGCTGGCGAGCACCATCCTGGACGGTCGCCCCGACCAGGAACCGCTGGCCGCGATCGACATGACGGTCCGGCGCAACGCCTTCGGCCGCCAGGTCGACTCCTTCGAAGCCGACCTGGCGGTGGCCGGGGTCGATGGTGACCCGATTCGGGCCGTCTTCATTCGAGCGCCGTGGGTGGAGTCCGTTGGCGACGGCGTCGAGGTCCTGGCCAGCGTGACCGGACCGGACGGCGGGACTCATCCGGTCGCCGTACGTCAAGGCAACGCACTGGCGACCTCGTTCCACCCGGAGGTCACCGGTGACCACCGGGTGCACGCGTTGTTCGCCGAGATGGTGCGCGCGGCCGGTTAGATCCGCTCGGGCGCCATGACCGACCCACGCCGGGCGTAGACCACCCAGGTGAGCGCCATGAGAAGCAGATAGACGACGGTCAGGTTGATCAGACCCTGGTGCACCCCGAAGATCGCGAAGTTGCGGGGGATCAGGAACGACCCCAGCGCACCCACGGCTCCGGCGATGCCGATGGTGCCTGCAGCCGTGCGCCTGGCGCGATCCCGGCTGGCGTCGTCGTGCTCGCCGACGTGATAGACCGCCGGGATCATCCGGTAGACGCTGCCGTTGCCGATCCCCGACGCTGCGAACAGCACGAGGAAGAGCAGCAGGAACACCGCGAAGGGCACCTTGCCCAGGCTGGCGACAAGCGCGATCGAACCCGCGGCCATCACCGCGAACGCGCCGATGGTGATCCAGCGGCCACCGAAGCGATCCGCGAGCATGCCGCCGACGGGCCGGACCAGTGCGCCGACCACGGCACCGATGAAGACGATCTGCAACGGGATGTGCGGGTACAGGTCGGAGGTCAGTTTGGGGAAGGTGAAGGACAGTCCGAGGAAGGAGCCGAAGGTGCCCAGGTAGATCAACGACAGAATCCAGTTGTGCCGATAACGGGCGGCCATCGCGAAGGTGACCAGGTCCGCGTGCGCGCTGGCGAGGTTGTTCATGGTCAGGTAGGCCAAGACGGCTGCCACGATGACCAACGGGATCCAGATCAATCCGGCCCGGTACAGGGCGATGCCGGCCGTGGCGGCGCTGCCCGCACCGATCACAAAGGGCACCACGAGCACCACGATCCCCGAGCCGATGTTGCCGCCCGCCGCGTTGATGCCCAACGCCCGACCACGTTCGCGTTGTGGGTAGAAGAAGGAGATGTTGACCATTGAGGAGGCGAAGTTGCCGCCACCCAGTCCGGCCAGACTGGCCACCGTGAGCAGGACGCCATAGGGGGTGTCCGGGTGCTGCACGACCCAGGTCAGCGCGCTCAGCGGGATCAAGAGCAGCAACGCGGAAATGACGGTCCAGTTCCGGCCACCGAAGATCGGCGGCATGAAGGTGTAGAGAATCCGCAGGGCAGCACCCAGCAGACCGGGTAGCGCGATGAGCCAGTAGAGCTGGTTGTTGGTCAGGTCGAAGCCAGCCGCACCGAGTTTGGGCACGACGATGCTCCAGATGCCGAGGGTGACAAAGCCGAGGAACTCGGCGAACACCGAGCCGATCAGATTGCGGCGAGCGATGCCTCGGCCGACCGACTCCCATTGAGCGGTGTTCTCCGGGTCCCAGCCGTCGATCCAGCGACCGGGACGAAGGGTCAGTCCGGCGAGGTCTGGGTCTTCCGATGTGTCCTGCACAGGTGGCGATGTGGTGGTCATCATGGTCCTCCCTGAGATGGGCTGCGCGGGCAAGGGGTGAAAGTAGTTGCAGCGCAGGGTGATACAAAGATCCGGCGACGTTGCTCGGAAGCTGATGACGGTGAAACTAGAAGCCGCTGGTTTCGCCGGCCGACCCGCGCAGTAACCGGCGCGCAACGTTCTGCTCACCGATGCTCAGCGGGCGTTGTGAAACCTCACACCCGGTCCGGCAGCGCTGTGAGGCGAACTTCTCATCACCGTTACGTGCAGGCGCATCAGGGCGAAACACGACGACGACACCGTTGATGGCATGGAACGCAAGAAGCTGATCGTCGTCGGCGCCGGGATGGTTGCTCGCCGGGCCGTGGAAGCACTGGTCGAACGCGGCGCCACCGATGAGTTCGACATCGAGGTCTTCGGTGAGGAGTCCCGCCCGCCGTATGACCGCGTAGCGCTGACGTCGTTCTTCACGCACTACGACCCCGACGCGCTGCTGCTGGGCGACCAGGACCTGTGGTCCCAGCCCGGCGTGCGACTGCGCCGCAATCTGCAGGTCACGCAGATCGACCGGGTAGGGAAGTGTGTGACGGCCAACGGGGTTCGTCACCCGTACGACACGTTAGTGCTGGCGACCGGCTCCTACGCCACTAAACCGCCCATCCCGGGTAACGACCTGACCGGTTGCTTCGTCTACCGCACCGTGGACGACGTTGCCGAGTTGCGCGCGTTCGTCCGCGAACGCGGTACGTCGCTGCGCCGCGACGTACGCGGGTTGGTCGTGGGCGGCGGGTTGCTGGGCCTGGAGGCCGCCGGGGCGCTGCGGGAACTGGGCGCCGAATGCACCGTCGTGGAGTTCGCCGATCGGCTGATGCCGCTGCAGGTCGACGCGGCCGGCGGCGCTGCTCTGCGACGGCTCATCGAGCAACTCGGTGTCGAGGTCCGCACCGGCACGGCGTCGAGCGCGATCACCGCGAACCGGCACGGCCAGGTCTCCGGCGTCACCTTCGCCGACGGCGAGCGGCTGGGAGTCGACGTGGTGGTCTTCGCGACCGGCGTACGACCACGAGACGAACTGGCCCGCGAGAGCGGCCTGGAAGTGCACCCCCGCGGTGGCGTCATGGCCGACGAGGCCTGTCGCACCAGTGACGAGAACATCTACGCCATCGGTGAGGTCGCATGCATCGCCGACCGCGTGTGGGGCCTGGTCGGCCCCGGCTACACGATGGCCGAGGTGACCACGGATCGCATCCTGGGCGGCCACGCCACCTTCACCGGGGCGGACCTGTCGACCAAGTTGAAGCTGATGGGCGTGGACGTCGCCAGTTTCGGAGACGCGTTCGGCGCAACCGGTGGCAGCCTGGAGGTGGCGTACGCCGATCCGGTGGCCGGGGTCTACAAGAAATTGGTCATGAGCGATGACGCCCGCACCCTGCTCGGCGGCATCCTGGTCGGCGACGCCACGGCGTACACCTCGTTGCGCCCGATGGTCGGCGCCGAACTGGGCGCGGACCCCTCGACGTGGCTGCTACCCGAAGGTGCCGCGCCGGCCCCCTCGGCCACCCTGCCGGACGAGGCGATCGTCTGCTCGTGCAACAACGTGTCGGCGGGGACCATCCGGTGCGCCGTGTCCGAGGGTGGCTGCACGGACCTCGGCGCAGTCAAGGGATGCACCAAGGCAGGCACCAGCTGTGGCTCGTGCGTGCCGCTGGTGAAGAAGCTGGTGGACGCCGAGTTGACCGCTGCCGGCGTCCAGGTCAGTAACGCCCTGTGCGAGCACTTCGACGTCAGTCGTGCCGAGCTCTTCGAGATCGTCCAACTCAGTGGTATCTCGACGTTCAGCGAGTTGCTCGCCCGACACGGCCGAGGAAATGGCTGCGACATCTGCCGACCCGTCGCGGCCTCGATCCTGGCCGGTCGGCCCGGTGCGCACGTCCTGGATGAGGCCACCTCCGCGCTGCAGGACACCAACGATCACGTGATGGCGAATCTGCAGAAGGACGGCACGTATTCGGTGGTGCCACGGATCCCGGGCGGAGAGATCACCCCGGAGGGTTTGATCGTCATCGGCCAGATCGCCAAGGACTTCGACCTCTATACCAAGATCACCGGCGGCCAGCGGATCGATCTCTTCGGGGCCCGGATCGAGCAGTTGCCGGTGATCTGGCAGCGGCTGATCGACGCCGGATTCGAGTCCGGACACGCCTACGGCAAAAGTCTGCGAACGGTGAAATCCTGTGTGGGACAGTCGTGGTGCCGGTACGGCGTCCAGGACTCGGTCAGCATGGCGATCCTGCTGGAACTGCGTTACCGGGGTCTGCGCTCGCCGCACAAGATCAAGCTCGGCGTCTCCGGTTGTGCTCGCGAATGCGCCGAGGCGCGGGGCAAGGATGTCGGCGTCATTGCCACCGAGAAGGGCTGGAACCTCTACGTCGGCGGCAACGGCGGCTTCACCCCACGACACGCCCAACTGTTCGCCGAGGACCTGGACGACGACCAGTTGATCCAAGCCATCGACCGGTTCCTGTTGTACTACGTGCGCACGGCGGACCGCCTCCAGCGCACCGCGCCCTGGATTGAATCCATCGAAGGTGGACTGGCGCACGTGCAGGACGTGGTGCTACGGGACTCCTTGGGGATCGGTGCGGATCTGGACGCGGCCATGGCGACCCACGTCGCTGCGTACCGCGACGAATGGGCGCAGGCGCTGGCCGATCCGGCCAAGCTGAGCCGCTTCACCTCGTTCGTCAATGCACCTCAGACGCCCGACCCGGATCTGGCGTACGTGCCCGAGCGGGGGCAGCGACGCCCCGCGGAGCCGGTGCTGATCGCGAACCCGACGATCCCGGTACGCCGATCCGAACCGTTCGTGGGCGACCCACCGAGCCGCGAATCCGGGCAGAATGACTCAACATCAGCACGTCGCAACGGCGCGACTCTCGCACGTGACCGGGAGGAGCGATCGTGACCGCACTGGAAACCCCGACAGCATCCAACACCGCGATCTGGACCCAGGTGTGCTCCGTCGACGATCTGTGGATCGACCGAGGATCGGCTGCACTGGTCGGGACGCAGCAGATCGCGTTGTTCCGATGTAGCGACGGCGAAATCTACGCGGTCGGGCACCGGGATCCGTTCACCGGGGCCAACGTGATGGCCCGCGGTTTGGTCGGCAGCAGGGGCGGGGTACCCACCGTGGCTTCCCCGCTGCACAAACAGACATTCGATCTACGCACCGGTGAATGCCTCGACGATCCGTCGAACTCACTTCGGGTGTGGCCGGTGCAGATCCGGGACGGTCGTGTCTGGGTGCTGGCCACCTCCAGCGCCGGATGAACGCCCACCCGCCAGTCCTCGCCGGCACCCGGATTCTCGTGACGGCCCAACGGCGTTCAGCCGACTTGGCCAGCGCGTTACAACGTCGGGGTGCCCGGGTCGAGGTCGCGCCCGCGCTGGGAGTCGAGTCGCACATCGACGAGCCCTCTCTCATCGCGCGCAGCCGGACATTGATCAAGAACCCCGCGGACATCGTGGTGGTCACCACCGGCGTGGGCTTCACCAGTTGGTTGGAGACGGCGGAGGCGGCGGGCCTGCTGCCGGGGCTTGAGGCGTCGTTACGAAAGGCACGGATCGTGGCTCGCGGTCCTAAGGCGCGAGGGGCTATCCAGGCTGCCGGTCTGACCCCGGACTGGGTAGCCGAATCCGAGACCTCGGCGGAGTTGGGGGAGTTCCTGGTCGCTGAGGGTGTCGATGAGCAACGCATCTTCATCCAGCAGCACGGCGCCGGCGACGACGGCCTCACGGCTGCTCTCACCGAAGCAGGCGCAACGGTGACCACCCTGGTCATCTACCGCTGGGGTCCGTCGCCGGACCCGGAGGGTCTGCGTCGCTCGATCCTGGAAACCGCTGCAGGACAGTTCGATTGCGTTACCTTCACCTCGGCTCCGGCGGCGGCGGCGTGGATCGCCGAAGCACGGGCCAACAACGTCCTGGACGACATCCAAGCCCTCGTGGCGGCCGACCGATTGCTGGTCGCGACGGTCGGCCCGATCACGGCGGCACCGTTGGTGACGGCGAAACTCGCTCCGCTGGTGCCGGATCGAGGTCGCCTCGGGGCGCTGATCCGCGCTGTGGTCCTCTTCTACAGCGATGAGGACCACGCCACCGAGGTGGTCGATGGTCAGTTGCGCGTGCGAGCGTCGGCGGCCACGCTCGACCACGTCGTCCTGCCCATCTCTCCCAGCGGGTTGGAGGTACTGCGGCTGCTGGCCGCCCGGCCCGGCGCGGTGGTCGCCCGCGAAGACCTGCTGGAGGTGTTGCCCGGTGACTCGGCCGATCCGCACGCCGCTGAAGTAGCCGTCGCGCGGCTACGGGAGAGCCTTGGCAACTTGCGGGTCGTGAAAACCGTGGTCAAGCGTGGGTACCGCCTTGATGTGGTGCAGGAGTCGGGATGAGCGTGCCGGACCGGACCGCGATACCCAGCGTCTGCGGCTATTGCGGCGTCGGCTGCGGACTCACCGTGAGCCAGAAGGACGGCAAGCGGTCCTTGGCCGGCCGACCCGATCACCCCGCCAACGCCGGACGTCTGTGCACCAAAGGCACCACGACACTGGACCTGCTCAGCAGCGGCGGCCGGATGGCCACGGCGACGCAGCGGCTGACGCGGGACGTTGACCGAGAATCTGTCGGCCTTGAGCAGGCCTTGGACGCGGCCGCCACGGGTCTGCGAGCAGCGATCGAGGCGCACGGCCCCGACGCCGTCGCAATCTATGTCTCCGGTCAGATGTCTCTCGAATCCCAATACCTTGCAACGAAATTGGCCAAGGGCTTCATGCGGACCACCAACCTGGAGTCGAACTCCCGGTTGTGCATGGCCAGCGCCGGCACCGGTTACAAACAGTCGCTGGGCGCCGATGGCCCGCCTGGTTCCTACGACGACTTCGACCACGCCGATCTGTTCCTGGTCATCGGCTCCAACATGGCCGACGCCCACCCGATCCTCTTCCTACGGATGATGCAACGCGTCGCCGCGGGTGCGCGGCTGATCGTTGTCGACCCGCGACGTACCCGCACCGCTGAGGCAGCCACCCTGCACCTGCAGATCGAGCCGGGCACCGACCTGGCCCTGCTCAACGGGCTGCTGCGCCTACTGGTGGATGCAGACGCGATCGATCAGAGGTTCATCGACGAGCACACGACCGGTTGGTCAGAAGTGCTGGACCTACTGGGCGACTTCTCGGTCGACAGGGTCGCGGAACTCACCGGTCTGGCGGCCGATGATCTGCGCACCGCGGCCCGCTGGATCGCCGAATCCGCCGACTGGATGACCTGCTGGACGATGGGCCTGAACCAATCGACGCACGGCACGTGGAGCACCAACCTGATCTGCAACCTGCATCTGGCGACCGGGGCGATCCTGCGGCGCGGTAGCGGGCCGTTCTCCCTGACCGGGCAGCCGAACGCCATGGGCGGCCGGGAGATGGGCTACATGGGTCCAGGCTTGCCCGGGCAACGCACGGTGCTGGACGCGGCCGATCGGGAGTACTGCGAGCAGCAATGGGGACTGGCGCCGGGTGCCCTCCGCAGCGACGTCGGTCGCGGCACCATCGAGATGTTCCGGGACATGGCCGACGGCAGGATCAAAGCGGCCTGGGTGATCTGCACGAACCCGGTCCACTCGGTCGCCAATCGCACGACGGTGATCGAAGCGTTGGAGCGCTGCGAGCTGGTGATCGTGCAAGACGCCTACGAGCGCAACGAGACGATTTCGTACGCCGACCTCACCCTGCCGGCGTCGCTGTGGGCTGAGTCCGAGGGAGTGCTGGTCAACTCCGAACGCACCCTCAATCTGGCCCAACCGTTCGCGGTTGCTCCCGGTGACGCGCGCCCCGACTGGTGGCTGATCGCCCAGGTGGCGCAGCGGATGGGCTACCCCGGTTTCGACTTCTCCAGCGCTGAGGAGATATTTGACGAACTGCGGCAATTCCACAATCCCGCAACGGGATACGACATCCGAGGTATCACCTACGACCGCCTGCGCGAGCAACCGGTCCAGTGGCCCAACCCGCCCGAAGACACCGAGCCGCGGCACCCGATCCGCTACCTGAACGACGGTCGCAGCCAGCGCGTGCTGCGTCGCGCGGACGGCTCGGTCTTAGCGATCGCCTTTCCGCGTCCCGACGGACGGGCGGCCTTCCTGGCGCGCCCGCATCTGCCGCCGGCGGAACTGCCCGACGACGAGTTCCCGATGGTGCTCAACACCGGTCGCCTGGCCCACCAATGGCACACGATGACCAAGACGGGCCGGGTCTCGACCCTCAACCGGCTGAACCCGGCGCCGTTCGTGGAGATCCACCCCAGCGATGCCGCCCGGCTGCAGCTGGCCGACGGATCACCGGTCCGCCTCACGACCCGGCGTGGGGAGGCGGTGCTCCCGGCGTTGAGCAGCGACCGGGTCCGGGAAGGGTCTTGCTTCGTCCCGATGCATTGGGCCGACGAATATGGTCCGTTGCTCGCCGTGAACGCACTGACCAACGACGCCACGGACCCGATGTCGCTCCAGCCGGAGTTCAAGGTGTGCAGTGTGCGGCTCGAACCGTCCCTGGTCCCATGTGCCATCGCCACTGCGACGCCGGCGGCAGTCGCGGCACCGGTGGACAAGGGCGCGGTCCAGATCGCATGGGCCTCCCAGACCGGCACTGTCGAGGAGTATGTGCCCGACCTGGTGCAGCAGTTGGCCGATTGCGGGGTCCGGGCAGTGCCGGTCAACATGGCTGCGTTGACGACCGCTCACCTCGCCGGCACCGTGCTGTTCGTCACCAGTACGACCGGTGATGGCGAACCTCCCGACGACGCAAAGGAATTCGTGGAGTTCCTACGTGGTGCCGACCGGCACGCGCTGGGGACCTTGCAGTACGCCGTGTTGGCCTTCGGCGATCCTGCCTACCGGTCGTTCTGCGGCTTCGGACGCGCCCTCGACGACCGGCTGGCTGAGGTCGGCGGGACGCGGTTGAGGGTGCGAGGGGAGTGTCCGCCGGACTTCGACGCGACCGCCGCGGCCTGGGTGGGCGAGGTCGTGGCGGCGCTGCGAGCAACCGGGCGCGTGCCGCACCGGGCGCCGGTGAGCACCCGCGAGCTGGCAAGCGAAGCGGGAGCCAGCCGGCCGGCGTACGGGAGAAAGAACCCACTGGCGACCACGCTGCTGGCCAATCACACTCTGGGACAGGAGGGTTCAGCCAAGGAGGTACGGCGGGTGGCCTTCGAGCTGCCCGCCGGCACCTTGAGCTACGAGGCGGGTGACGCCCTGGCGGTGCTGCCGCGCAACGATCCGGCGTACGTCGAGGAGTTCCTGACCGTTTGCGGTCTGAGCGGCGATGAGCACGTGACGATCGGCGGCACCGGACTGTTGCTGGGCGACGCGCTGGCCTCGCGGCTGGAGATCTGTTCGATCACACCGCAGGTGGTTGCCTTCGTCGCCGAGCGGCGCGGCGACGAGGACCTGGCCGCCGTGAGCCGGCTGGACAGCGCCGCGTTCACGCGGTGGCGATGGGGTCGGCAACTGGTCGACCTCTTGCACGAACATCCGGTGCGCGCCACCGGAGCGGAGTGGCTGGCGGTACTCGACGCACTGACCGCGCGGCAGTACTCGATCTCCTCCAGCGCCCAGGAGGATCCGCGGCGGGTGGAGATCACCTGCTCGGTGGTGCGCTTCCAGGCGGCCAGGTCGCGACGCGGCGGCGTCTGCTCAACGTTCCTTGCGGATCGAGCCAGCGAGGCGGTGAGCATCTTCGTGCAGCGACAACGACACTTCCGACCACCGTCCGATCGGTCCGCGCCCGCGATCATGATCGGCCCGGGCACCGGCGTGGCACCGTTCCGCGGTTTCCTGCGCGAACGTCGCGCCGCGGGCCATGACGGGCGCAACTGGTTGCTCTTCGGGGAGCAGCACGAAACGACCGACTTCTACTACCGCGACGAGTGGCGCGAGTTACTCGCGGACGGCACGCTGAGCCGGTTGGACACAGCGTTCTCACGCGACACCGATCGCAAGGTCTACGTGCAGGACCGGATCCGTCAGCACGGCGAAACGATGTGGCAATGGCTGGAGCAGGGCGCGCACGTCTACATCTGCGGCGACAAATCCCGGATGGCTCCGGACGTCGAGGCGGCGCTGCGCTCGGTGGCGGTCACGCACGGTCGGATGGGCGAAGCACAGGCACACGACTGGTTGCGCGAGCTGTCCGCGCAGCGCCGGTACGCGCGCGACGTCTACTGAGTGCTGGCTCGGGCCCCGTCGCCGCTCCCTTTAGACTGATCCACGCTCCGGCGCGGATCGGCCGGCGCGCGATCACGAGGAAGCGGTAACAGGGACATGAGTGGTCACTCCAAGTGGGCGACAACCAAGCACAAGAAGGCGGCAATCGACGCCAAGCGCGGCAAGTTGTTCGCCAAGCTGATCAAGAACATCGAGGTCGCGGCCCGCTCCGGCGGTGGCGACCCGGCGGGTAACCCCACGCTCTACGACGCCATCCAGAAGGCCAAGAAGTCTTCGGTCCCCAACGACAACATCGACCGCGCGGTCAAGCGTGGCTCGGGCGCCGAGGCCGGTGGCGCGGAGTACCTGGCGCTGACCTACGAGGGCTACGCCCCCGGCGGTGTCGCGTTGCTGATCGAGTGCCTGACCGACAACAAGAACCGCGCCGTGGCCGAGGTGCGCACCGCCCTGCAGAAGAACGGCGGCTCGATGGCCGACAGCGGTTCGGTCGCCTACCTCTTCCACCGCAAGGGTGTCGTGATCGTGCCCAAGGCGGGCAAGAGCGAGGACGACATCCTGGAGATCGTCCTCGATGCCGGTGCCGAGGAGGTCAACGACTTGGGGGAGTCTTTCGAGATCGTCTCGGAGGCCACCGATTTCGTGGGTGTCCGCGAGGCGTTGCAGGCCGCCGACGTGGACTACGACTCCGCAGAGGCGTCCTGGCTGCCGACGATGGAGATCGAGCTGGATGCCGACGGCGCCAAGAAGATGTTCCGCATCATCGAGGCGCTGGAGGACAGCGACGACGTGCAGAACGTCTACGCCAACGGCGATGTGTCCGATGAGGTGCTCGCCGAGCTCGACGAGGACTGACGAGCCGGGAGGACTGAGCGGCGCGTCGCTCACCGTCGAGGCCGTGACCGGCGGGTAGCGTGAAGCGAACACCTGTTCGTATCGATGGGAGTGGCGCGTGCGAGTTCTCGGGGTCGACCCGGGTCTGACCCGGTGCGGTCTGGGCGTGGTCGAGGGCGGGCTCGGGACGCCGCTGCGGTTGGTCGAGGTGGGTGTGGTCCGTACGCCGATCGACCAGGAGCCAGCCTTGCGGCTGCTCACGCTGCAGACCGAGATCGACGACTGGTTGGAGCGGCTTCGCCCCGATGCGGTCGCCGTCGAACGGGTCTTCGCCAAAGCCAACATCAAGGGGATCATGGGCACCGCCCAGGCCTCGGCGGTCCCGATGCTGGCCGCCGCCCGGCGCGGTCTGCCGTTGGCGATGCACACCCCCTCGGAGGTCAAAGCGGCCGTGACGGGCAACGGCCGGGCCGACAAGAACCAGGTCACGGCCATGGTCACCCGGATCCTGCGACTGCAGGTCGCGCCGAAACCGGCGGACGCGGCCGATGCCATCGCTCTGGCGATCTGTCACTTGTGGCGCGGCGCCGCCCAGGACCGCATTGCCCAAGCCGTCGCCCTGCAGCGGGCCGCGCGATGATCGCCTCGCTGGCCGGCACCGTGGCCGCCGTCGGGCTGGATCACCTGGTGATCGAGGTCGGGGGAGTCGGCCTGCTGGTGCACACCACGCCCGCGACAGCATCCGCGACTCGTCCCGGCACGGCCAGCCGGTTGGCTACCTCGCTGGTGGTCCGCGAAGACTCCCTGACCCTGTTCGGCTTCGACACCGCGGCCGAGCGGGATCTGTTCGAACTGGTGCAGACCGTGTCAGGGGTCGGGCCGCGTTTGGCGTTGGCCATGCTGGCTGTGCACGCGCCGGACCCGTTGCGCGCGGCGATCGCCGGCAGCGACGTGGCGGCACTCACGAAGGTCCCGGGTATCGGCAAGAAGGGTGCTGAGCGGATCGTCCTGGAACTCAAAGACAAAGTCGGCGCCCCCGCGGGCGCGCCGGGCGCCGTACCGTCCATCACCCCGTCGCTGTCGACGGATCAGGATCAGGTGGTCGAGGCGCTGGTCGGTCTGGGGTGGAACGCCAAGCAGGCCGGTGACGCCGTGCTGGCGGTCACCGCCGAAGTCGACGGACTGGATGTGGCCGAGACCTTGCGGGCGGCGTTGCGCCGCCTGGGCCGGTAGGGCGATCGATGACCGACGACGCATACGAGGACTCCTCGATCGACGCCACCGCGCGCGTGGTGGACCCCGGCGGTACCGACGACGAGCGCCGCTTCGAGGCCGCGCTGCGGCCCAAGCGGCTCGCCGATTTCCCCGGCCAACCGCGGGTGAGCTCCCAGTTGGCGCTGGTGCTGGAGGCCGCGCGCCGTCGCGGCGCACCGCCGGACCACGTGCTGCTCTCCGGGCCGCCGGGTCTGGGGAAGACCAGTCTGGCGATGATCATCGCGGCCGAATTGGAGCAACCCATCCGGATCACCAGCGGACCGGCCATCCAGCACGCCGGTGATCTCGCGGCGATCCTGTCCTCGCTCGCCGAGGGTGAGGTCCTCTTCCTCGACGAGATCCACCGGATGGCCCGCCCGGCCGAGGAAATGCTGTATCTGGCCATGGAGGACTTCCGGGTCGACATCATCGTCGGCAAGGGACCGGGCGCCACTGCGATCCCGTTGCAACTGCCGCCGTTCACGGTCGTCGGTGCGACGACCCGGGCCGGGTTGCTGCCGGCACCGTTGCGCGACCGGTTCGGCTTCACCGGGCACCTGGACTACTACTCGGGCGCGGACCTGGCCACGATCCTGCACCGCAATGCCGCGCTGCTGGATGTCGAGTCGACCCCGGACGGCATCAGCGAGATCGCGTCGCGCTCCCGCGGCACGCCGCGGATCGCCAACCGCCTGCTGCGCCGGGTGCGTGATTATGCGCAGGTGCACGGCACCGGCGTGGTGGACCTGGACGCTGCCCGCACGGCGCTGGCGCTGTTCGACGTCGACGTCAGCGGGCTGGACCGCCTGGACCGCGGCGTCCTGGAGGCGCTGTGCAAGCGGTTCGCCGGTGGTCCCGTCGGGCTGACCACGCTGGCCATCGCGGTCGGTGAGGAGCCGGACACCGTCGAGACCGTTGTCGAGCCCTACCTGGTGCGCGAGGGCTACTTGATCCGTACGCCGCGTGGCCGGGCCGCATCCGACAAGGCGTGGGAGCACCTGGGTCTGGCCCCTCCCGAACCCACCGCTCCCACCTCCGCGGGCACCCCCACTCTGCCGTTCGGAAGCGACGAGGGCCGCTTCGGCTGACCCTGTCCGGGAACCGAAGTTGGGTGGGTCACGTTGCTCACCTAGACTCGGGCGTCGGTGCCCCTGCACCAGCCGTCCCGGTTGGCGAAGGTGTCGCGCCCGGCACGACCACGACGTAAGGACTTGGACTTCATGCCTTTCTTGGCAACCGCCGGATCCTCCTCAGGGGGCGGATACGGCAGCTACCTGATCCTGCTGCTCCCTCTGGTGCTCCTGGGCTACCTCTTCTGGACCCAGCGCAAGCGTCAACGGGCCACCCAGGAGCAGCAGGCTGAGATCACCGTCGGCAGCGAAGCCGTCACGACCTCGGGCATCTACGGCACGGTGACCGCCGTCCAGGACCCGGTCATCTCGCTGGAGGTGGCACCAGGGCTCACCCTCAACGTCGATCGCCGCGCGATCCTGCCCCGTGCTGCCCTGGGCGGGCGCACCCGGGCTGGCGTTGTGCCGCCGATCCCGGCCGGCCGGTACGGCGAGTTGCCGGCTGGTGCGACCACGGCGCCGGTGCAGACGCCCGAGCAGGGCACGACGTACGGTCAGGCGGTCGACCAGACCGAGCAGCCGGGACAGTCGCAGGACAAGGACTGATCGGTGGCAAACAACGCCCGGCGCTCACTGCAGGGACACCCCAAACGGGCTCTGTTGAGCCTGCTCGCCATCGCGGCAGCACTCTTCCTCGGGATTGGCGCCACTGTCGCCTGGGGTAACCCGCAAGGTCAATGGACCCCCAAGCTCGGCCTGGACCTCGAAGGTGGCCGGCAGATCATCCTGCAGCCGCAGGTCGGCAAGGGGGAGTCGGTCAACTCCGGGCAGATGCAGCAGGCGGTTGACATCATCCGCAAGCGGGTCGACGCCACCGGCGTCGCCGAAGCCGAAGTGACCACTCTGGGGTCGGACAGCATCGTCGTCTCGATCCCGGGTGACCCCTCCGAGGACATCCTCAACTCGTTGGCGCAGTCCTCCCAGTTGGCATTCCGGGCGGTGATTGCCTCGACGCAGATCAGCAACGAGCAGATCACCCCGACCCTGCCCACGCCGTACACTCCCACGCCGACGAGCACCTCGACAGCCTCGGGATCGGCCACCTCCTCGGCCAGCCCGACTGCCTCGGCGACCCCAACATCCGCTGCGAGCGCCTCACCCACCGCGGCCAATGCGCCGCTGCCGCAAGCGTTCCCGGCGGCGACGACCACCGCGACGCCCACTCCGACTCCGACGTCGACCTCGGCCGCCGCGAGCACCACCGCAGCCACCGCGTCCGCGACGCCCACGGCATCGGGTACGGCGACGTCCGGCGCAGCTGCTGACACCAAGCCCAAGAACGCCAGTGACACCGCATGGCAGAGTCAGCCGGTCGCGCAGTACTGGATCGACACCGGCTATGTCACCAAGGGTCAGACCTACAACGACCTCTACACGGCGTTCTCCTGCACCAACAACAACCCGGCGGTCGGCCCGACGGCCACCCAGTGGCGGGAAGCGGCCGCTTCGGCGCCGCTGAACCAGCCGAGCGTGGGCTGTGACGCCGCGAACAAGTACCTCATGGGCCCTTCCGAGGTCAACGGATCGCAGATCACCGACGCCAGCTACGGACAGAAGACCAACTCCGCCGGTGTGGCCACCGGCGAGATCGTCGTCAACCTGTCCTTCAACAGCGCGGGCGCCAAGGCCTTTGGCGAGGTTTCCACTCGACTGCTGAGCCTGCAGAGCCCGCAGAACCAGTTCGCGATCGTCGTGGACGGCGGCGTGATCTCCGCGCCCCAGTCGCAGAGCGCGATCACCAACGGTCAGGCGCAGATCTCGGGTTCGTTCACCGAGGACAGCGCCAAGACGTTGGCCGACCAGTTGAAGTTCGGCGCGTTGCCGTTCTCCTTCAACCAGGTCTCCTCCGAGCAGATCAGTCCGCAGCTGGGTTCGGATCAGCTCAAGTGGGGTTTGATCGCCGGTCTCATTGGTCTTGCGCTCGTGGTGATCTACTCCCTCTTCCAGTACCGCGCGCTGGGTCTGGTCACTGTGGCCTCCCTCGGTGTTGCCGCCCTGTTGTCGTACGGCGCGGTGACCTTCCTGGGGTGGGCGAACAACTTCCGCCTCACGATGGCCGGTGTGACGGGTCTGATCGTGGCGATCGGTATCACCGCGGACAGTTTCATCGTCTACTTCGAGCGAGTCCGCGATGAAGTGCGGATCGGCCGGCCCCTGCGGGCGGCGGTGCAAACCGGGTGGGCCCGCGCGCGCCGTACGATCATCATTTCTGACGCGGTGAACTTCCTGGCAGCAGCGGTCCTTTACATCCTTTCCGAGAGCAACGTGAAGGCCTTCGCCTTCACTCTCGGGCTGACCACGATCATCGACCTGATCGTCGTCACGATGTTCACGCATCCGGTGCTGACGCTGCTATCCCGCACGCAGTTCTTCGGCGGTGGGCACAAGTGGAGCGGCTTCGACCCCGAGCGACTGGGTGCGCGCACGGTGACCTACGCCGGTCGGGGCCGGGTGACTATCGCGGACCGCAAGGCCGCCGAGCGTAAGGGCAGTGACAGCGATGCGGATGCGGTCGCTCCGGCAGGAGGGAACGCCTGATGGCCAGCTTCGCCAAATTCGGTAACGACCTGTTCACCGGTCGCCGGCAGATCGACTTCATCGGCAAACGCCGCCGCTGGTATCTGGTCAGCCTGGTGCTGATCGTCCTGGCGCTGATCGGCATCTTCGGCCGTGGGCTGAACTTCTCGCTGGAGTTCACCGGGGGTTCCGAAGTCCGCGTGGCCTCGGTCAGTTCGGCGCAGATGGCCGACTACGACCAGCGCGCCCGGGACACCGTGCGCCAGGCCACCGGCTCCGATGACAACCTGATCATCACCAAACTCGGCGACGACACCGTGCGCGTGCAGTCCGAGAAGCTTGGCAACGGTTCCGCCGCAGCCACCGAGCAGGTGCGCGTGGCGCTGGCCAAGCAGTTCCAGGTCCCCGAGAGTGCGGTGACCACACAGTTCATCGGCCCCTCGTGGGGGGAGACCGTGACCCGCAAGGCGATCATCGCGTTGATCGTCTTCCTGGTGTTGGTGTCGGTGGTGCTGGCGATTTACTTCCGCACCTGGACGATGGCCGCAGCGGCCGTCATCGCGCTGCTGCACGACCTGATCATCACCGTTGGTATCTACGCCCTGACCGGCTTGGAGGTCTCGCCGGCCACGATGATCGGGTTCCTGACCATCCTGGGCTACTCGATGTACGACACCGTCGTTGTGTTCGACAAGGTGCGCGAGAACACCCAGGACGCCGCCCGGACCGGGCGCCGCACCTACGCCCAGGCGGCCAACTACGCGGTGAACCAGACGCTGGTGCGCTCGATCAACACCTCTGTGGTGGCGCTGCTGCCCATCGCGGCGTTGCTGATCATCGGCTACTTCTTCATCGGCCCGGGCACTCTGTTGGACCTGTCGTTGGCGTTGTTCATCGGTATCGCGGTCGGCACCTACTCATCGATCTTCGTGGCGACGCCGGTGCTGGCCTCCTTGCGCAGCCGGGAGCCGGCGATCAAGGAGCAGGACCGCCGGGCGCTGGCTTACCAGGCCGCCCAGGCCAAGGCCCTGGACGAGGTGGGCGGGGAGCACCGCAGCGCGGAATCCATCTCCGGTGTCATCGAGCCGGAGCAGGAGAAAGCGGTGGCAAGCGCACACTCGCGGGCGCGCACCCGTCGAGACATCCACCCCCGGGCCAAGCGGGAGGACTAGGCGGCGATGGTCAAGGAACTCATCCTGGAGCACACCCGGGACGTCGCGGACTTTCCGGAGCCCGGGGTGCAGTTCAAGGACCTCACGCCGCTGTTCGCGGCGCCGGAGGCGTTCCGCTCGGTCGTGAGCGACATCGGCTCGCGCTACCGCGGCACGGTCGATGTCGTCGTGGGCATCGAGGCGCGTGGGTTCATCCTGGCCGCTCCGGTGGCAATGGCGATGGACCTGCCGTTCGTGCCGGTCCGTAAGGCCGGCAAGCTGCCCGGACCCACCCTGCGCCAGGAGTATTCGCTGGAGTACGGCACCGCCACGATCGAGGTGCACTCGGATTCGTTGCGGGCCGGCCAACGCGTTCTGCTCCTGGACGACGTCCTGGCGACCGGCGGAACGGCTGCTGCGGCGGCAAGCCTGATCCAGCGCACCGGCGCGAAGGTCGCCGCGATCGAGATGCTGATGGAGCTCGGCTTCCTCGACGGCCGGGCCAAGTTGGCCGAGTACGACGTGAACTGCCTGGTGTTGGTCTAAGCGCGACACGATGTGGCGCACAGTGCACTAGCCAGCTGTTCGGCGACGGGCTGGTTGAGAGGGCAACTAGACTTCTGTCATGACGGATGCGGGACGCGGCGATCGAGGGCAAGGCACGCCGACCGCCGCCCGGGTGCGCAACCGCCTGGTGCGCCTGGGGCAGCCCCGCACCAGCACCAACCGGGTTCTCGAACCGCTGCTGCGCACGGTGCGCGCGACGCACCCCAAAGAGGACCTGTCGGTCATCGAGCGGGCCTACGAGGTCGCCGAGCGGGCGCACCGCGGACAGATGCGCAAGAGCGGCGATCCGTACATCACCCATCCGCTGGCCGTCTGCACGATTCTGGCCGAACTGGGCATGACCCCGCCGACCCTGGCGGCGGCGCTGTTGCACGACACGGTCGAAGACACCGAGTACTCCCTCGAACGCCTGCGCGCTGACTTCGGCGACGAGATCGCCGGGATGGTCGACGGCGTCACGAAGCTGGACAAGGTCACCTACGGTGACGCGGCGCAGGCCGAGACGGTCCGCAAGATGGTCATCGCGATGGCCAAGGACATCCGGGTCCTGGTCATCAAACTGGCCGACCGGCTGCACAACGCACGCACCTGGCGTTACGTGTCGCAGGCCTCCGCCCAGCGCAAGGCCACCGAGACCCTGGAGATCTACGCCCCGCTAGCCCACCGCCTGGGTATGAACACCATCAAGTGGGAGTTGGAGGACCTGTCCTTCGCCACGCTCTACCCAAAGGTGTACGACGAGATCGCCCGCTTGGTCGCTGAGCGGGCACCCGCCCGCGAGGAGTACCTCAGCAGCGTCCGGGAGCAGGTGACGGCGGATCTGCGGGCCGCGAAGATCAAAGCGACGGTGACCGGTCGACCGAAGCACTACTACTCCGTGTACCAGAAGATGATCGTGCGCGGCCGTGACTTCGAGGAGATCTACGACCTCGTCGCGGTGCGGGTGCTGGTGGAGTCGGTGCGCGATTGCTACGCGGTGCTGGGCACCTTGCACACCCGGTGGAGTCCGCTGCCCGGGCGGTTCAAGGACTACATCGCGATGCCGAAATTCAACATGTACCAGTCGTTGCACACGACGGTTGTGGGGCCTGAGGGCAAACCGGTCGAAATCCAGATCCGCACCTATCAGATGCACCGCCGCGCGGAGTACGGCGTGGCCGCGCACTGGAAGTACAAGGACGATGCGCGCAACGCGGCCGCCGGTATCGACGGCAGCGACGGCAAGTCCGGGTCGCTGAACGAGATGGCCTGGCTGCGGCAACTGATGGAGTGGCAACGGGAGACCGCTGACCCGGGGGAGTTCCTGGATTCGCTGCGCTTCGACGTGGGGTCACGCGAGGTCTACGTCTTCACGCCGAAGGGCGCGATCATCGGCTTGCCCGCCGGGTCGACTCCCGTCGATTTCGCGTACGCCGTGCACACCGAAGTCGGGCACCACACAATCGGGGCGCGCGTCAACGGTCGACTGGTCCCGCTGGAGTCGCCGCTGGAGATCGGTGACTCGGTCGAGATCCTCACCTCCAAAGCTGACAACGCCGGCCCCAGCAGGGACTGGTTGTCCTTCGTCCGCAGTCCCCGTGCCCGCAACAAGATCCGGCAGTGGTTCTCCAAGGAGCGCCGCGAAGAAGCCATCGAGCGCGGCAAGGACGCGCTGGCCAAGACGCTGCGCAATCAGGGTCTGGGCATCCAACGGCTCATGTCACCGGAGTCGATGCGTTTGGTCGCCGATCAACTGCACTACGCCGACATTGATGGCTTGTACGCCGCCGTCGGTGACGGGCACGTCTCGGCCGAGCACGTGGTCAGCCAACTCGTCGCAGCGCTCGGGGGAGAGGATGCGACCACCGAGGACCTGGCCGAAGCGACGACCCCGACCACCTCGCGCTCGGTGCGCACTCGCTCCGCCGACCCGGGGGTCACCGTCGTGGGCGCGGACGATGTGTGGGTGAAGCTGGCTCGCTGCTGCACGCCGGTGCCCGGTGACGACATCATCGGTTTCGTCACGACCGGTAACGGCGTGTCGGTGCACCGCCGGGACTGCGTCAACGCCCAGCAGTTGCTCAAGCAGCCGGACCGGATCATCCCGGTGGAGTGGGCCCCGTCGTCGGCGAGTGTCTTCCTGGTCCAGCTGCAGGTCGAGGCGTTGGACCGCAACCGGCTCCTGTCCGATGTCACGCGGGTGCTGTCGGACCAACACGTCAATATCCTGTCGGCGAGTGTCGCGACCAGCCGCAACCGAGTTGCCATGTCCCGCTTCACGTTTGAGATGGGTGACCCCAGCCACCTCGACCATGTGATCAAGGCTGTGCGCAAGATCGACGGCGTCTTCGACGTCTATCGCATCACCGGTGGTACCCAACGCCCCGCCACCGAGGACGCGGTCGATGCCGTGACGGGTCAGCCGGCCGACGGGACGACGCAGCCGACCGTCGCCGGCGAACCGGTGGACCGCTGATCGCCAACACCGCGCGACGGCTCTTGGGGCGGGTCAGCGCGGCCGACGTCGTCGATGTCTTCGTCTACGTCGTTGTCCTCAACCTCGCCATCGAGTACTTCCCGCGCGTCGTGTCAGAGTCCTTCACGATGTCGTTGCTTACGGCGGTCCTGCTCAAGGTGGTCCTCGAAGGGGTGGTCTTCCTCAAGGATCGGGTGAAGGCCAGATCCAAAGCGGCAACGACGCCTGCGGGCAAGACCGTTGCCGCAGTTGCGCTGTGGGCGTTGCTGTTTGGCAGCAAATTCGTCGTACTCGAAATCATCGGATGGGTCTTCGCCGGCCACGTGAAGCTCGGCGGCTTCTTCGCGGTGACCGGGTTGATCCTGGTGTTGATGGTCGCCCGCTCCGCCGTCCGTCGACTGCTGGTCTGTTAGCGTGCGATGACCCAGCAACGACCAGGAGGCGTGAGCCGGTGCCTGTCAGCCGCCGCACTCTGGCAGTCAATACCGCCTGGGTGGCACCGGTATTGTTTGTCGGAGTCGTAACGCCGGTAGCGTCGGCGTCCTCCGGGCCCGCACCGAACTCCAGCGCAAACTACTTCTGGGACGCCGAGTCGCAGGACACCTACACCCGCCTCGAACCGGCCGCTGGGGATCTGCGTTTCAACTATTCCACGCAGATCAGTTACCAGGCCGATCCGTACGTGCCTCCGCCGGATGGCGCCTGCCTTGAGGTGACCATCTCGTCACCCAACTGGTGACCCAGGAAATGCTGGTGACTGCCGACTGGGTCAAGGTGTCGCCGGACGGCAACGGGCCGAGCACGACGTTCACCTATCGCAAGTGCCCCAGCGCGCAGGGTGGCGGCTTGTCGGTGAACTTTGTCGGGTCTGAGGCTGGACCGATCGACAGCTCCAGCAGCATGTTGCTGACCAACGGTGGCGACACAACGTGGAGCAATTTCACCTCGGACGCGTCCACCACGCTGGTCGCGTAGCGCGCAGCGGTCAACTCAGGAACGCCGTAAGAGCGGCGGCGTACATCTTCTGGTCGGCGACTCCGGTCACCTCGCGCGCCGAGTGCATCGATAACATCGCGGCCCCGAAATCGACGGTGGTCACGCCGGTCAGCGCAGCGGTCATCGGGCCCACGGTCGACCCGCAGGGCAGGTCCGAACGCACCACGAACTCCTGGCACGGGACCCCCGCCCGTGCGCACGCGTCCTTGAACGCGGCGGCACCCACCGCGTCGGTGGCGTACCTCAGGTTGGTGTTGATCTTCAGCACCGGGCCACCGTCGATCGCGATCTGGTGCTGCGGCTCGTGCCGGTCGGCGTAGTTCGGGTGCGTCGCGTGCGCCATATCGCCCGAGGCGACGATCGAACCGGCCAGGGCCACATGCAGATCCTCGCGGTTGCCGCCGAGGGTCAGCACGATCCGCTCCAGCACGGTCATCAGCAGGTTGGAGAACGCGCCGCGCTCGGACATCGAGCCGATCTCCTCGTGATCGAACAACGCGATGAGGCGGGTGCCCGGGTGACCGATCGGCTGGTCGACGGCCGCGATCAACGCCTCGGTCGCGGCGTACGACGTGGCCAGATTGTCCAACCGGCCACTGGCCAACAGTTCCTGGTTGCGCCCGATCAGGGCTGGTGGTTGGGCGTCGTGGGTCATCGCGTCCCAGGCCAGGACATCGCCCGGCTCCACGCCGACCAATGAGGCGAGGTACGCCGCGAAGTCACCGGGCGCGCTACCCAACCCCCAGTGCGCGGCCAGGTGCTGCTGGGCGTTGAACTGCTCACCCTCGCGGACACTGCGGTCCAGGTGGATCGCCAGACGGGACACCCGCAGGATCGGGTCGTCGACCTGGAACAACCGCTCCTGCCGTTGGAGGTAACCGTCGTTGACCACGACGCGCCCGGACAGGCCCAGGTCGCGATCCAACCAGCTGTTGATGATCGGGCCGCCGTAGACCTCGACTCCCAGCAGTTGGTGACCGGCGCGCGCGAAGTCCGGGCGCGGCTTGATCCGCAGGTTGGGGGAGTCGGTGTGCGCCCCGACGATCAGGAAGCCGTCCGAGGGTAACTGCGCCTGCTCGGTGGACCAGGCGATCAACGAGCCGCCGCGGCGGATGAAGTACCGCCCACGCTGATGCTCCCACGGGGCGATCTCCATGAGTTCCTGGAACCCGGCGGCTTCGAGCAACCGGGCGCTGGAACGCGCCGCGTGGAACGGTGAGGGTGACTCCCGCAGGTACTCCAGCAGGCCGTCCGTCGACATCCTCAGGCGTCCAGGTCGCCGGCGCTGGCCCGGACCTGCTCCAACCAGGCGCTGCGGGCTGCGAGGGCTTCCTGCAGTTCCTTCACCTTCTTGTCGTTGCCTGCGGCAACCGCTTTGTCCAACTGCTTCTGCACGTCGGCCAGGCCCTTCTCCAACTGCTCCACCATCGACCGGGCGCGGGCGGTGATCTCCGGGTCGGTGCGCTTCCACTTGTTCTGCTCGGCGTCCCGGACGGCTTGCTCGATGCGGCGCATCCCGCGCTCGATACGGTCCATGTCCTTGCGCGGCACCTTGCCCGCGGCATCCCAGGCGTCCTGGATCGGTCGCAAGGCCGCCTTGGCGGCGTCGACGTCCTTGACCTTGCCGTCTGCGGGCACGATCTTCTGTGCCTTGGCCAGCAGGTCCTCCTTGACCTTCAGGTTCGCTTCGAACTCCTCGTTCTCGGCGGCGACCACGGCGTCCTTGGCGTTGAAGAACGCGTCCTGGGCGGCCTTGAACTGCGCCCACAACGCGTCATCCTCGGAGCGGGAAGCCCGACCGGCCTTCTTCCACTCACCCATCAACCGCTTGAAGGCGCCGGCGGTGGCGTTCCAGTCCGTCGAGGTGGACAGTTGCTGAGCTTCAGCGACCAGTTTGGTCTTGGTCGCCTTGGCCTCACCGTGCTCCTGGTCGAGTTTGGCGAAGAAGTTGCGCCGGGTCTTGTCGAAGCCGTTGCGGGCGTGGCTGAACCGAGTCCACAGCGCGCTCTCCACGTCCTTGTCCAGGCGGGCGCCGCTGCGCTGCGCGGTCTTCCACTCATCGAGCAGCTCGCGCATCCGGCTGGTCGCGGACTTCCACTGCATCCGCTCGGGCGCGGTGGCGGCGAGCGCTTCCGCCTCGACGACCAGCTTCTCGCGGTCTTCGGCGGCCTGGGCCTTGGCCGCGGCACGAGCCTCACCCTCGACCTGACCTTTAACGGCTAACGCGGTCGCAATCTGCTCCACGAGGCCGTCGAGGGCCGCCAGGTCACCCACGACGTGCGCTTCGGCCACCTGTGTGCGCAGGGCGGCGAGTTGCTGCTGGCCGCTGGCGGTCGACAGGTCGGTCTGGGTGACCCGCTGCAGCAGCAATCGCGCCGAACCGGCCAGCTCGTCGTACTTGCGCGCGAAGAACGCGATGGCCTCTTGCGGGGTCGCATCCGGATAGGTGCCGACCTCACGCTCACCGTCCGGGGTGCGGACCATCACCACACCCTCGTCGGTCACCCGGCCGAACGATGCCGCATCGCTGGTGGGCGCCGCCGTGGCCGTCACGGTCGGGCCTGCCGCGGCAACCGGGGCGATACTCGCCGGGGAGGGCCGAGGAGCAGGTGGCGTGGGCTTCGGAGCGTCGGAAGACATCAGATGACCTTTGTGTCGGTGAAAGAGCGCCTGCGGGGTTGTCAGTTCCCCGCCGCCAGCCAGTCTAGGCCGGGCGTGGCCCCGCTCACGTGGGTTGGGCGTACGGCTACGCTCGATCATCGTGCTGCTCTATGCCATCCCGGCTCCCGTGTTCGGGACCAACTGCTACGTGCTGGGTACCGGTGTCGGGCAGGAGTGCGTGGTCGTGGATCCCGGGATCGGGGTCTACGAGCCGCTGATGGAGCTGCTGCGCGAGCAGAAACTCAAGCCGACTGCCGTCCTGCTGACGCACGGCCACCTGGACCACACCTACAGCGTGACGCCGGTGTGCGGCGGCACGATCGGTGCCTACATCCATTCTGAGGATCGCTACCGGTTGGTCGATCCGCTGGCCGAAGTCGGTCCGCAGCTGTTGATGGGTCTGGAGCAGCAGTTCGGTCAGCGGGCCACGTGGGCGCAGCCAGACGACGTACGGGAAATCGGTGACGGGCAAACTCTCGAACTGGCGGGCCTCACGTTCGACGTACGACATGCGCCGGGTCACACCGAAGGCAGCGTGATCTTCGGTCTGGGGGTCGTCCCCGACCAGGTCGCTGACTCCGGTCTGGCCCGCACCGCCCTGTCCGGAGACGTCCTGTTCGCGGGATCCATCGGCCGCACCGACCTACCGGGCGGCTCGCACCCCGCGATGCTCGAGTCGCTGCGCACGGTTGTCCTTCCCCTGGCGGACGCGACACTCGTCCTGCCCGGTCATGGCAGCGCAACAACCATGGCGAACGAACGCGCCACCAACCCCTACCTACAGGGTCTGTAGCCCCCTGGAAAAGCCCCAGTAGGCTCGGGCGGTGCCGCCTCCCCGCCGTTCGGACATTGCCACCGTGGAACTGATCGGTGGCATCGAGAAGCGAGAGCTTGTCCTTGCCGACCCGGATCCGGACTGGCCGCGGATTTTCCAGATCCACGAATACCGCATCCGAACTGCGCTGGGCAGTACAGCCGTGTCGGTTGAGCACATCGGCTCGACGGCGGTCCCGGGACTCGCGGCCAAGCCGATCATCGACATCCTCGTGCTGGTCCATGACATCACGGCGGAGGAGGACTATCTGCCGCCACTGGTCAACGCGGGATATGTCGTCCGCGTCCGCGAGCCGGGGCACCGGTTAGTGCGAACGCCGAGCCTGGACACGCACGTGCACATCTTGCAGGTGGGTGACCCCGCTGCAGCCGACTATCTGCTGCTGCGGGACCACCTTCGCACCGATGAGGCCGACCGTCTGCTGTACGAGCGCGTCAAACGGGACCTGTTGGCTCGGAGTTGGGAGGACATGAACGCCTACGCCGATGCCAAGACCGAGGTCATCGCGGCGATCAAGCAGCGGGCGCGCGAGGGCCGCTTGCAGTAGTTCGGTTATCTGCACTTACTCGGACGTTTGCGGCGGTGATTTCCGAGTTAGTGCCGATTGCCGAGTATCTGACGGCTACGGCGGCCGACCGTTTTGCTCTTCGTGGCCCGCAGCGGCGAGCATGGAGCACGAGCACAGAACCAACGGATGAGGACACCGACGCATCATGGCCAGCAAGGTCACGCCAATCAGCGGCTTCCAGGAATGGTTGCCGGCCCAGCGCATCGCCGAGCAGTACGTGCTCGACACCATCCGCGAGGTTTTCGAACTGCACGGCTTCGCCTCGATCAACACCCGTGCGGTGGAGCCCGTCGACCGGCTCGCCGGCCAGGGCGAGGACGCCGACAAAGAGATCTACGGCGTACGTCGATTGGCCGCCGAAGCGGGTGAGCCCACCGAACTGGGCCTGCACTTCGACCTGACCGTGCCGTTCAGCCGGTACGTCGTGGAGAACGCCGGGAAGCTGACCTTCCCGTTCCGCCGCTATCAGATCCAGCCCGCCTGGCGCGGTGAGCGCCCGCAGCGCGGCCGCTACCGCGAGTTCATCCAGGCCGACGTCGACATCGTCGACACCGGCGAGTTGCCCTTCCACTACGAGGTCGAACTGCCGCTGGTCATCGCCGACGTCTTCAGCCGGTTGCCGGTCGGGGAGTACGTGATCCTGGTCAACAACCGCAAGATCTGCGAGGGCTTCTACCGGGGCCTGGGCATCGAGGATGTCGTGCAGACGCTGCGCACCATCGACAAGCTGGACAAGATCGGCGCCGACGGCGTGACCAAGGTGCTGGGCGAGCAGGGGCTGAGCGCCGAGCAGATCCGGCAGTGCCTGGCGTTGGCGCAGATCTCCAGCACCGACACCTCCTTCGCCGACGAGGTCCGCGCGCTCGGGGTCAGTCACCCGCTGCTGGACGAAGGACTGGAGCAGCTCACCGCGATCATGGCCGTCGCCGGTGAGCTGGCACCCGGCGTCCTGCGCGCGGAGCTGAAGATCGCCCGTGGTCTGGACTACTACACCGGCACGGTCTACGAGACGTTGCTGTTGCGCCAACCGGAGTACGGCTCGATCTGTTCCGGGGGCCGGTACGACGCCCTGGCCTCGGACGGCAAACGCACCTATCCGGGGGTCGGGATCTCGATCGGGGTCTCGCGGCTGCTGGGTCTGCTGATCGGCGAGGAGGGTCTGACCGCTTCCCGGGAGACCCCGGTCGCGGTGCTGGTGGCGGTGAACGACGAAGCGCAGCGGACGGATTCGATGCGGATCGCCACGGCGTTGCGGACCCGCGGTATCAACACCTTGGTGGCGCCGAAGGCCGCGAAGTTCGGTAAGCAGATCCAGTTCGCCGACCGGCGCGGGATCCCGTTCGTGTGGTTCCCGGGCGCGGGCGAGGCCGGTCAGGACCAGGTCAAGGACATCCGCAGCGGTGAGCAGGTCGACGCCGACCCGGGGTCCTGGTCGCCTGATCAGCAGGACCTGCGACCGACGCTGGTCAGCCCGGACTCAGTCGGCTGACACCCCTGGCACCGCGCGGCGTAAGCCCAACTGCGCCAGTCGGAGGTCGGCCAGGCCGCGCACGGCAGTGGGGTCGGCATGCTGCCAGGCGCCCACGGGGTCCGGATGCACCGCGAGCAACGAGGCCGGCTTGGAACTCTCCAGGGCGTCCCACGCCAGGAGAGTGTCGCCGCCGGGCATCTGCATCCGCCGCTTCGCCACCGACGCGCGGCGCACCCACGGCAACCGCAGCCCCAGCCACAGCATCACGGCCACGAAGATCGAGCTGAGCGCGATCGTCGCGGCCAGCAACCAGCCGAGCCGGTCGATGTTGACGGCGAAGGTCTGCCCGGCGTCCCGGACGCTGATGCCTGCGCCGGCAGCGGACTGGAACGGCTCCTGCAGGCTGGACCCCACCAGCGGGATGTCGCTCGCTTTCTGGGCCAACGTGCGCATCTGCTCATCGAACGTCGACCCGCCGTCCCGCATCTGCCGCCCCGCGTCCGCGAGGTCACGCATGCGCGCCCCGACGGTCCAGGCCAGCCAGCACAACACGACGCTCCACACCAATAGCAGGACGTCGATGACGATTTGGATCGTGCGCCGGGTGGGGGTGTTGGAGTACAGCGTCACGGCAACCTCCGGGAGGACAGGGACCGGACACGCCGGACCGGTTGTGCTGCGAACCTAGCGCAGTACCCGCGGCGGACAATGGGCACCGTGGTGACCCTTCTGGAACGCGCAGCGGGCGGCTGGTTGGACCATCTGCGCGTGGAGCGCGGCGTGTCGGTCCACACCCTGCGGGCCTACCGCCGCGACCTGGGCCGGTACGCCGAGTACCTCACCAGTCGTGGGGTGAGCGACCCCGCGGCCGTCGCCGAACGCGACATCAGCGATTTCCTGGCGGCGCTGCGCGAAGGGGACGCCGACCACCCGCCCCTGGCGGCCAGCAGCGCCGCCCGCACCCTGGTCGCGGTCCGCGGTTTCCACAAATTCCTGGCGCTGGAAGGCGACACTCAGCAGAACGTCGCGGCCGCCGTACAGCCCCCTCGTCCGCCGGCGCGGTTGCCCAAGGCGATCAGCATCGACGAGGTCGAGCGGTTGCTGTCGGTAGCCAGCACCGGTGACACCCCGGCCGCATTACGTGACCGGGCGTTGCTGGAGTTGCTCTACGGCGTCGGCGCTCGGGTCAGCGAGGCGACCGGACTGGACGTCGACGACGTGGACCTGGAGCAGGATCTGGTGCGGGTCTTCGGCAAGGGCGGCAAGGAACGCCTCATTCCGTTGGGGCAGTATGCCAAAGAGGCGCTGATCGCCTACCTGGTGCGGGCGCGACCGGTCCTGGTCGCGGGCGGTAAGGGCACGCCGGCGTTGTTTGTGAACCAACGCGGCGGCCGGTTGTCGCGGCAGTCGGTGTGGAACATCATCCAGGCCTGCGGGCAGCGCGCCGATCTGGACGCCCACCTGAGCCCGCACACGTTGCGGCACTCCTTCGCGACCCACTTGCTCGACGGTGGCGCGGACGTGCGGGTCGTGCAGGAACTCCTGGGTCACGCCTCGGTCACGACCACCCAGATCTACACGATGGTCAGTGCCACCCACCTGCGCGAAGTGTTCGCGGCGGCCCATCCCCGGGCCCGGTGATCCGGCGAGTCCTGCATTAGGGTTGGGGCGATCGGCGCGACGCCGAACGATCACGACCCGGGAGTGTTGGTGTCCAAGAAGGAGAAGCTCGGCCCGACCGGCCGCCCCCTACCGTCCTTCCCGATTCCGCGGCCGCTGGCGCAGCACGGTCCGGCGCGGATCATCGCGATGTGCAACCAGAAGGGCGGCGTCGGCAAGACCACCAGCACCATCAACCTGGGTGCCGCACTGGCCGAATACGGCCGCAAGGTGCTGCTCGTGGACTTCGACCCCCAGGGTGCGCTGTCGGTCGGGCTCGGAGTGCCGACCCACGAGCTGGACACCACCGTCTACAACCTGCTGGTCGAGCGTGGGCACGACATCCACGACGTCATCCAGCCCACGAACACCCCCGGCCTGGACGTGCTGCCGGCCAATATCGACCTGTCCGCGGCCGAGGTGCAACTGGTCAACGAGGTCGCCCGGGAGATGGTGCTGGCCCGGGTGCTGCGACCGGTCGCCGACGAGTACGACGTGATCCTGATCGACTGCCAGCCCTCCCTCGGTCTGTTGACGGTCAACGCCCTCACCGCCGCGCATGGCGTACTGATCCCGTTGGAGTGCGAGTTCTTCGCGATGCGCGGGGTGGCGCTGCTGATCGACACCATCGACAAGGTCACCGACCGTCTCAACCCGCGTCTGGAGATCGACGGCATCCTGGCCACGATGTACGACGGGCGCACCCTGCACAGCCGTGACGTGCTCGCCTCCGTGGTGGATCACTTCGGGGACAAGGTCTTTCACACTGTGATCGGGCGCACGGTGAAATTCCCCGACGCCACGTTGGCCGCGCAGCCGATCACCGCGTACGCCTCCTCGCACGGTTCAGCGGAGGCCTACCGGCAGTTGGCCCGCGAGCTGATCGCGCGCGGCGCGGCGGCGTGACCGAGACCGGCGTGGCCGAGACCGACGTGACGTCGGAGTCGGCCCCGGCGGAAACACCCGGCGGGGTCATCACCCGGCGCGGCGCGGCCCCGTTCGAGGTGCACCTGGACGTCTTCTCCGGCCCGTTCGAGTTGCTGCTCGGTCTGATCTCCAAACACAAACTCGACGTCACCGAAGTCGCGATCTCCAAGGTCACCGACGAGTTCATCGCGCACATCCGGGCCGGCCGGCAGGACTCGGCCTGGGACCTGGACCAGGCCTCGGAGTTCCTGTTGATCGCCGCGACGCTGCTGGACATCAAGGCGGCGTCGTTGCTGCCCGCCAGCGGCGACCTCGACGATGAGGATCTGGCGCTGATCGAGGCGCGCGACCTGCTCTTCGCGCGGCTGCTGCAATACCGCGCGTTCAAGGAGGTCGCTAGCTTCCTGGACGAACGCTCGCTGGTGCACGGCCGGATGACCGCCCGGCAGGCCGGTTTGGAGGAGCAGTTCGCCTCCTTGCTGCCGGAACTGGTCATCACCATCACCCCCGAGCAGTTGGCCAAGATCGCCGCCCGCGCCCTCACGCCCAAACCGGTGCCAGTCGTGGGGTTGGAGCACCTGCACGCATCGCAGGTGTCCGTGCGCGAGCAGGCCGCGATCGTCGTGGACCGGTTGCGCGCGGCGGGGACGGCGTCCTTCCGGGATCTGGTGCGTGACGCGGACAGCACGCTGGTCATCGTGGCGCGGTTCCTGGCGCTGCTGGAGTTGTTCAAGGAGGCCGCGATCGCCTTCGACCAGGAGGAATCGCTGGGGGAGCTGACCGTGCGATGGACCGGGCACGAGGGTGCGGTCACCGTGAGTGCGGAATTCGACGAGACCGACGATTCGGCAGATCCGGCTCCGGCGCAGGACAATGGCAGCCATGAGTGAGGTGGAGCAGGAGGAGACCCCGGTCCTGGACCTGACGTCCCTGCCGGGTGGCCGCCGCGCTGCACTGGAAGCGGTCCTCATGGTCATCGACCAGCCGATCAGTGCCGCCGAACTCGCCGAAGCCCTTGAGCTGGATCCCGCGGACGTGACCGCGGATCTCGAAGCGCTCGCTAGCGAGTACGCCGAGGCGGACCGCGGTTTTGCGTTGCGCAGCATCAACGGCGGCTGGCGGATCTACAGCCGCGGGGACCTGGCGCCGGTCGTGGAGAAGTTCCTGCTGGATGGTCAGCAGGCCAAGCTCACCCAGGCCTCGCTCGAGACGCTTGCCGTCATCGCCTACCGGCAACCGGTCTCCCGGGCCCGGATCAGCGCGGTCCGCGGCGTCAACGTGGACGGCGTCGTGCGCACCCTGCTCACCCGCGGCCTGATCACCGAGGTCGGTGAGGACGGTGAGGGCGGCGCGACGCTGTACGGCACGACCACCTTCTTCCTGCAACGCATGGGGTTGTCCTCGCTGGACGAACTCCCGCCGCTGGCGCCTTACCTGCCGCCAGCCCATGTGATCGACGAACTGATCGAACAAGGACACGGATGACGCCCCCGAAGAAGAAAGCAACCAGCGGCCGGGGCAAACCGGCCGGGCGGTCGTCTGCTCCCAAGCGCGGCGGCAAGCCCACCGCGAAGAAGGCGCAGCAGCCCGCCAAACCGAAGCAGCCCGCCAAGGATGTGCACGACCCCGACGGCGTGCGGCTGCAGAAGCTGCTCGCCGCCGCTGGTGTCGGTAGCCGGCGCGCCTGCGAGGAGTTGATCGTGGCCGGCCGGGTCATGGTCGATGACCAGGTCGTCACCGAGCTCGGCGTGCGCGTCGACCCCGACAAGCAGGTCGTGCACGTCGACGGCGACCGGGTCCAACTGGATGCCTCCCGGGTCTACCTGGCCTTCAACAAACCGCTCGGCGTGGTCTCCACGATGAGCGACGACATGGGTCGCGACTCGGTGGGCCAGTTCGTCGACCAGCGCAAGGAGCGCCTCTTCCACGTGGGCCGGCTCGACGCCGACACCGAGGGGCTGCTGCTGCTCACCAACGACGGTGAGCTGGCCAACCGACTGCAACACCCGTCGTACGGCGTGCCGAAGGTCTACGTCGCGACGTTCCGCGGGCAGGCCCCCCGGGACATGGGTAAACGGCTGCGCGAAGGGGTCGAGCTCGAAGACGGTGTGGTGAAGGTCGACTCCTTCCGGGTCGTGGACTCCACGCCGGGCTGGAGCATGGTCGAGGTGATCCTGCACGAAGGCCGCAAACACATCGTGCGCCGGATGCTGGAGTCGGTCGGCTTCCCGGTCGAATCGCTGGTGCGCACCCAGGTCGGCGAAGTCCGCCTCGGCGAACTGCGCCCCGGCAAACTGCGACCGCTGACGAAGGCCGAGGTGGCCTCGCTCTACCGGGCGGCGGGTCTGTGAAGGTCCACGTCATCGGGACCGGTCTGATCGGCACCTCCATCGCGTTGGCCCTGACCCGGGTCGGCGACGAAGTGACCCTCGAGGACCCCTCGCCGACGGCCGCCGCGCTGGCTGCGGACCTGGGCGCCGGGTCGGTCGCCCGTCCCGAACATCCCGACGTGGTCGTGGTGGCGGCGCCGCCGGACGTCACGGCCAAGGTCGTCGAACTCGCCCTGGTCACCTGGCCGCTCGCCGTGGTCACCGACGTGGCGTCGGTCAAGGGCGCGATCCTGGCCGACCTGGTGGCGTACGGCGAGGCCGACCTTTCGCGGTACGTCGGCTCCCACCCCATGGCTGGCAAGGAGCGCTCCGGCGCTGTCGCGGCCCAGGCCGACCTCTTCGAAGGGCGTACCTGGGTGGTCTGCCCGGCGACGCAGTCCGCGCCGTCGGCGGTCGACCTCGTCGCACGTCTGGCTGCGGCCACGGGTGCTGCGGTCGTGCAGATGCCGGCCGGAGAGCACGACGCCGCGGTGGCTGCCGTGTCGCACGTGCCGCAACTTGCCGCGAGCCTGGTCGCGGCGCGCCTGCGAGAACTGCCGGACGGTGCAATTGCCCTGTCCGGTCAGGGAATTCGTGATGTCACCCGCATCGCGGCCAGTGATCCGCTGTTGTGGACCCAGATCCTGTCGGGCAACGCGGCAGCGATCGCGCCGGTGATCGACGACCTGGCTGACGACCTGTCCCGCGTCGCGGAGGCGCTGCGCGCTCTCCTTGCCGATGACGACGGGACTGGGGCGCGCGGCGTACTGGCCCGGGCCATCGCCGACGGGCAACTGGGTCAGGCGCGGATTCCCGGCAAGCACGGAAGCGCGCCTACGGCGTACGCCGCCTTGACGGTCATCGTTCCGGACGAACCCGGCAGTCTCGCAAGGCTGTTCAACGACATGGGTGACGCCGGCATCAACCTGGAGGACCTGCGCCTGGAGCACGGCGTGGGCGCCAAGATCGGGCTCGCGGAAGTCATGGTCCTGCCGACGGTTGCCGACCGGCTCCGCGGCGTACTGGAAGAGAAGGGGTGGCGGGTCCATGACTGAGGGCCGGCTGATTGTTGCCATCGACGGGCCTTCGGGCACCGGCAAATCCAGCGTTTCCAAAGAGGTCGCGCGGCGGCTCGGCGTCGGCTATCTGGACACGGGCGCGATGTATCGCGCGGTCGCGTGGTGGGCTCAGCACCAGGGCATCGACCTGACCGACCAGGTCGCTGTCGCGCACGCCGCCGAGACCATCCCGTTGGTCATGGGCACCAATCCCGACGACCCGCGGGTGAGTGTCGACGACATTCCGATCGACCAGCAGATCCGCACCAGCGAGATCTCCGAGGTCGTCTCGGCGGTCGCCACCAACCTCGCGGTGCGCTCCACGATGAAGAAGCGTCAGCGGCAACTCATCAACCAGATCGCCGAGGCGACCGGGGGAGTGGTCGCCGAGGGGCGCGACATCACCACCGTCGTGGCGCCGTTCGCCGACGCCCGGATCCTGATGACGGCCAGCGAGGAGGTCCGGATGGGCCGGCGGTCCAAGGAACTGGCCGTCGACGCCGAAGCCACCCGGGCGCAGATCGTCGAACGTGACGCGAAAGACTCGACGGTCGCCCAATTCCTCACGGCGGCAGACGGAGTCATCACCATCGACACCAGCGACCTGGACTTCGAGGAGTCCGTGGCCGCGGTGCTCGGCGCTATCGAGGCGAGTACCTCGGCGATCGCCGGACACTGACGATTTCGGGGCCTGCCCCGGGCCTGGGAGGATGGGCGGTATGACTGATCAGCCGCCGATCGACGAAGACGCCATTGGCAACGCTCTGCGCGTGGGCCTGGACGACTTCGAGTTGTCCGATGAGGACCGTGCGCTGCTCAATGCCGACGGCGCGGCGCCCGCCTCCGACGATGGCGGCTACGCCCGTCCTGTGGTGGCCGTGATCGGTCGCCCCAACGTCGGCAAGTCCACCCTCGTCAACCGGATCCTGGGCCGGCGCGAAGCAGTGGTCGAGGACGTGCCAGGCGTCACCCGTGACCGGGTGGCGTACGACGCGGACTGGTCCGGGCGTGACTTCACCCTGGTCGACACCGGCGGCTGGGAGGTCGACGCCTCGGGCATCCACCTGCGGGTCGCCGAGCAGGCCGAGGTCGCGATCGAACTCGCCGACGCGGTGCTCTTCGCGGTCGACGCCACGGTCGGTGCGACCGATACCGACGAAGCGGTCGTGAAGCTGCTGCGTCGGGCCAAGAAGCCGGTCATCCTGCTCGCCAACAAGGTCGACGACCAGCGCACTGAAGCCGACGCGGCGATGCTGTGGTCGCTCGGCCTGGGCCAGCCCTACCCGATCTCGGCCATTCACGGGCGCGGGATGAACGACGCGCTGGACGCGCTGCTCGACGTACTCCCGGACAAGTCCGCGGTGAGCGACGCCTACCCGCGCGGTGGCCCACGGCGGGTCGCCCTGGTCGGGCGCCCCAACGTCGGCAAGTCCTCCCTGCTGAACAAGCTGGCGGGGAGGACCGCGTGGTCGTCGACAACGTTGCCGGTACGACGCGTGACCCGGTTGACGAGTTGATCGAGTTGGGCGGCAAACAGTGGCGATTCGTCGACACCGCGGGTATCCGCCGCCGGGTCCATCAGACCCGTGGTGCGGACTTCTACGCCTCGCTACGCACCCAGGCTGCCATCGAAAAGGCTGAGGTGGCGGTCGTTCTGATCGACGTCGAGGAGCGGATCACCGAGCAGGACATCCGGGTTCTGCAGCAGGTCGTCGACGCGGGGCGAGCCCTGGTCATCGGGTACAACAAGTGGGACCTGATGGACGAGGAGCGCCGCTACTACCTGGAGCGGGAGATCGAGCGCGAGCTGGTGCAGTTGTCCTGGGCGCCGCGGGTGAATCTGTCGGCCAAGACCGGTCGTCACGTCGACCGTCTGGTCCCGGCGCTGGAAGTGGCCCTGGACTCTTGGGACACCCGGGTGCCGACCGGTCGGCTCAATGCGTTCCTCGGCGAAATCGTTGCCGCGCAACCACATCCGGTCCGCAGCGGGAAGCAGCCGCGGATCCTGTTCGCGACGCAGGCCTCGACCCGGCCGCCGCGGTTCGTGCTGTTTGCCTCCGGTTTCATCGAGGCGGGCTACCGGCGGTTCCTGGAGCGCCGGTTGCGTGAGGAGTTCGGCTTCGAGGGCACCCCGATCGAGGTGTCGGTGCGCGTCCGCGAGAAGCGTCGCCGCTAAGCCTGTTGCCGGCGGTCGTAGATCACGACGACCACCGCCGCCGCGAGCACGCCGAGCGCGGTGTCGAGGGCGCGCTCGGTCAACAACGATCTCGGATCGGTCGGTGCGGCCAGCTCCACCATCAGCAACGCCAGCGGGGTCACGAAGAGCATCGCGATCGCGTAGTTGCGCGCCACGAAGAGCTCAGCGCCGACCTGGCAGGCGATCGCGATGAGGATCGCCACCAGCGGCGACGGATGCAGCCAGAGCAGGAACGCCGCGACGACGACGCCACCGAGGGTGCCGACGAATCGTTGCAGCCCCCGCCGCAGTCGGATTTCGACGTGTGAACCGCCCGCGACCGCGACACCCGCGACGGCGCCCCAGTACCAGCGGCCGTGGCCGAGCGCTGCGGTCAGGCTGCCACCGGCCAGAGCGGTCGCACCGGAGAGCCACGCCTGGTTGATGGCGCGTTTGGCGGACATCGGGTCGGCTGGTTGGTACCGCTCCCGCAGACCGCCCCGCAGCGCAGCCAGAACAGTGGTGACCAGCAGGCTGAACAGGGCCGCGCCGCCACCGGCGATTGCCAGGTGCGCGTAGGCACTTGCGCCCGAAGGAATGCTGGCGGTGGCTCCACCGGCGAAGACCACGAACAAGGCGCCCGGTGGGTGCCAGCCCAGGCGCCCGGCCAGCGCGGCGCCGATGGTCGCCATGACGGCGATGGCCACGACGCGCACCCAGATCGGGGCACCCAGCACGCTGAGCGTCGTACCGGCGAGCATCGCTGCCACCAGCGTGACCGCCGCCTGGATCTGCATGACGATGCGCTCGACGTACCCCTCGAACCGGCCGTAGAGCGAGGTGAAGGCGCCGAAGGTGGCGTAGAGCCCCAGCTCGATGTGCCCGGTGGCCCAGCACACCAACAGCGGCACGCCCACCGACACCGCGACTCGGATGACCGCGCGCCAGGTTCCGTCCGAGGGCGCGATCTGGGCTGCGTCGCGCAGCAAACGGCCGGGTTGGGTCACGTTGATCCATCGTACGGCGCCCACTGACCGGGCCGTGTCCGGAGCACTGCCCGCGGGCAGGTAGAGTGTCTGCTCGTGCCGGGATACCGGCGCAACGGGCTGTAGCGCAGTTTGGTAGCGCACCTGACTGGGGGTCAGGGGGTCGCAGGTTCAAATCCTGTCAGCCCGACAAATGTGATGTCTCAGGACATCGACGACAACGGACCCTTGTGGCGCAAAGTCTCGCAGATGAACTCAAGGGGGTTTCCCAAGGTGAGTGCTGAAACCGTCGCCCTCATTCGGGTACGACGCTTATCGAGACCAAAACGCAGAAACGATGACGAAAGTGGGTAGTACCCCGGGGCCGAGCGCACGACCACCGGCACCAGGGGCCACCGTCCGAGGCCGTTCCAGGGCCAGGGTCGTACCGATGTGGTTCGCATCGGACGTGATGATGAACGAGAGGCGGCCCGCCTGGCCCGTATGGAAGAACTGTGCGAGGCCGGCGAACGGGCTGCGCTAGCGGACGATCGGTCCGCGACGACGCCCATCAGGCACCGGCTGGACCTGTTGGCCGCGTTCGCGCGATGGGAACAGCCTGCGCTGTTGGCATTGCGGCGTGGTGAACCTAAACAATCGACGAAACCGCCACGAATCGCTGCGTCCCCGCGCCGAAGCACCTCGATATGTGACGAGATCGCCACGAGTGCGACATGGGCGCTTGAGACGGCCCTACGCGAATGCCTCGGCACGCAGCGACGCAACGATCCAGTCGACGATCTCGTCATCGGACCAGCCCCGCGAGCGAGCGTCGCCGAGCAGCGCGAATGACGTCAGCAGCCACACCTCATCGGCGGCGCGGTCGGGATCGATCGACACGAATCCCTTGCTGGCACAGGCCCGTACGAAGAAGCCAGCGCCGGTGCGACGCTCCCCGTCGATGGTGCGCACAAAGTCCTTGAGGTCAGGTTCGGTTCCCTGAGCCTGCCTGGCGAGACTGACCAGCGGCCCCACCCGCTCGTGGAAGTCGAGGGCGAAGCGCACATAGCCCGCGAGCATGGCAGCGGCATCCGGCTCCTCAGCCAGACCGCGCAACCCCCGGTCAGCCATCGGCTTGTCCTCCAGGTCGCCGGCGAGCGTCACGTCGTAGACGCATTTCAGCACGGCGGCCTTGCTTCCGAACCGCTTGTACACCGTCTCCTGGGAGACTCCCGCGCGCTGGGCGATCTGTTTGATCGTGGTCGAGCCGTACCCGGTGTCCAGGAACAGGGCCCGCGCCGCGTCGATGACCGCCAGTTCGGTACGCCGCGCGCTATCGGCTCGCTTGACCACCACGTCGGTGCAGCCTACTGTATTCATTTGAGTACAGCGAACTGTAACGAAAGGGGCAGTCATGATCGTCGAAGTCGACCGTGAGCTGGTCAGCCGGGCAGTAGCCGTGATGGCGGACGGTCAGCGGGAGGAATTCGATCTGCTGATCCATCCCAAGGCGACCAACCGGGAGGCCGTCGATGAGCCGCCGGCCGCCCGAACCCACGGGCCCGAAGCCTTCTGGGCGTCGGCGCAATGGCTCCGCTCGGCGTACAGCGACTTGGTGTTCGTCCAGGATCTGGTGGTTCGAGAGGCGGATACCGCGGTCTGGCACGGAACCATGTCGGGTCGGCACACCGGTGACTTCGTCACGTTCGCCCGCGACGGGTCGGTGGCCCGGGCGTTCGCGCCGACGGGACGCACCTTCACCGTCACCCACACCCACTGGATGCGTTTCCAGGACAACCAGATGATCGAGCACTGGGCCAATCGCGACGACGTGGGAATGCAGCTGCAACTCGGCTGGGTGCCGCCGAGCCCCGCCTACCTGTTGAAGTGCTCGCGGGCGACGAGCCGTGCGCGGCGGCGGTACGCCTAGATCGTCGTGGATAACTCCTGAGCGCTGTCAGCCGGTTGCTCGGGCGATGAAGTGCAGCATCGAACCGAACCGGCGGTAAGGGTCGCGGCGACCGGCTTCGACCTCGGCGGCCAGGCAAGACTCAAGGTCGACGTCTTCCGGGCTGACCGAGGCGGGTAGTCCGTCGGTCAGTACCCGAACGCCGTACCAGGATTCGATGCTCAGGCCGAGGTCGGCGCACCAGCCGACCACCTGCTCGAGCGTGTGCGCACGGGCGTCCGCTCCAAGTTCGTTGCGGTACGCCAGGTTGTCGAACGATGCCAGTGCTCCGGAGTAGTCGCCTCGGATGCCTGGGCGATAGGCGAGTGCGTCGCCGTTGCGGACGGTGAAAGAAAGCAGACCTCCGGATTGGGCGCGAGCAACGAGATCGTTGAGCGCTGCGGCGGGGTCGGGGAGGTACATCAGCAGACCGTGCGCGCAGACCAGATCGAAGGACTCGCCGCGCAGGGTGTCAGCCAGGGAGTGGAGGTCGCCCATGAGACTCCGTACCCGCACGCCCGCGGTAGCTGCTGCTTCGTGCAGTTGGTCGAGCAGATCCGTCGCCGGGTCAATGCCAGTCACGGTCAAGCCCCGCTGCGCCAGCCGGATCGCTTGGGTGCCCTGACCACAGCCGATGTCCAGGACGGTGGCGACACCGTGCACGTGCCCGGCGAGTTGCTCAGCGATCACGTGCTGCCGCACCACATTGCGCAGACTGCCCAACCGGGAGCTCCAGATCTGCTCGGATCCAGTGAAGGCACTCACTCCAGCGAAGCTACCGGGATTCAGCAGCGGCGGGTGGGTCTGCAGCTACACGTGTGGATCAACGGCCACATGGTCGCCGAGTCGCCGGGCGGTGAGCGAACGACGGGGCGTCAGTTGGAAATGCGTCGTGGGCGAGTTCCTAGCAGCCAGAGGGTGATCTGTGATACGCATCACAGGCGGCCTTGTCTGCGCCGCCGCGCGGATGCGGTGGTCGATTGACCCGGTCTTCCCATGTGACATCTGCGAAAGGTTCGATGATGACCAGCACTCTCTACGCCTGCTACAGCCAGCCCGAGGACGAGCAGGCGTTCGACCGCCACTACGAGCAGGTGCACTCCAAGCTGGGGCTGGCGTTGCCCGGCCTGCGGGCCTTCACGGGCACCAAACCGGCGGCGGGTCCGGACGGTGCGCCGCCGGCGTACTACTTCATCGCAGCGCTGACCTTCGACGACGACGCAGCGCTCAGCGCCGCGCTGTCCGGGCCGGAGGGTCAGGCGGCGGTGGACGACCTCGCGAACTTCGCCGGGGCGGGCGTGGCGTTGATGACTGGACCCACCACGGTCTACTCGTAGACGGAATCTGTTGCGGCCCAACCGGTTACGTCCGTCACGCGAAGGACGATGATGCGATGGAACGGTCGGTCGGCGTACTGCGGGAAGGTGTGGGCGAGTCGATCCGCAAGTTCCTCCACCGCGCCCGTGGTCGGCTTGAGAACGTGCACAAGGTGAGCCCTTACCCACCACAAGCGTGACCAATCGTCGGGGTCCCAGTGCTCCACGAGTAACGCTGCACGCGGGTCCGCCGCCAGGTTGGCCTCCCGCGCGAGACGGGTCGTGGACTTTGGTTTCACCGCATCAACAGGTACGCCGAGTACTCCGCCCGCGACCGCGTACACCACCGGTTGGGGATCAGGCCCGCGTACGGCGTGCATCGTGGCGAGCACGCCGTGCCGGTGTGCCGCCAGCCGTTGACGGGCCTGGTCTGCATCCATCCGCACCCTGTCATCATCACGCTTTCCTCAACGGCTCGGCCAGCGTCTGGATCGGCCGATCCGACGGCGGGAAATCGACGGTATGACCTCCCCAGCTGGGTCCGGCGCAATGGCCTGCGATTCAAAGATCGTCCGGCGACAGCGGTCGGCTCGCAGGTGTCATCATCGGGGAGCAGGTCGCTGCCCGTGTCGGTGGGGTGTCTGCGGCAATGCATCAGCAGTGGGAACTGGCCCCGGGGGATCGGGTAGCGATCGTCATGCGCAACCAACCTGAGTATCCGGGGACCTAGTCCGCCGCATGGCACACCGGTTTGGTTTGCAATACCGGTCAACAGTCGGTCCGGACGGTGCGCCGCCGCCTGACCGGCCGGTGGACCATTTGCTGCCATTCGTGCCTGATAGTCATTCGCTGGTCGCCATACTGCCCCTGTGGACGAGCTCTATCTGCTCGGTGGTGTGCGCCTGACCAGCCCGGGATCCCCGTCGCAGCTGCCGTTGGGCGGTGCGCAGCAACAGGGTTTGCTCGCCATGCTCGCGCTCGCGAGCCCGCGTGCCCTGACCGTGAGCCAGCTGATCGACGGATTGTGGGGGAGCTCGCCACCGCGCAGCGCCCGCAACGCGATCCAGGTGCGGATCAACGGGCTTCGTAAGTCGCTGGCGCCAACCGGTTTGGAGATCGAAACCATCGCGGGTGGCTATGCGCTCAGAGGCCAGGTGGTCATCGACACCGCTCGGGTGCGCACCCTGCTGGAGCGTGGCCGAGCGGAATTCCAGGCCGGCCGGCCCGGTCGGGCGGCAGCGGCGTACCGGGAGGCCACCGAACTGTGCCGTGGCGCGTTGTGCTCGGGTCTGGAGGATCATTTCGCGTTCCTGCCGGCTGCAGTGGCCGAGTTCGATGCACGGCGTGTCGACGCCCTGTTGGGCTCGGCGAGTGCCGAGTTGGCCAACGGGTCACCGGAAGCTGCCGCTGCGAGCGCTGCGGCTGTCCTGCAGGAGCGCCCGTATGACGAAACCGCGTGGTCGGTCCATCTGCAGGCCCTCTACCACCAGGGACGGCAGGTTGAGGCACTCGAGGGCTGCCGGCGCCTGCGCCGGATCCTGTCTGAGGAACTTGGAATCGACCCGGGACGCGCCATCCGCAGTCTGGAGCAGGACATCCTGAACCACTCGTTGCCTCCGGTCCTTCCGGAGCCGATGGACCAATCGAGTCCTTCCGAAGCGGGCGCCGCCCTGCCCGAACTTCCTAACCCGTTCGTGGGGCGGGAGGCTCTTGTGGAGCGGGTCGCGCGGACCATCGCTGACGGTGCCCGGCTGGTGACGCTGGTGGGGATGGGCGGGATGGGCAAGAGTGTCGTGGCGGCCGCGGTTGGCCGTCGCCTGGCGGAGCAAGGCATCAGAGTCGCGTACGGCACGATCCCCAGTGAGATCGACGACCGATCAGCGCTGTTCGTTGCTTGCCAGAGCGCTGGGCTCCCAGCGAACAACGACCCGGCGCTTACGCTGGCGAGCTTCGACGGACTGGTCATTCTCGACGGCGTGCGGGCCGGCCCGATTATTGCGGCGCTGATCGGCGCCGCACTCGGGCAGCCCGGGCATCTGCGGCTACTGGTAACCAGCCGCGAGGCGCTCGCCATACCGGCCGAGTACGCCATCAGGGTTGAGCCGTTGCGCCGGGTTGAAGATAGTGCGCAACTGTTCATCGCTTCAGCTCAGCGCCGCGGTGCTGAGCTCGACCCCGCCCGGGACGGGGCCGCCATTGCAGAGATCTGTGCCCGCCTCGACGGAATCCCGCTGGGCATTGAACTGGCCGGTGCACGCACCCGCGTGATGTCACCCACCCAGTTCGCTGAGCGCTTGCGTCGGGGGGAGGCATCGGTGCTCGGAGCGCGTCGCGGCGGGGTGTCCGCGGCGGGCACGGCGGATCTGAAAAGGGTTGTCGAGGACGCGATCGCCCCTGTCCTCGGGACCCACGGTGAGGTCGTCCTCCAATTGCTCGCGAGCTGCAGCGGCGGCCTGTCCCTCGACCTTCTTGAACGACTCGCCGAGGGTCGCGACCTGCTGTTGGAGGAGTCGTTGAGCACGCTCCTGGACCGCGGACTCTGCCAGCACGATGATGACGGCAGGCTCCGACTCAGCGGTCCTGTCGCCGAGTTCGCACGGGGTCTTGGACATTCCCACGACGCAGATTCGGCACTCGCCGAGGCGACCGCCCAGCTGGCAGAAAGTCTTGTCGACCAATTGCAGTCGAGCTCGGCCGGGCTCGCTATCGAACGGCTGGAAGGCGACTCCGCCGCCCTCGATGTGGCGATGCAGCGCGCATTCGAGCTGGGTGACACCAAGACGGTTACTCGGTTGACCACTTCATTGCACCGGTACTGGTTGATGACCGGACGGCTGGTGCCGGCCTCACGTGCCCTGGCCCGCTGTGTCGAGCTGACCAGCGGTGCGAAGTCGGCGTGGTTTCAGTTGCTACAGGGGACATTTGCCGGCTACCGCCACCAGCCAGAGGCGTTCGAGTTACTCGCCGGTGCGCTGCAGACCGCGCAGGATCTCCGACTGCCACCTGACCGCGTGCACGTCAATGCGTGGTGCACTTACAGCGCGCTGGCAGCTGAAAGTGAGGCCATCGAGACTGCGCTGTGTGCCGCCGATCAGGCGCGGGAGTTGGCCGCGCTCAGCGGTTCGCCGGAACTGATCTCGCTGGCCAGGGACTTGGCTGCGTTCGTTCGTGGCAAGTCCGGCGACACGCAGGTTGCCCTTGACCTGCGCCTGGAGTGTCTGGCGGAGTTGCGTACAAGCGGGACCGCCTACGATCTGGCGGCGGTTCTGGTAAACGCCGCGGACGATCTTGCTCAGCTTGGCCGCCCCGCGGAGGGACTGGCGTTCGCCGATGAAGCTCTCGTCGTGATGCCACCCGGTGCGACGCGGCTCGCAACGGCAGGCCTGCTGGGTCGTGGCCAAGCGCAGGCGCTGCTGCGAGACACTGCCGCCGCTGAGGGCACCTGCCTGGCGATGCTGGCTGGCATCGACGATCCCAACCGGGATCCGGTCGCCCTCGCCGATGGCCTGACCATCCTGGCGGCTTGTTTGGCGATGCGCGGTGACGATCAGCGCGCTGCGCGAGCGTCCGCTGCCGCTACCACCTGGTACGCCGAGAACGATGTGAGCCCGGAACGGGTCGCCGCGCCGCTGCGGGCCGAACTGGCCTCCTGCGCGGAGCGCCTCGCAAGCTCGCATGCGACGTACGGCGCCCTGGGCGCTACTGACCCCGAGGCGACCGTTCGCCGACTACTGGGAACTATGTGAGCTGGGGAACCCTCGGTTGGCGGTTCCCCAGCTCTTCGTCGGAGTAGCTCAGCCGATGACGTAGCCGCCGAGGTTGCATACCGACCCGTACATCGCGTCCTGGGTGGTGATCGTGTACTTCCAGCCCGAACTGGTCCATACCCACCAGGCGATCTGGGTCTGGACGAGGGTCTTGTTCCAGTCAGATCCGCCGCGGACCGATTGCACGAAAGTTGCGGCCGTGCCGTAGCCGGCAGCCGGAACCCAGCTTGTGGAACTCCACGGGCCGTACACCATCCGTCCGCGGTAGATATCGATGGCGGTGGTTCGAATGGACACGTACTGCCCGTTGCCTGCGTTCCTGACGTTGGCAAACAGGGTCGTTGTGGTGGTCACGGTGTCCGATTGCGCGTCGCAGGCCAGCCGGCCGCCGACGACGGCGGCGTCGGCGGGGGCCGCTCCTGAGATGACTGTGGCAAGGGCGACGAGCACCGCAAGGAGCAGGGTGAGCAACCGCGCTTGCGTTCGGCGCCACAGGGCAGGTACGGCGGTCTGGGACGTCTGGGTGGAGAGGTTCATAGCATCGGTCCTTTCGGGAACGGCGGGTTGATGGCTGCAGGATCAGCGTGTCTATGCCGGCTTACAGATCGCTTACAAACCGCCCGCGACCACTCGGTGTCGGCGCCCTCGGACCAGAATCCCCACCCCTTGCTGACGCCCACCCGCGGCTGCCTCAAGGCGTAAGCACGTGGTGAGCCTGTCCGCTGGTCCCATCACGGTCTACGACGGGGTTGCCTCACTCGACAGGCAACGCCCCGCCGGCGTCGAGTTCGTCGAAGATCAGCAACGTCCGGGTGCTGACGACCCCGGGGATGCTCTGAATCTCGTTCAGCACGAGGTGACTCAGGCTCGCATTGTCCTTGGCGCGCACCAGCAGGACGGCGTCGAACTCGCCGCCAACGAGTGCCACGTGCACGACACCCGGCAGTCGCTCCAACCGCGGTCGCACGCGGCGCCAGTCCGGCTGGTTGAGGTTCAGCGTCACGTACGCCGACGTGCCCAGGCTGGCCGCGACGGGATCGATGTCGGCGCGGAACGCTCGGATCACTCCCTCCTGCCGTAACCGCTCCGTGCGGGCGTAGGCGTTCGCCCGCGAGATGTGCAGCGTTTCCGCCAGCGAGCGCATCGACATTCGTCCGTCGTCGAACAGCAGCCGCAGGATCCGCAGATCCGTCTCATCCAGAGCGTGGGCCATTCATCTCCTCCATCGCTGGTTTGTTCGCGGAAGTATGGACAAGTGGACACACTACCGCCGGGTATGTCGAACTAATTCTCGGATTGTTCCGGGGTGTAGCAATCAATTGGCCACCGGGAAACACTCATCGCATGCCATATGCCGATGAAGAGCTCCTTCCCTCAGTGGACCCGGTGCAGTATCTCGACGCCGCCGGCCGGCTCACCGAGCTCGGCAAACGCGAGGTGCCGGACGATGAGGTGATGCAGGCGGGGTACGCCGCTCTGGTCGCCGCGCGCCGGTTGAACGATCAGGCGTACGCGCTGGTGCGGCAGGGGCGTTTGGCGGTCTACCCCTCCTCGCATGGGCAGGAAGCGTGCCAGGTCGCCGCGGCGATGGCTCTCGACGACGGGGACTGGCTGTTTCCGACGTACCGCGACACCGCTGCCGTGGTGGCTCGCGGCGTCGACCCCGTCGAGGTGTTCACCCTGCTCAAGGGTGACTGGCACTGCGGCTACGACCCGCGCGCGCACCGTGTGGCTCCCCAGACCACGCCGCTGGCCACCCAACTGCTGCACGCCGTCGGCGTCGCCCACGCCGCCCGCCTGCGCGGCGAGCCGACCGTGGCCATGGCACTGTGCGGAGACGGCGCCACCAGCGAGGGCGACTTCCACGAAGCGCTGAACTTCGCTGCGGTCTTCCACGTGCCCGTGGTGTTCTTCGTCCAGAACAACGAGTACGCGATCTCTGTGCCGCTGGCCCGTCAGACTGCTGCTCCCTCCCTGGCGCACAAGGGGATTGGGTACGGCGTGCCGGGGGAGCGCGTTGACGGCAACGATCTCGCCGCCCTGCTGAGCGTTCTTCGCCGTGCGGTCGCCCAGGCCCGGTCGGGGCAGGGGCCGCAGTTGATCGAAGCCCACACCTACCGGATGCAGGCACACACCAACGCCGACGACGCCACTCGTTACCGGCAGGACGATGAGGTGGCCGGATGGGTCGAGCGTGACCCGCTGCGTCGCGTGCAGACGTATCTGCAAGATCACCGGCTGCTGGACGAATCCCTGGCGGCCGAGATCGCGGGGGACGCCGAGGACCTGGCCACCCGGATCAGGGAGGGGCTCAACGCGGACGTCCAGCCCGATCATCGGGACCTCTTCGACCACGTCTACGCGCGCCGTACGCCGCAGTTGGCCGAACAGGAGTCCGTGGTGGCCGACGAACTCGCCCGGACTGTCGAGGTCGCCCGATGACCGCCACCGCCCTGGAGCAGCTGACCATGGCGGGAGCGCTCAACCGGGCGCTGCGGGACGCTATGGCGCAGGACGACTCGGTCCTGGTCTTCGGCGAGGACACCGGCCCGCTGGGCGGGGTCTTCCGGATCACCGACGGGTTGACCGCCGAGTTCGGTGAGCAACGGTGCTTCGACACCCCGCTCGCCGAGTCCGGGATCATGGGGTTCGCGATCGGCCTGGCCATGAACGGGATGCGACCCGTGGTCGAGATGCAGTTCGATGCGTTCGCCTACCCGGCGTTCGAGCAGGTTGTCAGTCACGTCGCCAAGCTGCGCAACCGGACCCGCGGCGCCCTGAGTGTGCCCATGGTGATCCGGATCCCGTACGGCGGGGGCATCGGTGGCGTCGAACATCACTGTGATTCCTCGGAGTCCTACTACGCGCACACCCCCGGGCTGCAGGTGGTGGCACCGGCGGATGTCGCCGACGCCTATTTCCTTCTGCGGGAGGCGATCTCCTCGCCCGACCCGGTGGTGTTCCTGGAGCCGAAGAAGCTCTATTGGAGCAAGGCGGAGGTCGATCTCGGGCAGCCGCGGCCGGGCATCGGGACTGCCCGGGTGGTCCGTGACGGCACGGACGCCACCCTGATCGCGTACGGACCGTCTGTGACGACGGCGCTGCAAGCGGCCGAGGTTGCCGCCGGGGAAGGCAGAAGCCTGCAGGTGGTCGACGTCCGCTCCATCGTCCCGTTCGATGACGAGACGGTGTGCGCCGCTGTACGGCGGACCGGGCGAGCCGTCGTGGTCGCCGAGGCGGCTGGGTTCGCCAGCGTCTCCTCCGAGATCGTCGCGCGGGTGACTGAGCGCTGCTTCCATCACCTCGCGGCGCCGATCCGGCGGGTCGTCGGGTTCGACATCCCGTTCCCACCACCCAAACTCGAGCATTTCCAGCTCCCGGACGTCGACCGGATCCTCGACGCGGTCGATCAACTCCAGTGGGAGGAGCAATGACAACGATGGATGACACCGAACAAACCTTCCTGCTTCCGGACCTCGGCGAGGGTTTGACCGAGGCCGAGATCGTGCGCTGGCTGGTGCAGGAGGGTGACGACATCGTCGTCGATCAGCCGATCGCCGAGGTCGAGACCGCGAAGTCGATCGTCGAGGTGCCGTCGCCGTACGCCGGGCGGATCCGGACCCGGCACGGACGCGAGGGCGAGACCGTCCAGGTCGGCAGTCCGCTGCTGAGTGTGGCCCGTGGCGGGGGTGAGCCGGCCGAACCACCTGCCGCGCAGGCGTACCGCGAGGAGGAGCAGGCGGGCTCGGGCAACGTTCTGATCGGGTACGGGACTTCGGGTCATGCGACAACCGGCCGCCGGCGCCGGGCCCGGCCGCCCGCCAAGGACGACAGCGGCATCGAGGTCGCGGCGGAATCGCGCGCCGCGCCGCGGGTGGTCTCCCCGTTAGTACGTCGATTGGCCGCGGAGAACGACGTGGACCTGACCGCGGTGCCCGGCAGCGGTCCACGCGGACTGATCACCAAAGCCGACATCGTGCGCTTCCTCGAGACGGCAGAGTCCGCCCCGGCTGCGCAGCCGGCATTGTCTGCAGACCCGGGAGCAACCCGAATCCCGTTGTCCGGCTTCAGGAAAGCTGTGTCCGAAGCACTGACGCGCAGCCGATCGGAGATCCCCGAGGCGACCGTGTGGGTGGATGTCGACGCCACCGCGTTGTGGCAGTTGCGGGAATCGACCAAGCAGGCCAATCCCGACTCTCCCGGGCTGTTGGCCTATCTGGCGCGATTCACGGTCGCGGCACTGAAGCAGTATCCGGTGTTGAACGCGCGTGTCGACACCGTCCGCGAGGAGATCGTGCAACTGGACCGGATCAACCTGGGCATCGCCGTCCAGGGTGAGCGAGGTCTGGTCGTGCCCGCGGTACTGGGAGCGGACGGCCTCACCACGACACAACTGGACGAACAGATCCGCTCGGTCACCGCGGACGCTCGCGTGGGGCGTTGTAGTCACGAGGTCCTGACGGCCGGCACCTTCACCCTGAATAACTACGGCAGCTTCCGCGTGGACGGCAGCGCCGCGATCATCAACCACCCACAGGTGGCGATCCTCGGCTTCGGCAGGATCCTGGAACGGCCCTGGGTGGTCGACGGCAGCATCGTGCCGCGGCGCATCACCCAGTTGTCGTTCGCCTTCGACCACCGGGTGTGCGACGGGGGGACGGCGGCCGGGTTCATGCGCTGCGTGGCCGATGCGATCGAGGATCCCCTGGCAGCGATCGCGGGACTCTGAGCGCCGCTCGTCGGGGGTTGATCCGCGGTTTCCCGTTGGCGGCCTACTGACGACCTTCTAAAGTCACTGGGTGACTTCCACTCGTTTGCCCACCGTTGAACTTCCGCCCGTCCAGGGTGGGGCCGGTCGGCAGGGCACCGCAGAAAACATCATCGAACAGGTCGTCGCGGCCATCGCCGACGGCACCCTGGCGCGCGGCCAACGGTTGCCGAGCGAGCGTGAGTTCGCCCGACACTACGGCGTGAGCGGGCCCACCGCACGGGAGGCTATCCGGGCCCTGTCGGCGATGGGACTGGTCGAGGCACGCCACGGCAGCGGCACCTACGTGACTGCCGACCCGGAGGTGTTCGTCAGCTCGGCGTTGACCATCGCCGCGCACATGTCCGACGTCACCGTCTCGGAGATCATCGACCTGTTGGCTGTCCTGAATGTGCATGCCGCGGAAGCCGCCTGCGAGGCAGCCACCGAGCAGGAAGTCGATGCGCTCGCCGCCGCTTCTGCCGGGATCGTCAACGCTGAGCAGCCCAGTTCCATCCTGACCTCGGTCACCGACTTCCACCGCGCCCTTGCCCGGGCTGCGCATCGGCCCCTCATCCAGATCATCAGCACCTTCCTCGTCGACACCCTGGCGGATCTGGAGGAGCGCACGTTCCCGGTGGACAGCGCCTTCTGGCAGGAGTGGACGGGCGCGCTCGCGGCCCACCGGGCGGAGATCGTCAGTGCTGTCCGGGCGCACGATCCGGGCCGCGCCGGCGCGGCCGTGCGGGCCTATCACCGCGAGGCGGGCCGAATGCTGGCCGATGAATCGGACCTGCTGTCCGCACGAACGAAGGTCAAATAGGCGGTCCGACAGAAAGTCACCTTGACACTTGGTGACTTTGCTTTAGTGTGGTCTGCGTCACTAAGGAGGACGCATGACCACAGTTCAGCGAGGCGCCATCGCCGCCACCATCGTCGGTCTCAGTTCGATGCTCGCCGCGTGCGGCGGCGGAGCCGCAGGCTCGCCGACGGCCCAGGGAGCCGGCTCCGATTCGGGGCAATTGCGCACTCTCGTCGTCGGAGTCTCCCCGTCCACTGCGGCGCTGTCGGTTGGCGTCGCGCAACAGCAGGGGATGTTCAAGAAGCACGGCTTGAACGTGCAACTGAAGACCGTGCAGTCCGGCGCCGAAGCCATCCCGCAACTGCTGAAGGGCGACTTGGACGTATCCCTGGGCGACACGGTCGGGACGTTCAACGCCGCGAGCAACGGCGTCGCGCTGCGAGCTTTCGCGGTCGCGACAGTGGCTCCGTCAGATCCCGCCAAGGACTTCTCAGCCATCATGGCCAAGCCCGGCATCACGACGGCGGCGGACCTGAGTGGCAGGACCATCGCGGTGAACCAGGCGGGTGGCTCGGCTGAACTCTTCGCCAAGGCCGCGATCGACAAGGCGGGCGGTGACTCATCGAAGGTCAAGGTCGTCGAACTCGCCTTCCCACAGATGGTTCAGGCCGTCCAGGCCGACCGAGTGGATGCCGCCGTGCTGGTGGAGCCCTTCGTGGCTGCCGGTCAGGCCGCGGGCCTGACGACAGTGCTGCGCCCGCAGGCCGCCGGCATCCCGGGTCTCGCCTCCAATCTCTTCGTCGCCTCCGCCCAGGAAGTCGCAGCCAAGAAGAGTGAACTGACCGACTTCGTCGCGGCGCTGAACGACGCCTCCGGATTCCTGACGAGCAACAAGACCGGCGCCTACGCCGCTGCGGCCGCGTGGACGAAACAGCCGTTGGCGAAGGTGGAGAAGACGCGGCTGCCCACCTACCCCCAGGACGCCGGCGACCTGGAGCCGATCAAGGGCATTGGGCCGCTGATGGTCAAATACGGCCTGCTGAAACAGGATCCCGACCTGAGCCAGATCCTCGCCCCCGTCGGATCATGACCATCGCCACCCCGGAACGGCGAGCCCGCAAACCGCTCGGTGCGAGGAGTCGCCCCGGCGCACACGGCGCGGCCTCGACCGCTGGGGTCGACAAGCTGGTCGCCGCCATTGCCGCGGTGCTGCTGTGGGCAGCCGCCAGCGCAGTCGTCGGAAGTGACACGGTGCCGGCACCGCTCACCGTCGCCCGGGAACTGGGCGGTCTGGTCGGCACGTCGCAGTTCTGGGCGGCGGTCGTGCAGACACTGGTGTCCACGGCCCTGGGTGTTCTGGTCTGTGTCGCGATCGGGGTCCCGTTGGGCATCCTCATCGGTGCGAACGCCTACGTGCGGGGCAGCACCGGACTGCTGGTGGAGTTCATGCGCACCATCCCGCCGGTCGCGGTCATCCCGCTGGGTTTGCTGCTCTATGGCCCCTCGTTGGCCATGAAGGTGTTGGTCATTGTGCTCGGCGCCGTGTGGCCGATGGTTCTACACGCCTGTTACAGCGTGCGGGACATCCGCCAGTCACATCGCGATGTGGCCACGGTGTTCGACGTACCGCGACGGGTGCGTTGGTTGCACATCTACCTACCCAGCATCCTGCCGGGCTGCGCGCTGGGCCTGCGCATCGTCGTCACCGTCGCGTTGCTCATCTCGGTGGCGTGCGAGGTGGTCGGTGGAGCGCCAGGGGTGGGCAACGCCCTGGTGCAGGCCCAGGTCGCGAACGACCTCCCACTCAGTTACGCCTACATCGTGACGGCCGCGCTGATCGGTGTGGCTCTGAACCTCGCGACCCATCGCCTCACCACATCGGTGATTGGCATCCGGTCCCGGGGGGAGGCGTGATGCGAATCGCGCGCCGCGTACTCCTCCAGCTCTGGCTCCCGGTAGCGCTGGTCACGCTCTGGTGGCAGCTGAGCCTGAACTCGTCCTCGCTGTTCTTCCCACCCCTGCGCGAGATCCTCGAGCAGTTCCGCCAGTGGTGGCTGGGTGAAGGCTTCACGCAGGACCTCTTGCCCAGTCTGCAGAACCTGCTCATCGGCTACCTGTTGGCGGTGCTGATCGGGGTCACCGCCGGCCTGGCCATCGGCAGTGTGCCGCGCGTGCAGCAAGCGATCATGCCCGAGCTGGAGTTTGCCCGGGCCATCCCGGCGGTCGCGCTGCTGCCGGCGGCGGTGATCGTGCTTGGTCTCACCGATGTCATGCGCATCGCGATCATCGCCGCCGGCGCGGTGTGGCCCGTTCTGCTGAGCACGATCGCGGGCGTGGCGGAGACCGAGGCGCAGCTGTCGGACATCGAGCGGGTCTTCCGGGTGCCGTCGCGAGTCCGCCTGCTCTGCGTGCGCCTGCCGGGTGCGCTGCCGCGCATCGTGGCCGGAGCCAGGGTCAGTCTCGCGATCGCAGTGGTCCTCATCGTCGTGAGTGAAATGCAGGGTGCCACCCACGGAGTCGGTAGTTATCTGCTCCTGGCGCAGCGCAACTTCGCCATCACCCAGATGTGGTCGGCCATGCTGCTGCTCGGTCTGCTCGGCTACCTGCTGAACGCTGTCTTCTCCCTCGTCGAGCGAAGGCTCCTGAGGTTCCATCCCATCAGCCACCCCGGCCACGCCGGACAGAAGGGCCGATCATGACCACGCAAACCACAACCGACCTGACCCTGGACGTCATCGATCTGGGCGTCACCTATCTCAGCGACGGTTCGCCGCGCACGATCCTCAGGGACGTCAGCTTCCAGACCCACCGCGGCGAGATCATCTGCATCGTCGGACCGTCCGGAGTCGGGAAGTCCTCGCTGCTGAGGTGTTTGGCCGGATTGCAGACCCCCTCGGCGGGTGCGGTGGCCATCCCGCACGACGCCGCGGCCCAGGGTGCAGCGGTCGTCTTCCAGGACTATGCGCAGTCGTTGATGCCATGGGCGAGCATCCTGGAGAACGTCGCCCTGCCGTTGCGCGGTAAGACCTCCAAACAGGTACGCCACGAGCGTGCCGAAGCGGGTTTGGCCGAGGTCGGTCTGTCCGGTCACGAGTCGCAGCGACCATGGCAGTTGTCCGGGGGTATGCAGCAGCGTGCGGCCATCGCCCGCGCGCTGGTCTCCCAACCCGCCGTACTGCTCATGGACGAACCATTCGCCTCGGTGGATGCGCAGACGCGGGCCGAGCTGGAGGACCTCACGCTGCGGGTGCGCTCGCATACCGGCCAGACCATCGTGGTGATCACCCACGACATCGACGAGGCCGTCTACTTGGGCGATCGGGTCCTGGTGCTGGGCGGCAGCCCGGCGACCCTGATCGCCGACCTTCCGGTGCCCCTGGCCCGCGAGCGTCACCAGTCGAGCACTCGCGCGGATCCCGAATTCGTGCGCTTGCGTACCGAAGTGCACGGTCTTGTCGCCCGACGGACCGTGGAACCACAGTGGGGAGAGTCGCAGTGAAAATCGTTCGCTTCCGTCGCGGAGACGACGTCGGCGTCGCGGTCAGAGATGGTTCCGGTGGCATCCACCCCACCGGTTACCGCGACCTGCGCGAGTTGCTCGCCGCCGCTGACCCGCTGGGAATCCTGCGCCGCAGCCTCGAGGGTCCCGCTGTCATGGCCGACCGCCTGCTGGCGCCGCTCGCCGATCGCTGCCAGATCGTCTCCACCGGAGGCAACTACCAGAGCCATCTGGCAGAGGTCGGTCTGGCGCCCCAAGAGCCGGTGTTCTTCCCCAAGCTGTGGTCGGCGGTGCTGGATCCGGACTCGGTGCTCGAGCCGCCGCGGCCGGAGTCGGAACTGGACTACGAGGTCGAACTTGCCGTCGTGATCGGCCGCACGATGCACCGGGTCAGCGCCGCCGAGGCGCTGGACTACGTCTTCGGCTACACGGTCGTGAACGATGTCAGTGCCCGTGAGGTGATGCGCAGGGAACCGCTGCAGATCATGCTCTGCAAGAGCGCGGACGGGTTCCTCCCGGTGAGTGAGGAGATCGTCACCGCAGATGAGATCGATCTCGACACCACCGTGGTTACCTGCGATGTGAACGGGCAGCGACGTCAGGAGGCTGGCGTCGCGGAGATGATCACCTCGGTACCGCGCCTGCTGGCGTTCCTGTCCCAGTACGTCACGTTGACTCCGGGCGATGTGGTGACGACGGGTACCCCAGGCGGCTCCCTGGTCGGGCGCCCTGGACTCGGCTACCTCACCCCGGGTGACGTCGTGACCGTCGCGGCGACCGGGATCCGGCCGGCGACGACCACCATCGGCTCCGGGCTGTGGCAGGTGTCGGCATGAACGCACTGGCCACACTTCTGCAGAGCAGGTTCGAAGGTCGCGTGGTGACCGCCGAGGATGCGGACTACCGCTCGAGTGCCGCTGTATGGAACGGCATGTTCGAGAAGCATCCCGCGGCCGTGGTGCGCTGCGCGTCTGTGACGGACGTGTCGATTGCCATCCGGGTGGCCCGCGATCAGGGCGTGCCCTTGTCGGTCCGCGGCGGCGGCCACCAGATCTCGGGCGCTGCCGTTGCGGACGACGCTCTGGTCATCGACCTGTCCGGGATGCGCACGTGCAGTTACCGCCCGGCGACGGGCAGAGTCGTCGTCGGGGGAGGGGCGCTGCTTGGCGATCTCGACCGGGAGTGTGCGCGCAACGGGGTCGCCGTACCAGCCGGGATGGTTTCGCACACCGGAGTCGCCGGGTTGACCCTCGGTGGCGGGATCGGATGGCTCTGTCGCTCAAGGGGACTCACGTGTGACTCGCTGACGAGGGTGACGATGGTTGATCACCTCGGTGAGGTCGTGACCGCGAGCGAGTCCGATCATCCGGACCTGTTCTGGGCGGTGCGCGGTGGGGGTGGCAACTTCGGTGTCGTCACCGGCTTCGAGTTCGACACGGCACCCCTTGGCCTGGTCACCTATGGGATGCAGGTGCATGACCTCCGCGACGCCGCCACCGTCCTGGCCCACCTGGAGGACACCCGGGAGCACTGGCCGCGTGAGTTGCAGGTCCTGGTCCGGTTGCAGCGCTTCGTGGGGCATGACGTGGAGCCTGATCCCCGCAGTCCGATGGTGCTGACGATCGAATGGCTCTGGGACGGAACGCCCGCTGAGCAGGTGCGGAACCTCTTGCCGCGGACCGACCGTGAGACGGTATCGGTGCGCCGGTTCACCAGCGTCCAGGCCCAACAGGATCATCGGTTCGGTCACGGACGGCGCTACTACATGAAGCCGGGCTATCTGCGCGATTTCGGCCCTGCGAGCGCCGCATCGCTGATCGAGGCAGCCCGGTCGGCGCCGCCAGGGGATGCGCAGCTGGAGATCCTGCAGTTGGGCGGCGCCATCTGTGACGTGCCCACCGAGCAAACCGCTTTCCCCGGTCGCGATGCCGTGATGGCCATCAACGTGCAGGCCGGCTGGGAGGATCGCTCCGACGACGAGCAGCTGGTCGGCTGGGCCCGGGCGGCGCACGCGAGCGTCGTCCCCGGCGGAACGGGTGCCTACGCGAACTTCGCCGGAAGCGATCGGCCCGACCTGGCAGCGGTCTTCGGAGAGGAAACCTTGTCCAGGTTGCGCGAGGTGAAGGCGACGTACGACCCGCAGGACGTCTTTCGTCCTGCGATCCACATCGAGCCGGCGGCGGTGCACGGTGCACCGGCTGCCGACTCCGAACCGAAAGGGGCCCTGCTGTGAACCGACCCTCCCTGGCGGGAATCCACCATCTCAAGTTCGCCGTGTCGGACCTGGACGTCAGTCTCGACTGGTGGGAGCGCGCCTTCGGCGGCCAGCGGCAACCCCATTGGGACCACACCTTCCCCGACGGACGATTGTTCGCCTACATGCTGCTGGTGCCAGGTGTCGATGCGCCGGTGGAACTGCGCCTCGCCCCTGGATCGGCGCTGGTCGCCGGCTTCGACTCGATCGTGTTCGCCGTCGAGACGAGGGAGGATCTCGAGGGTTGGGCCAAGCACCTGGCTGACGTCGGGATCGACAACTCCGGAGTTCTGCGGGGGTTCCTCGGCTGGCTGCTGGTCGCCCGGGAGCCGGATGGCAACTCGTTACGGCTGTACACGAACGAAACGCACGACTGGGACGTCGAGGGTGCCGATGTGCACAATCCCTGGGTCGCCTCACTGGAGCGTGATCGCCTGTGACGAGATCCGCCGTGTCACAGCAGGGGCGGGTGACGATGCACCTGGCGGTCTTCGCCTGGAACTCGCCTCCGACGGACGAGGAACAGGCTCAGTTCGTGGCCGCTGCGGAGGTGTTGCCGCAGCAGATCGAGGTGCTTCGCCAGCTGTGGACCGGGCCGGCGCGGTCCGCCACCGGTGGCGAACTCGCGCTGGTGGCCGTCCTGGATGAAGGCGGCCTCCAGGAGTATCTGCAGCACCCGGCCCATCGGCTGTTTCAGGAGCAGTACTCCGGGGACCGGTTGAGGCTGTTGGCCAACGCCCAGTTCGAGTCGACTGCCGCCGCCGTCACGCATCCCAAGCGTTGAACGGCGTGCCGCGTAGCGCACTAGGTGCGGTGCTGGTCCAGGAGGGCATCCGCCAGGTACGGCGCTGAGGCACCGACTTCTGCATCGGCCACCTGCTGTGGTGTGCCGGATGCGACGACCGTGCCGCCGGCGTCGCCCGCGCCCGGCCCGAGGTCGATCAGGTAATCGGCGGCGGAGGCGACGCGCATGTCGAGTTCGACTGCTACGACGGTGTTTCCAGCGTCGACGAGACTCTGCAAGTGGGCCACGAGACGGTCCGCGTCAGCGCAGTGCAGACCGGAGGTCGGCTCGTCGAGCACGTAGAGGGTGTCGCCGCGCTGGGCCCGTTGGAGTTCGCTGGCCAGTTTCACGCGCTGTGCTTCACCACCGGACAGTTCGGTGGCCGGCTGCCCCAGACGCAGGTAGTCCAGTCCGACATCGATGAGCGCCGAGAGCGACCGCTGGACCTCCTGCTCGCCGTCGAAGAACGGGTGTGCTTCCTCCACGCTCATCGCGAGGATCTCGGCGATGTTCTTCTCGCGCCAGGTGATCTGCAGGGTGCTGTCCTTGTAGCGGGTGCCGTGGCAGTCGGGGCATTCGGTATACACCGACGGCAGGAACAACAGTTCGACCATCACGGACCCCTCGCCCTCGCACGTCGGGCAGCGACCACCCTTGACGTTGAAGGAGAACCGGCCGGCCTGATAGCCACGGGCTTTCGCTTCGGGGGTTTGCGCGAAGCGCTTGCGCACGTGATCGAACAGTCCCGTGTACGTCGCGACGTTCGACCGCGGGGTCCGGCCGATGGGCTTCTGGTCGATACTGACGACGCGGCGTACGCCGGTCAGGTCGCCCTCGAGATCTCCCTCGAGTCGGTCGGGGGAGTCGGCCAGGAGCGCCTCGTTGTCTTCCGGTGAATCGTCAACGGGCGCAGTGCTTCCCAGCCGCTCGCTGAGCAGCGCGGGCAGCACCTGGCTGACCAGGCTGGACTTGCCTGACCCGGACACCCCGGTCACGATCGTGAAGACACCCATCGGGATCGACACCGACAGGTCGCGCAGGTTGTTGCGGGTGACGCCGGTGAGTTGGAGCCAGCCGCTCGGGTCGCGCGGAGTGTGCGCGGGCAGTCCGGAGGCGCCGAAAAGGTATCCGCGGGTGACGGACTCCTCGACCTGGGCGAGACCGGCGGTGGGTCCGCTATAGAGGATGCGGCCGCCGTGCTCACCTGCGCCCGGGCCGATGTCGACCAACCAGTCCGCGTGCCGCATCACCTCAACCGAGTGCTCGACCACGAACAACGAATTGCCACGGCGCTTGAGCCCATCGAGAATCCCCAGCAGCGCGGTGACATCCTGCGGGTGCAGCCCCGCCGACGGCTCGTCGAGCACGTAGACGACACCGAACAGTTCCGAGGTCAGTTGGGTAGCCAGGCGTAGTCGCTGAAGCTCACCTCCGGACAGCGTGGGGGTAGTCCGACCGAGGGACAGGTAACCCAGCCCAAGGTCGATGATCGGTCGCAACCGGTCGATGAGCTCGGCCGCCAGCCGTGCCGCCGCAGCCTGTTTTTCCGCCGACTGGTTCGGGGTCCGGCGTACGTCGGGGGCGGCCGTGTGCGCGGACCCGCCGGCAGCCACTCGGCGCTTGGTGGCGTCCCGCCGCACGGCGGCGTCCAGTCCCGTGCCGGACTTTCGTGCAGCGGGACCGTCAGCGGCCCCGTCCACAACGCCTTCCAGCAATTCCCGCATCTCCCGCAGCGGCAACTGCGAGAACTCGGCGATGTCGAGACCTTCGAAGGTCACGGTCAACGGTTCGGGGTTGAGTCGTTTGCCATGGCAGGCCGGGCAGGTCGCCACGTCGAGGAACTGGGCCACGCGGTGCTTCATCGAGGCGCTCTTGGTGTTCGCGAAGGTGTCGAGCACGTACTTGCGTGCGCCCACGTAGGTGCCCTGATAGGTGGGCTCCTCACCGGCCTTGATGGCGGCGCGTGCCTCGGCGAGGCTGAGCCGGGAATGCACCGGGACGAACGGCGTCTCCTCGGTGTAGAGGATCCAGTTGCGATCCTTCTTCGGCAGGTCCTTCCAGGGGACATCGACGTCGTAGCCGAGTGCGACCAGCACGTCACGTAACTGATGGCCGTGCCAGGCCGTCGGCCACGAGGCGATCGCGCGCTCCCGGATGGTCAGCGAGGGATCCGGCACCATCTTGCGCTCCGGGACCTCGAATACCCTTCCAATGCCGTGACATTGCGGGCACGCCCCCTGAACTGTGTTGGGCGAGAAGTCTTCCGCGTAGAGCATCGGCTGGTCGGCCGGGTAGTCGCCGGTCCGGGAGTAGAGCATCCTCACCAATGAGGACAGCGTGGTGATGCTGCCGACCGAGGACCGGGTGCTGCGACCGCCGCGCTGCTGCTGCAGGGCGACCGCCGGTGGCATCCCGGTGATCGAATCGACGTCCGGTGTGCCGGCTTGGTCGATCAGCCGTCGGGCGTACGGCGCGACCGACTCCAGGTAGCGACGCTGCGACTCGGCGTACAACGTGCCAAACGCCAGCGACGATTTTCCGGATCCGGACACACCCGTGAAGATCACCGTCGCATCGCGCGGCACCGTCAGGTCCACGTCCTTCAGGTTGTGCTCGCGGGCGCCGCGAACGCGTACGTCCGGTTGCACGTACGCGGGCTCGGACCGGTCGGGTGATCCTTCGGCGGGCATGCCGTCGAGGCTAGTGCGCGCACGGGACGGACAATGAGTCCTATGAGCGAGAACGAACTGGCCGAGCATTGGGAAGCCCGCTACGGGCAGCAGGACCGGATCTGGTCCGGTGCCCCGAACGCGTCCTTGGTGAGCGTGCTGGAACATCTGCCTGCAGGTACGGCGATCGACCTGGGCGCGGGGGAGGGCGGCGACGCGCTGTGGCTGGCTGAGCGCGGGTGGCGGGTCACGGCGTACGACATATCGACCACAGCCCTCTCGCGGCTGGAACAGGCCGCGGCCGAGCGCGGTGTCTCCGATCGGATCGCGACGGTGGTCGGTGACCTCGCCAACGCGCCGATCGACGGAACCGTCGACCTGGTCACTGCCAGCTTCTTGCACTCCACGGTGCAGATTCCGCGCATCGAGATACTTCGCCGGTTCGCCGGCGCGGTGCAGCCCGGTGGTCATCTCTTCGTCCTCGGGCACGCGACCCCACCGCCGTGGGCCAGCCCCGAAATGCACCAGCACGCAGCGCATCTCGTCGGTCCGCACGAGGAGGTCGAGCAGCTCGACCTCGACCCGGCGGCCTGGTCAGTCGAGGTGGCCGACCTGCGGCAGCGGGCCGTGACCGACCCCGATGGCCAACCGGCGACGATCGACGATTCGGTGGTTCTCTTACGGCGAGCGAGCGCCGGTTCATAGCGGCCGCAAAGGTTCTTGGCAGCGGGCAGCAGGTCTAGGAGCATCAGATGCCTGCATGGCAACTCCTTCCCATCGGCCGCAGCGCCGTGGATCCAGACCCGGCGCGTGGCTGGTCGCGTTCTTCGCCGCGGTGTTGTTGGTGGCGGTGGGTGCCGTAGGTGGCGCCGTGGTGCGCGGATCGGCCGGGGGCGGGTTCACCGGGTTGCAACAGGCGATCACTGAGCAACTGCAGGCCAACAGCACCACCGAGCAGTCCCAGTCCGACTCCGCTCAGAGCCAACCGGGCGACGACGGCAGCAGCCAGGGGGACAGCAGCGATCAGAACGGCTGGGGCGATGATCAGTTCGGCGGCCAGTTCGGCGGCAGCCAGCAGTGGCCGGGCCAGTCCCAGGACACGCTCTCGGAAGGGCAAACCACCGCCGCGACGAGCAAACAATCCGCTGGTGTGGTCGTCGTCGAAGCGCAGCTGGCCGATCAGAACGCGGTCGCTGCAGGCACCGGGATGGTGCTGACCTCGACCGGTCTGGTGCTGACCAACAACCATGTCGTGGAGGACAGTGACGCGATCCGCGTCACCATCCCCTCGACCGGACGCACGTACGTCGCAACGGTGGTCGGCACGAACGCGACCGACGACGTGGCGGTGCTGAAGTTGGCCAACGCTTCCGGCCTGAGCACCGTCACCCTCGATGACGACCATGACCTGGCCACAGGAGACACCGTGACCGGTGTCGGCAACGCCGGCGGTACAGGCTCCCTGGTGGCCGCATCCGGCACGGTGACGGCACTGGACCAGCAGGTGACGACCCAAGCCGAACAGGGCACCCCCTCCGAGTCGTTGACCGGCCTCATCGAGACCGATGCCGCGATCCAGTCCGGGGACTCCGGTGGGCCGTTGCTTGACGACGAGGGCGAAGTGGTCGGTATGGACACCGCAGCCAGTGCCACGGGTCGGTCGGTGGGGTACGCGATCCCGATCAGCACGGCGGTCACCGTAGCCAAGCAGATCGTGTCCGCCGCGGGTGGCTCGTTGACGCTGGCCGCCTGAGCCGGTGTGATCCAGCCCACAGCGGCCCGGGATGGGCGAACCCGTGGGGGCAGGGTGGTTCGTGTGGGTTGCGACGGGACCACGAGACGTACCCATTGGTAGATCCCACAAAAGCGCACAACTTTCGCTTTGGAAGGCGTTCGAATCGTGATGATTTCGGCGGGGGAGCGACTAAATTGGGATCACTACCACTCAGTAACAACAACAGAAGGTGACCCGAAACGATGGTTGACGTCGCACAGGTGTTGAACGCAGCGGGCCTGACCAACCCTGCCGTCATCGAATACGTGCAGGAGTGGGCGGACGTGACCCGCCCCGATCGGATCGAGGTCGTCAGCGCCAGCGACGACGCTCGGTTGTTGCAGGAGGCGTTGGACGCCGGCGAGCTCGAGCCCGCGGGCGAGGGTCTGTACTACTCCCAGAGCTACTGGAAGGACACGGCGCGCTCGGAGGAGCGCACCATCGTCGCCACCAGCAACCCCGACGACAAGGGTGTCTACAACAACTGGCGGCACAGCGACGAGATCAAGCCGGTCGTCATCGGCAACATGACCGGTGCGTCCGAGGGCAAGACGATGTACGTCATCCCATACCTGATGTCGGCGCCCGGCTCCCCGCTGGAGGCTTACGCCGCCGGTATCGAGTTGACCGACAACCGCAGCGTCGTGCTGCAGATGATCCGGATGGCCCGCGTCGGTGTCGACACTTTCAACGCGCTGGCCGACCCGACCAGCTTCGTGCGTGCGGTCCACGTGACCGGCGACCTGGAGAACCTTGGTCAGGGCACCCCGGAGGACAAGCGCTACTTCGTAACCGTGGCCGACGAGCGGACCATCCTGCACTTCGGTTCGTCGTACGGCGGCAATGCGCTGCTGGGCAAGATCGCGCACGGCCTGCGCCAGGCCAACTGGGACGGCGGCGCCTCGGGCAAGTTCCTGGCTGAGCAGTACATGCTGATCGCGATCCACGACAAGCAGACCGGTAGGAAGTACCACATCGCCGGTGGCTTCCCGAGCGCCTCGGGCAAGACGAACCTGGCGATGATGGTCCCGCCGGACGCGCTGGGCGACCGCTACTACGTGGAGTTCTTCGGCGACGACATCGCCTGGATGTGGGTCGGCGACGACGGCAAGCTCTACGGGATGAACCCGGAGTTCGGTGTTTTCGGTGTCGCGATCGACACCAACGAGAAGACCAACCCCAACGCGCTGGCCGCCGTGCAGCCCAAGACCGGTGCCATCTTCACCAACACCGCCTACGACGTGAACACCCACGAGACCTGGTGGGAGGGCAAGACCCCCGACTACCCGAGCGACGTCACCGGCTGGCGCGACTGGAAGGGCAACCTGATCTCCGAGCGTCCGGAGGCCGAGCAGCGCAGCAAGGACTTCGTCTGGGCGCACCCGAACTGCCGCTTCACCTCGACCATGTCGAACGTGCCGAACGAGTCCCCGGACTACAACGACCCGGCGGGCGTGCCGATCGACGGCATCATCTACGGCGGCCGCACCCGCGACCGTGAGCCGCTGATCCGCGCGATCGACGACCCGGCCGAGGGTGTGTACGACGGCCTGACGCTGGGCGCCGAAGCCACCGCCGCGGCGGAAGGCGTTGCGGGGCAACTGCGTTACGACCCGATGTCGATGCGTCCGTTCCTGGCGCTGCCGGAGGGCCGCTACGCGCAGCACTTCCTGAACATCCTGGATCAACTCACCGACAAGCCGCTCTTCGCGCACGTCAACTGGTTCCAGCGCGATGCCGACGGTGGCTACCTGTGGCCGGGCTACAGCGAGAACCTGCGGGCTCTGCTGTGGATGATGGACTACCGCGAGGGCCGGGCCACCGGTACCAAGACACCGGTGGGTGTCGTTCCGACCAAGGACGAGCTCAACCTCGACGGCCTCGACATCTCCGATGCCGATCTCGAGCAGCTGCTGGCGATCGACGTCGACCGCTGGAAGCAGGAGATCGAGTTGCGGGAGGCGCACCTGAAGCAGTTCAACGGACTGCCGCAGGAGATCTGGGACGCGCACGAGCGGGTAGCGAAGGCTCTCGACGCCGAGGCCTGATCGGCTGCCCCCTCGACTTTTGCAGCGCAACTCACCTCGCACTCGCGATTCCAGGTGAGTTGCGCTGCAGAAGGGTCGCGTGACAGGGAAAGTGTCCTGGGTCACATTCGCGGTTACTTTGCAGTAGGTTGTCCGCATGAAGATTGAACTGAGCTGGGATCTGACCTCGACGCCGGACGAGGTCTACGAGGACGCGATCAATCCGCAGTACCAGGACGACAAGTGCAAGGCCGCTGGTGCGATCACCTACTCCAGCAAGGTGGAGGCGAACGGCGAGGCGCACACCAGCACGGTGCAGCGCCTGATGTCCTCCGGTGACGTGCCCGATCTGGTCAAGAAGGTGGTGGGGGACAAGGTAGACGTCCTCGAGACGATCTCCTGGGGACCCAAACAGGCCGATGGCAGTCGGCGTGGGGACCTCACGGTGGACATGAAGGGCCAGCCGATCTCGATGAAGGGGTTCACCTACATCAAGCCCAACGGCACCGGCAGCACCGTGGGCATCGACGCCGATCTGAAGGCGAAGATCCCGGTGATCGGCGGCAAGATCGAGAAGATGGGCGCACCGGAGATAATCAAGGCGATCAAGGCCGAGGAGGCCACCGCGCACGAGTGGGACGCCCGCCGCCACGGGTGACCCGCAAACGCGACAGCGCCGCCGACCGGATGTGGTCGGCGGCGCTGACGCGTTTGGTGGTACCTACTTAATCGGCGGCAACGGCGTCAACGGCACGCCCTGCGGAATGCCCTTGCAGTAGACCGCGGACTTCCCGGCGAACCGTGCGTTCATGAACGCGTTCGCGTCGCCTAACCAGGGAAGGAACGCCTGGAAATGGTTGAGCTTGGGATAGATCCTGAACTGGGTCTTGACGTGTTCCTTGCAGTACTGGGTGGCCAAGCCCGCGACGTCGTCGACCAACATGATTCCATCGCCGGGCTGCGGGGGGTTACCGGAGTTCGGACTGATGTTTCCGACACCCAGGAACATCGGAGTGCGCGGAACGCCGCTCGCACCCATGATGTTGTCGTTGAGCGGGTGGATCAGAGCAGGAATACTCAGCAGTGAGGGCCACTGCGGCTGAAGCAGTGAACTGTCGGTGATATTGCCAGGATTCCCGAGGAACTCGGTCAGGCACTGGCCCGCGACGTGCTGCAGTGCCGAAACTCCCTGTGTCGACAGGTACTGGTTGATGTCCAGGTTGTACGTCGCGTTGTAGGAGTACATCAACGCCGGAATGACGCTGGACCACAACGGGGTACCGTCGATGTAGGGAAGATTGTGCGCCGGGTCAACCAGGACGCCACCCGCCGCCGCACCAACGATGGTCAGTTCCGGGGCGTAGGTCGGCGCCAGGTCCGCGGCGAAGCCAGTCGGCACCGAGCCACCCGAGTAGCCCATCAGGCCCACAGGCGTGGAGCTCGGTGCGTGCAGGATCTTCTCGCTGACGCGGACACTGTCGAGTGCGGCGTACGCCGACTCCTTGCCGATAGTCCAGTGGTCCTGCAGTCCCTCATAGTCCGGGATCACCACGGTGTAGCCCTCTGCGAGAAGGGGCTCCGCGGCGATCAGATCCACCTCTTGCGGCGCCCCGGTTCCGCTGCCCTGCAAGGTGTACGACGGGTCGCACTGCGAGCCCAGTGTGTCGTAGGGCGCGTGATACGAGATGAGCTTGAGCTTGCCCTTGACCCGCGGTCGGATGATCGTCGTGACTGCAGCGGCTGGCTGGCCCAAGGCATTGGTCGTGCGGTAGAGCACCTGGGTGGCGCTGATGCTGGTGGTCTTGCCGGTCTTCTTGTTCTGGCTGGTGATCACCCGCACGGTCCGGGTCTTGATCGGCGTGCCGGGCTTGAGAGGTGCCAGTGGAACGTTGGGGGTGTAGAACGGGTCCACCGACGGGTTCAGCACGGTCGTGGCCGGTTGCGTTGATGTCGGCGCGGGTGCGGCGAGCGCACTGGCGGGTCGCATCAGGAACATGCCTGCGGTAACGAGGCAGAGGACGACCACGGCGATAACGCACCGTCGGACGCGAGCCAGGGCTTGCCTGGACATCCCCGGCACGGGACGACTGGGATCGGACATATCAAACGCCTTTCGTGTTCGACAGCGACCGGGTGCGGGTTCGTCCAGGAACGGACAAGGAGTCGGCTGTGTGCAAGCAGTGTGCTTACGTCGATCGGGAGTTGGCTGCGGCTGTCGTGCTGACCGAACATCCCCGGCGCAGAGGAGCGTTCAGTGACGCAGGGATGGCCAACAGCGGTCGACGAACACCATGGCGCCGACAGTAAGACTGACTCCCACCAGCGTGGCAGCGACTCGCGTCAAGTCCCCGTCCAGAACGGTCTGCGGGGTGAAGGTCAACATCACGACCGCGAACGTGACCAGTGTCGACCACTTCCAATACGGTCCGCCGTTGAGGTTGATGGCCGTGCCTACAGCGATAGCGATGGCGCCCAACACGATCCACACCGGCTGATGCGGCACGAGCCAACCGATGAGACCCGCGCCTATGCCACCAAGCAGTGTCCCGTAGACGCGGTAGCGCTCCCTGGTCGCGGTTTCCGCGCGGGTCGGCCGCAAGATGCACACCAGGGTGAGTACGACCCACCAAACTTCCGTCCCGGGAAACCAGATCAGACAAATGGCCAGGAACACCGAGGCGAGTCCGCCCAGAAGTGGCCCGTAGGGCAGATCCGCCACCACCGGTCGGGGTGTCGGCAGATTGCCCCTTCCGAGCAGCCGTGTCACCACGGTCGCCCATAGCGCGCAACCCCCTGGAACCAGCGCTATGAGCAGCATCAACCGCCAGAGCGGCATCGTGGCTGCAATGCCGTCGATGGCGCGGCCCGGGTCGACCATCACATAGGCCGCGAGCATCAGGGTGAAGGCGCCGGCCTGATGGATCCCCAACCGCACCAAGCGCGCAGAGTACGCCGCGAGCGCACAGGTCAGCAGTACGCCGAGTAGCAGCTGCCAGCGGCCGGTGGCCGACGTGGCTACCGCCAGGGCCGCCGTCATCGCGATGACGCCGATCAGGCTCCACAACTGGCGGGCATCAGCCCCGATGGCTGACCAGACCGGGTTGATCCCCAGGACCGCCAGCCCGATCAGTTGTGGCCAGGGTGACAGGGCGACAGCGGCTAACCCGGCATACGCCAGCACCACCGCAACGGCGATCCGAACGCCGGAGACCCGCGGTCGAGCAGGGTCAGCTCGACGCCGTTGCCACACGGGCCGCCACCCACCGCCGGTGCGCCACAAGAGCCATCGCAGTAAGTGCGGCGATCACCAGCGCGGTGACCGTCATGGTGACGACGAAGGCCGAACGGTAGGCGTCATGCGCGACGGTCACCAGAGCCTGCCCGTTCTGTCCCGCCGGCGTGGACCCGAACTGGGTGTACTTGTGGACCGCGGTGAGGGCCTCGCCGAGATCCGGCGGCGTCACACCTTGCTTCACCAGGTCATGGGTCACGCGGTTACCAGTGATGGCATCGAGCAGGACCATGCCACCGGCCAGGCCCACCGAGTATCCGAACTGGCCGATCGTCGTACGTGAACTGGTGACCACACCGAACGATTCCGGTGGGGCGATCTTCAGGATCAGCGATCCGTAGGGAACCAGCCCGGCGAACCCGATCCCCATCAGCAGCAGCGCCGGCAATATCGCCAGGTAGTTGCGACTGACCAGGACCGCCGCGAAGGCGAGACATGACGCGACCGAAGCGATTCCGGCGATCAGCGTGCTGCGCTCGAAACTGAGACCGCCGAGAAGGACGGAGGCGGCGATACTCAGCAAGGTCATCGGCACGAAGGCGAGAGCCACGGTGAAGGTAGACCAGCCGTCAACGAACTGCCACAGGTTGCCGACCTGCAACACCCCGACTCCTTGGAACAGGTTGAAGCCGAAGCCGATACAGACCGCCGCCAGGAATCCAGGGTTGCGCAGCAGGGACATCGGGAAGAACGAGTGCGCGATGCGATGGCCGCGCACAAGGAACCCGACGAGCAACAAAATCCCACCCAGGAGCGGACCCCAGGTCAGCGGTGAGCTGGCACCGGCCGGTGCGTGACTGAACCCGTAGAGCATGGCAACGATGCCAAGCGCGAGCGTCGCCTGACCCATGACGTCCAGCGGTCCACCGCTGATCTTCGGCACGGTCGGCAGGAAGACGAGGGCGGCCACGAAGGCGAGCACGGACAGTACCGGAATGATGAGGAAGGCCAATCGCCAGTTGACGGCGATCAAGTAACCGCCGACGTATCCGGATAGGACGGGCACCACGCCGCCGGCACCGGAGAAGACGCCCATGGCCGCCCCCAACTTGCCTTCGGGGGTGACAGTTCGCAGGTATGCGAACGACGAGCCGAAGACCGCCCCCAGCGCGATGCCGGCAATCGCGCGACCGATGAGGAACATCGCCGGGTTCATGGCTGCAGCTGCGACTGCGTCGCCCAACGCTGCCAGCAGAAGGGCGCCTAGCAACACGCGCTTGCGTCCTAAACGGTCGGCCAGCAAACCGGTCGAGATCACTGTGGCCGCGAGCATCAGCGTGGAGATGCTGGAGGCCAGTGCTTGCGTCGCGGGGTCCATGTGCAGCGCCCTCGATGAGGTCAGCAACGCCGTGCTGGCGATCCCGGGGTCCGCGCCCTGGATACCGGTGAAGAGACCCAACAGCGCAGCCAGACCCATGGCATGGCGGGCAGAGATGTCTTGGTGCGTCGACGTGCCGGAACGGTTGGACTCGGTTATCGGTACTCGTGCGGGCATAGCTGCTCCTTCAGTGCTGAGCCAGGTCCAACAGGTGCTCGTATGCCACGTGGACGAAGATGCGCAGGTAGTCCAGGAGGCTGTCGTCGTCGGCGTAGAACTCCGGGTTATGGTTCATGGCCATCCCGCGGCCGCCCTCGACCGGAGCGACCGAGTTGCCGACCAGGTGGGTGTCCTGGACGCCGTAGTTGAAGTAGGCGCCGCCGAACTCACGCACGAAGACCGACATATCGTCGTAGCCGAGGACGGCCGGCGAGTCGAAGACACGCTCCGCGCCGATCACTTGCTCGATCACCGGGCGCACCTTGCTCACCCAGTCAGGCGTGTTGTTCACCGGGGGAATGTCCTGCAGATAGTCCACGGTTGCCGTCGCGCCGTACGCCGCGGCGGTGTTCTGCACCAGGACGCGAAGGTGGTCCTGGGCGGTGGCCATGTCTCCGTCGTCCAGACACCGGATGGTGCCCCAGAGCAGGACATGGTCGCCGATGATGTTGAACCTGCCGACGTCCTCAAGGTGGCCAAATGACACCGTCACCGGGTTCGTCGCGGGGATCTGCCGGTAGATCTGAGCACTGCCTGAAATGATCTGCGCCGCAACCGGATACGGATCGATCCCGTACCACGGCGTTGAGGCATGCACCTGCTGGCCCTGCACTCGGACCTTCACCAGGCAGGAGGCGGCGTAGGAGTTTCCGACGTGCACACCGACGGTTCCAAGCGGGATCGGCGCAACGTGCATCCCGAAGACCATGGTCGGCGACGCAGAGGTGAACGCACCGGCGTCCACCATCGCTTGCGCGCCGCCGGTCTCATCCGGCGGCGGTCCTTCCTCGGCCGGCTGAAAGATGAACATCACGGTTCCCGGTAGCTGGTCCTTGACCGATGCCAGCACCTGGGCAGCGGCCAGCAGCGTGGCCGTGTGGCAGTCGTGGCCGCACGCGTGGGCAACGGGGAATGGCCCGCCCGGGTAGTTCTCGTCGACGACCGTCGAGGCGAAGTCGACCCCGGAGGTCTCCTTGACCGGCAGGGCGTCGATGTCTGCGCGCAGACCGGCCACCCCCGAGCCCGGCAGCCCGCCACGCAGAATTGCTACCACCCCGTGACCAGCGATGCCCTGGTGGACTTCCTCGATCCCGAAGGCGGCCAGCTTGGCCACGATGAAGTCAGCAGTGTTGGCTTCCCGGTTGGAAAGTTCTGGGTTCTGATGGAGGTGGTGGCGCCAGGACACCTGGTCTGGATGGATTGCCGCTGCGGCTTTGTCGAGCGCGGCTCGCGTTTCTAGTGCTGGCATAGCGGTACCCCGAGAGCGATCATCTGGTCGATGTCGGTCTTCGGCAGACCTTCTCCCGCAGAGGCGAATTCGTCCATGTCGATCGGTGAACCGCCCACCCACGTGCCCAGAACCTCGATCTTCTCGATCGTGTCGACCGGCACCGCGTACGGATCGGCGCCAAGCAGGACGAAGTCGGCCAGCTTGCCGACCTCGATCGAGCCGACCTGGTCCTCGTGGCGCAACGAGTACGCCGCGTTGATCGTGATTGCGCGCAGGCCCTCGTCGACGCTGATCGCCTGCTCGGCGCCGTGCAACTGACCGCTGACGGTGCGCCGGGTCACCATCGACTGCACGCTGCGCAGCGGCATCGGCGGGCTGACACTGCCGTCGTTGTGGAAGGAGACCTTCAGGCCGGCGTCGAATGCGTCGCGGGCGCGCTGCCATTGGGAGCCCACCTCGCTGGCGAACATCTTGCCGTCGAGCAGGTCACCCCAGTAGGAGAACTGGAAGGGGCCTAGCGAGGGAACCACGCCAATCTGGGCCATCCGGGGGAACTGGTCCTTGCGGGCGCCCCCGATGTGTTCGATCCGCCAGCGGTGGTCGGTGCCGGACAAGTCGTGCTTGTCGAGCGCGCGGCTAAAGGCGTCCAGCACGATGTCGGCCGCCACATCACCGTTGGCGTGGAACGACATCTGCCAACCCTGTGGTGCGTATTGGTCGAGTAGCGAATCCAACTGCGCGCGTGAGTAGTTCATCTGTTCCTCGCCATGCAGGCCCGGAACGATCCCCGCGGCATGCGTCGTCGGCGTGTCCAGGTACGGCGTGCTCATCGCCACGTTGCCGATCCACGGTGACCCGTCGGCCCACAGCTTCACCCCGATCTTGCGCAGCATGTTCTCCGGCACATCGGAGGTGAACGGATCGCCCGCATCGGGCTCGGTCGACATGTGATAGAGCGAGATCCGCAGCGGACAAGACGGCAGTTTCGCCAACGCTTCATAGGCGGACTTCACCGACGCGCGGTAGGTGTGCTCGGAGGTCGAGGTAATTCCCGCTGCGGCGAAGTACAGGTAGTACTCGACGGCGCCCTGCAGTGGGTTGCCCTGGGAGAGCAAGACGTCGGCGACCGGCTGGGCGAAGACCTCAATGGCGGGAACCTCATGGGCCCGGCCGTTCAGACTGCCGTCCGGGTTGCGCTCGAAGGACCCGCCCACCGGGTCCTTCGGCGGGTTGTCGATGAATCCGAGCTTCTTCAGCACGGCGGTGGTGACGTAGCCCGCGTGGCCGGAGTTGTCCTGCACGAACACCATGCGGTCGCCGAAGATGGCGTCCAGCGAGGCAGCATCCGGGGCGTCGTGTTCGTGCAACAACGCATCGAAACCGGAGAACGCCAGCGGACTGCCCGGCGGCGTCTCGTCGATTGCCTTCTGGAACATGGCCAGGACGTCGTCCCACTTCGGGGCGAACCACGGAGCGATCCAGTAGTTGGGCGGCATGACGCCCGGGCCGGTCACGACCGGATGTGAGTGCGCGTCGATGAATCCGGGCATCAGGGCGGCGGCCTTGGTGTCGACAAGGTCGGCCTGCGGCAGTGCCGCCTGACAAGCGGCGAGCGTACCGACCGCGACGATGCGATCGTCAGAAACAGCAACGGCTTCGGCGCGGGGAAGACGCGGGTCCATCGTGATGACGGTGTTCGCAGTGAGTATTCGGTCCATGGCGGGCAAGCTACTCAGCCCGCAGCGACCGACTTTGAAAAGTGGTCGGTTGATACGACAGCAAGTCTGAGGCAGGAATCCTCAGTCGTGCCTAGCATGAAAGCTGTGCAGGACACATGGGTGCGACGGGTCCTCGTCGTAGAGGACCAGTCCGCGATGCGCACACTGATCTGCGACACCCTCAAGCGCCATGGCTGGGAAGTCAGAGGCGTGGGCGACGCCGATGACGCACTGCGGGTATTTCCCGGCTTCGATCCCGATGCGCTGTTGACCGACATTGACCTCGGCAGTCGGCCCGATGGCGCCGAACTCGCCCTGATGCTGCACGGTCTGGCTCCGCACCTCGGGATTGTCTTCGTCTCCAGCTTCCCGCGCGCGGCTGCCGGGGCAACTGCGATGGGAGTGCGTGGCGCGGTCTTCGTCGGCAAGGACGAGATCAACTCGCCGGAGGACCTGCTCAACGCGCTGGAGGCCGCCCTCACCGTGCAACCGGCCGCCGCGCCTTCCCGGTCCGCCGGGCCCGACCGGGAAGGTCTGGGCACCTTGACCAGACACCAGTTGGAGATTCTGGCGCTGGTGGCGCGGGGTGCCTCCAACGAACAGATCGCGGAGACCACGGATTCGTCGGTGCGGGCGGTCGAACGCTCGATCAGTCGTATTTTCCAGCGGCTGAACATCAGTGCCGACCCGGCCATCAACCCACGCGTGGTGGCTGCCGCGCGGTACATCGCGGCCTTCGGGCCAGGACGATGATCAACCTCGGCCAGTCGTGGCGCCGGGTAGTCGGATCCGGACACTTCATCACCTGGCCCGTCTTCCCTTTCACCGGGGCACTGGCAGTGACCGTCATGGGGCCGTTGCTCACGCTGCACGAGCGCGCGGACCTGCTGCCCGCCGTTCTCGCGTCAGTCGCTGCGTGGGTGGTCTTCGCCGCCATCCTCGCCGTGGCCGCCATGCTCGAGCGGTTGCTGTCAGCACCGGTGCAGAGAGCGGCGGCAGTGCTCGCGGGCGTCGGGGTCGCCAGCGTATCGAGGCCCTTCGTGCAGGATGGGTTGATGACGGCGTTCGGAGGCCACCCACCCGACGCCGGGCAACACGATCTACGAATCGTCACCAACGTGATCGTCTGGACCGTGACGATCTCGGTGATTGCTGTCGCCGTCGATGCAGAGCGCACCCGACGACGGGTGAATGTACTGCTGCGGCAGGCTCTTTCACAGCTGCAGAGCACTGGTCAACGGGCCGCCGAATTCGACGAGGCCGCCAGGACGGCGATCAAGGCCTGCACCCGGCAGTTCGGTGCGGAGATTGCGACCTGGCCATCGCGAGCCGATCTCGCCGATGTCGCTGGCGAATTCGCCCACCAGCGGGTGCGCCCGACCAGCCATGCCCTGGCTCAACAAGCCAACGGGCCGTTGCCGCCGATGCATCGAGCTGTCGCCGTCGATCTCGACGAACCACGACGACCACGCCTGCGCCTGCCGCCCGTCGGTCTGGTCGTAGCTCTCTACCTGGTGATCTTCCTGCCCTACGGCTGTTTCCGCCTCTCGGCGCGCGAAGTCATCAGCTCCCTGATCGTGCTGGCGATCGGCGGGACGCTCGCGGACCTCGTGCCACGACGGCTACCTCACCGATACCTGCCGCGCCGACGGGCCGTCCTGTTCCTGGTTTTGTCGGTGTGCGTCGGAGCCGGGATCACCGTGAGTTCCGTGGTGATGGGCCACCGCAGCGGCGTCGTGGTGTTGATACCGGTCGTGGCGTATCCCATGTTCGCCCTCGCCGCCAGCCTCTGCTACGGCGCCATGAACTCGCGCAAGGTGTCCGAACGGCGGTTGAACGCCGCTGTGGCACAGGCCAGCCGGAGCGCCAGGTTGAGCACCGCGACATCACGTACGGCGCTCCTCACGGCGAGTGGGCTGCTGCACCGTGATCTGCAGGCGGCGTGCGTCCTGTTGGCCCACGATCCGACGGACAACGCGCAGATCCTGCAGGCTCGCGCCGTCGTCGAGCAGGTCGGCGCGGTCTTCGACACGAACACTGCGGGCCCGGGCTGGTCGGCGTTCACGTCGCTGATCAACACGTGGGGTCGCGTCGTCACCATCGAGGACCGGATCCAGGACGCGGTGCGCGACGACCTCGAAGCGCAACCAGCGGCGGCCGCAGACGCCTACGAGGTCATCGCCGAAGGCTTGCTCAACGCGGTGAAGCACGCTCCCGGGGCTCCCATCCGCGTCGTGGGTCGGGCCGTTGCCACCGGCGCCGGATCGTCGCTGCTCGTGCAAGTGATCAGCGTTGGTGCTCGGTCCGGTGCATCGGTGCTGCGACAGGATTCCGCCGCAGCCCGTGCGGGGGCGTGGCTACACCAAGAGCCGGAGGGCGTCGTACTCGAAGCGTTGATCCCGCTGGAGCACAGCTACACCCGGGTTGTCGTGTAGGCCGAACATTCCGGATTCCGCCGACCTGGGGTGGTCGTACGTTCTCGGCGTGTCCTCTCCGTCGCTCACTCAACTCATCCCGCTGGCCGCCAGCCTGATCATCTCGCCGCTGCCGATCATCGCGGTCGTCGCCATGGCGCTGGGGACACGCGGCCGGTCGGCGGCCATCGTCTTCACGGCCGTCTACACCGCCATCGGAATCGCGGTGACGGCGGGGACCGCCTTCAGTACCCATGCGGCGGTCAGAGCCACCGGTGCAAAAGACAGCACCGTCAGTGTGGTCGCGAGTGCGGTGATCGGGCTTGCCTTCCTGGCGTTGGCGATCCTCAACTGGCGGCAACGCCCGAAACCGCCCGGGTCGGCTGCGAAGACGCCGGGCTGGTTGGCGAAGACCGAGACCATCTCGATCGGCGGTGCAGCGACGCTCGGACTGGCTATGGGACTGACACAGAGCAAGAACTTCCCGGCCTTGATCAAGGCGGGCACGATCATTGCCGCAGACAATCACAATCCGGTCTTCATCCTGCTCATGTCGACGCTCTTTGCGACGGTGGGCTCGCTGGCCATGATCCTGCTGACGCTGGCGGCAGCGAGCGGGTCGCCGACGACGCGGGAGCGGATGGAGGGTCTGAAGACCGACCTCATCGCGCACAACGCCTTCATCATGGCGACCCTCTTCGGGATTCTGGCGGCCTCCGAACTGGCCCACACCATCCAAGCCCTCCTGCACTGACCTAGAAAGGCAAGCACCATGACGCAGAACTCCCTGACCGTCGAGGCACCCGCTGGCAACTTCACCGGCCGGATCGACGACGACGTGCTGTCGTGGCGGGGTATCCGCTACGCCCTGGCTCCCACCGGTGAGCGCCGCTGGCGTGCGCCGGTCGCGGCGCCACGTCTCGAAACTGATTACTACGCGGTGGAATTCGGTCCGGTCTGCCCGCAGAAGAAGGCGCCGGCGGTCCCGTTGCCGCCGGGTGCGGTCCTCGATGAAGACTGCCTGTCACTGAACGTCTGGGCGCCCCAGGACAGAGCAACCCCACTTCCGGTGATGGTCTGGGTGCATGGCGGCGCTTACACGTTCGGTGCCTCCAGTCAGCCGCTGTATGACGCGACCGCGCTGGTGAAGACCGGTGGAATCATCGTGGTGACCATCAACTACCGGCTCGGTGGCTTCGGTTTCGTCGACCTGACCGGTGTCCTCCCGGATGCCGACAACAACCTCGCGTTGCGCGACGTACTGCTGGCGCTGCGTTGGGTGCAGGACAACATCGCCGCGTTCGGTGGTGACCCCGGCCAGGTCACGGTCGCGGGGGAGTCGGCCGGCGGCGGTCTGGTGACCACGCTTCTTGCGACCCCTTCGGCGCAGGGCTTGTTCCATCGAGCGATCGCACAGTCCTCGCCAGCTTCGAGTGTCTACGGCCAGGAGCGATCCCACGCCGTGGCCGACTTGTTCGTGAAGCAACTGGGTGTGGCCCGGACCGATTCGGCCACCCTGCGTGCGGTGTCCCCGGACACTATCGTGGATGCTTCGATGGAGGTGTACTCCTATGTGCCCGAAACGGATCCGGGTGTCCTGCCGTTCATTCCGGTGATCGACGGCGATCTGCTGCCGGAGTCGCCGGATGTCGTGTTGCACGAGGGCCGGGGGCTCGCCGTACCTCTGCTGATCGGGACGAACAAGGACGAGGCCGCCCTGTTCAAATACATGAAATCGCCGCTGGTGCCGATCAGCGAGCAGGGCCTGGACACGATGTACGCCAACCTGCACCAGGACAACCCAGCCATGGAGCTGCCGAGCAAGGAGCAGGTCCTCGACGCGTACGAGGACGTCCGCTACAAGGTCCTCGGCATGGGCATCGCCCGCGACCTCGGTTTCCGGATGCCGACGGTGTGGGCGGTCGAAGGACACAGCACCATCGCGGAGACGTACCTCTATCGCTTCGACTACGCCACCCCGTTCCTGCGGATCATCAAGCTCGGTGCCACGCACGCGACCGAATTGCCCTATCTGTGGGGCAATTTGAGCAGTGGACCGAAGGATCCGACCTTCCTGTTGGGCGGTCGCCGCAAGGGGGAGGCCATCTCGCGGCGTATGCAGGAACGCTGGACCGCCTTCGTCAAAGGCCAGAGTCCTGACTGTGCGCAGGGGCCGGCCTGGCCGGTGTACGACGACCAGCAGCGCGCGACGTTGGTGATCGACGCAACTGACACCGTGGTCGATGACCTCGACGCAGAGATCCGATCGGCGTGGGGGGAGCAGGTCATCAGCTTCCACTGATCCCCGTCGGGAGCTGTATCCTCGGCTTATGCGTTCGATCCCCGTCCAGAACTGGCGGCTGCTGCACTAGCAGCCGATCGACGTACGTCCGTTGACGAAAAGGGCTGCCACGGCAGCCCTTTTCCCTTGCCTGCCGGCGGCCCCGACCCCGCAGGAGAGACCATGAGCACCGCCTCGTTCCAAGCCACCCTCGACCGCATGCCCGCGCTGGAGCAGTTGCGCGCCGACCCCGGTGACCATCGGGTGTTGTCCGGCGATCGACCTACCGGGCCGCTCCATCTGGCCCACCTGTTCGCGAGCATCCAGAACCGGGTTCTGCTGCAGGACAGCGGGATCGAGACGTTCGTGCTCATCGCGGACTACCAAGTGATCACCGACCGGGAGACAACGGGGCAGATCGGCAGCTATGTGCGGTCCGCCGTACTGGACTATTTGGCTGCCGGTATCGACCCGCAACGTTCGGTGATCTTCGCCCACTCGGCGGTTCCTGCGCTCAACCAGCTGCTGCTGCCGTTCCTCTCGCTGGTCACCGAGGCCGAGTTACACCGCAACCCCACGGTGAAGTCGGAACTGGCCGCCTCCGGTCGGGCGCTGTCGGGACTGCTGCTGACCTACCCCGTGCACCAGGCCGCCGACATCCTGTTCTGTGATGCAGATCTGGTGCCGGTCGGCAAGGACAACCTGCCGCACGTCGAACTCACCCGGACCATCGCCCGCCGCTTCAATGATCGGTACGGCGTCACCTTCCGCGTCCCGGAAGCGCTGCTCACGCACACCCCCGACATTCCCGGTTTGGACGGGCGCAAGATGTCCAAGAGTTTCGGCAACGCCATCAATCTGTCGATGTCCGCCGACGAGACCGCTGCTCTCATCCGTCGTACGCCGACCGACAGTGCGCGGGTCATCACCTTCGATCCGGACAACCGTCCGGGTGTCTCGGGACTGTTGTCCACGGCCGCCCTGGTGCTGGGCGAGTCGCCGGAGGCGATCGCCGAGAGGGTCCACGGCGCAGCGGAACTCAAAGCATTGGTCACCGAGTCGGTGAACGACTACCTGGCCGGGCACCGCGCGCGCCGCGATGGGTTCGCCCGCGATGCGAGGTTGGTGCAGGACGTGCTGCACTCCGGAAACCGACGAGCGAACGACGTCGCGGAGCAGGCCCTGTCGCGGGTGCGGGCGGCGATGGGAATGACCTACTGAGCACAATGGGTCCATGGCGACGCTGCGCACCCCCGATCCGAATCCGGGCTGGCTTTCCGAACTGGCCCTGCAGGAAACCCGCTCGCGAGTTCCCATGCTGTACGTCGAGGCCATCCCCGTGCGCGTAGCCGACACTGGCAGCATCGAGCACGTCGGTCTGCTGCTGCGCGGGTCGGCCACGGGGGAGATGTCCCGAAGCTTCGTTTCGGGGCGCGTCTTCTACGGGGAATCGGTGCGCGAAGCGCTCATGCGCAACCTCGAGAAGGACCTCGGGCCGGCCGCCTTCCCGCGCCTTCCGGTCAGCACGGTGCCCTTCTCGGTAGCCGAATACCTTCCCGTTCCGGGGGTTTCACCGTTGCACGATCCGCGCCAGCACGCTGTCGCGTTGACCTACGTGGTGCCGGTCGTGGGGGAGTGCGACCCGCGACAGGACGCCCTCGAACTCACCTGGCTGACCCCGCAGGAAGCGATCGACCCGAGCATCGCCGCTGAGCTGGACGGTGGTCGCGCGCATCTGTTGCGGCAGGCGCTGGCCTACACGGAGTCACTGGGCTGATGTCTCTTACAGTAAGAAAGAACACACCACGGATGGGGAGTCAGGCATGCCGCAGAAGGTAACCGGAGTCATCGCACGCGCCAAGGGAGCACCGGTCGAGGTGGCCACCATCGTGATCCCGGACCCGGGTCCGGGCGAGGCCGTCGTCGCCATCCAAGCGTGCGGGGTCTGCCACACCGATCTGCACTACCGCGAGGGCGGGATCAACGACGAGTTCCCCTTCCTGCTGGGCCACGAAGCCGCAGGTGTCGTCGAGTCGGTCGGCGAGGGTGTGACCAACGTCGAACCGGGTGACTACGTCGTCCTCAACTGGCGTGCGGTGTGCGGCGAGTGCCGCGCCTGCAGGAAGGGCAAGCCGTGGTACTGCTTCGCCACGCACAACGCCACCCAGAAGATGACGCTCGAGGACGGCACTGAACTCAGCCCCGCCCTCGGGATCGGCGCCTTCGTGGAGAAGACGCTTGTGGCCGCCGGGCAGTGCACCAAGGTCGACCCGGCGGCGCCGCCGGCGGTCGCTGGATTGCTGGGCTGCGGCGTGATGGCTGGTCTGGGCGCCGCGATCAACACCGGTGGAGTCACCCGTGGCGATTCGGTCGCAGTCATCGGCTGCGGCGGTGTTGGCAACGCAGCGATCGCGGGCGCTGTCCTCGCCGGTGCGACAACCGTGATCGCCGTCGACGTCGATGACCGCAAGCTGAAATGGGCGCAGGACTTCGGGGCAACCGACCTGGTCAACAGCAAAGACGAGGACGCCGTCGAGCGCGTCAAAGAACTGACCGGCGGTTTCGGCGCCGACGTGGTGATCGACGCAGTGGGTCGCCCTGAGACGTACAAGCAAGCCTTTTTCGCCCGGGATCTGGCGGGCACGGTGGTGCTGGTCGGCGTACCCACACCAGATCTGATGGCCCCCGAACTGCCGCTGATCGAGTTCTTCGGTCGAGGCGGCGCACTCAAATCCTCGTGGTACGGCGACTGCCTACCCGAGCGGGACTTCCCGACGTACACCGATTTGTACCTTCAGGGTCGGTTGCCGTTGGAGAAGTTCGTCAGCGAAACGATCCGGCTCGGCGACGTCGAAGAGGCGTTCGCCAAGATGCAACGCAGCGAAGTGTTGCGTTCGGTGGTGGTGCTCTGATGGCCGTCGAAGTGCAGAAGGTCGTGACGTCCGGAACGTTCAGCCTGGACGGCGGGACGTGGGACGTCGACAACAACGTCTGGCTGATCGGTGACGACCAGCAGGTCATCGTCATCGACGCCGCGCACGACGCGGCGGCGATCGCCGATGCCGTCGCCGGGCGAGAAGTGGTGGCGATTCTGCTGACGCACGCACACGATGACCACGTCGATGCCGCGCCCGCCCTGGCCGAGGCGACGGGCGCGCCGGTCTACCTCAACCCCGCCGACGCGCCGTTGTGGGAGTTGGCCCATCCCGGCGTCCCGCTGCCGGCTCCACTGACCGACGGTCAGACCTTCGAGGTAGCCGGTACGACGCTCGTTGTCCGGCACACTCCCGGACACGCCCCAGGCGCAAGTGTTTTCGTGGTTCCCGACCTCGGTGCGGTGTTCACCGGTGACACGCTGTTCCAGGGCGGTCCGGGCGCGACCGGGCGTTCCTTCAGTGATTTCCCGACGATCGTCGATTCGATCACCGATGTCCTGCTGGCTCTCCCGCCGGAGACCGTCGTGCACACCGGACACGGCGACGACACCACGATCGGTGCTGAAGCGCCGCACCGGCAGGAGTGGATCGACCGCGGTCACTGACCTGAGTTCGCATAGCATTCGGGGCGTGGTCGAGCAGGAGATTCCCTGGCGGGTGTGGACGGTGCCCAATGCGCTGTCCTTGCTTCGCTTACTGGGCATACCGCTCTACCTGTGGCTGCTGCTCTCGCACCACGACGTCTGGGCGTTCTGGGTGCTGGTGGTCTCGAGTTTCACCGACTGGGCGGACGGCAAGATCGCCCGCAGGTACAACCTGACCTCCCGGGTCGGTCAGCTTCTTGACCCGCTGGCCGACCGGCTCTACATCATCGCCACCATCGTCGGTCTGGCGATCCGCTCGATCATTCCGTGGTGGCTGGTGGTGTTGCTGTTGGCTCGGGAGGTGTTCGTGTTCAGTTTCGGACCGTCGCTGCGCGCGCACCGGCTGCCCATCCCCGCGGTGCACTTCTCCGGCAAGGCCGCCACGTTGTGCTTGGTCGTCGGCTTCCCGCTGGTGCTGCTCGGCGCAACCGACCTGCCGTTCGCGACCCTGGCGAACTGGGTCGGGTGGGGCTTTGTGTGGTGGGGGACGGCGTTGTACTGGTTCGCCGGGTTCCTCTACGCTATCCAGATCCGGCGGATGATCGCGGCCGTGTCATGAGCACTCCGACCAAGCCCCGCGATCCCGCGGCCTCGATGTCGCTGATCCGAGAGATCACCGAGCACCCCCTGGACCCCTCCTACGAGCAGGTCGCGGCGCAACGCCGGGCCGCCGGGTTGCCGCAACAAACCTCCCTGCGCTCGCCCGGGGTCATCATCGCCTGCGTCCTGGTCGGCTTCGCGATCGCCGTGGCGGCGCTCGCCCTACGGATCCCGCACACCCAGGTCCAGGCCGAGAAGGACGCCCTGATCCAACGCGTCGACTCGGCGCAGAGCCGGATCGACAAGGCCAACGCCACCATCCAGCGCACCCAGTTGGAGATCACCACCTTGCAGAACGAGGCCCTCCAACGGGAGGACCAGGATGCCCTCGCCGCGCGCTTGGCCCAGGCGGAGACCACCTCGGGCACCTTGCCGGTCACAGGTGACGGCCTGGTTCTGGAGGTCAACGATGCCAAGGACACTGCCGCCGGGAGTGGCGACGACCCGCGGGATCTGGATGACTCCAACGGACGACTGACCTCCACCGACATGCAGATCCTGGTCAACGGTCTGTGGCAGGGCGGGGCAGAGGCAATCGCGATCAACGGTCAACGGTTGACGTCGCTGAGCGCCATTCGGTTCGCGGGTCAGGCGATCCTGGTCAACTTCCGGCCACTGCAACCGCCGTACGACATCGTGGCGATCGGTCCGGCCTCGATGCGTTCGGCGTTTCAGAAATCGGCCTCGGGCGCCTACCTGGATAATCTGACCGGGTCGTTCGACCTGCGCGCGTCGTGGCGAACCGGCAAACAGTCGTTACCCGCCGCACCGGCTCCGGTGTTGTCCTACGCCACCGTCCCAGAGGAGAAGAACCAGTGATCCCCGCCATCGGGCTCCTGATCGGTCTGGTTGTCGGAGTCGTGCTTCACCCGGATGTCCCGTTGTGGTTACAGCCCTACTTACCGGTTGCAGTCATCGCGGCGCTGGATGCCGTCTTCGGCGCGGTGCGTGCCGTGCTCGACGGAATCTTCAACGACAAGGTGTTCGTCGTCTCCTTCTTGTCCAACGTGATCGTCGCGGCGTTGATCGTTTTCCTCGGGGACCAACTCGGGGTCGGATCGCAGCTGTCGACTGCGGTCGTCGTCGTGCTCGGCCTGCGGATCTTCAGCAACCTGGCCGCGATCCGCCGGCACATCTTCCACGCCTGAGTCCAACGCCGAAGACATGACCGAACACGACCCCGAGGCCACCCGCCCCGAGCACCGGCCGCACCATGCGATGCATCGCAAGCGGCCCGCCCGCCGTGCAACCGCGGGACCCACGTCGCTGGGCGAGCCGCTGGTGATCAACCCGGCCCAGGACGCTGCAGACGCCCATGAACCGCCCGCGGATCCGCCGAGTTCGGCGTGGCGCACGCTGGCGCGGATGGGACGACCTCGTGCCACCAAAGCCAACCTGTTCGCGGCGCTGCTGGCGGTCCTGCTCGGTTTCGGGATCACCACCCAGATCCAGCAAACCGATGCCGGGGGTCTGGAGGATCTGCGCCAGGACGAGCTGGTGGCGCTGTTGGACAGCGTCAACAGTCAGGCTGCCCGCCTGGAGCAGGAAGCCGACCGGCTGACCACGACGCGTGATGAACTCAAGAACTCCACCGGCGACGCCGCAGCGTTGCAGGCCGCCAAGGAACGACTGGAGATGCTCGGCGTGCTGAACGGCACGCTGCCAGCGACCGGGCCGGGGATCATCATCACCATCCAGGACAACGAAAAAGGGGTGCAGGCGGCCAATCTGCTCGACACCGTCGAAGAGCTGCGCGACGCCGGCGCCGAGGCGATCCAGATCAATGACCAACGCGTCATCGTCAGCACCTGGTTCGGTGGCAGTTCCGACACCGGTCTGACCGTGAGCGGACACACGATCAGGGCGCCGTACACCATTCTCGCCATTGGCGATCCGCACACCATGTCCACTGCGATGGCCATTCCCGGCGGGGTCGTCGAGAGCCTTCGATCGATGGGAGCGGCAGCAACCGTCACGAGTTCCCAGCAGGTGAAGGTGACCGCGTTGCAGCCCGCACAGACCCCTCAGTACGCTCAACCCGAACCGTCCGCCACCGCCAAGGAGAGCTCATGAGCGACCTGGACTACCCCGACGACCTGCACTACACCACCGACCACGAATGGGTGCGCGAAGGTGCAGACGGCGTGGTGCGGGTCGGGATCACCGCCTTCGCCCAGGACGCACTGGGAGACGTCGTCTACGTGAGCCTGCCCGAGGTGGGTGACAGTGTCGCCGCCGGTGACTCGGTCGGTGAGGTCGAATCGACCAAATCGGTGAGCGACCTGTACTCGCCGCTGGCCGGTGAGGTCGTCACCGTCAACGAGGCCCTGGACGCGACGCCCGAACTGGTCAACAGTGACCCGTACGGCGAGGGCTGGATGTACGAGCTGCGCCTGGCCGAGGGTGCCTCCCTCGGCGACCTGCAGGACGTAGCGGCCTACATCGCGTCGCTCGACTGATCTAGGGTTAGCTGCATGATGGGTGAAGGCGACGCCGCAGAGTCCGCTGAGCAGCCGCCGCCCGCCGACGCCACCGCGTTCTTTGAGCCGGGCAGTGGGCAGCCGGTGCCGGAAGGTGCCGGCCCGACAGCGCTGGCCGCCGCGGACCGGGCAACCGTGGATGCGCTCCGGCCCGGCACCGCACTCCTGATCGCCCAGCGCGGACCGAATACCGGCGCTCGCTTCCTGCTGGATGCCGATGAGGTCAGCGTGGGGCGGCATCCCAGCAGCGACATCTTCCTCGACGACGTGACGGTCTCTCGCCGGCACGCCGTCTTCCGGCGCACGGACTCGGGGTTCGCCGTACAAGATGTTGGGTCCCTCAACGGCACCTACCTCAACGGCGGGCTGATCGATTCGACGGTGTTGCGCACCGGCGACGAGGTCCAGATCGGAAAGTTCCGGCTGGTCTTCTACGACGCGCCGCCGTCGAGCTGAATCGCCGTCCGCAGGTGGCCATCGCCGAACGTGGCCGCACCGTCGGGGCGGTCCTGCAAGTGTTGCAACCGGAGTTCCCGGATCTGACCATCTCCAAGCTGCGCTACCTGGACGCTGAAGGCTTGGTCAGCCCGACCCGCAGCGCCTCTGGGTACCGCCGCTACAGCGCCGCCGACGTCGACCGACTCCGCTTCGTGCTCACCTGTCAGCGGGACCGGTTCTGGCCGCTGAAGAAGATCTCTGAGGCGTTGGACGCCTACGAGCGCGGCCTGACGCCGTCCCAGGAGGTGCCCCTGCCGGTGCCACCTGCGCCCGAGCCGGACCCGGACGTGCGTGACCTGGACCTGCAGGTACGTCGCGGTGCCCGACTGACCGCGGCCGAACTGCGCCAGGGTGCGGGTCTGGACCGGGCGGCGCTGGCCGATCTCGAAGCCTTCGGGCTGCTGCGCGCCGACAAGGACGGCTATTTCGACGAAGGCGACCTGGCGGTGGCCGCCGCTGCCGCCAACCTCCTGCGCCACGGGGTCGAAGGGCGCCACCTGCGCCTGTTCCACCTGGCCGCCGGTCGGGAAGTCGATCTGGTCCGACAGATGGCGGCGACCACCGACGTCGAGTCGTCGGACTTGTTGCGCGAATGTCTCGGCCTGCACGTAGCCCTGGTCCGATCGCGGCTGTCGCGACCCTGATCGCGGGGTAGCGTGGGGTCGTGCGCGAAGTCGAGGTCATGGGTGTGCGGGTCGAGATGCCGACCAACAAGCCGATCATCCTGTTGCGCGAGCGCGGCGGTCAGCGCTACGTGCCGATCTGGATCGGCGCCCCGGAAGCGACCGCGATTGCCTACGCCCAGCAGGGCGTGGTTCCTCCCCGGCCGTTGACCCACGATCTGATCGTGAACCTGATCGACGGTCTTGGCCACGCCCTGTCCTCTGTGGTCATTACCAAGATGGAGGAGGGGGTCTTCTTCGCCGATGTGGTGATCGACGAGGATCGGCGCATCGGGTCGCGTTCCTCCGACGCCATCGCGATCGCGCTGCGCGCGAACATCCCGATCTATGTCGCCGACCAGGTCCTCGATGAAGTGGGGGTGGAGATCGCCGACGAAGAGGAAGAAGCTGAACAAGTTGAGAAATTCCGCGAGTTCCTGGACAACGTGTCCGCGGAAGACTTCGAATTGGGCCCGGATTCCGATGCTCCGCACGAACCACCCGCCTAGATGTCTAACCCTCAAGTGAACGCTTAGGGTACGCCGATGGGTTGCGACACGCCGAGCGTGCTCGTTGACCACCCGCGCACCCAGCCATAGCTTTAACCAGCAACCAGAACAGAAATCCGGAGGTAGCCGTGGCCCGCAACGAGGCTCCGAACCGCGCGCAGGACGGCCGCGGCAGCACTCCCGCGCCGTTACAAGGCGCCTTGTTCACCCCAGACCTGCCCGAGCAGATGACCGAAGCCGTGGGCTACCGCGGCCCCGTGGTGTGCAGCACGGTCGATGTCACCTACCGGCAACTGGACTACTGGGCGCGCACGGGGCTCGTCGAGCCGTCCGTGCGCAACCCCTCCGGGTCGGGGCACCAGCGCCTCTACAGCTTCCGCGACATCCTGTTGGTGAAGGTGGTCAAGCGGTTGCTGGACACCGGAGTCTCCCTGCAGCAGATCCGCGTCGCGGTCAGCCACCTGCGCGACCGTGGCATCGAGGACTTGGCTTCCATCACCTTGATGTCGGATGGTGCCAGCGTCTACGAATGCACCTCGGATGCGGAGGTCATCGACCTGGTCCGTGGCGGTCAGGGCGTCTTCGGTATCGCCCTCGGCACCGTCTGGCACGAGGTCGAAGGGTCGTTGTCGGAACTGCCGAGCGAACGCCCCGATGCCGCGACACCGGCTGAGCACCCCGGTGATGAGCTGCGTGCCCGGCGCCAGCGCCGCAACGTGAGCTGACCGCCTATACTCGGGGTTAGCTTTCGACGCCGGATGGGAGAGCTTCCGTTTCGGGAAGCGCCGACGGGGCAACTCTCCCCAGAACCTCTCAGGCACCAGGACCATCCGGAAGAGGCTGCTCTGAAGGTCGTGTGCTGACAGAGGGGGAGACGCCGTACCTCTGCGTTCGTCTCAACCCCTCAGGACTGTCATGACTGATTTCGTCTCCCGGCACATCGGCCCGTCGTCCCCGGACGTCGAGCGCATGCTCGCCACGATCGGCCAGCCGTCGCTCGACGCGCTGATCACCACGGCCATCCCGGGTGGGATCCGCCAACCTGCCGCGCTGGACGTCGCGGCCGCTGAGTCCGAGCCGGCTGTCATCGCGGAGTTGCGGGCCAAGGCGGAGCAGAACGCGGTGCTCACCTCGATGATCGGACTGGGCTACTACGGCACCCACACCCCGCCGGTGGTCAAGCGCAACATCCTGGAGAACCCGGCCTGGTACACCGCCTACACGCCGTACCAGCCGGAGATCAGCCAGGGCCGTTTGGAGGCGCTGCTGAACTTCCAGACCATGGTCATCGACCTGACCGGCCTCGATGTCGCAGGCTCCTCTCTGCTGGACGAGGCGACCGCCGTTGCCGAGGCGATGACGCTGATGCGCCGGGCGAGCAAGGCGGCCAAGGACGCCGTGCTCCTGGTCGACGAGCAGGTCCTGCCTCAGTCGATCGGGGTGACCCGCACCCGCGCCGTGCCGCTCGGCCTCGACGTCGTCGTCGCCGACCTGCGGTCGAGTGACTCCCTGCGCGCGTTGGCGGGAGATCGCGAGGTCTTCGGTGTCGTGGTGCAGTACCCGTCCGCCGATGGTTCCATCACCGACTGGTCGGCGCGGGTCGCCGAAGCGCACGAGACCGGTGCTCTGGTCACTGCGGCCGCGGACCTGCTCGCACTCACCTTGCTGAAGCCGCCGGGGGAATGGGGCGCTGACATCGCCGTCGGCACCACCCAGCGGTTCGGGGTCCCGATGGGCTTCGGTGGCCCGCACGCCGGGTACATGGCGGTGCACTCCGGCCTGGAGCGCAACCTGCCCGGCCGCCTGGTCGGGGTGTCCGTCGACGCGGACGGTGCGCCCGCCTACCGCCTGGCGCTGCAGACCCGGGAGCAGCACATCCGCCGGGAGAAGGCGACCTCCAACATCTGCACCGCCCAGGTGCTGCTGGCCGTGATGGCCTCGATGTACGCCGTGTGGCACGGCCCGACCGGACTGACCCGGATCGCGCAGCAGGTGCACGACAAGACGCGTGCGCTGGCGGCCGCCCTGACCGCTGCCGGTTACGAGTTGGCCTCGGACGCCTTCTTCGACACGCTGACCGTGGTCGCGCCCGGTCGCGGCGCGGAGTTGGTGGCGGCGGCCCTGTCGAACGGCATCAACATCCACGGCGTCGACGCCGACCGGGTCTCGATCAGCCTGGACGAGACGACGACCGATTCAGACCTGGCCGATCTGGCCGCCGCGTTCGGGCTCACGGCCGTCCCCGCGCTGGAAGGTGAGGTCGCCTGGCCGGCCGAGTTGCGGCGTACGTCGGACTTCCTCACCCACCCGGTGTTCTCCGCCCACCACAGCGAGACGGCGATGCTGCGCTACCTGCGCACGCTCGCCGACCGCGACTACGCCCTGGACCGGGGCATGATCCCGCTCGGGTCGTGCACGATGAAGCTCAACGCGACCACGGAGATGGAGTCGATCACCTGGCCGGAGTTCGCCAATCTGCACCCGTTCGCGCCGGCGGACCAGAGCGTCGGGATCCGTTCGCTGATCGACGATTTGGAGCAGTGGTTGTGTGCGATCACCGGCTACGACGCCGTGTCGCTGCAGCCCAACGCCGGCTCCCAGGGGGAGTTCGCAGGTCTGCTGGCGATCCACGCCTTCCATGAGGCCAACGGGGATCGCGACCGGAACATCTGTCTGATCCCCGCGTCGGCGCACGGCACGAACGCGGCCTCGGCGGTGATGGCCGGGCTCAAGGTCGTCGTCGTCAAGACCGCGCCGACCGGCGAGATCGACATGGACGACCTCAAGATCAAGATCAAGCAGCACGGGGAGAACCTCGCGGCGATCATGGTCACCTACCCCTCGACGCACGGCGTCTTCGAGGACACGATCACCGAGCTGTGTGATCTGGTGCATGAGGCCGGTGGGCAGGTCTACATCGACGGCGCGAACCTGAACGCCCTTGTGGGACTAGCGCAGCCGGGCAAGTTCGGTGGCGACGTGTCGCACCTGAACCTGCACAAGACGTTCTGCATCCCACACGGCGGCGGTGGTCCGGGCGTCGGCCCGGTCGCGGTGCGTAGCCACTTGGCGCCGTACTTGCCGGGTACGCCGTTCGCGCCCTCGGCGGTCGGTCCGGTTTCGGCCGCACCGTTCGGGTCCGCCTCGATCCTGCCGATCTCCTGGGCCTACGTACGCCTCATGGGCGGCGCGGGCCTGACCCAGGCGACGGAGACGGCGATCCTGAACGCGAACTACATTGCCGCGCGGTTGAATTCGTCCTACCCGGTGCTCTACTCCGGTGACGGCGGCCTGGTCGCGCACGAGTGCATCCTGGATCTGCGGGGGCTGACCAAGGAGTCCGGCGTCACGGTCGACGACGTCGCCAAGCGACTGATCGACTATGGCTTCCACGCGCCGACGATGAGCTTCCCGGTGGCCGGCACGCTGATGGTCGAGCCGACCGAGAGTGAATCCCTGGAAGAGATCGACCGGTTCTGCGATGCGATGATCGCGATCCGCGCCGAGATCCAGCAGGTGATCGATGGCGTTGTGTCCGCCGAGGATTCGGTGCTGCGACACGCTCCGCACACGGCGGTTTCGCTGGTCCGTGAATGGGAGCACCCGTACTCGCGTGAGGAGGCTGCCTTCCCGGCGGGGGTCGACCCGCTGCGTAAGTACTGGGCGCCGGTGCGCCGGATCGATGGCGCGTACGGCGACCGGCACCTGATCTGCTCCTGCCCGTCGCCGGAGGCGTTCGAGCACGTCGGTGACTGAGGTCTTGATTGGTGAGGTGCCGGGTGATTTCGTGTCGCCCGGCACCTCTCCGTCTCCGGCGGTGCTGTTGTTGCACGGTACGGCGAGCGAGCGTGACGAGGTAGGCGGACTCTTCGTCCGGTTGGCCGAGTCTCTTGTGGCAGGCGGAATTGCCTCTCTCCGCATCGATTTCGCTGGTTGTGGGGCGAGCTCCCGGCCGCAGACCGATTTCACGGTGACCTCGGAATTGTCCGATGCTCAAGCGGCGGTGACGTGGTTGCGTGGGCAGCCGTCCGTCTCCCGGGTAGCGGTGCTGGGGATGTCCCAGGGCGGAATGATCGCGTTGCTGCTCGCGGCTCAGGATCCCGCACTCGCCGCTCTCGTGACCTGGTCCGCCGGGGTGCTGACTACGTCCGATCTGGCTGGCGCTTTTCCCGGGGTGCTGAGTGACGGCGCGTCCTCGGCGGTCATCGATCTCGGGTACCGCACCTTCGAATTCTCCCGGCAGTGGCTCGAGGAGTTCCGGGCGATGGACCTCGGTGCGGCGGCCGCGGCCGTCACCGTCCCGGTACTGGCGGTGTGCGGCACAGCGGACACAGTCGTCTCGCCGGCCGCGTCTTCCCGGTTGGTCGCAGATGCGCCGGACCGTGCGTTGGTCGAGATCGACGGGGCCGATCACATCTTCAACGTGCTGTCGCATTCCTCGGCGGCGGACCAGTTATTGACTGTCACGACGAATTGGCTTGTGGCAACGTTGGCCAGGTGACCGACCAGGTTCAGGAGACAGTGGAACTCGCATCGACACTGCTCGGTGAGCCGTTGGCCCTCGTCGGTGACCCGCTGCCGAGCGGATCCCGACATCAGGTACTGCGACTGCGTCGATCCTCGGTCGAAGCCGACACCGTTGTCGCCAAACGCCGCCTGATTCCCGAGCCGTCACCGGAAGTTGCTGCGCTGGAGGCGTTTTCGGCGGTCGGATCCACCGTCACACCCACATTGGTCGCCCATGCCCCCGACCTCTTCATCATGTCCGACCTGGGCGACCACCCGGATCTCGCCTCCCGCATGCTGACCGGTGATCCGCTGCTGACCCGGCGTGCGCTGCTCGCGTGGGCGACCGGATTAGCCCGGTTCCACCGTGCCGGTGTTAAGGCACGGGTGCTGGTGCCCGATTCTCTGGCTGACTACATGCCCGGCCCACTCGACGAAGCGGCTGACGATCTGGTGACGCAGGCGGCCGACCTGGGGGTCGACGTACGTCATGGATTCGTTGAATTGCGCGACGTAGCGGGCTCATTCGAGACGTCACTGGAGGTGTTGTCGGCAGGTGACATGTGCCCGGATAACAATCTCTTGACCGACGAGGGCGCCTACTTCCTCGATCTGGAGTTTGCGACGGTCCGCCACCTGGCGTGGGACCTCGCCTATCTGTTGGTCCCGTGGCCGTCGTGTTGGTGCGCCTGGCGGTTGCCGCCGGGGTTGGGGCGGTCGGCACTCGGGCGGTGGCGCGAGGTCTTCGTATGCGACGACTCCACCTGGCGGGCCGTGCAGAAAGACGTGGAGTTGGCGGCTGATGCGTGGCGCTGGTTGTCGATCAGTTGGCTCCTTCCCACCCTTTCTACGGGGTGGCCGGAGCGCGCAGATCGGCCCGCCCCGCCGGTGCCGGACCGCCTATGCCATTCGCTCGACGCACTCGCCCGCAGCCGGGCTCTTCCGGAGTACCGCTCGGCTGCAACGCAATTGGCGGCTGCGATCCGGCGACGCTTTACCGTCGCATCCCTGGGAGTGGTCGGCGCATGAGTGTCGTCGGGCCCCGGCTGGTGGTGATTCGCGGCAACAGCGGATCCGGAAAGTCGTGTGTCGCCGCAGACCTTCAAACAGCTAACAAAGGCCGAATTGCGCGGATCGGACAGGATGCGATACGACGTGACCTCCTCAAAACCAACGACCGCCCCGGCACGCTCGCTGTCGATCTCATCGGCGACACCGCGCGCTGGTGCCTCGCGCGAGGTCTCGACGTGGTGATCGAGGGGATCCTCAACTCTTCGGTTTATGGCGACCTGCTTCGCGGTTTGCGGGCCGATCACAGTGGCTATTTCGCCGCCTACTATCTCGACGTCCCATTCGAGGAGACCGTGCGCCGACACATGACCAAGCCGAACAGGGATGAGTTCGGGGAGGCGGAGATGCGCGAGTGGTATCGACCGCTAGACCTCGTCACAGGGCTCGATGAATCGGTCATCGACGCCACCAGTTCCAGGGCCTGTACGGGCACGACGATCGCCCGCGTCGCTGGCTGGAAACGACCGCCAAGCCAGCGCTGAGGGAGGCTGTCGGTGGTCGCACCTAGGGTCTGATCCATGGCCCAGATCATCGCCGAGCGACACCCGGACGCAGCGTCCGATGTGCCCTCGGTGGTGCGCGCCTTCCAGGAGTGGATCGCCGAGGTGGAGCTCGATGAGCCGACGTGGGAAGCGGTCCGCTGTATGGAGGACCTCAAGAACACTCTGACGGCGCGGCAGGCCGACGTCACGGTCGCTCTGCATCGCGAGCAAGCGGAGAAGGATGCTGCTCGGGGCTTCGTACTCCCGTCACACACCGACCGGGTGGTCGCCGCTCAGCTCGGACTCGCGCGGCGTCGCTCTCCGGTGCAGGCCGGTCGACTACTGCGTATCGCGCATCTGACCGTGGCCGCCGAACCGGTGCGTGAGGCGATGCGGACCGGTGAGCTGAATGAGGAGCAGGCCGGGATCATCCGCCGGGAGACCGATGGCCTCACACCCGAGGACCGAGACCGCGTCATCGAGAAGGTGGCAGACACCCTTGGCCGGACGTCGGACCGTCACCTGTCCGACGATGTCCGGACCGCGGCGCACCGGGTTGATCCCGAACTCGCGGCACGCCGCGCGGAGGCCGCCCGCGCCGATCGACACGTCAGTCTTCGGTCGGCGCGTGACGGAATGGCGCACCTGTCGGCTTTCCTGCCTGCTGTTGAGGGTCGCGCCTGCTTGGAAGCGCTGCGTAAGGGCGCGAACGCCGCGAAGCGGCAGCCCCGCCCTGAGAAAGGGCCAGATCGAACTCCGCGGCAGTGGATGGCAGACCTTCTGGTGCACCGTGTCTCGGGTCGGGACCCCGTGACGGAACCAGTCGACGTACACGTCAATCTCGTCGTGCCCATCGACTCGCTCATCTCGGGCAATGAGCCGGGTTACCTGCCTGGCTATGGGCCGATCCCGGCCGGTGAGGTGCGCGAGTTGCTGTCCCAGCGCGAGGACGGCGTCGACGTACGTCGCTTGTTCGTCCATCCGGGTAGCGGCCAGTTGGTCGGGATGGAGAGCAAGAGCCGGTTCTTCCGCGGGTTGCTCGCCCAGTTCGTGCAGTGGCGCGACCGGCGCTGCCGCACGCCTTGGTGCGGTGCTCCCATCAAGGAGATCGACCACATCACTGCCCACGCGAAGGGAGGCGCGACCAGCGCAGACAACGCCGAAGGCGACTGTCAGTGGTGCAATTTGGTCAAGGAACATCCGGCGTGGCATGTGACCGGTCATGCCCGTGAGGTGCTCGTCAGCAGCGGGGGACTGCAGGCCACGACGCGGCCTCCGCTGGTCAATGAACCCTCCCAGGCGTGGTCGCCGCTTGAGGAGTATCTCCTCGATCTCGAATGGCGCTGGGCGCTCCGGCGAGCGTCGGGCAAGGATGACCCGTAGGACAACGAGGGCAGCTCCCTGCCCGGCAGAGCTACTCCTCACCGAAGGTCGCAGGTGATACGAGTACTGTTCGTGCACAGCTGAATTCGTCGAATCGCGAGACAGTTGGTGGTGCGCGCGTTCCGTCGATGGCATGTCTCCGGACGGCGTTGTAGCGCAGTTCGCCGTCGTGGGCGACATCTCCGGGGACGGGGGCGGGGGAGCTTCTGCGCACCTTCGGGTTCGACACGATGTTGCGGGCCGCCTTCGATGCCTGATACCTCTCAGAGGTGTTTGGCGGCTTCCCGGCGGCTGAGCGGCGAGAGGACGTGGGTCGCCAGGTAGGTGCGCACCCAGTCGGGGTGTGCCCGAGCGGCATCCCGCAGCGCCCAGCCGATCGCCTTACGAAGGAAGAACTCGTTGTCCTCACGGCTGGGTTCGATGGCGTCGGTAAGCAATACCAGGTCGGTGGCTTCGCCGCGGCCGAGTTGCGCGATGATCGCCGCCCGGCGGATCCAGAAGTCCGGGTCCCGGCTCCAACCGCGCAGCAGATCGGGCACCCCGGGGATGCCGGCGTCGAGCAACTCCCGGAGCCGGTGCGCCGCTTCGTCGACGTAGTCCCACCACTGGCCGGTGCGAATGAAGTGCTCGACAAGAGGCATCGAATCGCGCTGTCCGGCAATGGTTTTAGTCGCGAGAAGCGCGAGCGCGGCGTACCGTTCCTCGCGATGGGTTGCCCCGTCCCAGAGTCGCAGCGCTGCGGCACGAACCGTGACTGGGTCGGTGATGTCTCGTACGGCTGCCCGCGCGATCCGTCGAGCAGCGGGTACGCGGACGCCGAGGTAGGGCATGGCGGACTTCATGTACTGCTGTTGGCCAGGCGCAAGCAGTGGGTCGGCAGCCGCGCGCAACTCGCGGCGGATGTCCTGCACCAGAACCTCGACGGCGCTCATCGAGCGGGTGGACGGTCAGACGCGGATGGTGGCCAGGTAGTCGCCGATCCGGGTCAGCGCCTCGGTGAGGTCCTCGACGGAGGGCAGCGTCACCAGCCGGAAATGGTCGGGCTCGGGCCAGTTGAACCCAGTGCCGTGCGTGACCAGGATCTTGGTCTCCCGCAGGAGGTCGATGACGAACTTCTCATCGTCGGCGATCGGGTAGACCTGCGGATCCAGCCGCGGGAAGCAGTACAGCGCCCCCATCGGCTTCACGCAGGACACCCCCGGGATCGCGTTGAGCATGTCGTAGGCGACGTTGCGCTGCTCGAGCAGCCGTCCGCCCGGGAGCAGCAGGTCGTTGATGGACTGGTATCCACCCAACGCGGTCTGGATCGCATGCTGCGCAGGGACATTCGCGCACATCCGCATATTCGCCAAGAGAGTCAGGCCCTCGAGAAAGTCGGTTGCCCGCCGCCGGGGTCCGGTGATGGTGACCCAGCCGCTGCGGAACCCGGCGACCCGATACGCCTTGGACAGTCCACTGAAGGTCAGACAGAGCACGTCCTCTGCGGCATATGCCGCCAGGTGGTGGTGAACGGCGCCGTCGAAGAGGATCTTCTCGTAGATCTCGTCGGCAAACAGGACCAGGTCGTGCCGCCGGGCGATGTCGGCCAGACCCTGGAGGATCTCGGGGGAGTAGACCGCACCAGTCGGGTTGTTGGGATTGATGACGACCAACGCGTGCGTGTTCTCGGTGATCTTGGACTCGATATCGGCCAGATCGGGGTTCCAGTCGTCGGCCTCGTCGCAGCGGTAGTGCACCGGTGTCCCGCCGGCCAGGGACACCGCTCCGGTCCACAAGGGGTAGTCCGGCGCCGGCACCAGGATCTCGTTGCCGTCGTCGACAAACGCCTGCAGCACCAGCGAGATCATCTCGCTGACGCCGTTACCGATGAAGACGTCCTCGACCCGGACGTCGGTCAGGCCCTCGGCCTGGTAGAAGTTGGCGACCGCCGTACGGGCCGAGTAGATCCCACGGGAGTCGCTGTACCCCTGCGCGTTGGGCAGGTGATGCACCATGTCTTGCAGGATCGTCTCGGGCGCCTCGAAACCGAACGGGGCCGGGTTGCCGATGTTCAGCTTCAGGATCCGGTGCCCTTCGGCTTCCAAGCGCTCGGCCTCGACCAGGATCGGGCCGCGCACGTCGTACCGCACGTGCTGGAGCTTCTTGGACTGTCGGATATCGCGGGCCACGGCCGAATTATCGCACCGGTCGGGTTACGCCGCGCTGGCTCCGTCCCGGATGCGGACAGTCGAACCAGTCTCGCAGCGGCGGACTTCCAACTGGGTGGGGATGCGTTGGCGCAGGTCCGGGACGTGACTGACGATCCCGACGACACGATCGCCCGCCCGCAATTCGTCCAGGACCTGTAGCACTCGATCCAGGGTGTCCTGATCGAGTGACCCGAAACCTTCGTCGACCAGTAGGGTCTCCAAGGGCCGTCCGCCGGTCTCTGCCAGGACCGCGTCGCCCAACCCGAGGGCCAGTGACAGCGACGCCATGAAGGACTCGCCCCCGGACAGCGTGGCCGTGTCGCGCGTTTGTCCGGTCCAGGCGTCCCGGACGACCAGGCCCAGACCACTGCGCGCGCCGTGCTTGGCCCGCGCGTCGCTGTGCTCGAGGGTGAACCGGCCGTCACTCATCGCGGTCAGCCGCTCGTTGGCGAGGGTGGTCACCGACTCCAGTCGCGCGGCGAGCACGTAGGCGGACAGACGCATTCGGAGGGTGTTGTCCTCGCCGGAGCCGTTGACCGTGTCGGCGAGTGAGGCAATGGTGGCGAACTTCTCATTCGCCGCAACGTACGCCGAGTGCACGCTTGCGAGGTCAGCGGACAAGGTGCGTAGCCGGGTGACCGTCGTTTCGAGTGCGGTCGCCGCCGCCCGCTCACGGTCGGCGCGCTCCTCTGCATGGGCGGCGGCCGCTTCCAACTCGGACAGGTCCTCTGCGGGCGCGGCGCAAGCGGCGACGACGGCCGGCAGTTCGAGCACCGCGGTGGTCGCTTGCAGACGGGCGTCGTAGTCGGAGATGGCGGCCTCTATCGACGCCACTTCCGCTGCGCTGCAACGGGATTCGCTGTACTTGGCGAGATCGGGGAAGTCCTGGGCGGCCAACGCGGTAGCCAGGTCAGCAGCTGCTTGCTCGACGAGTTCCTGATCGGTGGTGGCCGTCGTGAGCAGCCGCACCACCTGATCGACCGCGGTGCTGGCCGCTGCGTGCCCCGCGGGGTCGCTCCCGCAGGGGCAGGTGTCCGCGTGAACCTGCAGCGCCCCCTCGATGGTGCTGTGGAGCTCGGCGAGCTCTGCTTCGGCGTCCGTCAGACGCGCCTGGTCGGTCGCGAGATCGGCCGTCGCCGCGGAGAGTTCGGCTGCCACCTGCTCTGCGGCCGTGTCCAGTTCGGCCAGTGCGCGTTCTGCGTCGCTGACTCGCTCGACTTCGTGTGCTGCATCTTGTTGCACCACGGCAGCCGCGCCCACGAGTCCGTCGAGGACGCCCGGCTCGATTGGCGAGGTCGCCGACCAGACCGAGCTTGCAGCCGACATCGCATCGGCGGGCAGCCACGCGCTGACGTCGTCCCAGGCCGGCAGGTCAGCGTGCGCAGCACTCCACTGAGCCTCCAAGGTGGTCAGTCTGGCTCGGGCGGCGGCAAGGGCCTGGTCGGCGGCGGCCGCAGCGGCGAGGGCACCGTCCGCCACGCTCGAAGCCTCGGCCACGTCATCGGCGGTGACAGCGTCAGCCGTGGGGGTCGCCGGACTGGGGTGCGTTGTCGAGCCGCAGACCGGGCACGCGTCGCCATCCTCGAGGTCGGCCCCGAGCTCTGCCGCGATGCCTGCCAGCCGGGCAGCGCGCAGTCGGTCGAGTTCGGTCCGGGCCCGAGAGCTGGCTGCTTCGGTGGCCGCCGCGGTGCGCAGCGCCGACTCGCATGCGGTCCGCGCGGCGGCGATCGTGCCGGCGACGTCGGACAGTTTGCCGAGGGCTGCGACAGCCGCGTTGACCGAGTGGGACAGGGCCGTCACCGCTGGCGCGGACGCCGTTGTCGTGTGCAGTGTCGCCCGCGTGGCCACCACCGCGGCTTGCCTGTGCTGCAGTTCTTCCACCACCGCCGCAGTCGCTGCACCCTTGTCGCGCAACTGGTTCCGGCGCTCGGCGGTCCGCTGCAGCGATGCCGTCAGCGGTGGCAGGCCCGCCAGGGTTGCACCACCCGCAGCAAGCGCTGCCGTCAACCGGGGCCACCAATCGTCGGTGCCTTTGCCCTGTAATGCCGTCGGAAGTGCGGCAACGGCCGTCTCGACCGCGACCTGCGAAGCAGCGTGCCGCGTGACCCGAGCACGGTGTGCCTCCGCGAGCGGATCGACCTGTTGGGCGCGGCGTGCTGCTGCCAGCCGTGAGCGTCGGTCCGTCTGTAGGCCGGCCGCGCCGAGCAGGGCATCCCGCTCGGCGATCGCAGCAGCGGCTTCAGCGCGCCGGGCCGCTCGCTGCTGCGCTTCGACCAAGGACCGTCGCGCGACCACCGCTGCGTCAGCCGCAGTCTGTGCCCGGGTCATCGCCTCGGTTGCAGCGTCTTCGAGCTGGACCAGCAATGTTGTGACCGCCGACGGTAGGTCTGTTTCCGGCAGCGACTCCGCACGGCCGCTGGATACCAGCACTTCCTCGATCCGGTCCCTGCAGCGCACCACCGCGACGGACGCCTCGTCGCGTCGAGCGCGCGCCATCGAGCGTCGCTCGGTCAGCCACGACTCCACTCCGCGGAACCGATCGATCGCGAACAGTCGCTCCAACAGGACACCGCGGTCGTCCGGTTTGGCGCGCAAGAAGGCCGCGAACTCGCCCTGTGGCAACAGGATCAGTTGGACGAACTGCTGCAGGTCCAGACCGAGAGTGCGCTTGATGAACTCTCCGGTCTCCTGCTCCTTGACGGCCTGCTCCTGCCAGTGCCCGGCCCGCAACTCCTCCAGCCGGACCGTGGACCGGCGAGTGGTGCTCTGCCCTTTGCGGCCGACCACCTCGTAACTGGCGGTACGGGTTATGCGTAGCCGGCGGCCCGCCACGGAGAACTCCATGCTGACCGTTGGTTGCTCACCGGGTGCGTGGTCACTGGCGACCTTGACCGCGGCATTCGAGACCCGTTGCCGCGGAATGCTGCCGAACAGCGCGAAGCACATCGCGTCCAGCAGGCTCGACTTGCCGGCGCCGGTGCGACCGTGGATCAGGAACAGCCCTGCTGACCCCACGGCATCGAAGTCGATGTCCTGGGTCTCGGCGAACGGTCCGAAGGCGGACACGGTCAGCTGATGAATTCTCATGCGCTGCGCACCACATCATCGGAGGCCTCCTCGCGCTCGACCCGGGCCGCCGATGCCAGAGCCGAACGCAACAACTCCGACTCCTGCTCGGAGGCGCCGGTGCCGCCGCGCACATGCGACAGGAATCCGCAGCAGACGTCGAATTCGCTGTGGCCCCGGACCTTTTCGGCGTACCCACGGCGAGTCGAAAGATCGACTGTGTCCGAGGAGAACTGAAGCCTGAGCGTGTGCGGGAACCGGCGGCGGACCTGATCCATGGCCCCCAACGGCCGCGTCGGGTCAGTCAGCGTGACCTCGCACCACGCCCTCTCGGCGTACGTGAAAGCCGACGAGGACAACAGCTCGGTCAACGGGCCGCGCAGGCGGACCACGGGTCGCTCCACTGGTGCGGCGATCGTCTCTCGCGACAGCACGCCATTTGCGATGGTGACCAACTCGGTGCCCTTGACCTGGTCGGCCTCACTGAACGACATCGCGACCGGTGACCCGGAGTAGACCACCGAGTCAGTCACCGCTTGCGGTCGGTGCAGGTGCCCCAGCGCTGCGTAGTCGAACTGATCGAACACGGCGGCGGGCACTGCGGCAAGGCCGCCGACACTGATGTCCCGTTCCGAGTCCGAGGAGGTCGCGCCGGTGACGAACGTGTGCGCCATCGCCACCATCGGACCCTCACCTGCGGGCAGATCTGACAGGGCCGCCCGCAGGACCGCGGCGTGGGTGCGTTCGGTGGCACCGAGTGAGTCCGCGACCCCCGCGGGGTCCAGGTAGGGCACCGGCACCACGAACCCGTCGCCGACCGGAATCGGTCGCCGCACTGACGACAGGTGGGAGCGGATGTGCAGCCCGGCGGACTCCAGCATCCGCGCTCCGAAGCCGAGGCGCACGGCCGAATCGTGGTTGCCGCTGGTGACGATCACTGCGGCGCCGGTGTCGAGCAGCCGGGAGAGCGCGTCGTCCAGCAATGCCACGGTCTCCGGAGAGGGAATCGCGCGGTCGTAGATGTCGCCGGAGACCAGCACCGCATCGACGCCTTCGGAGCGGGTGACCTCGATCAGCTGATCGAGGTAGAGCTCATGTGCAGCCTGCAGCCCGGCCCCGTGGAACGAGCGTCCCAGGTGCCAGTCGGAGGTGTGCAAGAACCGCATGGCTGCACCATAAGCGCGACCTCTGACAGCCTCGACGAGGCGCGCCTAGGCTGTGCCCATGGGTGACGAGGTCGCAGGTACCGGATTCACGCGCGAGGACCGTCAGCGCTACCGGGAGAAGGTGCGTCAGGACCTCGACGTCTTCGAGCGGATGCTGCGCACGCATGCCTTTCCGGCCGAGAAGCGGCTGACCGGGATGGAGATCGAGCTCAACCTCGTCGGCGCCGATATGCAGCCTGCGATGAAGAACGCCAGCATCCTGAAGGCCATCGCCGACCCGGATTATCAAACCGAGTTGGGCCAATACAACATCGAGCTCAACGTCCCGCCGCGTGCGTTGCCCGGTGATGCTCCCCGGAAGTTGGAGGAGGAGTTGCGGGCCAGCCTGAACGAGGCGGAGCGTCGCGCCCGGGAACTCGACGTGCGGATCTGCGCTATCGGGATCCTGCCCACCTTGATGCCGGAGCACTTCGACGCCGACTGGATGAGCGCCAACAACCGGTACCAGGCGCTGAACGAATCCATCGTCAACGCCCGTGGTGAGGACATCTTCATCGACATCCAGGGCATGACGGGGGAGCGATTGGCGACGTACGCCGATACGATCGCCCCCGAATCCGCCTGCACTTCAGTGCAATTGCACCTCCAGGTCGAGCCGATGCAGTTCGCCGACTACTGGAACGCCGCCCAAGCGGTCGCCGGGCTGCAGCTGGCGATGGGTGCCAACTCGCCGTACTTCTACGGCCGGCGCCTGTGGGCGGAGACGCGGGTCGAGCTCTTCGCGCAGGCCACCGATACTCGCGCGATCGAGCTGAAGAACCAAGGGGTCCGGCCGCGGGTGTGGTTCGGGGAGCGCTGGATCACCAGCATCTTCGACCTGTTCGAGGAGAACGTGCGCTACTTCCCCGCGTTGTTGCCGGAGTGTTCTGAAGAGGATCCGGTCGCCGTCCTCGAGGATGGAGGCGCACCCGCCCTGCCCGAGTTGCGGCTGCACAACGGCACCATCTACCGCTGGAACCGGCCGATCTACGACGTGGTGGGTGGCGAGCCACACCTGCGGGTGGAGAACAGGGTTCTGCCGGCGGGGCCGAGCATCGTTGACACCCTTGCCAATTCGGCCTTCTACTTCGGCCTGATGGACCGGCTCACCGCCGACGAGCGACCGGTGTGGACCCGGATGAGCTTCGCCGCGGCGTACGCCAACTTCACCGAGTGCGCCCGCCGGGGGATCGAGGCGGAGGTCTACTGGCCCGGCTACGGGACCGTGACGGCGGTCGAGTTGGTCCAGCGGCATCTGGTGCCGTTGGCGTACGACGGGCTGGCCCATCGCGGGGTCGCGCACGACGTGGCGGCACGCTACCTGGGGATCATCGAGGAGCGGTGTCGGCGCGAGGTGAACGGCGCCTCCTGGCAGGTCGCGTGCGTGGAGGAGTTGGAGCGCAAGGGGGCTGATCGGCGTACCGCGCTGGCGGGATTGCTAGAGCGCTATCTGGAGCACATGGGCGACAACGCACCAGTGCACACCTGGTGAGACCTCAGCTTCGCTCGCGACGGTTCCATACTTCGATGCTCGGGTACTGGTGGTAGTAACCCAGGATCGACAAGGCGCCCGCGTCGAGGCGGAGTTGCCCGGCAAACCGGGGGTTCTTCTGCAGGAAGGTCGCCGCGAAGATGCGCAACGAGTGACCGTGCGCCACCAGGGCCACATTCGACTCCTCCAGCAGCGGTAGGACCCGGTTGACGACGTGGCTCACCCGGGCCGAGACGTCCTCGACGGTCTCGCCGGGGGTGTCCCCGGGCACCACGCCGTTGGTGAAGATCTCCCAGTCCGGATTGCCGATCTTCTCCCGGATCTGATCGGTCGTGAGGCCCTCGTAGCCGCCGTAGTCCCACTCGCGCAGGTCATCATCGATCTCGTAGTTCTTGAGCCCGGCCAGTTCGGCGGTCTGACGGGCGCGCAGCAACGGCGAGACGAACGTATGGCCGATGTCCAGGTGTTTGATCAGTTCGCCGGCCCGCCGAGCGCCCTTCTCGCCCTCCGGCAGCAACGGCAGGTCGGTCACGCCGGTGTGCTGCCCGGTGAGAGACCACTTGGTCTCACCGTGCCGGATCAGGACGATGCAATTGTCCGGGAAGTGCTTGCGGTCGGGATGCTGGGTCACCTCTCTACGCTAGTGGAATGACCAACCACCGCAGCGTGAGCATCACCCGCACCTCCGCCGGCCACTTCACCGCGACCAACGCCCGCGGCGGCACGTTGGAGTTCGGCGACGCCAGCGACGACCTGTTCAGTCCTGTGGAGTTGCTCCTGACCGCCATCGCCGGCTGCAGCGCCATCGACGTGGACATCTTCACGACCCGCCGCGCTGAGCCGACGGGGTTCGACGTGGTCGCCGAAGGCGACAAGTTACGTGACGAACAGGGCAACCACATGGGCCCGATCGACGTCACCTTCACCGTGCGCTTCCCCGAGGGCGAGGCGGGCGACGCGGCGCGCGCGGAGCTGCCGGACGCCGTACGCCGATCGCATGAGCGGCTCTGCACGGTGAGCCGGACCGTGTTGTTGCCGACCGACGTGGTCATGAAGGTCGACTGACCCGTTGAGTGAGTACGTCGTTCTGCTGCGAGCCGTCAACGTCGCCCCTCGTTGGGTCAAGATGGCGCGTCTGCGAGAAGTGCTGCAAGCGGGCGGCTTTGAGGTGGAGACGTACATCCAGAGCGGCAACCTACTGATCGGCACCCGCAAGCGGAGTGCGGCGGCGGTACGCAGGTCGCTGGAACAGGTGATCGAGGGCGAGTTCGGCTTCGAGGTGCCGTGCATCGTGCGGACACCTGCGCAGTTGCGCGAGACGCTGGACTGGGTGGAGGGGTTGGTCAGTCCATTGCCGGAGTCGACCCGGCAGTACGTCACGTTCTTCGCCGACCCGATCGGCCACGAGAAGGTGCAGGAACTGGACGCCTGGGATGTCGACGGTGAACGGCTGCACGCCCGGGCCGGCGAAGTCGCCTGGTGGCTGGCCAAATCCACGCACGAAGCGAAGCTCAGCAACGCCCGACTGGAACGCGGCGGGCACGTCGCGACGACGCGGGATCTGAAAGTCGTTCGCACTCTGGTGGAGCGCTGGGCACGATAGAACCCATGCGCTGGACACCCATCGACGACGTCCCGGCCTGGAGCCGGTTGACCAACGAGTTGGCGGTCGCCGACGGTACCGGTGAGTTCTACGACGAGGCGGACCTCGCCGAGGAACTGACCGAGGCTGGTGTCGATCCACGCAAGGACACCTGGGCCGTGTGGGATGGCGACACGATGGTCGCCTACGGTCAGGTCCGCGTCTATGACCTGAACAACGAGGGAGCAGTGCGCTGCGACCTCGGCGGGGGCGTTCTGCCCAGTCACCGCCGCCGAGGCATCGGCCGAGACCTGTTGCAGCGCATGGAGACTCGCGCTGTTGCCGTCGCACGGACCCGGCATCCGGATACGCCGATCCACCTCGGCGTTCCCGGGCAGACCGAGGGTGCGGATGTGCGGGGCCTGTTGGAGCACTGCGGCTACGAACCGGTGCGCTACTTCACCCAGATGGTGATCGCCGATCTTCCCGATGCCGAGATCGCCGTGCCTGCGGGCGATGTCATCCCGGTCGACGCTTCGGACGCTGACCAGCGCGAAGCCATCCGGTTGGCGCATGCGGACTCCTTCCGGGACCACTGGGGCTCGACCGTGTGGTCGCCGCAGAAGTGGGACGACTTCATGCTCGGTCGTCCGTTCCGGGCCGACCTGTCCCGGATTGCCATCAGCCCGGGCGGCGAGGTGTTGGCGTTCACGCTGGCCTCACGGTACGTCGAGGGTGAGTTCTACATCGGGATCGTCGGCACCCGCCGGGCGGCGCGCGGCCGCGGACTGGCGAAAGCAACCCTGCTCGGATCGCTCCGGGCCGCTCAGGCGGCCGGTTTCGAGCGGGCGGAGCTCGATGTCGACTCGCAGAATCCGACCGGCGCGCTCGGTCTGTACGAAGGGACCGGATTCACGAGGGCCAAGGTCAAGGCGGCCTACGCCAAACGCGTTCCAGCCAATACCGTGGGGTGATGGCCCGCTACTTCGACGTCCACCCGGCCGATCCGCAACCCCGCAGCGTCCGGCAGGTCGTGGACATCCTGCGCGACGGGGGCCTGATCGCCTACCCCACCGATTCCTGTTTCGCACTCGGCGCCATGCTCGGCAACGCCGACGCTAAGGACCGCATCGTGCGGATCCGGCACCTGGACGACAAACATCACTTCACGATCGTCTGCCACGACTTCAGTCAACTCGGCCAGTTGGTGCAGCTGGACAACGCAACCTTCCGGGCGATCAAGGCGGCGACCCCGGGTAGTTACACGTTCATCGTGCCGGCGACCTCGGAGGTGCCGCGCCGGCTGCTGCATCCCAAGAAGCGCACCGTGGGGGTCCGGATCGTCGATCACCCGGTGGCGTGCGCCGTGCTGGAGGAACTCGGTGAGCCCATGCTGTCCAGCACCCTGCTGCTTCCCGGCGAGGAGGAGCCGATGGTCGACGGCTGGGCGATCAAAGAGGAGTTGGATCACCAGGTCGACGCGGTTATCGACTCCGGTGAATGCGGGACCGAGCCGACGACCGTCGTGGACTTCTCCGCGGGGTACCCCGAGGTCGTCCGCGTCGGTGCCGGTGACCCGTCCCGGTTCGAGTGAATCGCTTGAATCTGCTGGATCGCCCGCCGGTCGATGGTGGCTGGACCCGGGTTGCACCCTGGCGACCCGGACTGTTCGCGGTGATTGCGTTGACCGGGCACGCCTTTGTCAGTGCGCCGGATTCGTGGAGCGACGAGGAATTGACGCAGCTGGGGGTCGATGGCTTCGGGGGAGCGCACGACCCGCGCGTGCTGGTAGCCCTGGCGGGCGCGGACGGGTGGATCGACGTACTCGACCAGATCCTGATTGCCGAGCCACTCGCGGAGCCTGGGGAGCTCACCGAGCGCCACGACCTAAACGACCACCCGCGTGTACGTCGTGCGCGTGAGTTGCGCTCGCAGGTGAGGGTTTTCGGCGATCGGACGAGTGTGCTGGTGCTCGGTCGCGGTATTGCCGGCTACCTCGAAGCGGCCTTTGAGGTAGCGCCCGCGCTGCGTGGGCAGGGGGTGGGGCGCAACCTGTTGCTGGAGGCCCGGCGGCTCGCCGATGAGCCGGTGGTGGTCGCAGTGTCTCCGGGGAACGTCGCGAGCACGCACGCCGCGCTGGCCGCCGGATACGCTCCGGTGGGTGCGGTGCAGCTCTACCGGCCTACTGTTTTCTCATGAGCAGAGCACTCGTTGTCACCGAACACGGCGACCGGTCCGTCCTCGCGGTCCGCGACGTGGAGATCCCCGCACCAGCGCCTGACCAGGTGCAGGTCCGCGTTGCTGCTGCCGGCGTGAACTTCATCGACGTCTACAAGCGTCAGGGTGTCTACCCGCAGAACACCCCCTTCACTCTCGGTGAGGAGGGCGCGGGTGTCGTCGAGCAGGTCGGCTCAGCCGTCACTGACGTGGCGGTCGGTGACCGCGTCGCCTGGGGACAGTCTCCCGGCAGCGCCGCTGAACTGGTGAATCTGCCTGCCGCACTGGTGGTTCCGGTGCCCGATGGTCTCGATCTGGATGTTGCAGCGGCTGCGATGTTGCAAGGCATGACCGCGCACTACCTGGTCAACTCGACGTGGCCGGTGAAGGAAGGCGAGATCGCTCTGGTGCATGCCGCCGCTGGTGGTGTCGGTCAGTTGCTCGTCCAGCTGATCACCGCCAAGGGCGCAACGGTCGTGGCAACGGCCGGCACCTCGGACAAGCTGGCGATCGCCCGTGGCCTCGGCGCTGCGCACACGATCGACTACACCGGCCTGTCCGCTGACGATCTGTCGGCTGCCGTGCGATCGGCGGCGGGTCGCGGTGTGGACGTGGCGTACGACGGCGTCGGGAAGGCGACCTTCGATGCGTCGCTGAAGTCTTTGCGACCCCGGGGGATGGGCGTGCTCTTCGGCGGTGCCAGCGGCCAGGTACCGCCGTTCGACCTGCAGCGGCTGAACCAACTGGGCTCACTGTTCGTCACGCGGCCCTCACTGGGTGCCTACCTGCAGACGCGCGAGGAGTTGCTCTGGCGAGCCAGGGACATCCTGGGCGCCCTGGCCGATGGTTCGCTGAAGTTGCAGATCGGTGGCGAGTACCCGCTGACTGACGCGGTGTCGGCGTACGAGGCGTTGGAAGGTCGGGCGACGACGGGCAAGCTGATCCTCACGTTCTGAGGTTGTCCACAGGTCGGGCCGGTGGACTCGGCGCGAGGGCGTCGAACGCTCGTACGGTGCGAGCATGTTCCTCACCGTACGACGTGCCGCCCTCGCTCTCTCGTTGGTCGCCGGCCTGGCGGCGTGCTCCACAACCGCCCCCACCCAGTCCGGCACACCCTCCAGGTCAACACCATCTGGGGCAACACCGTCGCCCGTCGCAGTACCCGCCGGTCAGCGTGCGGTGCACGGGGTTGCCTGGACTCGCAAGGACATCGAGCCGGCCACAGAGTTCACCGTCGTCGGCTCGACCGTCTTCTTCTTGGGCGTGCAACGCAACCAGCTGTATGCGTTCGGTCTCGACCTCGCCAACGGCAAGGACCGGTTCCGGATCGGTGCCTCACCCTCCGGCGCTACACAGGGCGTCGCGGTGGGTTACGGCACGCTCGGCGACACGGTGGCCTTCTACGGTGAGAACGAGGATCTCAAGGGTTCAGCACCCATGTGGCTGGTCAATCTGAAGACCGGCAAGCAGACGAAGACCAACAAGACCCTGTGGCGCGCAACGCCACAGGCGTGCGATCACGACCGGGCCTTCTGCGGCCGGACGGAGGACACCACGTGGCGGGCCGATCTGCGCACCGGCGAGCTCACCAGCTTCACCCTGCCCACCGGACGCACCTTGGGCGATGGGTTGTCCGATCCGCTCCAACGAGATCCGGAAATGCTCACCTACACCAAGGACGGCGTGCAGCAGTGGTCACTGCCGTTGCAGACGATGGCGCCCGGTGCGAGCACCGACCGGGGTTGGTGGACCTGGTCCGACGACCGCAGTCACATGGTCGGTATCGACCTGTTCCCGGGGGAGAAGAAAGGCGGCGCGTGGCAGATCGACCTCGGTAAGATCCGGTCGCTGGGTATCGAACAGGCGTCGGGGCACGTCGCGTGGACCGGCCGCGGCCAGCTGACCGATTGCGGCGCGTCACATCCGGGGGAGCAACCCGCCTTCGTGCGGTGCGCGGTGCGGGGGACCGAGATCATCACCGGTGACGGACCCGCCGCCAAGGTCACGTATCAAGGCCTGGATGTCACCATCCAGGGATTCAACCCGGCCACCGGCACCGCGACGTGGCAGATTCCGCTGGGGAGCGATCCGCACAACCTGGCCGATGACAGCGCCGTTCCGAGCGACGCGCGCGGTTGGTGGATCTATTCGACAGGACACGGCTACGTGGCCGTCGACCCGGTCAGCGGAGCCCACGACACCGCCGTCGGCGACCAGAACTGGTGCGAATACCGCACCACCATCGTCATTCGCCCCGAGATGACGGCGGAGGATATGAAACGCGTCGGGTCGCAGACCGCGCCGTGTGATCGTGCAGGCCGCCGTACCAACCAAGCACCGCGCACCATCAATACGACGATCACTCCCGTCCATCAGGGGCTGGTGCTGACCGGGGACGCGGACTCGGTGTCCGCGCTGCGGGTCTCCCCTCGTTGACCGCGCAGGAAGTCGGCCGTCAGATCGAGCACGTGGCGACCGGCGACGGTGTCGTAACGCAATTCGTACTCGTGCCCAAGTCCCTCGCCGGTTTCCTCATGGATATCCGTGATCGTGCGAACTCCGTTGCGCTGCAAAGTGTCCCGCAACTCGATGACCTGGGACGTCATGGGGTCGGCGTCACCGCCGGTGAGCAGGGTCGGCGGCCAGTTCGGTGTCACCCAACGCACTGCGGACAACTCGTCGAGACGACTGAGGGACCGCCAATCTCGGCGCCCGGTGTAGGCGGGAAGGAAGAGTTTCAGGAAGGGGAAGCCGGTCTGCGCCAGGGTGTCCATGTTCGAGGGCCCGCAGTACAACGCCGCCCCGGTCACCGTGACGTCGGCTGGTGTCGTGCCCATCCGCCCGGCCAACCGCGGGTTGGTCTGCATCCCCACCAGTTGCGCCGCCAGTCCGCTGCCCGCGGAGTCGCCGCCCAGGACGACCCGCTGCGGGTCGACTCCGAGGGCGGCGGCGTTCCCTGCGACGTACCTCAGGAGCGTGTGCCCCTGCAGGACAGCGGTCGGGTACGCCGACTCCGGACTCAGCGCGTAATCCGCCGAGATCACCACCCACCCCGTCGCATCGGCGATACCGGTGGCCAGACAGCACACAGCGCTCTTGTCACCGACCACGAATCCGCCGCCGTGCCACCAGATCAGCACCGGCAGTGGTTCGGGGCGCCGCGCCGGGCGGTAGATGTCGATCGTGAACGGCGGCTCGCCACCAGGGACGGGGCAACCGCGGGTGATGAACAGTCGGGACTGGCTGGCTTCGACGTCGCGCAGGCTGTGCCGGTGTCGAGCGGCCAACGGGCGGATGAGTTGTAGCGCCGGACGCCAGCGCTGATAGGTCGGTGCTGTCACACTTTGCAGTGTGAACGACGCGAGTGAAGAGCCCGTCCGCACCCTCATCCCGGTCCCGGCGCACGAACGCCCGCACCGCACCCGGCGGACTGCCCGCGTCCTGCTGCTGGACGAGCAGAACCGGGTGCTGTTGTTCACCGACACCGACCCTGGGATGCACGACTCGCACTGGTGGATCACTCCCGGCGGCGGGATCGAGGAGGGGGAGTCCGAGCGGGTCGCGGCGATCCGGGAGGTCAGCGAGGAGACTGGGCTGCAGTTGGCCGACGAGCAACTCGCGGGGCCGATCATGGTGCGCCACGTCGTCCACGGCTACACGGATGTGGTCATCGACCAGCACGACACCTTCTTCTTCGCGCGAGTTCCAACCTTCGAGATCTCGACCGCCGGGCACACCGCGGAAGAACGGATCACGATGGTTTCGTGGTCCTGGTGGAGCGAGCTGGAATTGCGGCGCACAGCCGAAATCGTCTGGCCCATAGGCTTACTCGACCTGCTCGAGGAGGTCGCCCGGTACGAGGCGGATGGCGACCGATCGGCGTACCCGATCGATTACGGGTCGGTGGAGGAGTCCACCGTCCCGGGTGTGCTCTAGCCGGACCGGCCGTGTCAGGGTTGGGCCATGGTCACCACCGAGCGCACCTTCCGCGTCAATGTCCCGGTCGAGCGAGCCCGTGCCTACCTGCGCGATTTCGCCAACGCGATCGACTGGGACCCGGGCACGGTGTCCTGCGTCCAGCAGGACGACGGTCCGATCGCGCAGGGCACCAAATGGGACAACGTGTCGGAGGTGTTCGGCCGCAAGACCGATCTGACCTACGAGCTGACCCGCGACGATCCGCAGCGGATCATCTTCAAGGGGACGAACAAGACAGCCACGTCGATCGATGACATCACCCTCACCGAGATCGGCGACGGTGCGCTCGATCTGCGGTACCGCTCGGAGGTCACCTTCAACGGCATCGCGAAGGTGGCCAGTCCGTTCCTGAAGATCGCTTTCGCCAAGATCGCCGCGCAGATGGAGCGCGAGATGCCCGGGATCATCGAGCAGAAGGCGTAACCAACTGCGCGAGGACGGTTTCCACCCGCCGCGCCTTCGTCTCCGGCTTCTTGGCGTCGGCGACCGACCGTGCCAACTCCTTGCGTCGCGACGGTGACAGGGCGTCAAAGGCCGCACGCGCCGTACGATCCTGGTCGAGCGCGGCGTCGAGTTCAGGCGGGATCTCCACGCTGCGGGGTGCCTCGTCGGGGCGGAGGGTCACGTCGACCCGTTGCCCCACCTCGACCTGTAGCTGAGCCCGGGCCGCCTTGCTGAGCCCGACGAGGTTCTCCCCGCCCATCCGCGCCACCCGGCCCGCGAACGATCGATCGCCGATGGTGACCGTCACCGGGAACACCTTCTTGCTGCTCAAGGCGGCGACCTGCTCGTCGGTGAGCACGATGGCTGCCGCGGGGCCCCGCGCGACCAGTTCGGTAGTCAGTTCCAACGACGTCATACCGCGATCATGCCGGGCTCGGCGCGTCGGCAACAGGTTCGCGGGCGTAGCGACCGGCCAACCAGGAGCACATCATCAACTGGATCTGGTGGAAGATCATCAGCGGCAGCACGATCAACCCGACCGTGCCTGCGGAGAACAACACCGCGGCCATCGGCAGACCGCTGGCCAGCGACTTCTTGGTCCCACAGAACTGGATGGCGATCATGTCCGCGCGGCTGAACCCGAGCCGCTGCGCCGACCACCGGGTCAGCCACAACATGAACAGGACCAGGAGCACCGACAGCACCACCAGGACCACGATCTGCCAGACGGCGACCTTGCCCCAGATCCCTTCGCGGACGCCCTCGCTGAACGCCGAGTAGACCACCAGCAGGATGGAGATCCGGTCGACGTACTTCAGCCACGCGGCGTTCTTCTTCACCCAGCCGCCGATCAACGGCCGGGCGAGCATGCCGAGGATGAACGGCAACAGCAACTGGACGACGATGTCGACGACGGCGCTGCCGGTGATCTGGATGTCGCCGTCAACGCCCATCAGCCCTACCGCGACCATCACCACGACCAGCAGCGGGGTGAGAAAGACCCCCAGCAGGTTGGACGCGGAGGCGCTGACGATCGCGCCGGCGACGTTGCCGCGGGCGATCGAGGTGAACGCGATCGAGGACTGCACGGTGGAGGGCACCAGGGTCAGGTAGAGCACGCCGGTGTAGAGCGGAGCCGACAGCAACCACGGCGACAAGGCCCGCATCGCCACCCCGACCAGCGGAAACACCACGAAGGTGAAGGACAGGATCAGCAGGTGCAGTCGCCAGTGCGCCAGGCCGTCGAGGGCTTCGCGCGGGTGCAGCCGAGCGCCGTACAGGAAGAAGAGCAGGCCGATCGCGATGGCGACGATCTTGTCCAGGCTGGGGGCGAAGGCCTCGCTCGCCGGGAAGACCGAGGCGACCACGACGGCCAGCAAAATGGACAGTACGAACCCGTCAATACCGATCTTTTTCAGCCACCCCACGGTCGGCTAGCCTACGCAGCGTGACTTCCGAGGCGACAGCCGACGTATACGACCGGCTGGGCGAGGCGCTGGATTCCAGCTCTCTGCCGTGGCGCACGTACGGCGGCCGTTCGGCGTTCAGCGGACCGGCAACGACCGTGCGGTGCTTCCGGGACAACGCCATCGTGAAGGAGTTGCTCAACACTCCCGGCGATGGCCGGGTGTTGGTCGTCGACGGTGGCGGTTCGATCGAGAGCGCGCTGTGCGGGGATCTGATCGCCAAAGCTGCGGCGGACAACGGCTGGGCCGGGATCGTGATCAACGGTGCGGTTCGCGACACCGAGGTCCTGGCGACGCTGCAGGTCGGAGTCCTCGCCCTGGGCTCCAACCCGCGTAGGTCGGCCAAGGACGGCGCTGGCGAGGTCGACGTACCGGTCACCTTCGGCGGCGCGACGTTCACACCGGGATCGACGGTATGGGCCGACCGCGACGGCGTCCTGGTCGAGCGCGGCTAGCCGACCGGTGTGGCCTGGCAGTTCCCGAGGCTGCTCATCGCCTTCACCACCCGCCCGTACGCCGTCGGGTTCTGCGTCGGCGAGGTCAGGTTGATGATGTGGTGCCCGGCGATGTCCACGTGCGTGGGCTGATAGGTGGCGGTCTGAGACCAACCGTTCGCCGTCTTGGTGAAGGTGACCGTCGGGATCACCCCGTCCGCGTTGGCGTCGGTGAGGATCGAGGCCTGCCCCTGGCCTTGGTTGGACAGGAAGTTACCCATCCCGTAGAAGACGTACTTGCCGTTCAGCGTCGAGCAGGGCTGGATCACGTGCGCGTGCGCGCCATAGATCGCATCGACGTACGGCGAGGCGAGCAAGGCCTTGGCGTACGTCGTCTGCTCGCTGGTGGGGGCCTCCTGGTATTCCTTGCCCCAGTGCATGCTGATCACCACGATGTCTGCGCCGGCGGCCTTGGCCTTCTTAGCTTCGGCGAGGATGCCCGTGACACCTTCTGCCGGCCATGACGCATCCTTCAACCAGGGGGCGCTCGAGGGCACTTCGGGACTCGGGCCGGCCTTGTTGATCACGCTGTAGGCGTAGGCGAACTGGGCGACCTTCACCTTGCCCACCTGATAGATCGCGGGCTCGCCTGCTCCGCTCGCTGTGGGAGTGGCGCCGGCGACCTTCAGCCCGGCCCTCTCCAGGGTGACCGGGGTCTGTTGGACACCGGCCAGTTGCATGTCCCAGGTGTGATTGCTGGCGAAGGAGCAGCCATCGAAGCCGGCCTTCTTCTCGGCCGCCGCGATCTCCTTCGGCGCGTTGTAGACCAGCCCGGTGTGTTCGAGATTCGTGTCGTTGGCCGAGACGGGGGTCTCCTGCTGGCAAATCGTCACGTCGGCCTTGCTCAGCGCGGCCTTGACCGGCGCGAACATCGGGTCGAAGTCGAACCCCGTCTTGCCCTGCTGCTTGGCGAACGCGGCCGCGTTGCGGCGGACCGGACCGTGGATCAGGATGTCGCCCGAAGCGGCGACGGTCACGGTTGTCCCGGTAGCGACATCGGAGCCGGGTGTGCTGGACGATGACCCGGCCGACGAGGCGGCAGGGGCCGATGTGATCGCGGCCGGCGGCTTGCCGGAGTCGTTGGAGCACGCACCCAGCGCGAGGAGACCGCTCAAGCAGGCGGCGGCAGGTAGCAGAGCGCGCATGGGCGAACTGTACCCAGCCAGTTAGCCGGAACGTCGCAGCAACACCAGGACCTCGTGGTGCCTGGTTTGCGGGAACATCGCGAAGGCGCGGGCCGCGACCGGCTGTAGTGACGGCATCGCGCTCAGATCGCGGGCGAGCGAGGCCGCGTTGCAGCTGGAGTACAGGACATGCGGGACGGCGGACTGCTCGATGCGCTCGGCCAGTGCGCCGATCCCGCGTCGGGGCGGGTTGACGATGAGCAGCCCCGTGGCACCCGAGCGCAACTCCTGCTCGGCGTCGGCCGCTTCGAAGACGCAGCGCGTGCCGGGTAGGTCGAGCGCGGCGGCGGCATGCCGGGCGGCGGCGACAGCGGCCGGCGAGATCTCGATCCCGCGCAGCACGGCCGGTTGACTGGCGGCGGCAACGTGCAGACCGAAGCCGCCGACTCCGCAGAACAGATCCCACACCACCTTCGGCCGCAGCGTCGAAACCCATTGCTGGGCTTGGCGATAGAGCATCGTCGCGACGGTGGTGTTGGTCTGGAAGAAGGCTTGCGGGCCGAGATACAGAGTCAGCTCGGGCAACCGCATCGGCAGCTCCGCGTCCTGGCTGAGTACCCGTTCTTCAGGCCCTTCCGTGGCGGCCCGGTGCTCCGGCAGCAGATTGACTGTGACCACCCGGGTCTGCGGGAGGCGGGCGTACAGCTCGGGTAGCGCGCGCTCCAACTTGGCCAGTTGACCGGTCGAGCGCAGCACGAAGCGGACCATCAGTTCGTCGTCGGGGGAGTGGGTCACCAACAGGTGTTTGAGTTCTCCGGTGCGGCTCGGCACGTCGTACGGCGTGAGGCCGGTTTCCGCGATGAAGTCCGCCAGGTGCGGCAGGGCTGCGTGCAATCCCGGCTCGTAGAGGCCGCACTCGCGCAGGTCCACGCCATGACCGGCCGGGTCGAGAATGCCGAGGGTCGGCGCACCACGCCGACCGCCGACAACCAGCTTCGCTTTGTTCCGGAAGTGCGACTCCGGACCGAAGGCCGGCGGCGACCAGGCTCCGACGGGCACGGAGGGGAGTGCCTCGTGGAGGTGACGATCGAGGTCAGCCAGCTGGTCGGCGTACGGGACGCCCATGAGCTCGCAACTGCGGCAGCGATGCTCGTCAAAATAGCCGCAACGCATCGCCCCACTGTAGGTGGTCGGTGTCGTTCACAGGATTGGTCGGTCGGCGACAGGTCGCACACAAGATCGCGACAGTCCGGCACAAACTCAGGTTCCTAGCGTGCCGAGTCATGACACAGCACCCGGGACGCGTACGTCGCCGGGCGATCGCGGGAGCCGTTGCCGTGGTCGTCGCCGGCGGCGCAGGGGTCGGCTGGTGGGCTACCCACCGCAGCGACAACCAAACTCAGGCCGCAGCACAGACCACGACCACCTTGCAAGCGGCGACCGTCGGAACGGTGAGCCAGACCCTCACGATCTCGGGAACGTTCGCACCGGCGCAGGAAGCGGATCTGGACTTCGCCAGTTCCGGAACGGTCACCGCGGTCAACGTGGCCGTCGGGGACAAGGTGACCAAGGGTCAGGTCCTGGCCACGATCGACGACACCGATCTGGCCGCATCGCTGGCATCCGCCAAGTCCACCCTGTCCAGCGCGCAGGAGAACCTCGAATCCGTCGAGGACAGTGGGACATCCACTCAGATCGCAGCCGCGAAAGCCACGGTGGCATCCGACGAGAGCAAGGTCACCCAGGCGCAGAAGGCGCTTGCCGCCGCGTCGATGACCGCACCCTTCAGCGGCACGATCGCGACGGTCAACATCGCCGCCGGGGACACCTCGGGTAGTAGCTCGAGTAGTGGCGCGGCTGGTAGTGCGGGCGGCGGCTCCGGCGGGGCAGGTGGCGACGGCGCGTCAGGCTCCTCGTCCTCTTCCTCATCGGCCATCGTCCTGGTCGACACCTCGTCATGGACGGTGAATGCCAACGTCAGCTCGGCCGACCTGGCCCAACTGGCCAAGGGTCAGAGCACACAGGTCAGTATCTCGACCGCCAGTAGTTCTTCTGGCAACTCCCGAGGAGGCTTCCCCGGATTCGGTGGCGGCGGCGGATTCGGTGGCTCCTCGGGTGGTTCGGGCTCGTCTGGTTCGGGTTCATCGTCATCCGGCTCGTCATCCACGGGTTCGGGATCGACGGGTACGACGACTGGCACCGCGTTGCCCGGAACCATCCAATCCGTGGGGATCGTCGGGACCACCTCCACCGGCAGCACCGCGACCTTCCCGGTGGTGGTCAAGGTGTCGGGAACCGAGTCGGGCATCTACGTCGGCACCAGCGCGTCGGTGGTGGTCACCACCAAGTCCGTCAACAACGTGCTCACCGTCCCGACCACAGCAATCTCGACCAGCAACGGCAAGTCGGTGGTGACGGTCTCCAAGAACGGGTCAACCCAGCAGGTGGCGATCAGCACTGGATCGGTCTACGGCACCCGGACGCAGGTGCTGTCCGGTGTGGCGGCTGGTGAGATGGTCCAGGTCACCTCCCGCGGCCCGGGCGCGTTCGGCGGTGCACGTGCGGGTGGCACGGCGGCACCCGCAGCGGAGGCGCCGTGAGCACGCCGACCATCCTTGCGCTGCGTGGCGTGACGAAGACGTACGGGACCGGTGATCTGCAGGTCCACGCCTTGCGCGGGATCGACCTCGAAGTGCCCGAAGGTGACTTCCTGGCGATCACCGGACCCTCCGGGTCAGGCAAATCCACCCTGATGCACATCCTGGGTTGTCTGGACATCCCGAGCGAAGGCACCTACGAACTGGCTGGCGAAGACGTCTCCCAGATGTCGGAATCCGAACTGGCGCAGGTGCGCAACCGCGAGATCGGCTTCGTCTTCCAGCAGTTCAATCTGTTGCAATCCCAATCCGCTCTGCGCAACGTGGAGCTTCCTTTGGTCTACGCGGGGGTCGGGCGCGCGGAGCGGCAGGAGCGGGCCGTGGAGGCGCTGCGCCGGGTCGGCCTGGGCGACCGCCTCGACCACCGGCCCACCCAGTTGTCTGGTGGCCAGCAGCAACGTGTCTCTGTTGCAAGGGCTTTGGTCACCGATCCGGCAATGATTCTGGCCGACGAACCCACCGGGAACCTGGACTCCGTCGCTACCCAGGATGTGCTGCAACTGTTCCACGAACTGCACGACCAGGGTCGCACCGTGGTCGTCATCACCCACGAACCTGACGTGGCCGCGCAGGCCTCACACGCCGTACGTATCCGGGATGGGCAGTTGTTCACCGAGACGAGCGCCGCATGAGTTGGGCGGAAACCATCCGCAGCGCGTTCGACGCCATCGGCGCTCGTCGGCTGCGCTCCGGGCTCACGGTCCTGGGCATCCTGATCGGGATCACGGCGGTGATGCTCACCGTCGGACTCGGCCAAGGCGCCCAACAGAAGGTGGCCGACCAGATCAACGCGCTCGGCACCAACCTGTTGGTGGTCACCCCGGGCAGTACGACGAGTTCGGCCGGCGTGCGCGGAGCCGCCGGATCGGCGACCACCCTGACCCAGTCGGACGCCACGATGCTCGCCAACGCCACGGTTGTGCCCGACGTCGCGGGCGTGGCTGCCACGTCCAGCGGATCCTTCTCCGTCGTCAACGGCAGTAGCAACACCACGACGACGGTGGTGGGTACGACGCCCAGTTGGCTGCAGGTGCGCGCCCGTTCGGTGTCCAGCGGACGGTTCATCGCATCGGCCGACGTCGCAGATGCCAATCCCGTTGTGGTGCTGGGAAGTACGGTCGTCAGCAGTTTGTTCTCCGGCACGCCGGACCCGGTTGGACGGCAGGTCACGATCGATGGGCAGACCTTCACCGTGATCGGTGTGCTCAGCTCTGCCGGCACCGTGAACAACGTCGACCAGGACGACACGGTGGTCATCCCGACAACGACCTACGCCCACCGGTTGGCGACCTCCAGTTCGGACGGCGTGTCCAATATCTACCTGGAGGCGGCCAGCAGCGATCACCTGGCCGCAGCCAAACAGGAAGCAACGAACGCGCTGGCCACGGCCCACGGAGTGACGGTCAGCAGTGCTGACTTCTCCATCAGCAGCCAACAGTCACTGGTCGACACCGCGACGAGCACGACGAAGACCCTGACCGTTCTCTTGGCGGGCATCGCCGCAATCTCACTGTTGGTCGGTGGGATCGGGGTCATGAACATCATGCTCGTGTCGGTCACCGAGCGGATCCGGGAAATTGGTCTGCGCAAAGCCCTCGGCGCCACGCCACGGACGATCCGCAAGCAATTCCTCACGGAGGCAAGCATTCTCGGTCTCGCCGGTGGGGCGCTGGGCATCGCCCTAGGTGTGGTCGGTGCGCTGGTGCTCCCACATTTCCTCGACCAACCGGTCGCGCTGTCCTTCGAGGCGGCGCTGCTAGCCCTCGCGGTGTCCGTCGTCATCGGCGTCGGTGCCGGTGTCTATCCAGCCAGCCGGGCCGCCCGACTGGCACCCATCGAAGCTCTGAGGAGCGAGTAAGTATGTTGCGATCCCAACAGATTCGTCGGTTCGACAAGGTGATCAGCCTCGGCGGTGCCGCCCTTCTGGCGGTGATGGTCGCCGGTTGTTCCTCGGGTGGCACCAGCACCGCAGCCGCCGCGGGTACGCCGACCGGTGCCGCCGCCGGGGGCGGCGGCCAAAGTGGTGGCCCGGGTGGCGGACGCGGCTTCAGCCCCGGCGTCAGCGGCGTGATCGCGTCGGTGAGTGGAACCACCCTGACCGCGACCACCTCGCAGGGCAGCACCAGCTCCGTGAAGTGGAGCAGCGCCACCAAGATCAGCAACCGAACCACCGGCAGCGCAAGCGATCTCACGACGGGCGCCTGTGTATCGGTGCAGCAGCAATTCTCCGGATCGGGGGGCGCGCGGCCTTCGGGTGCACCGACGGGAGCGCCCACCAGCGGCACCCGCCCCACGGGCTCGATGCCGAGCTACACCGTGCCCAGCTCGGTGACGGCGACGGCGGTGACGATCCTGCCGGCGACTGATTGCACCGCCAGTACCGCGAGCAGCTCACCATCGAGCACCGGTGGCTCCGAGACCGGGCGTCGTGGCTTCGGCGGAATGGGCGGTCTGACCGGCAAGGTCACTTCGGTCACCGGGAGCGGTTTCGTTTTCCAGACGACCGGGAGCGCCGCGAAGGCGGTCACCGCGACGACGTCGTCCAGCACGACGTACACCAAGCAGTCGACCGCAAGCGCCTCAGCGATTCAGGCTGGCAAGTGTGTCGAGGCCCGTGGCACGACCACCAATTCAGTGCTCACGGCCTCCAGTCTCACGATCAGTGAGTCGGTGAATGGCGAATGCACCTCGCAGATGGGCGGATTCGGCGGCGGCAACGGGGGAGCGCCCAGTGCTTCGTGATCCCGATCGGCGGCGTCGAGTCGTCCTCGGCTCCGCCGCCGGGTTGTGCGTGGTCGCCGTCACGGGAGCGGTGACCTACGGGGTGGCCCATGCGGCCACCGCAGACGCCCTGTCCGATCACTACCGGCTGGCGACGGCGAGCACCGGCTCGGTCAGTAGTCAGCTGAGCCTCAGTGGCTCGGTGGCCAGGGTCAACCAGGTGTCCGCATCCTTCCCGAGCTCGGGTGAGGTCACCGGCGTCGACGTTGCCGTTGGCGACACTGTCTCGGCCGGACAGAAGCTGGCCACGATGGACACCTCGGGTCTGAATGCCGATCTGTTGTCGGCTCAAGCGGATCTCGCCCAGGCAAAGGCCGCCGCAGCGACCACCAGCACGACGACGAGCACCACTACGACGTCCAAGACGTCATCAGCCGGAAGCACCCCATCGGCGACTGCTTCGTCCTCGGCGAAGAGTTCGTCCGGTGGTCAGTCAGCCAGCTCGTCGTCACGAAACGCCACTGCAGCGCCCACGGTCGCCGCCTCGACTCCGGCCGCTTCGACACCGGCCGCGTCCGGCGGTTCTGGGTCGGGCGCCAAGATCTCCGACGGCGACACGACGCAACTGAAGGCACTGTCGAAGACGTTGTCTGCGCAGGTCCGGTCGATGAAGGCAGCGGTGCAGGAGCAGCAGACGACGTGCGCCCCGGTGATGGCCGCAGGCGGCTCACAAGGCACCACCGGCGGCACGTCGCGATCCGCTGGCCGCGACGTCACCGACACCCCCACAAGCTCCAGCCCGACGAGCACGCAGTCCAGTACGGCGCAGCCGACCAGCACAGCGTCGACGGCGACCAGTACATCTACGGAAACCAGCACGCCAACCGAGACCAGTACGCCCACCGAGACCAGCACGCCCACAGAGACGAGTACGCCGAGCAGCAGCTCCTCGAGCGCGTCAACCGCCTCGCTCGACCCGGCAGTGGTCAAGGCCTGCGTGTCTGCGACCCAGACCGCTTCGGCGACGTTCGAGCAGGCTTCGTCGACGCTCACCCAGTTGAACTCCCTGCTGGACCAACTCAGCTCGAAGTCCAGCGGCGGCAGCAGCGGATCATCCGGCACCACCGGCGGTGGCACCAGCACCAAGGGCGGTAGCTCCGGCGGTTCGTCGTCCACACCGACGAGTAGCGCGTCCCCCACCAGCGCGGCTGGCACCGGCGGCACCGGCGGGAGCAAAACAACCACGGGAGGTGGCTCGGCCAGCACCGGCACCGGGACCGGTAGCGGCTCCGGCAGCGCGGCTTCGGGCGCTGCCTCAGGCACCGGGGGCTCAGCCTCCGGGGGCTCAGGCACCGGGGGCTCAGGCACTGGGGGCTCAGGCACTGGGGGCTCAGGCTCCGGTGGGGGCGGCACGATGACCGTCAGTGCCGCCGAACTAGAGGTCACCCAGGCCCAGCAGGCGGTCGACTCAGCCACCTTGACTGCTCCGATCAGCGGCACAGTCGCCAGTGTTGGACTGACCAGCGGTCAAGACGCGTCGACCTCATCGAGCATCACGATCATCGGATCGGGTGCTGCCCAGGTGACGGTCGACGTACCGCTATCGGCGCTGCCCACTCTGGCGATCGGGCAGAGCGCAGTCGTCACACCCGCCGGGGGAGGGGGCACGGTCACCGGCTCGGTGACCCAGATCGGGATCCTGCCGGCCGACAGTACGAGCAGCACTCCGACGTACCCGGTCACGATCACGGTTGATGACCCACCACAGGCGCTGGCCCAGGATTCCCAGGCCCAGGTCGCAGTGACGACCAAGAGCGTCACGAACGTCGTGACCGTTCCGGCCTCGGCACTGACCATGGTGGCCACCGGACGGGCAACCATCCAGGTGGTTTCCGGTGATGACCAAGTCACCACGAAGTCAGTGACGGTAGGCACCGTGGGTGGCGGCAAAGCCCAGGTCACGGGGCTGGATGCCGGTACCCAGGTGGTGCTGGCAGACCTCACCGCGACCCTCGGTGCGGACAGTTCCACCAACGAGAACGCCTTCACCGGTGGTGGCTTCAGCGGCGGCGGAATGCCCGGCGGTGGTATGCGGCGGTGAACAACCGCGTCCGGACTGTCGCCTACCCGTAACGAAACCGACACATAGCTCACCTACCGTCGAACGACAGACCGCGCCACTCGCCCGAGGGGAGCCGCCATGTTCGACCTGGTCGATCCGTTCATCGGCACCGCTGCCACCGACCTGCCGCAGCCGCACGGCATCGCGGCGAGTTGGTGGTGGCCGAAACCGCAGGTGGGCAACACCCATCCCGGTGCGACGTACCCGTTCGGGATGGTGTCGGCGTGTGCCTACTCCGGCGCGTACCCGACCGGCTACGGCATCTACGAACTGGGCACCGAGGGCCTGCCGGTGCCGATGGCCGACCGGATGCGGGTATCGGGATTCACCCACTTCCAGCAATCGGGCACCGGCGCAATCCGCAAGTACTACAACTACTTTCGAGTCACGCCGATGCTCAGCACGTTGGACGACCTGGGCACCGCGTGGCAGGTGCGCAACGAGTACGCCGAACCGGGCTACTACCGGGCCGAGCTCGAGACCGGGATCGTCTGTGAGATAACGGTCGGCCCCAAGAGCGCCGTGCACCGATACACCTTCCCCGAGAGTCGCGACGCACGTCTGGTCGTGGACTTCTCGACCGGCGGCCTGGCCATTCCGTACGGCGAGACAACCCCGTTGCGCGCACACCTGGAGTTCCTGCGCCAGGGCAGTGCGCGCGGTGAGGTGGTCATGGAAGGGGCCCCGCTCGCCGTACATCTGGAATGCGACGCTTCTGACTTCCGGCAGGTCCTCTGGTACGACCGGCGCATCATGCCGGGGGGCTCACGACTGGATTTCGCCGACATCCGGCCGACCACGTTGCGACCGTTTGGTCTGATGTGGGCCGGGCCGTCCGTGGCCGGTCAGACAGTCGAGTTGCGAATGGGCTTCTCGCTGCGGGGAACTGAACAAGCCAAGGTGAACCTCGCAGCCGACACCGGCAATCTGGTGGGCGGCTTCCACGCCCGTCGACAGCAGACGCAGGACGTATGGCGTGATCACCTGTCGCAGATCACCGTCTCGACGCCCGACCAGGATCAGGGCACGGTCATGGCCACCGCGCTCTACCACTCCTTGATGAAGCCGTGCTTCGCCAAGGACGAGAGTCCGTTCTGGCCGACCAACGGTCCGTTCGTCTACGACCTGTGCACCATGTGGGACATCTACAAGACCCAACTTCCGCTGATGACACTGCTTCGGCCGAAGCGGGCGGTCGACCTGGCCAATGCCCTGCTGAAGATCTGCGAGGAGGAAGGCAACTTCCCGATCGGGTACCGCATGGCCAAGGGCGCCGACCGGTTCTCCCGGCAGGGAAGTGCGTTGGCGCACACGCTGTTCGCCGATCTGTGTCAGTTGCGGATGCCCGGCGTGGACTGGGACCGAGCGGTCGTGCACATGCACGCCGACCTGCGCCGCACGTACGGCGAGGAGTACCTGCGCGACGGCATCACCCATCCGATCAGTCACGTTCTCGATCTGGCCTTCGGTTACTGGTGCGCCGCTGTGGTGGCCGATTCCATCGATGACCAGGCGCTCGTTGCCGACCTTGCACCGTGGGCGGCCGGTTGGCCGGCGGCGTTCGACCCCGACACCGGGCTGATGGCGAAATCCACGTTCTACGAGGGTGGTCCGTGGAACTACTCGTTCCGCTTGCTGCACGACATGGCTGCTCGCATCAAGGTTGCCGGCGGCGAGGACCGGTTCGTGGAGTTACTCGACCGATTCTTCGGCTATGGCGCCCCGGCGGTCGTGCAACCAGGGCTGCGTCCTGGCCGGGACGAACTCGAAAGAGGTTACGAACTGGGCCGGTTCGAGGGAATGAACAACGAACCGGACATGGAGGCGCCATGGGCGTATCACTATGCCGGGCGCCCCGATCGTACGGCCGAGGTCGTCCACGCCGCCGTCCACCAGATGTTCGGCACCGGACCCGGCGGCCTCGCGGGCAACGACGACTCCGGCGCGATCTCCTCGTGGTACGTCTGGGCCAGCCTCGGGTTGTTTCCGGTGGCCGGTCAGAACCTCGTACTCCTTCACCCACCGGCATTCGAGGAGGCCGAGATCCGCACCGCCGAGTCGGAGATCTTCCTACGCACCAGTGGTTTCCGGGCACCGAGTCGGGACACCGCACCGCAGTACATCCAGTCTGTCCGCCTCAATGGTGTCGAGGTCCCGCAGACCTGGTTGAGCATGAGCGATCTGCATCGTGGCGGAGAGCTGCACATCACCCTGGGCGACACCCCCTCTGATTGGGGATCGTCGCTCCGGCCACCGTCCCGGCCCAGCGTCGGGGCAATCGCACTCGCAACGGGGGTTACGAAATGATGCCAGCACCGGAAGTCGTTCTCGAGCGGTACCGCCGCCTGGTCATCGTGGTCCGGGCGGACCCGGTCATCTGCGGACATTCGGTCGAAGCACGCAACATCGCGGAGGCGGCCTTGCAGCGTGGCTTCACCGACGTGCGCATCCTCAGTTGGCCGCTGGACCGGCTGGAGGCGGCCGGTTTGCCGCTGAAGCCGCTGGACGGTGTGCAGCCCTACAGCCCCGGCATCACCGTGGAACGCCCTGAGCCGGTGGGGGATTACCGGGTCGTGGACGGCCGGTGGTACGCCGGCCTCGTTGGCCGGTTGGTCGAACTGTTCACCGACGGGATCCCGACGATCTGTTTGAGCCTCTACCTTTCACCCCACACCACGGCCGTCACCGACGCGCTCACCGTCGCTCAGCGCGTGGGGCTGCCACTCGACGTACTCACGATCGCGGAGGCGGTCGGCTCGGACATCACGAACGTCATCCGCGACTGCGTCGAGAAGGACAGGTACGGCGCCGCGGTCCACCTGTTGTCGGCGTATCTCACCAACGACTGTGTGCTGGCGGTCTCGCGCTACACCAAGGAACTGATCGTCGCGGAGGCCGCAGAACTCGACGCCCGGCACGGCACCTCCTTCGCGTACGAGTGCCGCAGGCGGATCCAGGTGTCCTACCCGGCGCTGGACACCGCGTCGTACCGGTCGATCCCGCTAGCGGAGGCCGACGCCGTGATGGCGCGGCGCGGCCTGGCGGGGGAGCGGTACGTGCTGTTCCTGTCCCGGCTGGTCAAGGCCAAGGGCATTGCCGACCTGATCGCCGGGTACGAGCGCAGCGGCATCAGTGACCAGGTCCGGCTGATCATCGCAGGTCAGGGTCCGCAGGAGATGCAGGTGCGGGACATGGCCGCGGCATCGCCATTGGCCGAGCGGATCACCGTCCTGACGGACGTGGATGACGACGAGAAGCCGGCCCTGATGCGCGGCTGCACCGCATTCGTGCTGCCGACCCTGCCGCGTCCGGAGTTCGTCGAGACCTTCGGAATCGCTCTGGTCGAGAACATGCTGGCCGGCGGCGGTCCGGTGATCACCACCGAGACCGGCGGCGTACCCGAAGCGGTGGGTGACACTGCTCTCATCGTGCCGGTGAGTGATCCGGATGCCATCGCTGCGGCGTTGCGATCGGTGGTGGCGATGACGCAGGAGGAGTGGGTTGCGCACAGCAACAAGGCGGTGGACTACGCGCTGCAGTTCGATCGAGCGGTCGTTCTCGACACGATGCTGGGCTACTTGACCCACTCCCTGGAAGGGGTCGCCTGCTGAGGCTGATTGGCCCTTCTCAGGCTGGTTTGCTTCGGTAGGTCCGTGCCCACCTCACTGCCTGCCGCCACCGACACCCCGACGGAGACGAGTACGGCGCCGACGACCGGCACGACGACAGACACTTCCAGCCCGGCAACGACAACTCCAACCACCACGACCACGCCGAGTACGCCGACCGAGAACCAAACGTCCACGTCGGCTCCCGCTGGGCAGACCTCCGAGCCGTCGACACCGCAGACGTCGGCCGAGACCACCCAGACCACGAATCCGCTCACCAGCACGGTCACGTCCACGACGACCTCGACCAGCACCAGCACCCAGGTCGAATGGATCAGCCGCCCCGCGGCTGCCAGTGGCGACGTTCCGTGGCCGTTGGCTCTGACCGGTGTCATCGTGGTGCTCGCGGCGATCGCTGCGGGCGTGGTGTGGTGGGTCAAGACCCGGACCGTTGGCCGCCGGGCTGCGGGTCAACCCGTCGAGGCGACACCCCCTGCGGACAGTCCCGCCCAGGACTCCCCGGGCGACCGGCGGGACCTGCTGCGGTTCCTGACCGTGCTGGGTGAGGCGATGCTCGACATCAGTGCCCCGCTGATCCAGGTCAACCACACGCTGCGGAAAGTGGCGACGGCCGGCGGAGCGCCGCAGGCTGCCATCATCACGCTGCCGACAGCGTTGTTGGTGTCGGTCTCCGGGGTCGAGGACTCCGCGACGGCGGCCGTCGGCGCGGGGGAGCGGGATATCGATCTCGGCCAGATGCAGGGCATCACCGAGGTCGCCGATCAGGCCAGCGACGGGCGCCTGACCCCACGCGACGGACTGGCCCGGTTGAGTGCGATCGCTGATGCGGACTATCCGTATCCGGCCGTCGTGCAGATCGCGGGATACGCCGCCATGAGCATCGGTATCGCACTGCTGCTGGGCGCCAATCCCCTCGACCTCGCGGTCGCCGCCGTGCTGGGCATCCTCACCGCGCTCGTCCTGCGCTGGACCGCACGGATCGAGCCGGTGTACTCGGCGATGGTCGTGCTCGCGACGTCGTTCATCGTTGCGGTCATCACGTTCCTGCTGGCCAGGACCGGTTGGGACCTCAATCCCCTGGCGGTGCTGATCCCGCCGTTGATCACGTTCCTGCCGGGAGCGCAGCTGACCAACGGAACCATCGACCTGGTGACCAAACAGATCGTGTCGGGATCCGCCCGGCTGACCGCTGGGCTGATGCAGTTGGCGTTGCTGGCGGTCGGCATCACGGCGGCGGCCTCCTTGCTCGGCGTACCCGCCAGCCTGACGCGCAACGCGGGACAGTCGTTCTTCGGACCCTTGGCACCGTGGGCGGGCGTGCTGATCTACGGGGTCGGGCTGGTCTTCTACAAGGCGGCCCGACCAGGGGCGCGACGCTGGATCCTGCTGGTCCTGGTCGTCGCCTACGCCGGGCAGGTCGTCGGCGGTGTGCTGTTCGGCAGCGCCGTGTCCGCCATGGTGGGCGCGTTCTTCATGACGCCTGCCGCGATGATCGTCTCGACGCGGCCCACGGGTCCGCCACCGTTGGTGAGCTTCCTGCCCGGGTTCTGGTTGCTGGTGCCCGGTGCCCTCGGCCTGGTCGGGGTGACCACCGCGGTCGGCGGCGGGAGCACTGCGGTGGCGACCCTGGTCACGACCGGCACCACGTTGGTGACGATCTCCCTGGGTGTGTTGGCCGGTCTGGCCGTTGCGCGCCCGTTCGAGGACCGGTTGAGGGCTCGATCAGCCCGCCGGTAGCGCAGCGGAGACGTCCTTCAGGCGCACCCCCGTCGCGCGCAGTTGTCGGGCGCCGGTGATGAGTGCCGCGATGGTGCGCGCGGCCGTGTCGTAGTCGAGTCCGTGCGGTGGTCGGATGTTGGAGACGCAGTTGCGGGCCGAGTCCAAGATGCCCGGCTGCGGTCGCCACGTCAGGTAGGCCCCGAGGGAGTCACTGGCGGACAGGCCCGGTCGTTCACCGATCAGCACCAGCACCAGTTGCGCACCCACCGCCTGACCGATGTGATCGCCGAGGGCCACCCGGGCCTGGGTGGCGATCACCGGGGCGGCCAGGGTGGTGGGGGAGTCCAACAGGGGCAGCAGCGCTGCCAACAGGGGTACGGCGTGCGTCTGGGTCGCGACTGCGCTCAGTCCGTCGGCGAGGACCACCGCCACGTCGGCGTCGCCACCGGTCGGCAGCGGCCCGCCGGGCGTGCGGCCGAGATCGGGCCGGGTCAGGTACGTCGATCGGTCCGGCGCCGCCGAGGGCACCACTGAGACCGGGCCGAGTCCGAGCCCTTCGAGATCGCGCTGCAGCATCGGCACGTCCAGCTCAGCGTGCACGGCGTCACGGGCTGCCGCATGCGCGGCGGTCGTGGAAAGCACTGCGGCCGTGGGGGTTCCGGTGCCTGATCGACCGATACCGATCCGGGCGGGTGTGTGGGCGCGCAGTCGCTGCCACAGATCATCGCTCACGCCAACTCCCGCAACGGACTGGCGCTGGGGTCGATAGCGCGGATGCTGCCGTCCCCGGCCAACAGCCCGAGCCGGTCCAGCCAGGATTCGAACTCCGGTGCGGGCCGTTTGCCGAGGACCTGCCGTAGATACAGCGCGTCGTGGAACGAGGTCGACTGGTATCCCAGCATGACGTCGTCGGCGCCGGGCACGCCCATGACGTAGGTGCAGCCGGCCGCACCGAGCAGGGTCAGCAGGGTGTCCATGTCGTCCTGGTCGGCTTCGGCGTGGTTGGTGTAGCAGACGTCGACACCCATCGGCAGGCCGAGCAGCCTGCCGCAGAAGTGGTCTTCCAGTCCTGCCCGGATGATCTGCTTGCCGTCGTAGAGGTATTCCGGGCCGATGAACCCGACGACGGTGTTGACCAGCAGCGGTTCGAACGCCCGGGCGACGCCGTAGGCGCGGGCCTCGAGGGTTTGCTGGTCCACCGGGCGGCCGTCAGTGCCCCAATGCGCGTCGGCGGACAGTGCGGCGCCCTGACCGGTCTCGAAGTACATGACGTTGTCGCCGACGGTGCCGCGTCGCAGTTCCCGGGCAGCGGCGAGCGCCTCCTCGAGGGTCGCCAGCTCGACACCGAATCCCTCGTTGGCGCGTTGGGTCCCGGCGATCGATTGGAAGACCAGATCGACCGGGGCACCAGCGCCGATCAGTTCGAGGGTGGTGGTCACGTGGGTGAGGACGCAGGACTGTGTGGGGATCTCGTACCGGGTGATGATGTCGTCGAGAAGCTGGAGCAACTCGCCGACTCGTCGGGGATTGTCCGAAGCGGGGTTGATACCGATGACGGCGTCACCGGATCCGAGCAGCAACCCGTCCAGGACGCTGGCTGCGATGCCGGTGCGGTCGTCGGTCGGGTGGTTGGGCTGTAAGCGCGTGGAGAACCGGCCGGGTAGGCCGATGGTGTCGCGGAACGCTGTCGTGACGTGGCATGCCGCGGCCACGGCGATCAGGTCCTGGTTGCGCATGAGCTTGCTGACGGCTGCTGCCATCTCGGGCGTGAGTCCAGCGCGCACCGCCGCCAGCGAGGCGTGGTCACCACGGCCGGCGGCCTCCAGTAGCCACTCCCGGAATCCACCGACCGTCAGCGCAGCCACAGCAGCGAATGCGTCTGGGTCGTGGGCCGACAGGATCAGTCGGGTGACGTCGTCGGTCTCGGGCGGCACGACGTACTCGCTGAGGAATAATGACAGCGGAAGGTCGGCCAGAACCCATTGCGCCGCAGCGCGTTCCGCCCCGGACGAAGCCGCGCAGCCAGCCAGCACGTCGCCCGATCGCAGCGGCGTCGCTTTGGCGAGGACGTCGACCAGCCCATCGAATTCGTAGCTGCGCTGGTTGATCGTCTGGCGGTATCTCACGCGGTTGTTGGCTCCGGTTCCTGGTCGGTCGAGGTCGATGATCCGATAGTGGTGATCGGTCCAGTGAACCAGTGCTTGACCGAGACATGCCAGTAGATCCACAGCGCAAAGAGCGCGACGGGGACGACGATGATCGCGTAGTTGACGTATTTCATCGAGAAGCCATCGACCCAGGGCACCCCGACGTTCAGCGTGGGTAGCAGACCGACGATGGACATCACCGCGATTTCGATGACTGCGACGAGGTTCATCCAGCGGTATTTGCGCCCGTTGTTCCACGCCCCGACCCGGAAGGTCGACCCGGCTCGCCAGCGCAGGAAGATCGGGATACCGAAGGACAGATAGAGCCCGATGACACCTATGGACACGACCGCGAAGAACGCGACCGGAACCGGTGCCCCGTTGACGTCGACCTTGACCAGCGCCGGCAGGGTGAGCAGCAGAGCGATGACGGCCGCCGCGATCACGGCGTAGACCGGCACCTTTTTGGCGTTCAGTCGCGACCAGTACCGCGAGCCAGGAACGGCGCGGTCCCGGCTGAACGCGAAGAACATCCGGCTGGTGGAGGTCATACAGGCGCAGGTGCAGAAGAACTGCCCGGCGGTGGAGATCAGGACGACCAGACCGGCGACCTTGGGGTCGAGGGCCTGACCGAAGATCGCGAAGACCGATCCGCCGCCCTCGCTGACCTTGTCCGAATCCTGTACGGCGAACAGGAAGGACAGCAGCAGGATCCAGCCGCCGATGGCGGAGTAGAAGATGGACCGCCAGATGCCTCGGGCAGCAGAGTTGGCCGCGGACTTGGTCTCCTCGGACAAATGCACCGACGCGTCGTATCCGGTGATCGTGTACTGGGTCAGGATGGCCGACAGCGGCAGCACGTAGAGCAGGAAGCCCCAGCCGCTGGTGTGTCCGCCGAAGAAGCCCGTGTTGTTGATCGTCTTGGTGAAGACGTCGGACAGCGAGGCGTGGTGGGCACCGGACTTCAGAAAGAACCACAAGATGGCGACAACCACCAGTGAGCCGATGACGTGCCACCACACCGAGATGTTGTTCAGGATCGCCAGCAGGTGACTGGAGAAGATGTTGATGGCGGCGGCCAGGGCCAGGATCACGATGAATTCGATGAAGACGCGGGTCAACGAGTAGCCGGCGGCCCAGGAGTCGCTGTAGTAGCCGAGGAAGGTGTCGAAGAAGCTCGCGCAGCCGTAGGCGACGGACGCGTCGATCGCGAGCAACCCGATCAGGTTCAGCCAACCGGTGTAGTAGCCCGCTTTGGGGCCGCCGAGTTTGCTTGCCCACCAGTAGATTCCGCCCGAGGTGGGATAGGCCGACACCAGCTCGGACATACAGAAACCGATGACCATGATGAACGCGGCCACGATCGGCCACCCCCAGGCGATCGCCGCCGGGCCACCGTTGTTCCAGCCCAGTCCGAAGCTGGTGAAACACCCGGCCAGGATCGAGATGATCGAGAACGAAATGGCGAAGTTGGAGAACCCCGACCAGTTGCGTGACAACTCTTGCTTGTAGCCCAGGCTGGCCAGGTGGGCTTCGTCGTCGAGGGGTTCATAGCCTTCGGGCATGGCGGGTGTGTCCTTCCGCGGTCGGTCAAGCAGACCCACGACGGCGGGGGCGTTCGCTGTGCGACCAGTGTGCCGCGTGCTCATGGGACGTGGTGTGAAAACGACCGAAACGTACGGCGGGGCCGGGCAATTGCCCGGCCCCGCAACTGGTTCGACGCTCCGGTCAGCGACCCCGGCCCAGCAACTGGGCAAGGCTGAACGACATCGCGCCCATCCCCGTGACGTCGTCGTACCCGGCGGTCGTCGTGAGCGAGGTGTCCTTGTCCATGGTGATCAAGAACCGGTGGCCGCTGGAGGCCGAGGTGTACTCAACCGCGACCGGTGTGCTCGACGGCTTCACGTCCCGGAACGATCCGGGCACGAAGCGGTTCAGCGTGTACAGCGTCGGGTTGGCGAACCCGACGCTCGAGTGGGTCAACTGCTGCGAGAGAGCCACCATCGCGGCGGTGAGCGGCGAGGCCAAGGAGGTGCCGCCGTAGGTCTCGTTCTCGTAGTCAGCGGTGGCCAGGGTGCCGTCATCGGTGATCGGGCTGATCCCGATCTGGAATCCGGTGTACGGGTCAGCGAGCGCGGACACATCGGGGGAGACGCGCTTGCCACCGGACAGCGAGTTGGGGACGACCCCCTTCTGGTACGCGGGCTCGGCGAACAGCGTGCTGATCCCGCCACCGGCGCCGCCGCCGAACGACCCCGGCAGCGCACCGGCGTAGGTCGACGTTCCGTCGGCGTTGTCCAGGATCCGCTGGTACGCCGTGCCCCATCCGGTTTCGACCGCGAGCTTGCCCTTCTTGTCGATACCCATCGAGGTACCGCCGACCGAGGTGACGAACGGGTCGGACGCGGGGAAGTCCGGCTCGGGGGTGCTGAGAGCAGCGGCCTCGTCGCCGTTGTCGCCGCTGGAGAAGTACAGGCCGATCCCTTCGCCGGCAGCCTGCACGAAGATGTTCTGCTCACCGGCGAGGACCTCGGCCGGGACATCCTCGCCGACGTCGCCCCAGCTGTTGCTGACCACTGTGGCCAGCTTCTGGTCGATGATCGTCGACAGGGCCATGTCGAGGCCACCGCCGCAGTTGGAACCACCGACGTACAGGATCTTGGCCTTCGGAGCGATCGAGTGGACGGCTTGCACATCCAGGGACTGCTCACCCTGCCAGCCGCTGGGACCGCCGCAGGCTTCTTCGTCGTAGAAGGTGCCCGGGACGATCTGCTGGTACTGGTTCGCGCCCAGCGCGGGCTCGCCGCTCTGCGCTGCCAACGCGTTGGTGTCAGCGACGATGGTGGGCGAGGCGTAGGCATCGGTGATCGCGACAGTCTGCCCAGAACCGTTGACGCCCAGGGTGTTCCAGGTGTTCAGGTTGTACCCGGAGCGCAACTGCTTGGCGTCGTAGCCACAGATGTTGGTCGGGTAAGTCGTCTGGCCGTTGTAGGCGGCAGGCACGCTCGAGGTGTACTGGCCCCAGTACTGCGAGCACGCGGCCGTGGTGGACGGGGTCGTCTGCTGCGTGCTGCGGGCCTGCGCCTTGGGCTGGTTCAGCGTCGATGAACCCGAGGCCTTGTCGACGTGCCCGGGGGAGACCAGGTTCGGCCGGGTCTGCAGCCGCGACTGGTCCAGGCTGACCGCACTGACCAACCGGGCGATGCTGGACGGCAGCGCCGGCGCCTTGGCGGGAGCGGCCAGGCGGGTGCCCGCGTGGTGGTAGAGGTGCATCGAGGTCGAGAAGGCGGCGTTGACCTGGTCGGCCGTGCCGCGGAACACGACGTACAGCCGGCTGGCCGGCGTACCGGTGATGGTGAGGCCCTCGGCCTTGAGCTTGTTCACCACGGTTGCGTACTGGCTGGCCGTGGGGGAGAAGCGGCTGATCCACTGGCTGGGGGTCAACGGGTGGCGGTAGAGCGGGCTTCCCGGCGTGGAGACCGCGGTCGCCAACGCCTCGGCACCCTGCTTGTCCTGCAGGTTGAGGTAGATCTCGCCCTCGACGGTGTCGTCTGCTGGTGCGGCTCCCGCGTCCTGGGCGCTGACCGCCCACTTGGGGACTGAGCCGGTGTACTTCACGGACCCGTCGGCGGTAACCGACGCATTGGCGGCGGCGGCTCCTGCGACGCTCAAGGCGAGTGTGACGGTAACGGCAGCCACCTGTTGCGACGTCCGCCGCCGGTTCTTGCGCAATCCCATACTGGCAGTCCTCTATCTCTTGAATAGTCCGTCGATATGACGCACCTCCGGCAAACTACCTGTTGATCAGCTGCCGCATGGTTGATTCGGCGCTGTGGATCGCTCAGACGAAAGATTCTGTGCCGCAGGCAGATTGGGCTGAATGAAACCTTGGGCCAGGCTGAACGTTGGCTGGGAGGGGCGGGTGTGACAGGGTCGCAGCATGGAACTCGACGTCACCGCCTTCCGATCGCACTTCCCGGCCCTGGCCGCGGGGGAGGCGTACTTCGACGGTGCTGGCGGGACACAGACTCCGTCGTCGGTGGCCCAGGCGATCTTCGGCGCCCTCCAGGCGCCACTGTCGAACCGTGGTGCGGGGAGCCTGGCCGCCCGCAACGCCGCGTGGTACGTCGATGACTTCAGGTCGGCGTACGGCGATCTGTCTGGTGTGCCCGCCGCTGGCATCGTGCACGGCCGCTCGGCCACGGCGCTCACCTTCGACTTCTCCCGGACTCTGGCGCGCACGTGGGGGAGTGGGACTGAGATCGTCCTGTCGCAACTGGACCATGACTGCAACGTCCGCCCCTGGGTGATCGCCGCGCAGCGGGCCAACGTCACGGTGCGCTGGCTCGAACTCGACGCGGAGACAGGACAGTTCACCGCCGAGTCAGTGGCCGCTGCGATCACCGAACGGACCCGACTGGTGGCGGTGACGGGTGCGTCGAACCTGATTGGTTCGCGTCCGGACGTGGCGGTACTGTCTGCCGCGGCGCACGAGGTGGGTGCGTGGGTGTGGGTGGACGGAGTGCATCACGCAGCCCATTCCTTCGTGGATGTCGCTGCGCTCGGCGCGGACTTCTACGTGTGCTCGCCGTACAAGTTCTTCGGACCGCACTGCGGTGTCCTGATCGCGAATCCGACTCTGCTGCAGGATGTTTCGCCGGACAAGCTGCTGCCGTCGACGAACGAGTCACCGGAGCGTTTCGAGCTGGGTACGTTGCCGTATGAGCAATTGGCCGCAGCGACGGCGGCCGTGGACTTCATCGCATCGTGGGGCGAAGGGGAGACCCGCCGGGAACGCCTTCGGTCGGCGCACGAGGCGTTCGCCGCCCACGAGAGTTGGCTGCTCGGCGTACTGGATGACGGTCTGGCGGATCTGATCGCCGACGGGCGGGTGGTGAATCACTCACGGGCGCAACGGCGTACGCCGACCACGCTGCTGACCTTCACTGATGCCGACCCAGCAATGATCGCCGACGAGTTGGCCACCCAGCAGCTGATTGCACCGGCCGGGACGTTCTACGCCTACGAACCGGCGCAGGCGTTGGGCCTGGGGGAGTCCGGCGGGCTGCGGGTTTCGCTTGCGCCGTACACCAGTGTCGATGAGGTGGAACGCCTGGTGGCCGCCGTGCACGCGGCTCTCTGAGACAATGAGGGGGCCACGATCGTGGCGCCGGACGAGGGAGCCGTACCCGGACAGCGACAAGACGGCCACGGAAGGTCGTGGCCGCGATGGCGTGGTTGATTCTGATTGTCTCCGGTGGGCTCGAAGCGGTGTGGGCTACCGCGCTGAGCAAGTCCGACGGTTTCTCCCGGTGGTTGCCCTCAACGATCTTTGTGGTCGCGACCGTCGCCAGCATGATCGGTCTGGGCTACGCGTTGCGGACGTTGCCAGTGGGCACGGCGTACGCGATCTGGACGGCGATCGGCGCGGCCGGCACGGTGATCTACGCGATGGCGACCGGCGCTGAGGCGGTCTCGGTCCTGAAACTGGTGTGCCTGGTCGGCATCGTCGCCTGCGTCATCGGTCTGAAACTCGCCAACTGAGGCTGCGCCCGGTTCGCACTTCGATGATTGTCTTACGTTCTGTATTACACGCATCCATGAAGGTCAGCGGCGTGTCGTGTCGTAGCGACAGGCGACCTGGAAACGGCTCAAGAACTCGCTGCCACCATCGAACCGCTGCGTTTCGCAGCCGTTTGCGCAGGTCGGCAGGCCGCCGACGATCTCGCACGGGGTAGCAGTGGATGGTTAGACGGATGATTGCATCTGATTCAATACACAGACAACTACTTGACATAATGTAGATTATCGGACATTAGTCAGTCTGGTCTGGTGTTGTTTAGGCCAGCCTGCTCTTCGTTGTCACGCAGGCCAATCTGGACCATCCTGGAATCATTCAAGTTTCAGTTCAGCGACACTAGGAGTTCGACATGGCCACCAAAACCACCGAAGCCCCCACCACGCTCGCTGCCTCGCACGAGGTCGCTGCCGGAGCCGCGCAGTTCCTGACGCCGGTCGTGCTTGACCTGGAGGCGCTGGTCGTCAACGGCAAGCAGGCGCACTGGCACGTGCGCGGCGGCAGCTTCATCGGCATCCACGAGTTGCTCGACACTGTTGTCTCCGATGCCCAGGGCTTCGCCGACACCGCCGCCGAGCGCGTCGTCGCTCTGGGTCTGCCCCTGGACGCTCGCCTGGCCACCGTCGCCGCGAAGTCCACGTTGCCCGCGCTGTCCGACGGCTTCCAGCCCTGGGAAACCACCGTGGCGCAGGTCGTCGGCCTGATCGACGCCGCGCTGGTCACCGTGCGCGCAGCCGTCACCGGCCTGGATGACATCGACCTCAGCAGCCAGGATGTCGCCATCGAGATCGAGCGGGGCCTGACCAAGGACCGCTGGCTCCTGCAGGCGCACATCGCCGCATAACCACACTCACGGCGACGCCGATGGCGGACCTCACGAAGGTAAGGCTATGCTTAACTTTGTGAGGTCCCATCGTCGTCGCCTGCCGCTGGAGCACGTCCTGATCGCCGGCCACATCGCCGACCTGGACGACATCGCTGTTGCGCTGGCGCTTCTGCCCGCTGACGCCTACGGCCAGGTGTTGATCGAAGCGCCGGCGGGCAGCCTCGACGGACTGACCGCGCCAGCCCGGGTGTCCATTCAGCGCATCGAGCCCAGCACCGGTTCCCTTGACCAGGCCGTCACGGCCTGGGTCAGCGAATGGGTCCCCCAGGAGTTGGACCTGCGCCGCAACGTCACCGTCTGGCTCGGCGGTCACGCCAGCAGCCGGGTGGATCTACGCGACCTGGGTGTCGATCACCTCACGATCTGAGCGGCGTAGCACTCCCCTGCTGTTGGTGATCCACTTCAGCCCACTCGGGGCACAAATACTTCACGGCCGCGGACATCACCCCCAGGCGGGGCTCGCCGAAGAACGGGCCACTTCCAGCGTCTGCGTTGTTCACCAGCGCCTGGTAGAGCCCGTCGGCGTCCGCGGAATCTGAGAGTGATTCGCAGACCGCATCGCCTTGGCGGATCAGTTCAGCCCGATCGATCTGCTCGGTCTGGTATTGCTTGACGGCCGCGATGAACGCGGCCTCGTCGCGGGGCGCGGGCACGTTGTCGGCGCCGGTGTCGCCGGAGCAGCCGGTGAGGATCACCGCCACGGTGCCCAGCGACACCATCGACATGAGGCGTGAGCGCATTGGCATCCTCGCGATTCAGATCAGGACCGGAGCGATCACGAAGCCCAGGGCGATCGAACTGGCGACCGCCACCAGACCCGGGATCATGAACGAGTGGTTGAACAGGTATTTGCCGATCCGGGTCGTCCCGGTGTCGTCGAGTTCGATCGCGGCCACCACCGTGGTGTAGGTCGGCAACAGGAACAGGCCGGTCACCGCTGGGAACGAGGCGAGCAGCGCGGAGGCGGACACGCCCATTCCCGCCGCGACCGGCATTAGCGCGATCGTGGTGGCCGCCTGGGAGTAGAGCAACGCCGATGCGAGCAGGAGGACAATCGCCAACATCCACGGATGGTCGTGGATCACGTCGCCGCCGATGCGCTCGATGTCTTCAACGTGGTTCTGCACGAAGGTGTTTCCCAACCAGGCGACGCCGGTGATGCAGACGGCTGCGTTCATCCCGGCCCGGAACGTCGGTGTCTCGATGACCGCGGGCGGTTCGACTTTGCAGAAGACCACGATGAGCAACGCGGCCAGCATCATGAAGGTCATGATCGCGGCCGACCGGTCGATCGTCGGATCACTGATCAGGCCGACTGACTCCGAGATCGCCGTGGAGTACAGCACCACCACCACGAGGGTGACGGCGAAGATGATCAGCGACAGCGCGGCTCCCTTGCGGGGTGTGAAGTTCTCCCGCGCCGCCGGATCGGACTGCGAGACCAGACCACGCGCCAGGCGGTCCTGGTAGATCGGGTCGTCCTCCAACTCGCAGCCGAGTCTGGACGCCACGAACGCGGCGATCATGCAGCCGGTCAACGTGCAGATACCGGAGATGGTGAGCATCTTGATGAAGTCGACGCCCATTGGCTCAAGAACGGCGGCCATGGCGACCGTCGCCGCGGAGATCGGCGAGGCAACGATCGCCATCTGGGAGGCCACGACTGCAATCGACAACGGCCGCGACGGCCGGATCTTGGCCTCCTTGCTCACCTCCGCGATCACCGGCAGCGTTGAGAAGGCGATCTGGCCGGTGCCGGACAGGACCGTCATGAAATAGGTGACGACCGGCGCCATGAAGGTGATGTTGCTTGGTCTTGACCGCAGGAGCCGTTCGGTGCGGTAGACCAGCAACTCCAATCCCCCAGCGGCCTGCATCGCCGCAATCGCGGCGATGACGCAGATGATGATGCCGAGCACGTCCCACGGCACACCGGTTTTGGGGTCGACCTGCAGTCCGAGCAGACCGAGAACGATGACACCGGCGCCGCCGGCCAGACCGATGGCGATGCCGCCGAGTCGGGCTCCGATGAAAACGAAAAGGAGAACGACCAGGAACTGCAGGACGATCATGACGCCGGTGCGTCAGCGTCGGTCGTCGGAGGGCTCTGCGGCAGCGGAATCCCCCGCTCGTCGGGTGCGTACAGTCGGCCGGCGAAGGTCGGGTTGAGGAAGTTGGCGGCCGACAGCAGCTCATCCAGTTGCGTCTCGCTGAGCAGCCCCATCTCGAGGGCCACCTCGCGCACTCCCCTGCCGGTGCGGGCAGCCTCCTTGCCCACCTGGTCGCCGGCGTGGTGGCCGATGACCTCGTTGAGATAGGTGACGATGCCGACCGAGTTCATGACGTACGCCTGACACACCTCCGGGTTGGCGGTGATTCCGACGATGCACTTGGTCCGCAACGTGGCACACGCGTTGGTCAGTAGCCGCAACGACTCGAACAGTGACTCCGCCAGCACCGGCTCCATGACGTTCAGCTGCAGTTGGCCGGCCTCCGCGGCCATCGTGATCGTGACGTCGTTGCCGATGACCTTGAAACAGACCTGGTTGACGACCTCGGGGATGACCGGGTTCACCTTCGCCGGCATGATCGAGGAGCCGGCCTGCATTTCCGGCAGGTTGATCTCGTGCAGACCCGCTCGCGGTCCAGAAGACAGCAGCCGCAGGTCGTTACAGATCTTGGACAACTTGGTCGCCAGCCGCTTCACCGCCGAATGCACCGCGATGTAGGCACCGTTGTCGTACGTCGCTTCGACCAGGTGCGCTGCCGGGACCGTGCCCAACCCACTGACCTGGGACAGGTGCCGGGCGGCGGCCGCCGGGTAGCCCGGGGGTGTGTTCAGTCCGGTGCCGATCGCGGTGGCGCCCAGGTTCACTTCCAAAAGGAGCTCCGCCGCGGTGCGCAGCCGGGTGATCTCCTCGTGGACGTTGACCGCGAACGCCTCGAACTCACTGCCCAGGCTCATCGGCACCGCATCCTGCAACTGGGTGCGGCCCATCTTCAGCACCGTTGCGAACTCCTGGGCCTTGGCCGAGAACGCGAACGAAAGCTCCTGCACCTCCTGAACCAGGCTCTGCACCATCGTGTACGTCGAGATCCGGAACCCGGTCGGGTAGGCGTCGTTGGTCGACTGGGATTTGTTGACGTGATCGTTGGGATTGATCACGTCGTAGCGGCCCTTGTCATAGCCGACGAATTCGAGGGCCAGGTTGGCGACCACCTCGTTGGTGTTCATGTTGACGCTCGTGCCGGCGCCGCCCTGGAAGACATCGACCGGGAACTGATCCATGCACCGGCCCTCATCCAGGATCGCATCGCAGGCGGCGACGATCGCATCCGCGACATCCACCGGCAAGACGCGTAGCTCCTTATTCGCCAGCGCCGCAGCCTTCTTGACCTGCACCATGCCGCGGATGAACTCGGGGACGTCGTTGATCGTGATGCCCGAAATCGGAAAATTCTCGATCGCTCGGACGGTGTGGATGCCGTAATACGCCTCTGCCGGCACGGGCTTCGAGCCGAGCAGATCCTCTTCGGTGCGCGTGGTCATGCTCGAACGTTAGTGGCTGGGCGGGATCGTTCGGAAGTGTCGGTTTCAGCCGATATCCAGCGCTGAACGAGCAGCGTCCAGCGCCTGGCCGGCGTAGCCGCGCCCGAAGATCACCACGTGGGCAAGCAGCGGGAAGAGCTGGTGCAGCGGGACCCGACCGCGCCATCCGGGGGCCAGCGGTGACACCTCGTCGTACGCCGATCGGATGCGTTCGAGGTGGGGGCACCCGAACAGCGCCAACAGGGCCAGGTCGCTCTCCCGGTGGCCGCCATGGGCGGCCGGATCGATCAACCAGGCGCCGTCGTGGGACCACAACACGTTGCCGGACCAGAGGTCACCGTGTAGTCGCGCCGGAGCCTCCGCGGGTCCGGCCAACTGCGGCAACCGTTCACACACCTCGTCGAAGACGGCCGACTCCCCCAGCGTCAGCGAACCTGCGTCGACGGCTTGTCTGACGTAGGCAGCGACCCGGTCCCGGGCATACCAGGTGGCCCAATCCTCTTGCGGCACTGGCTTGTTCAGCATCCGGGTCGCCCCGAACCAGGCCAGTTCAGGACCACCAGGCGGCGCGGCACCGAAGCCCGCGGCGCCGGCCGAGTGCATGGCCGCCAACCGCCGACCGAAGTCTTCGGCGACCTGCGGGTCCGGTCGGCTTGACTCGACGTACGCCGTGACCAGCCGTTGGGGGTCGTGCGACAGGACCGTCGGCAATGGCGGACCGTCCGGCACCCTCAGCCACTCCAGGGAGGCGGCTTCCGCGGTGATCGCCGACTGCGGTGCCTCTTTGGCGAAGCCGCGGCGACCGTCGCTCAGCGTGACTGGTCGCGCACCCACTGCACCACCCCGGGAGTCGCTGCTTCGACCATGGCGAGCACGTCGCGGAACTCGGCCGGGCCGTCGTAGTAGGGGTCAGGCACATCCGGTGAGTCAGCGTCCGGATCGAAGGAGCGCAGGAGCCGCACCCGATCCGCGGGGGCACCCAGACGGCGCAGCTCCCGCGCGTGCCCGCCGTCCAGCGCAACCAGGAGGTCCGCTGTGAGGTCCTCGTCAGTGACCTGGTGAGCGGTGTGGGTGTTCGAATAGCCTGCGGCCGCAAGGACGTCCGCGGCTCGAGGGTCGGCGGGCTCACCCTCGTGCCAGGGGCCGGTCCCAGCACTGGTCACCGTCGCCGCGTCACCGAGTCCGGCGTCATCGAGCTCGCGTTGCAACACCTTCTCGCCGATCGGTGAGCGGCAGATGTTGCCGGTGCAGACGAAGACGATGCGTAACGGGTCAGGCATGCTTTCCCGGCCACGGGAAGAAGAAGGAGACACGCTTCTGATAATCGCGGTAACCGGGCCGGTCCTGCATCTTTGTCTCAGTGCGTTTCGCGCCGGTCGCATAGATCAGGAAGTAGTTCATCGCAATCGGCGCCGGGAAGGTCCACCCTGCCGGTGGCGATGCAGCGGCAGCGACGTAGGCCCCGTCCCAGAACAGCGAGTCCCCGAAGTAGTTCGGATGCCGTGACCACGCCCACAGACCGGTGTCGAGCACCGACGGGCGTTCCTCACGGGGTTGCGCTGAGTAGGTGTCCTTCTGCCGGTCGGCGACCCCCTCGACGACTGCGCCGGTGACCATGATGGCGACGCCGAGGGGGAACAACAGTCGGCGCCGACCTTTGGGGAGGGTCGAGGCTGCTGCCACCTGTGTGGGCGCCGACACGAGTAGTTGGGAAACAGCCTGTGTCACAAACACCTTGCCGATGACTGCGGCCGTCGAGGATCCCGCGAGGAAGTCGGTGTAGCGGTCGTCCTCGGTGTCTTTGCCGCGCAAGCGACCGAGCATCAGATGCTCCAGCCGCGCGGCCCAGGCGGTCGTGAGAGCGGCAGTGGTCCATCGGCGTACCGGATCACCGGTGCCCAGCGCCGCGCCGGTGATGGCCACGGCGGCCAGTCCGGGACCCCACGCCCCGTCGGCGTAGTCGCGTCGTTGTCGCGGGATCGCAACGGCGGCGGTCACGGTTTGGATCGCCGTCACCGCGAGGGCGGATACGCCTGCGACGCGTCGGAGGTTCTGGATGTCGAGATTCATTACGGCCACGGTAACCGCCGAACCAGCCTCCGAAAGTGGGGTCAGGTGGCGGTGAACAATTCTGGGTGTCGTGCGGGCGTCAACCAACCAAGCAGCCGGGTCTCCAAGGGCCACCGTTGCAACGGCAGCAGATCCAGCGCCTGCTCTGCCTGCGCGGCAGCCTCGACGAGCTGGTCATCGACGTGCCACATGTCGCGCGGATTCCATAACGTCACGGTCAGCAGCGGCCAGGGCTGAAGGTCGTCTGCGCTGTCGAACGTCATCCGGGAAGTGTCGCTGCTGAGTTCGATGCCGGCGAGCGGGCCGGCCTGCGGCGTCTGCACCATGAAGTTCCCCGCAGAGACGTTCAGTAGGGACGCGAGCTCCTCGACCGGTGCGTGATCGAGTCGGAAGGCGATCGCCAACCGGTCCGGCTCGCTCTCCTTGGGCCGCGGAACGCAGAAACTGAACCAATGCAGCCGGGCATCCAGGCGCCGGTACCAATCGTGATCGTGCGACCGCAGCGCGTTGGCGACCTCGAACGGCTGCATCCGGTCGGTCATGAGCCCACGTACGCCGCGAGGTACTCCCCCGTCAGCGTTGATCGCCCGGCGACCAGGTCAGCAGGGCTGCCCTCGAAAACGATCCGCCCGCCGTCGTGGCCCGCGCCCGGCCCGAGATCGATGATCCAGTCGGCGTGCGACATCACCGCCTGGTGATGCTCGATGACGATCACTGACTTGCCCGAGTCCACCAACCGATCCAACAGGGCCAGCAGCCGTTCGACGTCGGCCAGATGCAGACCGGTCGTCGGCTCATCCAGGACGTAGATGTCGGCCTGCTCCCCCATCTGGGCGGCGAGCTTCAGGCGTTGCCGCTCACCGCCGGACAAGGTGGTCAAGGGTTGTCCCAGCGTGACGTAACCGAGTCCGACATCGGTCAGTCGCGCCAGGATCCGTTCTGCCGCAGGCAGTTTCACCTCAGCGCAGAAGGGCTCTGCCTCGCCCGCGGACATCTCCAACACGTCCGCGATGGAGCGCCCACCGAGCAGGTAACCCAGCACCTCCGGTTGGAAGCGGCGGCCCTCACAGTCCTCGCAGACCGTGCTCACCCCGGCCATCATGCCCAGGTCGGTGTAGATCACCCCGGCACCACCGCAGGTCGGACAGGCACCTTCGGAGTTCGCGCTGAACAGTGCCGGCTTGACCCCGTTGGCCTTGGCGAACGCCTTGCGCAACGGCTCGAGCAGACCGGTGTACGTCGCTGGGTTGGATCGGCGCGACCGGCGGATCGGCGTCTGGTCGACCACGACGACGCCGTCCCGCCCCGTCAGGGAACCCTCGATCAAGGAGCTCTTGCCCGATCCCGCGACGCCGGTCACTACGACCAGGACCCCGAGCGGGATGTCGACGTCGACGTCCCGCAGGTTGTGCGCGTGGGCGCCGCGGATCGGCAGGGTGCCGCGTGCTCGCCGTACGTCGACCTTCAGGCTCGCTCGATCGTCCAGGTGCCGCCCGGTGACGGTCCCAGACGACTTCAGCCCGGCCACTGTTCCCTCGAAGGTCACTGTGCCACCGGATGATCCAGCTCCCGGTCCCAGGTCGATGACCTGGTCGGCGATGGCGATCAGCTCCGGTTTGTGCTCGACCACCAGCACCGTGTTGCCCTTGTCCCGCAGTTGCAGCAGCAGCTCGTTCATCCGCTGGATGTCGTGCGGATGCAACCCGACCGACGGTTCGTCGAAGACATAGCTGATGTCGGTCAGCGGGGAACCGAGGTGCCGGATCATCTTGACCCGCTGCGCCTCTCCCCCGGACAACGTGCCCGCCGGCCGGTCCAGCGACAGATAGCCCAACCCGATCCGGTCGAACGCGTCGAGGCTGTCGCGTAGGGCATCCAGCAGCGGTCCGACCGACGGTTCGTCCAGCGAGCGCACCCAGGCGGCCAGGTCGCTGATCTGCATCGCGCAGGCGTCGGCAATGCTGGTCTGGCCGATCCGCGAGGTGCGCGCCGGCTCGGCGAGGCGGGTCCCGTCGCACTCGGGGCAGGTGGAGAAGGTGATGGCCCGGTCGACGAAGGCGCGGATGTGCGGCTGCATCGACTCGCGGTCCTTGGACAGCATGGACTTGGTGATCTTGGGGATCAGCCCTTCGTAGGTGACGTTGATGCCGTCGACCTTGATCCGGGTGGGCTCCTTGTGCAGCAGTGCGTCCAACTGCTTGGCGGTGAACGTGGCGATCGGCTTGTCGGCCGGGAAGAAGCCGCAGCCCTTGAAGATCCGCCCGTACCACCCGTCCATCGAGTAGCCGGGGATCTTCAGCGCGCCATCCTCCAGCGACAGCTTGTCGTCATAGAGCGCTGTGAGGTCGAAGTCGGAGACGCTGCCGCGGCCTTCGCAGCGCGGACACATCCCGCCCAGCCGGGAGAAGGTCGCCTTCGTCGCCCGCTTCGTACCGACACTGATCGCTCCCGAGCCATGCACCGTCGGGGTGTTGAAGGAGTACGCCGGCGGCCCGCCGATGTGCGGAACTGCGAGGCGGGAGAACAGGATTCGTAGCATCGCGTTCGTGTCGGTCACCGTGCCGACGGTTGAGCGTGGATCAGAGCCGATGCGTTCCTGAGACACGATGATCGCGGTCGTCAGGCCGTCCAGGACGTCAACGTCGGGCCGTGCCAGGGTGGGCATGAAGCCCTGCACGAAGGCGCTGTAGGTCTCGTTGATCAGACGCTGCGACTCGGCGGCGATCGTGCCGAAGACCAGGGAACTCTTGCCCGACCCGGACACGCCCGTGAAGACCGTCAGGCGGCGCTTGGGGATGGTCACACTCACGTCGCGCAGGTTGTTGACCCGAGCACCGTGCACGGTGATCACGTCATGTTGGTCGGCCGGGGCGGTTGACTGTCCGGAGCGCGTCATGTGGCCATGATGGTGGGCATGTTGTCTTCCGTGCGACCCCGCCGCGCCGAGATCACCGGCCGCCACGTCCTGATCACCGGTGCCGCCAGTGGCATCGGCCGGGCCGTCGCCGAGAACCTCGCCGCTCGCGGTGCCGTGCTGCACCTGACCGATCTCGACGCCGAAGGCCTGTCCGCTGCCCGTACGTCGATCGCCGCCTCCGGGGGCATCGTCGCCACCGCTCGGAGCGCTGACGTGACGTCCTTGGACGGGGTTCGTGACCTTGCCGCCGAGGTCCACGCCGGCACGGCCGCGGTCGATGCCGTGCTGAACGTCGCCGGCATCGCGATCTGGGGCAAGGTCGAGCACATGTCCGCGCAGCAGTGGCAGCAGGTGATCGATGTGAATCTGATGGGACCGATCCACGTCATCGAGACCTTCGTTCCGGCGATGATCCAGCACGGGCGTCGTGGCCATCTGGTCAACGTGTCGTCAGCTGCCGGCTTGGTCGGTCTGCCGTGGCATGCGGCGTACAGCGCCAGCAAGTTCGGAGTGCGCGGGGTCAGCGAGGTGTTGCGGTTCGACCTGGCGCGACACGGGATCGCGGTCACCCTCGCCTGCCCCGGCGCCGTCGACACACCGCTCACCGAGTCGATGCGGATCGCCGGGATCGACACCAGCACAGCGCAGTTCGCCAGGCTTCGGCGACGGTTCCAGCATCGCGCCGTCAGCCCACAACTAGCGGCCGAACGGATCGTCAACGGCATGCTCGCCCGCAAGACGCTGGTCTACACCTCCGTCGACATCCGCGCCCTGCATGCCGTGCAACGCTACGTGCCACCGGCCTACTCGGCGATGATGCACGCGGCCAACCGGATGGCCGACCGGGCCGAAGGCAGTCTGCGATGAGTACCGGACGGCAGAACCCGAGGGTGCGACCAGGACGACTCGGTCAGATCGGGGTCACCGCCTGGGTGCTGGCCCGCGCCGGGGGTCGACTGGCGAAGACCGAACCGATGGACCTGTTCCGGGTACTCGGGCGCAACAAGGGGCTCTTTCGGGGCTGGCTGCATTTCGCCGGTCGGCTGATGCCCTTCGGGACCCTGCCCCGCGCGGAGTCCGAACTGGTCATCCTGCGGGTGGCTGCCCTGCGTGGGTCGGACTATGAGTTGCACCAGCATCGCCGGATCGCCCGCGGCGCTGGTCTCAGCCGGGAGCAGATCGCCCTGGTCGGAACCGACCTGGCCGATGGCGATTGGACCGATCGACAGCGGGTCATCCTGGCGGCGGTCGACCAGTTGGTGCTGACCCGCGACGTCGATGACTGCGCCTGGGCCGAGGTCGCTGAGCACCTCGATGATCGCCAGTTGGTCGAATTGGTCCTGTTGGCAGGGCATTACGACATGCTGGCGGCGGCGATCCGGGCGCTGCGGATCCAGCCGGAGACGCCACTCAGGTGACGTGCGCGTACGTCACCCGGCGGACGATCTGACTGATCACCTGCTGTGAGGTGCCGTACTCCTGCGCCAACCGGGTCTGTGAGGTGCCCGCGGCCGCCGCCGCACGGATCCGCCGGATCTGGTCGTCGCTCAACGGCTTCGGGGCGCTAGCGCCTCGGCGACCACTGATGATCGAGTCGATGGTGTGCCGGGAGATGCCCAGGTCAGCGGCGATCTCGGCGCGCTTGTCTCCCTCGGCGACCCGGCGGCGTACGTGCTCGATCTGTTCGTCCGACAGGGTCTTTCGCGGGGAGCTCGCCGCACGCTGGGGCGCCGGGCGTGGGGCACGAGTGGCGATCGGACCACCGGCTGCGGCACGGGTGCGTCCGTTCACGATCGCCGACACAGCCGTCTGAGCGATCCCGAACTCCGTTGCCAGATCGACCTGTCGGGCGCCCGCGGCGTACCGCTCACGCAGGCGTACCACCTCAGCGTCACTCAACGCCATCATTGCCACCGCTGTGTCGACAGGAAGACTCGCAGGGCCGAGGTGAACGCCTCGGGCTGGTCGGAGTGCAGCCAGTGCCCCGCGTTCTTGATGACCACGTAGGTCATCCTCGGGAACAAGCGCTCCATCTCCGGTCGGTCGGCGTCGGTGATGTAGTCCGACCGCTCCCCCGCCAACCACAGCACCGGATGGTCGAAGGTGGCCTCGATCTGCGGGAACCCCGCGATCGGAATCAGACTGTCCCGCAACAGGTCCAGGTTCGCCTGCCACCGGAAACCATCCGGGGATGAGCGCAGGTTCTGCAGCAGGAACCCGCGGACCGCATCGTCCGGCACGAGTGGCCGTAGCTGGTCATCGGCATCGCCCCGGCGACGGATGCTGCTCAGCTCCAGTGATTTCAGCGAGTCCAACAGGTGCTCGAACTGACCGGCGCTCTCGGAGTGGCGAGGGGCGATGTCTGCGACCACCAACCGGTCGACCACCTGCGGATGACGCAGCGCCAGCACCATCGCCACCTTGCCGCCCATTGAGTGGCCAACCACGTGCACCGGGCTGTCGGCCGCGAATCCACTCCGCAGGAACTGCGCGACCCGATCGGTGAGATCGATGTAGTCAACGCGATCAGTCCACTCCGATCGACCGTGATTGGGCAGGTCGACCAGCAGCGAAGTGTACTGCGGCGTCAACGCTTTGGCGATCCGGGTGAAGTTCTTGCCCTGTCCGAAGAGCCCGTGCAGGAAGACGATGCGGGCGCCTTCGTCACCGATCTGGGTCGCATGAATCTGCGTCTGCTCCACGGCACCGAAGGTACTAGGCCACGATGAACCCATGACATCCCTTCCCGATTGGGCGCACGGACTGGATCTGCAACCGCACCCGGAAGGTGGTTGGTACGCCGAGACCTACCGGTCAGGGGTGACCATCGGTGACCGGGTCACCGCCACCGCGATCGTCTTCCTGCTGCTGCCCGGTGAGGAGTCGGCGTGGCATCGGGTGCGCTCCGATGAGCTGTGGATCCACCAGAGAGGTGGCCCGCTGGAGCTGGACCTGGGCGGATCAGGCGAGCACCCGGCGTACGCCGATCGCACGATCCTGGGGTCGGACCCGTCAGCGGGGCACCGGTTCCAGTCGTTGGTACCCGGCGGTCACTGGCAGGCGGCGCGCCCCGCGGGTGACGAAGCGGTGCTCGTCGCGTGCGTGGTCACCCCCGGTTTCGACTTCGCGGACTTCGAACTGGCCCCGTCTCCCGGGTGAGCATCGCGCCGTAACGTGACGCTATGACGACGTCGGCGCAGCTGCTCCAGGATCTCTTCGACCGGGTCCGTCTCGAGGCGGTGACGCTTCTCGACGGCGTGACCGCTGCGGATCTCGCCTCGGCACCCGGCGGCAACAACTCGGTGGCCTGGCTGCTGTGGCACACCGCGCGCGTCCAGGACGCGCAGATCGCTGATGTGACAGGTCAGGAGCAGGTGTGGACGGCGGTCGGTTGGGCGCAGCGGTTCGCGTTGCCCTTCGACGACGCGGCTACCGGGTACGGCCAGTCCCGGCAGCAGGCTGCGCAGGTGACGGCGAGCGCCGAGCTGTTGGCGGGCTATCTCGAGGCGGTGTCAGCGCGCAGCCACGCGTACCTGGGCACCCTGCGCGATGCCGACCTCGACGCGATCGTCGATGACACCTGGGATCCGCCGGTCACGCTCGCCGTCCGGCTTGTCTCCATCGCGGCCGACGACCTTCAGCACGTCGGGCAGGCGGCGTACGTGCTCGGTATGACTCGCTACTGAGCGCGCAGCTGACGGCGCACCATGCCGATCGTGGTGGGCGCCGAGGGCACGAACCCGACCGACTCATACAGTCGCACGCCCGGTCCGTCGGCCATCAGCGTGACGTACGGGTCCGCCGGCGCCTTCTGCTCGATGACGGTCAGGAGGTGGTCGATGACCGCACGGCCGATACCGCGGCGCTGATGCTGTGGGTCCGTGGCCATGTCGGCCAGGTGGAAATACCAGCCGCCGTCCCCGATCACCCGGCCCATCCCCACCACCGCACCGCTGGCCGCCACCACGACGTGGCACCAGGCCCAACTGTTCTCCAACGCCGGGCGCGCCTGATCCGGGCGTTTGGGGGTCAGACCGGATTCGGCGCGCAACCGCAGGTAGTCCGCCACCGGCGGTGGGCTGTCGATCAGCTCGTAGCGTTCGTCCACATCCCCCAGTCAAGCCGATCGCGCCGCGACCGCGGCGGCGACCTGGGCGATGCCCGCTGGACCGACGCGGCAACAACCGCCCACCCACCGGGCGCCCGCGTCCAGCCAGCGCGGGACCAGGCGCACGTCGTACGTCGGCTCGCCGACCCAGCGGTGGTGCTCGGCGTCCCAGGTCTCCCCCGCGTTCGGATAGGCGACGGCTGGCTTGCCGCTGATCTGCCCGGCGAGTTCGATGGCCGGTAGCACCTCGCGTGGAGCGCAGCAGTTCACCCCGACCGCGACCACCCCCGGCGCATCCGTGGCAACGGCGAACGCGTCGGCCAGGGGTTGCCCGGCCCGCGTCTGGGCCCCGTCGATGGTGAAGGACAACCAGGCCGGTACGTCGAACTGGGCGATGAGATCGACCAGCACCTGCGCCTCGAGCAGGTCCGGGATCGTCTCAACCGCGAGCAGATCGGGCTGCTCGGCGATCAGTAGTTCCAGACGCGGCGCGTGGAAGTCGCGCAGTTGGGCAGCGGTCAGTCCGTAGTTGCCCCGGTACTCCGAACCGTCGCCCAGCACGGCGCCGTACGGGCCGACCGAGGCGGCGACCAGCCGACCCGGGACGCCGTCGGTGGCTTCCCGCGCCAGACGGACGCTTCGCCGGATGAGTTCCTCGGCGGTGCTGGTTGACATACCGGCCGCGGTGAATCCGAGCACACTGGCTTGGTAACTGGCGCTGGTGGCCAGCTGAGCCCCGGCCGCGAAATAGGCGCGGTGTACGGCGACGATCTCCTGGGGAGCATCGGCCAGCAGCCGGGCGGTCCACAGATCATCGGCCAGGTCATGACCACGGTCCACGAGCGCGTTGGACAGTCCGCCGTCCAGGACGACCGTCATCGCTCGAACCGCAGATCGAGTCGGACCCGGACCGTGTCGCCCAGGCCGACGCCTTCGGTACGTTGGACGGCGACCCGAACCGGCACCAGGTACTGGCCGTCCTTGGGCATCAGCGACGTCGGCCACCGGGTATGGCCAATGGTCGCGGTGACCGGAATGCAGCCCCAGCCATAACTGAACCGGGCCCACTGCGCGACCTCTTCGGCGGCCTGATCGCTCACCGGGACGAACAGATAGGGCGCCGGTCCGCGCCACTCGATGACCTCACCGACGAAGGACACATCCACAGACTGCATCCTGCTGCACCCGGCAACTGACCGGAACCGTAGGTTGCGCCGGATCCCTGGGGTAAAGTGACGGACGCCACTTTCCGGTTCGGTAAGTTAGCCAGCTGTGCGGCTACTCCAGCAGCTGCTCACCTATCGTTTCCGGTCGTTTGTTCTCGCGCTTGCCGCGACTTCGGGAGGTTCCCTTTGCGCATCGATGAGTACTACCGGATCCTGCGCCGACACTGGAAGATCATCGTCGCGGCCACCTTGGCCGCGATCGCGGTGATGTTTGTCTGGGACCTGTTCCAGCCCAAGGTGTATCAGGCGTCATCGTCCGGTTTCGTGACCGCTGGCCAGCCTCAGAACCTGTCCGAAGCAGCCTTCGGTGACCAACTCGCCAAGTCGCGCGCCACGTCGTACGTCGATGTCGCCCAGAGCCGCGCCGTCGCCCAGCAGGTCATCGATGACCTGAACTTGCAGACCACGCCGGCAGCCCTGATCAACCAGATCAGCGTGGATCAGCCGACCAATACCGTGCTACTACGGATCTCGGCGAACGCCAGCAGCCCGGAACAGGCCCAGGCGATCGCCAACGCCTGGGTGAAGGCGCTGGCGGCCCAGGTGGCGAAGATCGAGGGATCCGGCGCCAATTCGCTGCGCATCAACGTCCAGGACCCGGCCCAGTTGCCGTCCTCGCCGATTTCGCCCAACACCAAGCTCGACCTGATCATCGCCGGCATCGTTGGTCTGCTCGGGGGTATCGGCCTGGCGATGTTGCGCAGTCAGATGGATGGCCGGTTGCGCGATCCGAACAAGGTCCGCGAGCAGTTCGGGGTGCCGGTCCTGGGTTCTGTGCCGCAGAACGCGCAGTTGAGCAAATCCGAACGGACGATCCCGATCGTCGTCGGCGAGGGGGTTCGCACCGACACCGAGGGTCTGGTGACCGCCGAGGCCTTCTTGAAGATGCGGACCAGCCTGCAGTACATGAACGTCGACCGCACGCTGCGGGTGATCGTGGTGTCCAGCCCCAACCCGGATGACGGCAAGTCCACGGTGGCGGCCAACATCGCCGCGTCGGTCGCCCTCTCCGGGGAGAAGACGCTCCTGGTGGATGCCGACTTGCGTCGGCCCTCGATCGCCACTGGTTTCGGTCTGCTGGACGGTGCGGGCCTGGCGGAGGTGCTGGCCCACCGGGTCGACCTGGCCGACGTTCTCCAGGACGCTCCGGAGACACCGAACCTGTCGGTGTTGGCCGCGGGCCTCACCCCGCCCAACCCCAGCGAGATGCTCGGATCCAAGGCGATGAAGACGCTGCTGGACGACTTGGCCAAGGAGTACTTCGTCGTCATCGACGCTCCCCCGCTGCTGCCGGTCACCGACGCGGCAATCCTGGGCACGCAGGTCGACGGCGTCGTGGTCGTGATCTGCGCGGGCAAGACCCTGGACCACCAGTTGGAGACCTCGCTGCGCAGCCTGCACGAGGTGCACGCGGACGTCCTGGGTGTCGTGATGAACAAGCTCAGCCAGCGCGACATGCAGTCGTACTACGGCAGCGGGTATGGCACCTACTACGGCCGTGACCTGGACCCACCGGCGCGCTCCGCGCGTGAGCGTTCCGTGCGGCGGCAACGCAGCAAGAACTGACGGGCGCGCGTCAGAAGGCCCCCGGTCGAATCGACCGGGGGCCTTCTGGTGTGTCGGGGTGGTTTCCCTCAGCTACGAGCGACGATCCGCACGAACTGGGCGTTGCCGACCAGGTAGCGATGCGCGAGGCGGCGCGGCTCGCTGGCCAGACGGAACAGCCATTCGACACCGGCGCGTTGCATCCATTCCGGCGCCTCGGCCTTGGTCTGGGCGACGAAGTCGAAGGCCGCCCCCACGCCGACGCACAGCGCGCCGGTCGCGGCCGCCAACTGCGCAGCGGCGAAATCCTGTTTCGGAGTGCCCAGGGCAACCCAGATGATGTGCGGGTCCGTGTCGCCGATCCGTTCCTGGGCCGCGCTGACGAACGCTGCGTCGACGGGGCCGAACGGCGGCGCCCACTGACCAGCGATCTTCGCCGCCGGGAATTCGTGGGACACCTGTGCCACCAGGGCCGCCAGGGTCTCTTCGGTCGTGCCGAGGAAGAAGTGGCGAACGCCCTGGGTCTGACCGCGGCGCAAGCACTCTTTGAACAACGACGGGCCACGCACCCGGCCGGCGCCAGTGACGTTGCGGCGCTTCATGATCCACTCGATCGGTGCTCCGTCGGCGTAGGTGGAACCGACACCGTTGAGCACCTGGGCGTAACTGCTGTCCTCGTCGGCGACGACGACCGAATACGCATTCGCGAGTCGGACCGACCATCCGCGGGTCCGGTGCTCATCCACAGCGTCGCGTAGCAACTGATCCACCGCAGTGTCGAGGGTGGCGACCGTGAAGTCGACTCCTCCGACGCGGTGCTGGTCTTCGCGCGGGGCGTACCCCCGGGCAAAGACTCTCTCCGTTGGCGGGGACGGGAGGCTCACAAGGCCAGGGCTAGGGTGTAACACGCGTCACATTCCAGCACTTACGGAAGCGTAGGTCAATGGTTTCCTACCTTCCGGTAGCCACAAACTTTTTCTCGGTCTTGTCCAGTCAGATGTGACTTGGTTCATAGAATGTGGCGCATTACGCTTGCGTAGCTTTACCGGCTCGACATCCGCGCCGGTTCCGACCGGGAGGTGTGTGTGGACTTCGGTCTGGTGACGATCCACTTCCGCCGGCCGGAGGCGATCCAGGAACTCCTCGCGCAGTCGGCCCACTGGGACTGTCCCCCCGCGCACACGATCGTGGTCGACAACAGCGCCGGATCGGTCGGGTTGGACGGCCGCGGGCTGGCGGGCTGCGAGATCGTTCCGGCGCCGGACAACCCGGGCTATGCCGCTGCCGCGAACATCGGGATCGCCCGGTTGCGAGAGCTGGGCGTTCGGTACGCCCTGGTCATGACCCAGGAAGCACGCCTGTCAGCAGAGGGATCCCGGTTGCTCGGCGCCGCATTGGCCAACGACCCGCAAGCGGCGGTGGCTGCGCCGATCCTGGAATACGTGTCGGCCCCGGGGGTTGTCTTCTCCGCCGGCGGAGACCTACTGGCCGATGCCCAGACCCGTCATCGGGCCCAGGGCGAACCTCGCGCGACGCTCGCCGACCCGGGTGCGCCCTACGGCGTGGACTGGGCGGACGGTGCGGTGCTGCTGCTGGATCTGGACGCCACCGCGCGGGTAGGCGACTTCGATACCGCCTATTTCCTGTACGTCGAGGAGATCGACCTGCAGCTTGCGCTGCGCACCCTCGGCTACCGCGTCCTGCTGGTGCCGCAGGCGATCGGCTGGCAGGAGCCGGGACGCTATCCGACCTACCTACGCTTCCGTAACAGCCGGTATCTCACCGACAAGTTCACCGGCGTCCTTCGTCCGTACCCGTGGCGCCGCGTGATCCTTCGCGATGCAGCGAAGCGGGTCATCGGACGCGGCGCGCGATGGGATCTCGCGGCGGCGCTGCAAGGGGTTGATGCGGCTCGGTGCGGCCGCATGGGCAACCCGGACGCGCCACCAGAACGGGTCACCATTTTGTGCGAGTTCACTCCCGAAGAGCTGCATACCGGTGTGGCCGGACGGCTTCGGCACGCCCAGGCGATGTACCCGGACGCGCAGGTCCGGTGGGTGCACGACGGCCCCCGATCCGAAGTCTCGCTGCGGAATCGCTTGCGTGCGGCGCGGACCTTCGAGGCACCTGACGACGCCGGCGAGTTGATCGTGCTCGCCCTGGGGTCGCCGCCGATGATGCAGTTGGCGCGGCGGCTGCACCGCCAAGGACGCACCGTGCGCCTCGACCTGTCCGACAGTGTGCTGTTGCAGTGGCGCGCCCGGCTCGCCGCGGCGGATCCCAAACTGCTGGCGGTCGGAGCCTGGATGATCGCGCTGCACGCCACGTCGCCGATGCTTCCCGCGGCCTACATCAGCCAGCGCGACAACCGGGCTGATGGTGTCCTGAACCGGCTGCGTCCGGTCGAGATCATCCCGGCCAGTGCCCCTGCGACAGTGGCCAATCTGCCCGCGTTCCGGTGGCCGGCGCAGCGGGTCGTGTGCGGTGGTGATTTCGCGTCGTTCCACAATGCGGCCGGTCTCGACCTGTTGTGCGCGGCGGTGCGCACCGCGCCGGTCGGCATACCCGTGGAACTCTTCGGCCCGTCGGCTCCGGCCCGCCCGTTGCCCGACCAGGTCGTGTATCGCGGCTGGGCGGCCAGCACCGACCAGTTGCTGGCCGGCAACTCGGTGGCCTTCATCTCCAACCGGGGCGGCAGCGGTGTGCCGAACAAACTGTGCGAAGCGATCGCCGCCGGCCGACCCGTGATCGTCCACGAAGAGTTGCGCGATGTGGTCAGCCAGTTGGCTCCGGCCGGTGCCGCGGACGTGTACTGGTACGACGATCTGGAGTCCCTGCGCACTGCCCTGGTGGCGGTCACCGAACGGACGGCGGTGGCGGCATGAGCAGTTCCGCGCTGGCGCTCACCCGGGGCAGCACCGGGCGGCACCTGCCGCCGCCGACCCAGGAGCGGCTGACCTGGACCCTACGCATCGTGGTTCCGGCGTTCGTGCTGTGCGTCTACTACCTGGATGTTCTGCGGATCGTGGGCGTGCCGCCGCGGCTGGTCATCACAGCGCTACTTCTTGCCGTCTTACTCACCGGTATCGGCCCGCACGGCCCGCTGACGAGCATCCCCGGCGCGGGCTATCTCACCGCCTTGTTCCTGGTGGGCGCTGGGTTTGCGCTCAGTTCGCTGATCTCCGGCAGTGTGGTCGCCTCCTCCAACGGGCAACGCTTCCTGATGACCTTTCCGATCGCCGTTGCGGCCGGCTGGGTGCTGGCGTGTTCCCGGGCCGGGCTGGACTATCTGGCGCGCACGATCGCGACGGTCGGAACGCTCACTGCCGTTCTCGCGATCATCGAGTTTGCGACGGGCCATTCGTTGTTCCGCCGGGACGCCGAGTTCGAGACGTACGTGCGCGGCGACTCCGCGCGTGCGGTCGTCGGCGCCGAGCACCCGCTGATCCTTGGTGTGTTGTTGTGCGTCGCCGTGCCCTTCACCTACCGGGCGGTGCGACGCTGGTGGCTGCGGTGGAGTTGCCTGGCAGTGCTGTTGGCCGGGGTGTACGTCACCGGCAGCCGTGGTCCATGGGGGGTGAGCATCGGTGTGGTGGTGCTGCTCGCCGTACCCGGTCTTGCGCGGTTCATCGGTCGGCATTTCGGGACGCTGCTCTTCGCGGTGATGGTGGGTCTCGGCGTGCTGTGGTACTTCGCGAGTCGGGTCTGGCAGCCGGTCACCACCAGCACCGACACCCTCGCCAACAGCATGGAGTACCGGGCGGCCATCTACTCCCTGCTCCCGCGCATCCTGCTCGCCCAGCCGTTCGGCTACGGGTTGGGTGACCTCCCGACGGGCGTCTGGTTGATCCGGGGCCCCAGCGAAATGACGGACATCACCGCGACCGTCGACTCGCAGTGGGTGCTGTCCGCGATGCGGCTGGGTTGGCTGGGAGTCGCCCTCGTTTTCCTGCTCGTCGCCATCGCGATCGTGGCGTTGCGTCGCCGGCTCGACTTCGGTCTGGGCCTGTTCGTCTTCACCGGCTGTGGGACCTTCGTGGCGTTGGATGCCTGGGACGGCGCCGGCAGTTTGTGGATGGTCCTGGTGGGCGTCTGTGTGCGGCTGATGTCCTACGCGCCGCACAGCATCGAGGCGGGCATCACCGACAATTCCGCGGAATCTGCCGCGCTGCCCCATCCGCCGGGGACCGTCGCCATAGGATCGGGCGGACCCGATCGACCACCCCACCGACGACTCCGTAACCAAGAGAAGTGAGACGACCACTCCGATGGCTCGCAAACGTGCCCTGATCACCGGAATCACCGGACAGGACGGTTCCTATCTGGCGGAACTGCTGTTGGCGAAGGGGTACGAGGTGCACGGGCTGATCCGTCGCGCCTCCACCTTCAACACCCAACGCATCGACCACCTGTACCAGGACCCGCACGACCCCGAGGCCCGGTTGTTCCTGCACTACGCCGATCTGGGCGACGGGGCGCGACTGGTCACGTTGCTCAGCGAGATCCGCCCGGCCGAGGTCTACAACCTCGCGGCTCAATCGCACGTGCGCGTCTCGTTCGACGAACCGGAGCACACGGCTGACGTCACCGGGACCGGCGCGGTCCGGCTGTTGGAAGCGGTGCGGTTGGCGGGCATCGAGACCCGCTTCTACCAGGCGTCGTCGTCGGAGTTGTACGGCGCGACTCCCCCACCGCAGGACGAGAACTCCCCGTTCTACCCGCGCTCGCCGTACGCCGCCGCCAAGCTCTACAGCTACTGGATCACCAAGAACTATCGCGAGGCGTACGACCTGTTCGCGGTCAACGGGATCCTGTTCAACCATGAGTCGCCGCGGCGCGGCGAGACCTTCGTCACGCGCAAGATCACCCGTGCGGTCGCCGCCATCAAAGCCGGCCAGCAACGGGAACTGTTCATGGGCAACCTGGATTCGGTGCGCGACTGGGGCTACGCCCCGGAGTACGTCGAAGGTATGTGGCGGATGCTGCAGACCGACACTCCCGATGATTATGTGCTGGCGACCGGTGTCGGCATCACGGTGCGTGATTTCCTGCAGACCGCGTTCGAACACGCCGGGCTCGACTGGCAGGATCACGTGCGTTTCGACGAGCGGTACCTGCGCCCGACCGAGGTGGATGCGTTGGTCGGCAACCCGAAACATGCCGAAGCGGATCTGGGTTGGAAGGCGTCCGTTGACGGACACGCCCTGGCCCGGCTCATGGTGGATGCCGACATTGCCGCACTGAAGTGCGCCGGCACGCCCTGGGTGGATCGGGTCGACCTGCCAAGCTGGGTCGCGTGACTAGCTTCATCCCGGGTCCGTTGGACCGCTCCCGCCGGTTCTATGTTGCCGGGCACCGGGGTTTGGTGGGGTCGGCGATCGTGCGCCGTCTCGAGCAGGCCGGGTTCACCGACGTCGTCGGCGCCTCTTCCAGCGAACTGGACCTTCGGGACCGGGACGCAGTGTTCCGGTACGTCGAGGCCAACCGCCCGACGTACCTCGCCCTGGCCGCCGCCAAGGTCGGCGGAATCATGGCGAACAACACCTACCCGGTCGACTTCCTGTCGGAGAACCTGCAGATCCAGGTCAACGTCCTGGACGCTGCTCGTCACTACGGCGTCGAACGGCTGATCTTCTTGGGTTCGTCGTGCATCTACCCGAAACTGGCGCCGCAGCCGATCCGGGAGGAGGCGCTGCTGACCGGTCACCTCGAACCGACCAACGACGCGTACGCGATCGCCAAGATCGCCGGCATCCTGCAGGTGCAGGCGGTACGCCGACAGGACGGTCTCGCCTGGATCAGCGCCATGCCGACCAACCTCTACGGTCCCGCAGACAACTTCTCCCCCACGGGATCGCACGTGCTGCCGGCGTTGATCCGCCGCTACCACGAGGCGGTGAGGGACGGCGCCGGGTCGGTCACGAACTGGGGCACCGGCACACCGCGGCGTGAGTTCCTGCACGTCGATGATCTCGCCGACGCAGTGTTGTTCCTCCTGGAGAACTACGACGGACCAACACAGGTCAACGTCGGTGTCGGCCGCGACGAGTCGATCTCACAGATCGCCGAGCGGGTTGCGCAGGTCACCGGATTCACCGGTGAAACCCATTGGGACACCAGCAAACCCGACGGCACGCCGCAAAAACTACTGGACGTCAGCTTCTTGGAGTCGCTGGGTTGGAAATCCCGGATCGACCTGACCAGCGGACTGGCGTCGACCTACGAGTGGTTCCTGGAACACCAGAGCGCACTGCGGCGGTGAGCGTGTCCACCCCGCAGCAGCGGCAACTGCAGCGACGTTGGTACTGGAACGATCTGGGGGTCACCGGCTACCTGACGGTCACGATCACGGTGCTGCTGGGCCCCTACCTGACCACCGTTGCGAACGCGGCTGCGTGCCCTGGTCAACCCACGGACCAGACGTGCCGCACCAACTTGCACGTCCTGGGTGTCCCGATCGCCCCCGGCTCGGTCGTGCCCTACACCCTGACCGCGGGCACGATCGTGGCGGCCGTGCTGCTGATCCTGGGTGGTGCGATCGCCGACCGGGCGCGGCGACCCGCCCGCCTGCTGGCGTTCTTTGCCAGCGTCGGCTCGCTGGCAGCGATGGGGTTGTCGCTGGTGACGGGTACCCGGTGGGGATTGGGCGTCGTACTGGCGATGATCTCCACCGTCTGCATCGCGTTGAGCACCAGTGTCTACAACGCCATCATGGTGCGCATCACGCCGGCCGAAGACCGCGACCGGGTGTCCAGCATCGGGTGGTCCTTCGGGTACATCGGCGGCGCGCTCCTGCTGATCGTCGCGCTGGTCCTGCTCGGCGTGCACGACGCAGTGGGACTGAGCACCACGGGAGCGGTGCGGGTCATCTTCCTGCTCTCCGGTCTGTGGTGGGCGGCCTTTGCGTGGTACTCCGCGACCGGACTCGGCAGTGTGCGCAACCAGAGTCCGACCGACTCGCTCGCCGCTGCTCTACGGGCTGGGCTCAGCCAGCTGCGGGCGACCTTCGGGGAGATCCGCCGCTACCCGCAGACCTTCCGCTTCCTGGTGGCCTTCCTGCTCTACAACGACGGCATCCAGACGGTGATCAGCTCGGCGAGTCTTTATGGCAACCGACAACTCGGATTCAGCGACAACCAGTTGGTGCTCACGATCCTCTGGGTGCAGATCGTCGCGTTCGCCGGAGCGCTGGGCTTCGCCCGGTTGGCAGCCCGGTTCGGCTCCCAACGCAGCATCCTGTACAGCCTGGCGGCCTGGACCGTGGTGGTGACGGTCGCCTTCTTCCTCCCCCGCGGCGCGTTCCTGCTCTGGCTCCTGCTGGCAACCGGCATCGGGATGGTCCTGGGAGGCAGTCAGTCGTTGAGCCGCTCGTTGTTCAGTCACCTGATCCCCAGCGGCGAGGAGACGAAGTACTTCAGCTTCTACCAGGCGATGGAACGCGGCACGAGTTGGTTCGGGACGCTGCTGTTCGGGCTGATCTTCCAGTGGGTGCACGATTACCGCTGGTCGATCTTGACCCTGGTGGTCTTCTTCGCCGCAGGGGCCGCGATCCTCCGCACGGTCGATATCCGTGCTGGCATCGCCGCGGTCGGAAACCAGGTCCCGGCCACCCTGAGGTGAGGACCGTCCTCACTCCTTGACGATTTCGCCCTCGATGATCGGCAAGCCGTTGCGTGAATCCTCCGTGGCCGGGGCGCCCGCACGATGGGTCTGACCGGGGACGGTTGGCTGCTGCGCTGCGGCGACCACGGACACCGCCCGCGCTGAGACCACACCGGCCAGCAGTCGCCCGGCGGGCCGACGCACCCAGGGGATCAGCAACAGCGCGCCGATCACGGCACTGACGAAGCCCGGGACGACCATGAGCATGCTCGCGGCGATACCGACCGCGGAACCGCCGACCGTGGCGGGGTTGACCGGCGTGACCACGGTCTCCGCGCCGTACCGCGATCGGGTGCCGCCCTCGCGCCAGGTCCGCATGGCCGCGGCCAGTTGGTGGCGGGTCACGCTGATACCGGCGAAGCTGACCGCGAGCAGCACGAGAAGCGCTGGTCCCCAGCCGATGAACTGGGCCACGGCGTACAGCACGGCGATCTCGATCACCAGCCACAGCACGGCCCCGACCGCGAACCAGCGGGGACGGCGGCGACTGGAGCCGGCAGCCAAGGGGGCGTTCATACCAAGCAGAACGTGTGACAGCGGCGATGGATTCCGCGAGCAGGACTCAACACAGGAAAATCACAGGATCCGGATGGAACACCAGGGGCCGGTGGGGCGTTACACCCATTGACAGTACGGAGCGCCGGACCGGCCTCCCGCCTGGCTGCCGGATCCGCCATCGTGGTGAGCAGCCTTGTAATCAGAACGAGTCGGAAGGAACCGACATGGCAGAGCGTTCCCTGCGCGGTACCAACTTGAGCACCTTGTCCTTCGAGACCGAGGACGGCATCACGTTCAGTGAGCGTCAGATGGTGAGTTACGTGTGCCCCGAGGGCCACGTCAGCGAGTTGCCGTTCTCCGTCGAGGCTGACGTCCCGGCCATCTGGGAGTGCCGTTGCGGTGCGGAAGCCAAGCTGGTTGACGGCCCGGAGCCGGACCGCAAGCCCACCAAGGCACCCCGTACCCACTGGGACATGCTGCTCGAGCGTCGCACCATTCCCGAGTTGGAGGAACTCCTGCAGGAGCGCCTGACGCTGCTGCGTGCCTCCCGCGGCGAGAAGTCGGCTCAGCGCACCGCCTGAGCTATCTGAACGGGGGAATCCCCGATGTGCCCCTCGGCACATCGGGGCATTTCTTTGTGCCCGGACCCGTTCGTGGCGTGGTCAGCGACGGACCAGGGAGCGCACCTGATCGGCTCGGTGCTTCAGGCCCCACCCCGTGATCGAGCGCATCGACTCGCGCACGACGTCGCCGCTCATCTTGGAGTCGCCGTACTCCCGCTCGGTGAAGGTGATCGGCAACTCGCGGATCTGCAGGCCGGCCCGGGCCGCACGCCAGGTCAGATCCGTCTGGAAGCAGTAGCCCTGCGACTCGACCGTGTCCAGGGCCAGCGTCCGCAGCGCGTCCGCACGGTAGACCCGGAATCCGGCCGTGGCGTCACGCACCGACATCCCCAACAACACCCGGACGTACTGATTGCCCACCCTGCTGAGCAACTGACGGTGCACCGGCCAGTTGACCACCGCTCCCCCGGGCACGTAGCGGGAACCGATCACCAGATCGGCTCCGTCGGCGGCGGCGGCCAGCATCGCGGGCAGCACCTCCGGGGGGTGGGAGCCATCGGCGTCGATCTCCACCAGGAAGTCGTAGCCGTGCTCGAGACCCCATTCGAAGCCAGCGAGGTACGCAGCGCCCAGACCGTCCTTCGCGGTTCGGTGCAGCACCTTGATCGCGGGATCCTCAGCGGCCAGTTCGTCGGCGAGCTTGCCGGTGCCGTCCGGCGAGTCGTCGTCGAGGACCAGCACGTCGGCCTCCGGCACCGCCGAGCGGATGCGATGCATGACCCGGGCCAGGTTGTCGATCTCGTTGTAGGTCGGCAGGAGAACGAGAGTGGCGGACGGGGAATGCGCGGTCATGTCTTCCGATCAAGCTCATCGATGGCCGACTGCGTGTCGGCCGTCTCGGGTCGGTCGTCCACGATACCGGGCTCAGCTGGGCGTGCGATGACCGCGCGCCGACGCCACCGCAGGACGCCTGCAGCGACCGTGCCGGCCACAGCCAGCCAGACCGGCGCAGCCCCGATGCGATCGGCCGGCGTCGTCTCGGTGCGCAGCGGCAACGTGCCGTCCAGGATGGCTGGGGTGAACAACTGGGTGCGCTGGTGCGTGCGCCCGTCGGGCGTGATCAGCGCACTGATGCCGACCGTGGACACATGGATCACGGAGCGCCCGAACTCCACCGCCCGGACCCGGGAGATCGCCAGTTGCTGGGCTGACTCGGCGCTGTACCCGAACGTGGCGTTGTTGGTCTGGACGGCGATCAACTGTGCACCGGCATCAACCCCGGAACGCACCAACCCGTCGTACGCCACTTCGAAACAGATGATCGGGGTCACGGGAACCACGCCGCTCGTGGTGGGCACCTGGAACAGGCCGACCTGATCGCCGGCGACGAAGTCGGCCCGGACCAGGTCAACCTGCTTGCTGAAGAAGCGGAAGAACGACCGGTAGGGGACGTACTCGGCGAACGGCACCGGATGACGCTTGATGTAGGTCTGGGTCAGTCCCTTGTCCGGCAGGTACAGCAGCGAGGCGTTCGACACCTTGGGCGAGGGCTGTTGCAGGACAGCGCCGACGATGAGCGGCGCCTTGATCGCGGCCACCGTCTGCAGGATCTCGGTGGCGGCATCGGCGTTGCGCAACGGATCGATGTCCGAGGAGTTTTCCGGCCACACCACCAACTGCGGCTGCGGTAGCTGCCCGCTGGCGACCTGCTCGGCCGCGGTCTGGGTGAGCCGCACGTGATTGTCCAGCACGGCGCGACGTTGGGCGTTGAAGTCCAGCCCCGCAGTCGGGACGTTGCCTTGGATCCCCATCACCTGCAACGGCTGCCCGGCCACGGGCACGGTCACCGCGAGGGGCGCGAGAGCCAGAGCCAGCGCACCTGCCGCGGCGGCAACCGCCAGGCGGGGTGTACGTCGGTCGCGGACGACCGCTGCCAGCAGACCACCGATCAGAGCAACCGCGAACGTCAGTCCGGTCGAACCGGCGAACCGGGCGATCGGCAGTAGCGGGCTGTCCGCCTGTGACCACGCCAGTTGCAGCCACGGAAACCCACCGAACGGCACGGTGCCGCGGACCCACTCCTGCACGACCCAGAGCAACGCGACCACCACCGGCCGCACCCGTGCCGACCCCGGCGGCCCCTGCAACCAGGCCAGCAGCCCACCCATCGCCGCGAGATAGACAGATTCGGTGATGGCAAGAGCGAACCAGGGCAACTGCCCGACGTAGGTGCCAGACCAGGCGAGCCCCGGGACGAACATCGTCAGGCCGGAGCTGAAACCGAGCAGCAGGCCGACGCGGGCCCGGACGCCGCAGGTGGCCAGGGCGAGCCCGGCGACGGCGATGGGCGCCAGCCACCACCAGTTGATCGTGGGAAACGCGGCCCAGAGCGCGACACCGGAAGCGGCGGCAAGAAGGAGGCGGCGCAGCACTGCCTCAGCGTAGTCGGCGGGTGGGTCTCGGCCACGTCGTTGGGGCCGCCGCACGTAAATGCGTGCGCGCGTTTTCTACTAGAACTGCGACCGAGACCCACCGCGATGGGCCGTCGGACCAACTACCGACGCAGGCAAGAAAACTCCGTCGCCCACGGTCCTGTCAACCGGCCTGTGGCCTGCGCAAACGCGCGTTATCGCTGGTCAGAAGGGTGAACATCAGCCAACGAGAAACTGGATTTCTTTCGTCCTACCGGCGTGTCGCGCTCGACACGCCGGGTGACGGCGGGTTGGCAGCCGCAGCCAGCAGAATGAGGACATGCCCGCGACTCCCGCTACCCGTGCGCTGCGCGCCGCCAAGATCACCTACACCGAGCACGTGTATGACCATGACCCGGCGGTCACCGATTATGGCCAGGAGGCTGCGACTGCGCTCGGTGTGTCGCCGGACCGGGTGTTCAAGACCCTGATCGTGGAGTCTGAGAGCGGCCTGGCGGTCGTGATCGTGCCGGTCGCCGCGATGATGGACCTGAAATCCGTCGCGGCAACGCTCGAGGTCAAAAAGGTGAGCCTCGCGGCAGCCACGGACGCGCAACGCAGCAGCGGATATGTCGTCGGTGGTATCAGCCCCTTCGGCCAGCGCCGCCAGTTGCCGACGGTGCTGGATCAGTCCGCGACCGGGCACGCGAGCATTCTGGTCAGCGGTGGTCGCCGTGGCTTCGACATCGAGGTGGATCCGCAGGATCTGGTGGGACTGCTGGACGCCGTGGTGGCACCCGTCGCGCGCTGAGCGCCCCTTCGACGTCGTGGCCTCAGGAGTCGTTGCCGAACAGGTCGCGGGTGTAGACCTTCTCACGCACCGGCTCCAACTCCTCGACGAGCCGGTTGGCCACGATGACATCGGAGCGTCCGCAGAACTCGTCGAAATCCCGCAGCACCGGTGCGCCGAAGTACTCGTCGGCTTCGAGTTCGGGTTCGAACAGCACGATCGGGACGCCCTTGGCGTTGATCCGCTTCATCACACCTTGCACACTGCTGGCCCGGAAGTTGTCCGAGCCGGCTTTCATGATCAGCCGGTGGATCCCGACAGTCTTGGGTGCTCGCGCCAGGATCTCGGTGGCGATGAAGTCCTTGCGAGTGGTGTTCGCCGAGACGATCGCCTCGATGAGGTTCTGCGGCACGTCGTTGTAGTTGGCCAGCAATTGCTTGGTGTCCTTGGGTAGGCAGTACCCGCCGTACCCGAACGAGGGGTTGTTGTAGTGCCCACCGACGCGGGGATCAAGGCTGACGCCGTTGATGATCTGGCGACTGGAGAGCCCGTGGCGTACCGCGAAGGTGTCCAACTCGTTGAAGAAGGCGACCCGCATTGCCAGATAGGTGTTGGCGAACAGCTTGACCGCCTCGGCCTCGGTGCTGTCGGTCAACAGCACCGGCGCGTCGTCCATCGCCCCCTCGAGCAGCAGATCGGCGAACTCCTTGCCTCGCGGGCTGTCCTCGCCCACCACGATGCGCGAGGGGTGCAGGTTGTCGTAGAGCGCTTTGCCTTCGCGCAGGAATTCCGGGGAGAAGATGACGTTGGGGTTGCCCGTGCTCTCGCGTAGTGCTGCGGTGAAGCCGACGGGGATGGTGGACTTGATCACGACCACCGCGTCGGGGTTGATCCGGGCCACCTCGGCGACGACCGATTCGACACTGCCGGTGTTGAAGTAGTTGGTCTGCGGGTCGTAGTCGGTCGGGGTTGCCACGATCACGAACTGCGCCTCGGCGTACGCCTGGTGCGGATCGGTCGTGAAGGTCAGGCGCAGCGGCTCATCGCGCAGGAACTGCTCGATCTCCGGGTCGGCGATCGGGCTGGAACCCGCCTGCAACAGCGCGATCTTCGCCGCATCCAGGTCCAACGCGATGACATCGTTGTGCTGCGCCAGCAACACGGCGTTCGACAGGCCGACGTACCCCACACCGGCGACCGCGATCTTGGCATCCATGCCTGAAAGGTTAGTTGTCGCCGACCGGTGGTTGGTCCAGTTCCGGCCGCATGACGCAGCGATCCTCCCAGGGTGTGCTCAAGACCACTGTCGTATGGGTCGTCACCGCGGCGGCCGCACGGATCCGGGCGAGCAGTTCCTCCAGGCGGCCGGGGCTGGCGACCCGCACCTTCAGGACGTAGCTCTCCTCCCCCGCGACCGAGAAGCACGAATCGATCTCCTCCAGGTGCCGCAGCCGGTCCGGCACATCGTCCGGTGCGGCGGGGTCCACAGGGGTCACGGACACCATCGCGGTCAACGGGATGTCGGCCGCTTCGTAATCGAGCACGGCCCGATAGCCCTTGATCACCCCGCGCTCCTCGAGCCGACGGACCCGCTGGTGCACCGCTGAGGTAGACATCCCGGTCAATCGTCCGAGGTCGGTGAAGCTCAACCGCCCGTCGTTGCCCAGGAGTTGCACGATCTGCCGGTCGAACGCTTCCACGTGATGAAAGATAGCGCCTCGCGACGTCGCGGCCGGCTTCTGACACAGTGGGCTCGTGACATCGCGGTTGATGCTGCTCGACTCGGCCAGTTTGTACTTCCGGGCGTTCTTCGGGGTGCCCGCCCGTAGCGACGGTGCGCCCATCCCCACGAACGCGATCCGTGGCTTCACCGACATGATCGCCACCTTGATCAACGACCATCAACCGAGCGACCTGGTTGCCTGCTGGGACAACGATTGGCGACCCGCTTTCCGGGTGGCCGCCATTCCGTCGTACAAGGCGCACCGCCTGACTCCCGGCAGTGCCGTGCAGGAAGAGTCGCCGGAGGACCTCACCCCGCAGGTGCCGGTCATCGTCGACCTGCTCGCCGCGGTCGGCCTGTGCCGCGTCGGCAGCGACGGGTACGAAGCCGATGACGTGATCGGGACGCTGGCCGTCGGCGCGACCGGGCCCGTCGACATCGTCACCGGCGACCGCGACTTGTTCCAACTCGTCGACGACGCGGCGGGTGTCCGGGTGCTCTACACCGCCAAGGGCGGCGTGCGGGCCCCCGACGTCATCGATCAAGCCGCCTTGTTCGAGCGGTACGGCGTGCGCACCGGGGCGCAGTACGCCGATCTGGCGACCCTGCGCGGCGACACCAGTGACGGACTTCCGGGAGTGGCGGGCGTCGGCGAGAAAACGGCCGCCACCCTTATCGGCCGGTACGGCGATCTGGCCACCTTGCGGGCGGCGCTGGCAGAGGGGGATGCGGGCTTCACACCCTCCCAACGCAGCAAGTTGGCGGCGGCCAGTGACTACCTGGACGCGGCCCCGGCAGTGGTGCAGGTGGCACGCGATGCCCCGCTGCCGGCCGACTTCGACCCGTCATTGCCGACAGCGGTCGCGGATCCGGTGGCCCTGACTGCCCTCATCGACACCTACCGCGTGGGCAACCCGGTCAGCCGGTTGCGCACGGCACTGGGTATCTGACCTCAGTGTTCGTCGAACTGGGTGCCGTCGTCGTCGCTGCCATCGTGCAGGTCCAGCAGTAGCTGGGTGATCTCCACCTGCACCTTCTTGACCTGCGGAATGTCGCGGAACGATAGCCCGGTCTGCTGGGAGGCATCCGAGATGACCAGCGTGCCGCAGCCGAGGATGCGATCCAACGGCCCCTGCTCGGAGGAGACGTCGTTGACCCGGTGCAGGGGAATGTCGCGACCGGTGGTCGACACGATGCCGTGCCGGGTGATGATGCGCTTGTTGGTCACGACGAAATGCGTGCTGTACCAACGGGATATCGGCCGCAGCACCCAGATCGCAATGATCAACAGCGCGGCGATGATCAGCGCAAGCACCACCCAGGTGCCTTTGTCGTGCAGGTAGACCAGTGCGACCACGAGCGCGATCGCCGTCGCCAACAGGATCGCCAGTGCACCCCAGATCTCCTTGCTGTGGGTGCGCAGGGAGGCCACGACGTACTCGTTCTGGGTCAGCTCGTCCTCGGTGAAGACCATGCGCTCAATCCAATCTGTCCGCGGCCACGACCCCACGCAGGATGGCGTCCACGGCGCGGTCCGCGGTGCGCCGCAGACCCTCGTCGGGTGCAGCGTCCTTGATCTGCCCGAGCAGGTCGACCAGTTGTTTGCAGCGGCGCACGAAGTCGCCGGCGGTGAGGGAACCATCGCGGAGCACCGTCTCGAGGCGTCCGCCGCTGGCCCACCGATGGATACTCCAGGCCAGGCCACCGTCCGGCTCGCCCATCTGTGGCACTCCGGCCTCCTGCTGACGAGCGACCAGGCCGGACCACATGTCGCGCAGGTCCTCCAGGGCATCGCGCACGTCGGCGTTGGGGATCTTCGGCGGCTCCCCCGTCGCGTCGCCGCGCGGTTCATAGATCAACGCACTGACGACGGCCGCCAGCGACGCAGCGTCCAGTTGCCGCCAGGTGCCTTGGCGAAGGCACTCCGCGACCAGCAGATCCTTCTCGGCGTAGATCCGGGCGAGCACCTGACCCTGGTCGGTGACGGTCGTGCCCTTCGGGTCGAGGTAACCCAGCCCGGCCAGGAGGTCACAGATCCGTTCGAAGGTGCGTGCCACCGTGTGCGTGCGTCGGTCGACCTTGCGCTGCAACCCCTCGGTCTCCCGCTGCAACTGCCACCAGCGCTGGGACCAGCGGGCGTGCTGCTCCCGGTAGGGGCAGCCGTGGCAGGGGTGCGCCCGGATCTGGGCGCGCAGCGTCGCGATCTGCTCGTCGTACGTCGATCGCTGGGCTTCGCGAGCTTCCTGCGTCTCCTGCGCCGCGTGGCTGATCTCCCGTGCCGTCGGGACGTCGCGACCGGCCTTCGCGCGGACGGTCGCCGCCAGGTCGCGACGCGATTTGGGGTTGCGCGGGTTGAACTGTTTGGGCACCGGGATGTGGGCGATCGGGCGCACCGGGCCGTCCACATCGGAGGGTTCGAGGCGACGTACCTGGGCGTCCTGGGTGAGCACGGTCGGCACTGGCGAGGAGGCCTTGCCGGTCCGGTGCGGGGTGATCACGATGCCCAGACCGGCACGACGGCCCTCGGCGAGATGGATCACGTCACCGGGTTTGAGCTCCTCGAGGGAGACCTGCGTTGCGACGTGCTCCGAGGCGACCCGGGCCTTGCGGGCCTGCTTCTCCAGGTCGCTCAGCTCCCGCCGCAGTGCGGCGTACTCCTCGAAATCGCCCAGGTGACAACGCATGGCGTCGGCGTAGCCCTCCAACGCCTCCCGGTTGCGCTGGATCGAGCGAGCGACCCCCACGACGGACCGGTCGGCCTGGAACTGGGCGAACGATGCTTCCAACACCGCGGTGGCCCGCTGCCGCCCCACCTGTCCGACCAGGTTCACGGCCATGTTCGCGGTGGGGACGAAGGAGGAGCGCAACGTGTAGGTGCGCGTGGAGGCAAGGCCGGCTACCTCGGCGGGGTCGACGCCGCGCTGCCACAGCACGACCGCGTGTCCCTCGATGTCGATTCCCCGGCGACCCGCACGCCCGGTCAGCTGGGTGTACTCAGCCGGTGTGATGTCGGCGTGCGTCTCTCCGTTGAACTTCACCAGCCGTTCGAGCACCACGCTGCGAGCCGGCATGTTGATCCCGAGGGCCAACGTCTCGGTGGCGAACACCGCGCGCAGGTCACCGCTGGTGAACAGGTCCTCGACGATCTCCCGGAAGGTCGGCAGCATGCCGGCGTGGTGCGCGGCGAACCCGCGGGTCAGTCCCTCCAGGAACTCCCAGTAGCCAAGGACGACCAGATCTTCCTCGGGGATCGACGTGACGCGTTCCTGCACCTGGCGACGGATGCGTTCACCCTGCTCCGGCGGGATGAGCCGGGTGCCCCACGCCAGGCACTGGGAGACCGCCGCGTCGCAGCCGGCCCGGCTGAAGATGAAGGTGATCGCCGGCAGCAGCGCTTCGCGATCCAGTGCCTCGATGACTTCGGGGCGACTGGGTCCGCGGCCGGGGCGGCCACCGCGCACCGGTCCCTTCGGTCCGCCACGATTCTGACCGCGGCGGCCCCGTGGCCCGCCGGCATCGTCGCGCCGGCCGTGCCGTGACTCCGCTTCCTGCGCCGAAATACTCTGCAGCAGTTGAGGATTGACTCGCGCGTTCTCGCTGGCGTTGACGAACAGGTCCATGATCCGCTTGCCGACCATCAGGTGTTGCCACAGCGGCACCGGACGGTGTTCCTCGACGATGACCTCGGTGTCGCCGCGGACCTCTCGCAGCCAGTCGCCGAACTCCTCGGCGTTGCTGACCGTCGCTGAGAGGGACACCAACTGGACCGATGCCGGCAGTTGGATGATGACTTCCTCCCAGACCGCACCGCGGAAGCGGTCAGCCAGGTAGTGCACTTCGTCCATCACCACGAAGCCGAGGTCCAGCAGCGTGCTGGACCGGGCGTAGATCATGTTGCGCAGCACCTCGGTGGTCATGACCACCACGGGGGCTTCGCCGTTGATCGAGGAGTCGCCGGTCAGCAGGCCGACCTTGTCCGGGCCGTGCTGCTCGACCAGTTCGTTGTACTTCTGGTTGGACAACGCCTTGATCGGCGTCGTGTAGAAGGTCTTGCGCCCGGTGTGCAGAGCGAGATAGGCCGCGAACGCACCGACGACGGTCTTGCCGGAACCGGTGGGTGCTGCGACCAGGACGCTGCGGCCCTGCTGGACCGCTGTGCAGCCACGGATCTGGAAGTCGTCCAACTCGAAGTCGAAGGACTCCGTGAAGCGGGTCAGGTGGGAACGGTCGAACCGCTTGGCCGGGTCCTCGGGCTGCGCGGCGCTCACAAACCCACTTTAGAGCGAGGACCGTTCGTCATCAGGGACGTCCAACCACTCGGGGCGGTTAGCGTCCCGACGCTTGTCCATCAGCAGGGCAATCCCACAGGCGGCGAAGTACAGCACCACCATCGGTGCCATCAACGCCAGCATGGACCAGGCATCGGGGGTGGGGCTCATCATGGCGGCGAACACACCGATCACCATCACCGCGATCCGCCACCCCTTGAGCATGATGCGCCCGGGGAACACATGGGCCATGTTGAGCGCGACGAGAAAGACCGGCAGAAGGAAGGCGAAGCCGAAGGCCAGGATGAACTTCGTGACAAAGGTGAGGTACTCCTGGGCGCTGAACAGGTTCGTGGCACCGCTGGGAGTGACGCCCAACAGGAAGCCCACCGCGTTCTGCATGACCAGCGTCGCCACCCAGCAGCCAGCCAGGAACAGCGGCACCGCAGTCGCGATGAACCCGACGCCGATCTTCTTCTCCTTGCCGGTCAGGCCGGGAGCCAGGAAGGCCCAGATCTCCCAGAGCCAGACCGGACTGGAGATGATCAGACCGGCCCACAGCGACACCTTCAGCTTCACGCCGAAGGCGTCGGTCATCGAGGTGAAGTTCGGTGCGATCTCCTGCCCCGGGTGACGCGCGGCCACCTCCAGGATCGGATGCTGCAGCCACGGCCAGATACCGACATGGGTCCCGTCGGGCTGTTTCACGTCGTACTTCAGCCAGGCGAAGACCGCAGCGATACAGATCGCGATCACCGCGATGAGGGTGCGGTTGCGGAACTCCTTGAAGTGTTCCCCCAGCGACATCCGGGCTTCCGGATTGTTCTTACGGGTCAGTACGGCCATGGGCGCCCGGACGGATCAGCAGAGCGAAGTCAGTGGTCAGGCGTCAGGCGCCGGTGCCGCGGTTGGTGTTGGTCGGCTGCTGCACGGGCTGTTGCGGGTAGGTCTGGGTCGGCGGCTGCTGGACCGGTGATTCGCCGGGCACAGTGCCGGACTGCTGCGGCGGAACGGTCTCACCGGGCACAGTGCTGCCGGCGGCAGGGCTCTTGCCCTCGTCCTTCATATCGCCGATCTCGCTTTTGAGGATGCGAGCCGAGCGGCCCAGGCTGCGCGCGGCATCGGGCAGGCGCTTCCAGCCGAAAAGGATCACGACTAGCAACACGATGATGATGATGTGCCATGGCTCAAGTGCTCGCATGGTGTGACCTGCTCCCTCAGTAGATCTAGCGCTGCCGCGCCAGTGGCCGATCACGGAAGACCGACCGCTTCGGCACTACCCTACGTCACCTGTGGTACCGGCTAGGCCGGGCAGATCCGGGTATTGCGCCAACGCCTCGGTGGCACCGCAGCTGACGTCGTCGCGCAACTGCTCGGGCTCGATCACCCGCGCCGCACCACTCAATCGCCAGACCAGTTGCCGCAGCCAGGTGAGGTCAGCCGTGCGCAACCGCACCCGTACCGACCCGTCCGGCATCACCTGCGCCGACTCGACCGGGTAGTAATCCGCAACCCAAGCGGCGTGAGGCTGCAACGCAAGGGTCACCACGATGTCCTCCGGTCCGCTGGTGAAGACCTCGGCGTTGAAGCTGGCCACATCCCGGGGCGCTGCCTCCGGCGGCGGAGTGCCGTCCTCATCTAGCACCTGCCACGACTCCACCCGGTCCAGTCGGAACAACCGCTGGTCCTGGGCCCGGTGGCACCAGCCCTCGAGATACCAGTGGCCGTCGATCGACAGCACCCGCATCGGGTCGACGTCGCGCTCGGTGGTCTCATCGCGCGAGGCGACCAGATAGCGCAGATGTACCCGGCGATGATCGCGCACCGCACCACGCAGGTCGGCCAACAACGCAGCAGGCAGATCGGCCAACCGCACCTGGATGTTCGCGGACGCGGCGCTGGCATCGCCGGTGGCCTCGACCAGTTTGGCCAGGGCCCGGTCGATCGCGTCCCGATCCCCCAGGCCGGGCACATCGCCGAGGGTGCGCAGGCCAACGATCAGCGCCAGCGCCTCGTCGACGCCCAGCCGCAGCGGCCGGGCGATGGTCTCGGCGTTGCGCAAGAAGACCCGGCCCTGCTCCCACTCGGCTTCGATCAGGTCATCGGGCATATGCCCCGGCGTTCCGCACATGAACAACAGAGCCAGATCGGATTCGATCTGCGCCCGGCTGACCCCGAACTCGGCGGCCGCCTGTTCGATGTCGATGCCCTGACGGTTGACCAGCCAGGGAACCAACTGCAACAACCGCGCCAACCGCTGCGTCGCCGACTCGACAGCCATCACGCACCTTCCTGGTTGGCATCGAGGGCGGCGCGCAATCGGCGTACGACGCCCTGGACGACCTCGGGTGGTTCGAGCACGCGCACGACCGGACCGAACCCGGCGATCTCCTCGGCCAGGCTCTCGGCGTCGCCGTACTCCAAGGTGAGCTCGGTCCAGCCCGACGGGTCGTCGCGGCTTGCGACGGCGCGACGGCGCAGCGCATGCGCGGAACCGGGCTGGGCCAGCACGCGGGCGCGCCCGGTCACCTGCGGCCCGTCGGTGCCGGAGATCATCGCGATCGCGTCATGCGCCGGGATCTGGTAGCCCCCCGGTTTGCCGGTACGCCGCACCGCACCTTCGATCCGGCTCAACCGGAAGACCCGGGCCGCCTGACGGTCCTGGTCGAAGCCCGTGACGTACCAGCGGCCGAGGTGATTGACCACCGACCACGGTTGGATGGTGCGCTCGGTCGCTGCACCACCGGGGCGACGGTAGGTGAACCGCACCGCGACCTGGTCGAGGACCGCATCCTTGATCGGCGCGAAAGCCGGCTCACTGGTGCGCACCCGCGGTTCCAGGCCGATGATCGAGGCCGCGTCGCGCTCGACGTCCGACGCCTCGAGTTTGCGCAGGGCGGAGGCGGCCGGACCAGCCAGGCTGGCCTGTTGCCAGGTGCGGCTGGCCAGGCCCAGAACGGCCAACTCATCGGGTTCGAAGGCGATCTGTGGCAAGGCGTAGTCGCGTTGGTCGATCCGGTAGCCGGGTTCGTCGTCGAACAACGCGTCAAGGGGCTCGGTCCGCAACGGGATACCCAACTCCCGCAGCTCGTCCTTGTCCCGCTCGAACATCCGGTCGAACGCCTCGTCGGAGACGGTCTGCGCGTATTGCGGGACCGCCTCGCGGATCCGGGCCTTGGACAGTGGGCGGCGCGTGTAGAGCAGGCAGATCACCAGGTTGAGCAGCCGCTCGGTCTTCACGGCCGGTGACGGTGCGCTCACAGCGCCGACGGTATCCCACCGGCACCGGTATGCGCCGTACTACCCTGCGTGCGTGATCAAGTGGCGTCAGGGAACTGTTGAAACGGTCGAAGAATTGTGGTCCGGTGCGTGCCAGGTGCAGACGCGGGTCGGTCAGGAGTTGGTCCCGGCCATCGCGTACGTCGCGCTCACCGGACGCCCAGCAGTCGGCGACCGGGTGCTGTTGAACGTCACGGCGCTGGAGAAGGGTCTGGGCACCGGCGGTCTCGCGCTGGTCGTGGCCACACCGGACCGACTGCCCAGCGACCCCGCCTTCACTCAGGGGCACGTCGTCAAGGCGCGCTACACCCCGTTGCAGGACATGGTCCTCGGTGTCGATGAGCAAGACAGCCCACACCACCAGGTGCTGGCGGACGCCGACTCGATCGACGGGATGCCGGTGATCGCTGCGGATCTGCACTCCTCGGTACCGGCCATCATCGCCGGCCTGCGCTCGCAGAAGCCGGACGCGAAGGTCGTCTACGTCATGACCGACGGTGGCGCGCTGCCGCTGGCTTTCTCACGCAACGTGGCCGGCCTGCGGCGGGCCAACTGGCTCACCGGCGCCATCACCGTCGGCCAGGCCTTCGGCGGCACTCTCGAAGCCGTGAACGTGCACACCGGTCTGCTGGCGGCCCGGCTGGTGCTGGGGGCCGACGTGGCCGTGGTCAGTCAGGGTCCGGGCAACCTGGGCACCGGGACCCGGTGGGGCTTCTCCGGGACATCGGCCGGTGAGACCCTCAACGCCGCACACACGCTCGGTGGCCGCGGGGTGGCGGCGCTGCGGGTGTCCGAGGCCGACGAACGTCCCCGGCACCGTGGCCTGTCCCACCACAGTCGTACGGCGTACGGCCGGGTCACGCTCGTACCCGCCGACGTGCCGATCGCCACGATCGATTCCGAGTTCGGCCGGTCGCTGTCGGACCAGGTCGACGAGCTGATCGCCAGCACCGACGGCCGGTTGCGGCGGGTCGATGTGGACATCACCGGGATGCGCGAGGTGCTGGACGAGTCACCCGTGCTCATGCAGTCCATGGGCCGCGGCCTGGCGCAGGACGAGGCGGCGTTCCTGGTTGCCGCGGCCGCCGGCAAGCACGTCGCCAGCCTGCTCTAGCGAACACTGCTCTGGATTCGAACACTGCTCCCGGGCTTTTGCAGCGCAACTCACCCGAAGACTGGGTCTTCGGGTGAGTTGCGCTGCACAAGTCGGACTAGCTGAGCCGGGTCAGCGCAGGCCGAACGCCGATCCCGCGCCGGGCTTGTCGGCACTGACCAGGTCGACGACGAAGATCAGGGTCTCCCCCGGGCCGATGGCGTTGCCAGCCCCGCGATCGCCGTACGCCAGGTCGGCAGGGATCGTCAGCTTGCGGCGGCCACCCACCTTCATCCCCAGGATGCCGGTGTCCCAGCCCTGGATGACCTGACCGACACCGACCTGGAAGCGCAGCGGCGCGCCGCGGTTCCAGGAGGAGTCGAACTCCTCGCCGGTGGACCAGGCGACGCCGACGTAGTGCGCCTGGATGGTGTCGCCCGCCTGGGCCTCGCGGCCGTCACCAACGGTGATGTCTTCGATGACCAGGTCGGTCGGCGGCTGGTCGCCGGGGAAGTCGATCTCCGGTTTGACGTTGGGGTCGTGGGCCATGGAGTGCTCCTTAACGAGTCGCGGATCAGGTGATGGCGAGGATGTCGACAACGAACACCAGGGTGTCGGTGCCCTTGATGCTGGCCTGGGTGTTGCCGGCGGTGCCGTAGCCGTCGGCCGGGGGCACGACCAGCAGCACCCGGCTGCCCACGGTTTTGCCGACCAGGCCCTTGACCCAGCCGTTGATCAACTGACCGGGAGCCAGCTGGAAGGTCGTCGGCTGGCCACCCTGCTTGGCGGTGGAGTCGAACGCCGTGCCCTTCTTGCCGTTGGCCCAGATCACGCCGGTGTAGCTGACCATCACCGTGTCACCCTCGGCCACCTTGGCGCCCTTGCCGGTGATCAGGTCCTGGCTGACCAACGTCGAGGGTGGGTTGGCGTTCGGCATCGTGATCGTGGCTTCCTTGCCCTTACCGGCGGGGACGCTCACGGTCGGCAGGCCCGCCTTCGGTGCCACCGGGGTGCCGGTCGCCTCCGTCAGCGGTTGGGTGGCGCTGATGATGTCCATGTAGAAGACCATCGTGTCGTTCTCGGTGATCCCCAGACTGGTCTGTCCGTCGCAGCCGAACGCCTCGCTGGGCGGCACCGCGATGGTCAGGGTGCTGCCGACCTTCTGCCCGATGAGGGCCTTGGACAGCCCCTTGACCAAGGTGGTGTCGGTCAGGTCGAAGACCACCGACTTGCTGGCGAACGTGTTGGCGGCTTCCTTGCCGGAGGTGCCGTTGACCAACGTGTAGTTCACCGTGGCCAGGTCTTTGTTGGTCAGGGTTGCACCGGTGCCTGCTTTGAGCACCTTGGTCTCGGTCTTGGCGACCTTGAACGGCTTCTTCGCCAGAGTCACCACCGGCTTCTTGGCGTCCTTGGTGTCGACGGTGACCGTCGACAGGCTGGACACCTCAGCAGCCGACGCGGTCGGCGGCGCGGTGCAGGTCGCGGTCGAAGACTTGGCGCCGCTCGCCGAGGAGGAACTGGAACTGTCGCTCCCGCAGGCGGTGAGCAGGAGCAGGGGCAGGGTGCCGGCGGCGGCCAGGCGCAGAGTGCGGCGCACGAATGCAAACCTCAATGTTGAGCGGGGAATGGTCGGCTCACCATAACCCGGTTACTTAGGAGCGGTTCACATACCGTCAATCAGCCGCTGCACCCGGGCGTCCACCGCGACGAAGGGGTCCTTGACGAGCACCGTGCGTTGAGCCTGGTCGTTCAACTTCAGATGCACCCAGTCGACGGTGAAATCCCGTCGACCCGCCTGCGCTGCGCGGATGAAGTCCCCGCGCAGTTTGGCCCGGGTCGTCTGCGGCGGGCGGGTCTTGGCCTCGAAAACCTCCACGTCGGTGCTGACCCGGGCCGCCCGACCACTGCGCTGCAGCAGGTAGAACAGCCCCCGACGGCGGTTGATGTCGTGATAGGTGAGGTCCAACTGCAGCATCCGGGGGTCATCGAGAGACAGCCCGTGCTTGGCGGCGTACCGATCCAACAGGGTGTGTTTGATGACCCAGTCGATCTCCGTGTCCACCAGGGCGAGGTTGCCGGACTCGACGGCGTGCAGCGTGCGCTCCCACAGGTCCATGACCCGCTTGGTCTGCGCATCGACCAGACCGCGCTGGTCGACGAACGCCTTGGCCCGGTCGAAATACTCGGTCTGGATCTGCAGCGCCGACATCTCCTTGCCGTTGGCCAGCCGGACCGGGCTGCGCCCGGTGATGTCATGGCTGATGTCGCGGATCGCGCGGATCGGGTTCTCCAGGCTGAGGTCGCGCAGCGCGACACCCTCCTCGATCATCCGCAGCACCAGATCCGCGGAGCCCAGTTTGAGCATCGTGGTGGTCTCGCTCATGTTGCTGTCACCGACGATGACGTGCAGCCGGCGGTAGCGCTCGGCGTCCGCGTGCGGCTCGTCGCGCGTGTTGATGATCGGCCGCGACCGGGTGGTGGCACTGGATACGCCCTCCCAGATGTGGTCGGCGCGTTGACTGACGCAGTACGTCGGGCGGTGCCCCAGGAGCGCGATTTTGCCTGCGCCGCAAGTGATTTGGCGGCTGACAAGAAACGGGATCAGGTGATCGGAGATCCGCTGGAACTCCCCCTGCCGCCCCACGAGGTAGTTCTCGTGGCAGCCGTAGGAGTTGCCCGCCGAGTCGGTGTTGTTCTTGAAGACGTAGATCTGTCCCTCGATGCCCTCCTCGGCCAGGCGCAACTGCGCGTCCTCGACCAAGCCCTCGACGATCCGCTCACCGGCCTTGTCATGGATGACCGCTTCGCGAACGTCATCGCATTCGGGCGTGGCGTATTCGGGGTGGCTACCGACGTCGAGGTAGAGCCGTGAACCGTTGGACAGGAACACGTTGCTGGATCGTCCCCAGGAAACGACCTTGCGGAACAGATAGCGCGCGACCTCGTCCGGCGTGAGCCGACGTTGCCCCTCGAAGGTGCACGTCACGCCGTACTCGTTCTCGATCCCGAAGATCCGACGGTCCATACACCAACAGTAGTCGCGCTGCTGCTCCCCGCCTGGTTGGCTGGCGGGATGGACCTGTTGGTGTTGGGCGGTACGGCGTGGCTCGGCGCACAGGTCGTGCGCACGGCTGTGACGCGAGGTCACACGATCACCACCATGGCCCGCGCCCGATCGGGACCACCGCCGTCGGGAGTCAGGTTCGTCCGCGGGGACCGGAGCCGGGTCGAGGCGTACCCGGCGGGGCGGTTCGATGCGGTCATCGACGTCGCGCGTGACCCGGCGCTGGTCACCACCGCGCTGGACGCGCTCGCCGACCGGGTGGGGCATTGGCTGTTCGTGTCGTCGTGCTCGGTGTACGCCGATCAGTCAGTGCCCGGTGGTGATGAGACGTCCCCGTTGTTGCCGGCCCTGATCGGTGACTACAGCGATGAGCAGTACGGCGAGGCGAAAGTCCGCTGCGAGCAGCTGATCCGGGACCGAATGGGACAGGACCGCTGTTTCATCGCCCGCAGTGGGTTGATTGCCGGGCCGGGCGACAGCACGGACCGAACGGGCTACTGGCCGTTGCGGTTCGCCCATCCCGCCACCGACGACGGTGCCGTGCTGATCCCTGATGCACCGAACCAGCCGGTGCAGTGGATCGACGTGCGCGACCTGGCGGACTGGCTGGTCGCGGCCGCGGAAGCGGCGCTGGCGGGCACCTTCGACGCAGCGGGTCCCGCCACGTCCTTCGCGGACCACCTGACGACGGTTCGATCGGTCACGGGCCACTCGGGTCCGGTGGTCGCCGCCGCGCCGACATGGCTCACCGAGCACGGCGTCGCGGCCTGGTCCGGACCGCGATCGCTGCCGATCTGGCTACCCGACGATTACGCGGGCATGCTCGGGCGTCGAGCCGAGGAAGCCGCTGCTGCGGGTCTGCACACCCGCCCGTGGTCGCACACCATCGCTGACGTCTTGGCCTGGGAACTGCAGACCGGACCCGGCCGGGTGCGTCGGGCCGGGGTCTCCCCCGACGACGAACGACAGTTGCTCGCCGGCCGCTCATGACACCGGCAGGTCGATCCAATTCTGGCCCGTCGGTGTCGCGGTGAGTGCTCCGGCGGTCAGTCCGGCCACCACCTGCGGCAAGTGCTCAGCACTGGCCGGGCCGACCGCCAGGTGCAGGATCGCTTCGTCCTGGTAGCTGGTGCCCAGCACCTGCAGGTCGGCGTGGTCGAGGGTCGCCGTTCGCAGGCCTGCTTCAACCCGCCCCGCGTCGCTGTGCGGCACCGCGAGGTCGAACAGCTCCACCGGTTCTCGTCGCACGCGCCGGGTGTCGCTGTCCAGAGCCGCCTGCACGGCGTCCGCGTAGGCCCGCGCCAGACCACCCGTGCCCAGCAGGGTGCCCCCGAAGTAGCGAGTCACCACTGCGACGACGTCCGAGAGTCCCGCACTGCGCAGCACCTGCAGCATCGGCGCTCCGGCGGTCCCGGAGGGTTCGCCGTCGTCGTTACTGCGCTCGGTGCGCGGATCCGGGCCGAGGACGAAGGCGCTGCAATGGTGCCGAGCATCCGGGTACGTCGAGCGGCGACCCGCGATGACCGCGCGAGCGGCCGGCTCATCTCCCACCCGGGTCACGACAGCCAAGAACCGGGATCGGCGCACCTCGGTCTCGGCCGCCAGTTCGCACCCCGCGGGAAGGGTCAGATAGCTGGCCATCAGGCCAGTGAGGATACCCACGCGTCGTGCAGGGCGGCGTACTCTCCCTCGCCGTTGGCGACCAACTCCGCCGGGGAACCGTCCTGCAGGATCCGGCCGTGCTCCAGCACCAGCACCCGGTCGGCGACCTCGACCGTTGACAACCGGTGCGCGATGATCAGCGCGGTCCGATCGGCCAACACCGTCTCCAGCGCCCGCTGCACGAGTCGCTCACTGGGGATGTCCAGGGATGAGGTCGCCTCATCCAGGATCAGCACCGCCGGGTCGGCGAGGAAGGCCCGAGCGAAGGCGACCAGCTGCCGCTGACCCGCGGACAGGCGACCGCCGCGTTTGGCCACACTGGTGTCGTAGCCCTCCGGCAACGCCTCGATGAAGCGGTCGGCGCCGACGGCTGTCGCGGCCGCGCGCACCTGCTCATCGCTCGCCCCGGGCCGTCCGAACCGGATGTTGTCGGCGATGCTGCCCTCGAACTGGAAGTTCTCCTGGGTCACCATCACCACGTGCTGGCGCAACTCTTCCTGCGCCATATCGCGCAGGTCGACCCCATCGAGGCGGACGGTGCCGTTGCTCGGATCGTAGAAACGGGCCATCAGCTTGGCGATGGTCGTCTTTCCCGCCCCGGTCGTGCCGACCAGGGCCACCGTCTGCCCCGCCGGAATATGCAGATCCAGACCGGGCAGGACAGGTCGCCCATCGACGTACTCGAACTGCACGTGGTCGAAATCGACTGCACCCCGGACGTTTTCCGGGCGCACCGGGTCGGACGGGTTCTGGATGGCTGGTGCTTCGGCGAGCACGCCGGCCAGTTTTTCCAGGGCGGACGAGGCGGATTGGAAGCTGTTGTAGAACTGGGTGATCTCCTGCATCGGTTCGAAGAACATCCGCAGGTAGAGCAGGAACGCGGTCAGCACACCGACGGTCATGTCGCCCTCGAGCACCCGGTACCCGCCGTACAGCAGCACCATCCCGGTGGTGAGGTTGCCGACCAGCTTCACCGACGGCATGAAGATCGCGACCAGCCGGAAGGTCCGCTCGTTGACGATCCGGTAGCGATCGGCGACGTCGTCGAAGCTCTCCTGGTTGCGGCCCTGGCGGCGGTAGGCCTGCACGGCCTGGATGCCGGTCATGGTCTCGACGAATTGGACGATGACCAGGGCGGCGTTCTCGCGCACCTGGCGGTAGGTGATCGCGGACTCGCGCCGGAACCACATCGCCAGCACGACCAGGAACGGGAAGCTGATCAGACACATCAGACCCAGCTTTACGTCCAGCACAATCAGCAGGACCGCCGTGCCGATCAGGGTGAGCACCGCGGTGATCAGCCCGTCGAAACCGTTCTCCAGCATTTCCTGGATGGCCTCGACATCGTTGGTGGACCGCGACACCACCCGCCCTGAGGTGTACCGGTCGTGGAACGCGACGTCGAGGGCCTGGAAGTGCCGGAAGACCCGGCGCCGCAGATCGAGCAACACGTTCTGGCCGATGTAGCCGGAGCGGCGCAGGAAGAACATCCGGGCGATCGCCTGGACCGTCACCACGGCGCAGAGCACGGCCACGATCTGCAGCAGTGGGCCGGCGCTGCCGTCGCGCAGCAGCGGTGGGACCCCGTGGTCGATGCCCCGCTGCACCAGGATCGGGACCGATAGCCGCGCGGCGTTCTCCACGATGACGACCAGTGCGAGCACGCCGATCAGCCACCGGTAGGGCCGCAGCAGCGACCAGAGCAACTCGCGCGCCTCGCGACGGCGCGGAATGCTCTCGTCGATCGGTGTCTGGTCGGGGCGCTCCTCGAAGCGGCCCCGCCAGGTGGCCTCCGCGGCGGGTGTGTTCTCAGCAGTCGTCGTCACGAAAGCACCTCGGCGAATTCGTCGTGATCGACGTCCTCACCCAGCTGCGCGCTGAGCAGGAACCGGTAGGAGGGGACGCTCTCGAGTAGGTCGCGGTGGGTGCCCACGTGGGTGATGGTGCCGCGTTCGAGCAGTGCGACCTTGTCCGCCAACAGGACGGTCGAGGCCCGGTGCGCGACGACGATGCCGGTGACGTCATGTAGGACCCTGCTCAGCGCCTCCTCCACCTTGGCCTCGGTGTGTACGTCGAGTGCGGACAACGTGTCGTCCAGCACGAGCACCCGCGGGCGGGTGAGCACCGCGCGAGCCAGCGACAGCCGCTGGCGCTGACCACCGGACAGACTCATGCCTTGCTCGCCGATGCGGGTGTCGAGCCCGTACGGCAGGTCGTGCACGAAGTGCGCCTGCGCGACCTCGATCGCTTCTTGCACGTGCTCCGGATCGGCGCCGGGGTTACCCAGGGTGAGGTTCTCCAGCACCGACATCGAGAACAGTGTCGGGTCCTCGAACGCCGTCGCCACAGTGCTGCGCAGGTCCGGCAGGCTCATGTCGCGGATGTCGACCCCGTCGATCCGGATCGACCCCTCGCTGACGTCGTGCAGCCGCGGAATCAACGCGGTGAGAATGGATTTGCCGGACCCGGTGGATCCGACCAATGCCACCGTCTCCCCCGGCGCCACGTCCAGGTTGACGTGCCGCAGGGCCCAGTCGCCGTCGGCTGGGGTGTCGGCGAAGCGGAACCCGACATCGATCAACTGCAGGTGACCGGTGCTGGGTTGGTGTCCGGAGGTGCCGTCGGTGATCTCCATCGGCGCATCGAAGATCTCCACGATGCGGGTGGAGGCAGTCATTGCCTCCTGAGCCATCGACAACAGGAAGCCCAGCGAGGAGATCGGCCACACCAGCGACAGCATCAAGGTGATGAAGGCGACCAGGGTGCCCAACGTCAGCCGGTGCTGACCCGCAGCCGCCGCACCCAGCCCGAGCACCGCAATCAGGCTCAAGGTCGGGATGACTTCCAGCAGCGTCCAGAACTTCGCCTGGAGCTTCACCTTCTCCAACTGGATCCCGTAGAGGTCCGTCGCGCGCTGATCGAAGCGCTCGAAGATGTGCTCCTCCCGCCCGAAGGACTTGATCACCCGGTTCCCGAGCGCGGCTTCTTCAACCGTGGTGGCCACGTGGCCGGCCTGGTCCTGTGCCGCCCGCGACAGCCGGATGAACTCACGCTGGAAATGCCAGATGACCGCGACGATCGGCACGACGCACACGATGACCAGGACGCCCAACGGCCAGTACATCGCCAGCAGAATGCCGCTGACGATGATGATCTGGATGATGTTGAGCACCAGGAAGGTGAAACCGAAGCCGAGCAGCCGGCGCACCGTGGCCAGGTCGTTCATCATCCGCGACAACAACTGCCCCGACTGCCACTGGCTGTGGAATGACATCGGCAGCACCTGAAGCCGGGCGTAGAGATCCTTGCGGATCCCGGTCTCCGCACCCAACGTCGCCCGTGAGACCAGCCACCGACGAACGAACCACAAGGTGGCCTCGAGGATCCCGAAGGCCACCGCTGCGCTGCCGAGCACCCATAAACCGCGGCGGTCCTGATGCGCGATAGGACCGTCGATGACCGCCTTGGTGATCAACGGGATCCCGATGGTCGCGATGAGGCTGAGGACGGCCGCGACGAACATGGCGATCCAGCGGGCGCGGTAGGGCCGCAGGTAGGGCAGCAGACGGACCAATGCAGTCCAGGTGTGCTGGGTAGCAGGCGGTGGTGCAACGGCAGGTTGGTGATCCGGCATCGGCGAGCAGCCCCCACTTCTCCCCCAGCAGATCATGCGGAGGGTGATGAGTCGCCGGACAACTTCTTTGCCAGGCTAACTACTGCGTCATTATGCCTCTCGACACCGACAGCCTCGAAACGGTTTGCGGCTGCCGGTGCTCGCGCCCGGTGTTATTCCGGTTCGCTGAGGGTGTCGCGCGCGCCGCCGTGCGGTTCGTCGGTCGCTGGTACGTCGTGCGTGGGGTCTGCGGGGTTGAGCAGCGCTTCGAGTAGCGGCCCGGTCAACCGGCGGAACAACCGGCGTTCCCGGTGCCGATCGAGGACGGCGACCTCCAGTTGGTCGGCACCCAGGACCCGCGGGGATCCGTTCTCGTCCTCCCCACCCAGCAGTCGCACGGTGAGCCGTAGTACCGAGCCCAGGTCCTGCCCGCTGCTCCAGTCTTGCTCCAGACCGGTGCTGATCCGCTCGGCCGCACCGCCCATCGCGACGAAGCCGCGTTCGTCGCTGACCGATCCGTCGTAGGTCAACCGGTAGATCTGGTCCGCGTCCGGAGTCCGGCCGACCTCGGCGACGACGAGTTCGATCTCGTAGGGCTTGGACTCCTGGGTGAACACCGCGCCGAGGGTCTGGGCGTAGGCGTTGGCCAGGCCGCGTGCGGTGACGTCGGCCCGGTCGTAGGAGTAACCACGCATGTCGGCGTAGCGCACACCGGCCACCCGCAGATTCTCGAACTCGTTGTAGCGACCGACCGCGGCGAACGCGATCCGGTCGTAGATCTCGCTGATCTTGTGCAATGCGCGGCTGGGGTTCTCCGCGACGAAGGCGATCCCCCCGTCGTACGCGACGACAACCACGGACCGGCCCCGGGCGATGCCCTTACGGGCGAAGTCGGCCCGGTCCTTCATCAATTGCTCGGGTGAGACGTAGAACGGCATGCTCATGAGTTGCCACCTCCTTGCGCGCGACGGGCGCCGACAACGTCCTCGACCACCGATTCCAACTGGTCGGTGGTCAGGAATCGGACACCGTTGGCGTCCAGCACCGCCAGGGTGGGGAAGATCCGCCGCCCCAGGTCGGGTCCACCGGTCGCGGAGTCGTCATCGGCCGCGTCGTACAACGCTTCGACGGTCACGCGCACTGCCTGGGCTTCCTCCAGACCGGGGCGCCACAACTTCTTCAAGGCACCGCGGGCGAACAACGATCCGGAACCGACGCTGTGATGGTCGTGCTCCTCGTAGCAGCCACCGGTCACGTCGTAGGAGAAGATCCGGCCCACCGAGGTGTCCAGGTCGAATCCGGCGAACAGCGGCACCACGGACAGGCCCTGCATGGCCATGCCCAGGTTGCCCCGGATCATCGTGGCCAACCGGTTGGCCTTGCCGTCCAAGGACAGCAGCGCGCCCTCGATCTTCTCGTAGTGCTCCAACTCCACCTGGAACAACCGGACGAGCTCGATCGCGACGCCCGCCGTTCCGGCGATACCGACCGCGGAGTAGTCGTCGGCGGCGTAGACCTTGGTCATGTCGTGATTGGCGATCAGGTTGCCCATCGTGGCGCGGCGGTCGCCCGCGATCAGCACCCCACCGTCGTACGTGACCGCGACGATGGT